>CAIUMD010000085.1 GCA_903900155.1 uncultured Caulobacterales bacterium | reverse complement strand
GTCCATCCCCGAGGTAGTCGACCCTGGAACACAGAAACGACGGTGGACTTAGGCCGGTGAGTACGACAGGCGACTGGAAACAGCCGCAACCGGGACCGGATAACGCGATCCGGCCCGCCCGTCGGAGGCTTCAAGGGCGGTAAGGCGCGAACAGCGTCGGGCCGTCACGCTTCCGGATAACGATCGCGCGGAGTGTCGGGCTTCGTCGAAACGGTAACAAACACAAAGAACTCCGGACGCTGTCCGGCGCTCCGCATCCCTTTCCATGACTTCAGCGGCCAGCCGCGTGAGGGGGCGGAGCCATGCTTACAGATCGAACCGCACCCCCTGGGCCAGGGGCAGGGCCCCCGAATAGTTCACCGTCGCGGTCTGCCGTCGCATGTACTGCTTCCAGCTGTCGGAGCCGCTCTCGCGGCCGCCGCCGGTTTCCTTCTCGCCGCCGAACGCGCCGCCGATCTCGGCGCCCGAGGGGCCGATGTTGACGTTGGCGATGCCGCAGTCGCTGCCGGCGGCCGACAGGAAGGCCTCGGCCTCGCGGACGTCGTTGGTCATGATGCAGGAGGACAGGCCTTGCGGGACGTCGTTCTGGATCGCCACGGCTTCGTCGAAGTCGGCATAGGGCGCGACGTGCAGCAGCGGCGCGAAGGTCTCGCGCTGCATGCAGGGGGCGGGGGCGGACAGGCGCGCCAGGGCCGGCCGCACATAGAAGGCGTCCGGATGCTGGTCGATCAGCAGGCGCTCGCCGTCGCTGACGGTCCCGCCCTCGGCGCGGACCTGGTTCATGGCCTCGACGAAGGCGTCATAGGCGGCCTTGTCGATCAGCGGGCCCAGCAGCGTCTTGGCGTCGCGGGGATCGCCGAGGGGCAGGCGCTGGAAAGCGGCGTCCACCGCGCCCGCGACCTTGTCGGCCAGGCTTTCGTGGACGATCAGCCGGCGCAAGCTGGTGCAGCGCTGGCCCGCCGTGCCGGCCGCCGAGAAGACGATGGCGCGCAGGGCCAGGGACAGGTCGGCCGAGGGCGTGACGATCATGGCGTTATTGCCGCCCAGCTCCAGGATCGAGCGGCCGAAACGCTCGGCGACCAGGGGCGCGAGCGCCTTGCCCATGCGGGTCGAGCCGGTGGCGCTGACCAGCGGGATGCGCGGATCGCGGGCCAGGCGCTCGCCGGCGTCGCGGCCGCCCAGGACGACGCTGGCCAGGCCCTCGGGCGCGTCCTCGAAGCGCTCCAGGGCGCGCTGCAGGATGGCGTGGGTGGCGAGGGCCGTCAGCGGCGTCTTCTCGGACGGCTTCCAGATCACCGGATCGCCGCAGACCAAAGCCAGGCACGCATTCCAGGCCCAGACCGCGACCGGGAAGTTGAAGGCGCTGATCACCAGCACCGGGCCCAGCGGATGCCAGGTCTCGCGCATAGCGTGGCCGGGGCGCTCCGAGGCGATGGTCAGGCCGTGCAGTTGGCGCGACAGGCCGACGGCGAAGTCGCAGATGTCGATCATCTCCTGGACCTCGCCGGCGGCCTCGGAGGCGATCTTGCCGGCTTCCAGGGTGACCAGGGCTGCGAGCTCGGCCTTGGCCGCCCGCAGTTCCTCGCCAAACCGCCGGACCAGCTCGCCGCGACGCGGGGCGGGGACGACGCGCCAGGCGGCGAACGCATGACAGGCGGCCGAGACCTTGGCGCCGATCTCGCGGGCGTCGTCGAAGGCCACGTGGGTCAGGACGGCGCCGTCGATCGGGCTGCGCACCGGATGGCCGGCGTCGGCGGGCAGGGCGGGGACGCCCAGCTTGCTCAGGAGCTCACGGGCATGGGCGGCGGGAGAGGGCTGGGTCATGGGGCGAGGACACGCCGGGGGCGGGGGATGGTCAAGCCCCCAAGAAGGCTGGCGAAGTTGCGAGTCTCGCGCCGAGCCGGTAGGGACGGGCCAAGCAGGAGAACGACCATGGCCCATGACACGCCCATCAAGGGCAAACTCATCGACGGCAAGGCCTTCGCGGCCGACCTGCGGGCCAAGATCGCCGAGGAGGTCGCGGCGCTGAAGGCCGAGTACGGCGTGACGCCGGGCCTGGCCGTGGTGCTGGTCGGCGAGGATCCGGCCAGCCAGGTCTATGTCCGCAACAAGGGCGAGCAGACCGAGGCCGCCGGCATGTACTCCGAGACCCGCCGCCTGCCGGCCGACACGACGCAAGAGGCGCTGCTGGAAGTGGTCGCCAAGCTGAACGCCGATCCCAGGATCCACGGCGTGCTGGTCCAGTTCCCGGTGCCGGCCCACATCAGCCAGATGGACGTCGTGGCGGCCCTGTCGCCCGACAAGGACGTCGACGGCCTGACCGTGACCAATGCCGGCCGCCTCGCCAGCGGCCTGCCGGCCCTGGCGCCCTGCACGCCGACGGGCTGCATGATGCTGATCAAGGATGCGATCGGCGACCTGAAGGGCAAGACCGCTGTGGTCATCGGCCGCTCGAACCTGATGGGTAAGCCGATGGCCCAGATGCTGCTGGCCGCCGACTGCACGGTGACCATCGCCCACTCGCGCAGCCAGGATTTGCCGGGCGTCGTGCGCCAGGCCGACATCGTGGTGGCCGCCGTCGGTCGGGCCGAGATGGTCAAGGCCGACTGGATCAAGCCGGGCGCGGTGGTGATCGATGTCGGCATCAGCCGCTTCCCGGCCCGCGACCCTGAAGCCGCCGCGGCGGGCAAGACCCGGCTTGTCGGCGACGTCGCCTTCGACGAGGTTAGGGAAGTCGCCGGCGCGATCACGCCGGTTCCGGGGGGAGTCGGGCCGATGACCATCGCTTGCCTGCTGGCCAATACGCTGACGGCGGCCAAACGCCTGTCGGGGATCGCTTGATGCGGAGGGCGCTGGTTCTCGTCGCCTCCGCCCTGATCCTTTCCGCCTGCGGGGCCAAGACCCCGCCGCCGCCCACGCCTGAACAGGCCGCCGCGCTGCGTCCGGCCGACGCCAAGCTGGCGGCGCTGTACGAAACCTCGTGCCACGCCTGCCACGCCACGCCCGGTACGGGCGCGCCGCTGGTCCATGACCGCGTCGCCTGGGATCCGCGCTGGAAGCAGGGCGAGGCCGTGCTGCTGGACCACACCATCCAGGGTTTTAACGCCATGCCGGCCACCGGCCAGTGCGTGGCTTGCACACCAGGCGATTTCCAGGGTCTGATCCGATTCATGGCGGGGCGCGAAGACTCCGCGAAATAGCACCGGGAGGCGGCATGATCTCGAGGCGTGGGGCCCTTATAGCGGGCGGAACCGGAGCGGCGGTGGTCGCGGGCGGTGGTGTCGCCGCCTACAAGGTCGCCACCGGAGACAAGCCCGAACCGCCGGCCCCGGCCTCGGTCAATGCCGACGGCAAGCTCTTGTGGCGCAACTGGTCGGGCATCCAGAACGCCTATCCCGCCGCCCGCCTGGCCCCCAAGGACGAGGGCGAGCTGGCCACGGCTTTGAAGGTCGCCCAGGCTCCGATCCGGCCCGTCGGCGCCGGCCACTCGTTCACCGCCCTGGCGCCCACCGACGGGACCTTGGTCTCTCTGGACGCCATGTCGGGCATCGTCGGCTGGGAAGGCGACGAGGCGATCATCCGCACCGGCACGCGGCTGGGCGCCCTGGGTCCGCTGCTGGCGCAGAAGGGCCGGGCGCTGCCGAACTTGCCTGACATCAACAAGCAGTCTTTGGGCGGGGCCTTGGGCACCGCCACCCACGGCACGGGCATGAAGATCCCGGCCATGCACGGCGACGTCACCGGCCTGCGGCTGGTGACGCCGTCGGGCAAGGTGATCGACGCCGATGCGGCCAAGAACCCGGAAGTCTTCCAGGCCGCTCGCGTCTCGCTGGGCTCGCTGGGCGTGATCAGCCAGGTGCGGATGCGCACCAGCGCCAACCGCCGCCTGCGCCGCAAGGTCTGGCTGGAGCCGTTCGACGAAGCCCTGGCCAACGCCGAGGCGCGCTGGGCCCAGCATCGCAACTTCGAATTCTACGCCGTGCCGTTCACCGGCCTCGCGGCCAACATCAGCCACGACGAGACCGACGATCCGGCCCTGGACCGTGGCCCCGACCAGGACACCGAGTTCCTGCTGGCGCTGCGCGGCCTGCGCAACCTGCTGGGCTTCGCCACGCCGCTGCGCAAGGCCGCCGCCAAGGCGCTGCTGTCGACCGCCAAGCCGGAAACAGCCGTCGACGAGGGCTGGAAGCTGCTCTCCACCGAACGGCCGGTGCGCTTCAACGAGATGGAGTTCCACCTGCCGGTCGAGAACCAGCTGAAGGCCTTGCAGGAGGTGGTGGGGACCATCGAGAAGGAGCGTCCCGACGTCTTTTTCCCGATCGAGGTGCGCCGTATCGCGGCCGACGACGCGTGGCTGTCGCCGTTCCAGGGCGGGGTGCGCGGCTCGGTGGCGGTGCACGCCTATTATCGCGACGACTTCAGCTTCTTGTACGCGCTGATCGAGCCGATCTTCCGCCGCTACGACGGGCGGCCGCACTGGGGCAAGCTGCACACGCTGAACGGCGGGCAGTTGGCGGCGATCTATCCGCGCTGGAAGGACTTCCTGGCCGTGCGCCAGGAACTGGATCCGGAAGGCCGGATGCTGAACCCGTATCTGAAGGGGCTGTTCGGCCTAACGTGAGTTAGGCCGCGGCGGCGCCGAGATATTCGGTGACGCGGGCTTCCAGTTCGGTGACCAGGGCCTTGCCCACCGGGTGGGTGTCGACCTTGATGTCGTCGCGGACGCAGGCCTTGATGGCGTCAATGTGGGCGTCGACCAGGAACATCGGCGCGTTCAGGCGGGTGTCCGGGTCGTCGATCAGCTTGCACAGCGAGGCGGCCAGGCGCGTGATCAGCGGGAACTCGTAGGTCGCGCCCAGGCCCTTCAGGTCGTGGGCGCGAAGGTACAGGGTCTCGACCGTCTGGGCGTTGAGGCCTTCGGTGCGGACGCCTTGGCGAGCGGCTTCCAGCTTGACGATTTCGTCGTTCAGCCATTGGGCGAAGTTGCCGGACAGGCTCTTCAGCGCGGCCTCGGCCTTGGCGATCGCAGCCATGTCGATACCGCCACGCCCGCCCACCTTGAGCTTGAGCATATTCGGGACCTGAATGACTTCAGCGGTCTTGTTCGTCACGGAGCGCCTCCCCAGTGGCGGATAGTTGGAGAACGCTAACATAGCAGGCGTTAACATTGGATGAGACCGTCGTTTCCCGCGACCCAACGTCTCAGGGGAACTAGATCAGGCCGAGAATTGCTCGGCCAACACTCGCTCTTCCAGGCTGCGGCCGGCGTCGAACAGCATCGAAAGCGAGGTGCCGCGATCCTCGGAGATGTGGACCTCGATGACGTCGCGGACCTCGAAATTGTCCGCCACCGCACTAACCGGGCGCTTGTCGGCCTCGAGCACCTCGAAGGTCACGCGAGCCGATTGCGGCAGCAGGGCCCCCCGCCAGCGGCGCGGGCGGAAGGCCGAGATGGGGGTGAGGGCCAGGACCTGACCGTCGATCGGGATGATCGGGCCGTGGGCGGACAGGTTGTAGGCGGTCGAGCCGGCGGGGGTGGCCAAGAGGGCGCCGTCGCAGACCAGTTCGCCCATCCGCACCTTGCCGTCGATCGAGATGCGCAGCTTGGCGGTCTGGCAGGTCTGGCGCAGCAGCGAGACCTCGTTGATCGCCAGGGCGCGATGCTGGGTCCGGCGCGAGTCGATGGCGACCATCGCCAGCGGATGGATGACGGCGCGCTCGGCGGCGTTGATCCGCTCCAGGAGGTCGTCCTCGCTGTACTCGTTCATCAGGAAGCCGACCGAGCCGCGGTTCATGCCGTAGATCGGCGTCTGGGTGGCGATCGCCTCGTGCAGCGTCTCCAGCATGAAGCCGTCGCCGCCCAGGGCCACGATGACCTGGGCGTTCTCGTCGCCGACATCGCCATAACGGGCGGTCAGGCGTTCACGCGCTTCGATGGCCTCGGGTCGGTCGCTGGCCTTGAACGCCAGGCGAGTCACGATCGGTTGCGGCTGGTACATGAGGCCAAGTGGCGGGAAGCCTGGCGGGTTGTCAAACGCCGGGTCAGACCTGGCCGACGGCCTGGCGGAAGGCCATGCCGGCGATGTCCGGCGTGAAGGGGCCAAAGGCGCTGGCGGCGCGGCGCACACCCTCGTCGCCGCCGCCCGGACGGCCGCCGTTCAGCTGGCGGACGTGCTCCAGGATGGTCGGGAAGACGCTGCGGTCGATGCCCACGGCCGAGCAGGCCAGGGCCAGGAGTTCGGGGCGGCCGCTGTCGATGGCGCGGCGGATCTGGGCGGACTCGAACTTGCCCAGGCGCGCCAGGGCCATGACGAACAGCTGCAGGCGGCCTTCGCGCAGAACACGCAACAGGTAGCCGGGCCTGAGCTGGCCGGCGGAGTCGAGCTTCTCGATCAACGAGCGCTCCATCTCCTCGCGGTCCTCGTCCTGCTCGACGGGGGCGACGTCATCGTCATTCTCACCGCGGTGGGCGGCGCGCAGGGCGTCATTGACCGCCGCCTGCATCTTGGCCGGATCCAGGTGGAAGCGGCTCGCCAGCGCATCGCGCAGGGCGCGGCCCACCAGCAGATAAAGCTGCTCGGCGAGATCGCTGGAAAGCTTGGGGTGACGGGCCAAGGGCGAGCGCAAGGCGACGACCTGACGCGAGCGGCCCACCAAGCGGCCCATGGCGTCGGGCGAGATCTCGGCGGTTTCGTTGGAGGCCAGGGCCGTCAGCACGGCCGGCTCGTCGCGGCTGATGATCGCCTCGACCACGGCGCCGGGCAGGCGCGGGCGGCGGGCGATCTCGATCTGGTGCTCCAGGGTCGCCTGGACCAACAGGCGGATCAGGTCGTGGTCCTGCAGCACCGGGCTGCGGGCGATGATCGGCCGGGCGATGTCGATCTCGTCCAGCGCCATGATGTTGATCAGAGCCGACGGCGCCCAGTCGGCGTCGGCCAGGCGTTCGGACAGGCGGTGGCGGATGTCGCGCTCGGCCTCGACCACCAGGGTCATGAAGATCGAGTTCAGCAGGGCCTGGATGTCGGGATGGGTCGGCTCGCCGCTGGCCTGGCCGGCCTCGCACAGGTCGATGATGCCGGTGAGCAGGCGTTCGCGATCGCCTGCCTCGCGACTGCGAGCCAGCTTCATGAGCGAAGCGATTTCGACGGCTTGGATGGCCCGCCTCCTTCGAATCCCGAAGACCCGAGAAGGATGACCTTGCCGCCCCCAAATGAAAACATGCTTAAACAGAACGAAGACGCCGATGCGCCGTTTCGCGTCGAGATGTCGCAAGCTGTAGCGGAGGAGCGTGAATGACTCAGGATCTGATCCTTGCTCTGGACCAGGGCACGACCAGCACCCGGGCCATCCTGTTCGACCGCGCCGGCCAGCCCCTGGCCGAGGCCTCGCGACCTTTGCGCCAGAGCTATCCGCACGACGGCTGGGTCGAGCATGACGCCGAGGAGATCTACGCCGCCTGCGTGGCGGTGCTGCGCGAGGCTTCCGAAAAGTCCGGCCGCGCCGAGCACATCGCCGCCATCGGCATCACCAACCAGCGCGAGACGGTGGTGATCTGGGACCGCAAGACCGGCCGGCCGATCCATCCGGCTGTCGTCTGGCAGGACCGCCGCACCGCCGAGGTCTGCGCCAGGCTGAAGGACGAGGGCCACGAACCGCGCGTCACCGAGGTCACCGGCCTGCTGCTGGACCCATATTTCTCGGGCACCAAGATCGCCTGGATCCTGGACAAGGTTCCCGGTGCGCGGGCCCGAGCCGAGGCGGGCGAACTGTTGGCCGGGACCATGGACTGCTGGGTGATCTGGCGGCTGACCGGCGGGGCGGTGCACGCCACCGACGCGACCAACGCTTCGCGGACCCTGCTGTTCGACATCGCCGGCCAGGACTGGTCGGACGAGATGCTTGAGCTGTTCGACGTGCCGGGCGCGCTGCTGCCCAAGGTGCTGGACTGCGTCGACGACTATGGCGCGGCGGGCGCCGAGGTGCTGGGCCGGCCCGTGCCGATCCGGGGCGTGGCTGGCGACCAGCAGGCGGCGCTGATGGGGCAGGGGTGTGTCGCGCCGGGCCAGATGAAGGCCACCTACGGCACCGGCTGCTTCATGCTGATCAACACCGGCGAGGACCGCGCCGTCTCGCGCTCGCGGCTCCTGACCACGGTGGCGGCGCGGGTGAACGGCAAGACGACCTACGCCCTGGAAGGCTCGATCTTCGTGGCCGGCGCGGCGATCCAGTGGCTGGGCGAGGGGCTGGGGATCACCGGCGGGCCGCGCGCGGCGGAGGCCCTGGCGCGGGCCGCCAAGGCCGATCACGGCGTCGTCGTGGTACCGGCCTTCACCGGCCTGGGCGCGCCGTGGTGGGACGCCAATGCGCGGGGCGGGATCTTCGGCCTGACCCGCGACGCCGGCCTGCCCGAGATCGCCGCGGCCACCTTCGACAGCTGCGCCCTGCAGAGCCGCGACCTGATCGAGGCCATGCGGGCCGACGCGCCGACGGCCTTCGGCGAGGCGGCGCAGCTGCGCATCGATGGCGGCATGTCCAAGAGCGCCTGGTTCTCGCAACGCCTGTCGGACCTGACCGGCATCCCGGTGCGCCGGGCCAGCTACCAGGAGGCCACGGCCCTGGGCGCGGCCCTGTTCGCCGGGGTGGGGGCGGGGCTCTACGCCTCGGTCGAGGAGGCCGCCCAGGCCAGCCCGGCGGCCGAGACCCTGACACCGGCGATCAAGGACCACGAGCGCGAGGCGGCCTATGCCCGCTGGTTGGACGCGGTCCCGCGCATACGACTTTAGTCGTATGCCGGATTGCGGCGACAACGCTGTCTCCGCATAAAGGTCAGGCCAATCAAGAAGCGGAACTCGACATGACAACCCGCCGCGCCGTGCTGGGCGCTGGAGCCGCCCTGTTGGCCTCGCGCCAGGCCTTCGCCGCCCCTCCGGCCTATCCCAAGATCGGCCGCATCCGCCGTCTGTCGCCGGAGCTGGACGCGATCATCGACGCCAATGCCCCGATCGAGCAGATCGCCGACGGCGTCACCTGGGCCGAGGGGCCGACCTGGGTTCGGGAGGGCCAGTACCTGCTGTTCTCGGACGTGCCCGGCAATGTCATGCACCGCTGGGACGCCAAGGGCGGCAAGACCGATTTCCTGCGGCCTTCGGGCTATGACGGTCCGCCGACCAAGATCTTCCGTGAGGCGGGCACCAACGGCGCGATCATCAGCCTGGCCGGCGAGCTGGTGGCCGCCGACTGCGGCAATCGCGGCATCGCCAAGATCGACCTGGCGACCAAGAAGAAGACGATCCTGGCCGGGCGCTACAAGGGCAAGAAGTTCAACAGCCCCAACGACCTGGTCGAGGTCCGCAACGGGCCGCTGAAGGGCTCGCTGTACTTCACCGACCCGCCCTACGGCCTGGAAGGCGGCGACGCCTCGCCGGCCAAGGAGCTGCCGTTCAACGGCGTCTATCTGCTGCGGCCCAATGGCGAGGTGGCGCTGGTCGACGACAAGCTGACCCGCCCCAACGGCGTTGGCCTGTCGCCGGACGGCAAGCGCCTGTACGTCGCCATCTCGGACCCCGACCGGCCGGTGATCATGGCCTATGACCTGGGCGCGGACGGCCTGCCGACCGCGTCCAAGGTGTTTTTCGATGCGACCGCGCTGAAGGCCGCTGGTGGTCCCGGCCTGCCGGACGGCATGAAGGTCGACGCCAAGGGGCGGCTCTTCGCCAGCGGTCCGGGCGGCATCCTGATCCTGACGCCGGACGCCAAGCTGCTGGGCGTGATCGAGACCGGCGGGCCGGCCGCCAACTGCACGTTCGGCGAGGACGGCAAGACGCTGTTCATCACCTCCAACCACGTGGTGGCCAAGGTGCGCACCAAGACTTCCGGCCTGGCCTGGTAAGGGAGAGAGCATCATGGACGAGATCAGCAAGCGGACATTCCTGGCGGCTGGTCTCGCCGCCGCTCTGCCCATCGGCGCGCCCTCGCTTGGAGCTAACGCCGACGAGCCCGGTCGCAAGCTGGGCTACGCGATCTTGGGCCTGGGCTACTACGCCACCCGGATCATCATGCCGCGCTTTGCCGAGTGCGAGCACTCCAAGCTCGTGGCCCTGGTCAGCGGCACGCCCGAGAAGCTGAAGACCTTCGGCGAGCAGTACGGCATCCCGGAAAGCCACCGCTACAGCTACGAGACCTTCGACCAGATCGCGAGCAATCCGGACGTCGACATCGTCTACGTTATCACGCCCAACAGCCTGCACCGCACCTTCACCGAGCGGGCAGCCAAGGCCGGCAAGCACGTGATGTGCGAGAAGCCGATGGCCAACACGGTCGCCGATTGCGAGGCGATGATCGCCGCCTGCAAGAAGGCCGGCCGCAAGCTGATGATCGGCTATCGCAGCCGCTTCCAGGCCCATAACATCGAGGCCATCAAGCTGATCCGCGACGGCATGCTGGGCCCGGTCCGCACCGTCGTGGCCGATCACGGCTTCACGATCGGCGACCCCAAGCAGTGGCGCCTGAATAAGGCCCTGGCCGGCGGCGGCAGCCTGATGGACATCGGCATCTACAGCCTCAACGCCGCCCGCTACCTGACCGGCGAGGAGCCCATCGCGGTCAACGCGGTGGAGTCGACCGACCGCAACGACATCCGCTTCAAGGAGGTCGAGGACGTCATCAGCTTCCAACTGAAGTTTCCGTCGGGCGCGACGGCCAACGGCTATTCC
This sequence comes from uncultured Caulobacterales bacterium, assembly GCA_903900155.1. Taxonomy (GTDB): domain Bacteria; phylum Pseudomonadota; class Alphaproteobacteria; order Caulobacterales; family Caulobacteraceae; genus Caulobacter. The sequence goes on along the minus strand of CAIUMD010000085.1, from coordinate 10,099 downwards.
GCCTACAGCGCCAATTTCAATCGTTACCGGGTGACGGGACCCAAGGGCTTCGTCGATTGCGAGCCGGCCACCAGCTACGAGGGCCAGTCGATGCGCGCCCGGTTCAGCGGCCAGAACGGCCCGCGCGAGCCAGCCCCGCAGCCGAAGAACCAGTTCTCGGCCCAGCTGGACCACCTGTCCGAGTGCATTCTGACCGGCCGCGAGCCGCTGGTGTCGGGCGAGGAGGGGCTGAAGGACCTGAGGGTCATCGAGGCCATCTACCGCGCGGCGCGCGAAGGCCGGACGGTGAAGATCTAGGCCGGGAAACCCTGCGTCTTCGAAGCGATTGCGCTACTTTCTCGCCCACGAAAGGCGGACACGGCTTCAGCGATATGGGTCTGCGAGCCAGTCCACAACCAAGGCCCAGTTCCTATTTTCGGCTTGGCTCACGCGGCCGTCGGGCGTGAGAATGAAGAGGGCTTCTCTCTCGCCGTCGTTGATGCCATCAGCAGTGATCGGATAAAGCGCACCGTCGCGTGAGACGGACCAGCCTGCGACCTGCATTCGGAAATAGCTGGCCATCTTTCGACTGAATGAAGTTCATTGGAGCCTCGCTAAGAAAGCCGACCTTCGCTGAGCCGCTACCAGTTCGGTAGGCCTCTGGATGGTTGGGTGTCTCAGTTCTCGTCCAGATACGCCTTCACCCGCGCGAACAGCTCCTCGAACATTGGCGTCGTCAGGCGGCCGGTGTTCGTGTTGAGCCGCGAGCAGTGATAGCTGTTGAAGATCCGATAGGGACCCGCCTGGAACTCCGAGCCGTGGCCCGGGATACCCGCCGAGGCCTTCAGGCCCAGGGTCTTGAGCACGTTGCGCCGCGAGACGTCGCCCAGGGTGACGATGACCTTCAGGTTCGGAAACATGTCCAGCCGCGCCTTCAGAAACGGACGGCAGGCGTTCTCTTCCGAGGTCTCGGGCTTGTTGCCGGGCGGGGCGCAGCGGACGGCGTTGGTCACGGCCGCGCCGACCAACTGCAAGCTGTCATCGGGTCGCGCCTCGAACTTGCCGGTGGCGAAGCCGAACTTGATCAGGGTGTCGTAGAGCAGGGTCCCGGCATAGTCGCCGGTGAACGGCCGGCCCGTGCGGTTGGCGCCCTTGCGGCCGGGCGCAAGACCCGCGACCAGCAGGCGGGCATTCTTGTCGCCGAACGAGGGGGCAGGACCGTTGAACCAGTCGGGATACAGCGTCTGGTTCTCACGGCGATAGGCCACCAGGCGCGGGCACAGCGGGCAGTCGCGCGGCGGCTCGGCGGGGTTGGGAACGACTTCGCCGGCGATGTTGGAATGTTGCTGCATCTCAGTACTCGTCGTCGGCGTCGCGTTCGGCCGGGGTGCGGTTGTCCGACACCGAGCGCGGCTGGACCCGTTGGGGGCGGCCGATGATGTTGCCCAGATCCGCGAGGTCCACGAAGTTGTCGGCCTGACGGCGCAGGTCGTCGCTGGTCATCGGCGGCTGGCTCTTCATGGTCGAGACCACGGTGACCCGGCGGCCCTTGCGCTGGACAGCTTCGACCAGGGCGCGGAAATCGCCGTCGCCCGAGAACAGAACCAGGTGGTCGGCCGTTTCAGCCATCTGCAGCATGTCGACGGCGATCTCGATGTCCATGTCGCCGCGCCAGCGCTTGCGGCCCTGGCTGTCGGTGAACTCGCGAGCCGGCTTCGTCACCAGGGTGAAGCCGTTATAGTCCAGCCAGTCGACCAGCGGACGGATCGGCGAATAGTCGTCGTTCTCGGCGATCGCGGTATAGTAGTAGGCTCGGATCAGGACGCCGCGCTTTTTGAACTCGTCGAGCAGCTTGCGGTAGTCGATGTCGAAGCCCAGGGACTTGGCGGCGGCGTAGAGATTGGCCCCGTCGATGAACAGGGCCAGTCGGTCGGTAGGATAGAAGGTCACGGTAATCCTTTGAAAAATCAGGTCTCTAGAAATGACTTGGACGAGGCCGTGATCGTGGCGCTCGGGTGCAATCTGCCGGGAGCCTATACGAGTCGCGAGGCCTTGTTGGAAGCGGCGCTGGAGGCGATGCCGGGCGAGGGGCTGGAGCTGGTGACTCGCTCGACCTTGTGGGCCTCGGCGGCCTGGCCCGACCCGACCGGCCCGGAATATCGCAACGGCGTGGCCATCGTCCGCACCGAGCTCGATCCCTTCGAGACCCTGACGGCCCTGCATCGGATCGAGGAGACCTTCGGAAGGGCGAGGGGAGAGACCAACGCTTCCCGCACCCTGGACCTCGACCTGGTCGCCCATGGCCGGACCGTCTTGGAGGACGATGTGTGGTTGCCGCATCCCCGGGCCCATGAGCGCCTGTTCGTGATGGGACCGCTGACCGAACTGGCCTCGGCCTGGATCCATCCGGTCAATGGCGAGCCGGCCTTCCGCCTGGCCGCGACGGCGACGGTGGGGCGCGATGCGCACTCCATTGCCAAAGTTTAATCCCCGATCAGCGCGAGGGGCGCCCACAGTCCGGCCCAATTTCCGCGCCAGGCGTATCTGGACTCCGCTCACATGACCCTGACCCGTTCGCTGGGTCTCGCCGGCCTTCGACGACACGAGCAAGAACGCGCCGGGCCTGGACTGGAGCGCCTTCTTCGCCGCCGCCAAGCTGTTCCGGCCAGGGGAAGCTCCGCTGGCCGAGGCGCTATGCGTTCGGGGGCTCAGCGCGGCTCATCTTGAGCAGTCGGGACGTGATCGATCCCCGGCTGCGGTTGAACGAGGCCGCCATTTCGCGAACGGTCTTGCCGCTGTCGCGATCGTTCCTGAGCTTGATGTCTTCAGCCTTGGACCAGGCCGCACCCTGCCGGAGCGGGGTGGGGCGTAGTCTTTTCGGCCAGCGCTGCGGGCGTTTCCTGTTGAGGTCCTGGAGCGCGATTTCGATTTCCTCGGCGATCGCCCGCGAGACGCAGGTGGCTAGCCTGACCATCTTGGGCCTGAGTCCGAGCGTCAGCAGTTCATCGACCGTCTCTCGGGTGGAGGGGCATTGACGGCCTTCATGCTCGTTCAGGCGGCGCTTCTCGTTGTCCGTAATGCCGATATAGAATCGCTTGCCGTCTCGCGGGTCGATCAATTCGTAGACATGGACCTCTTCCGACATCGCCTGCCTTCAATCTTGAATTGTACTATCCATCATTGCTCTCGCAAATATTGAGAAGGGGTGAAGGTTTATGGTTTGCTGGGAAGCGCCCATGCCGTTCACGGCGCTGGACTTTCCGGACCAAACCCGGCATAAGCGCCCCCTCGCGAAAGCTAGAACATCGTGCGCGGCGTTGCGTGTCGCCGCACGGAAGCTTATTTTGCGATCGCTAACCGGCAACCCGAGGAACTCATGGCCCGCGTCACCGTCGAAGATTGCGTCGAAAAGGTTCCCAACCGCTTCTCGCTCGTCCTGCTGTCGGCGCACCGCGCCCGCGGCATCTCGGCCGGCGCGGCCCTGATGGTCGACCGCGACAACGACAAGAACCCGGTCGTCGCCCTGCGCGAGATCGCCGACGACGTGATCGACCACGAGGCCCTGAAGGAACACCTCATCAGCACGCTGCAGCGCGTGGATGAGCACACCGAGGCCGAGGAAGAGGCCGAGACCCTGGCCCTGCTGGCCGATCCGAGCCACATGCAGATGAGCGAGCTGGAACTGGTCCGCGCTCTGCAGAGCGACCGCGACGGCGGTCAGGAGGAGCGGTACTGAGCCCCGAAGGCGCAGACCCTCTGACCCTGGAAGCGGCTCAAAACACCGCTACGCCTGAACGCGCGCCAGATTCTTCTCCCTTGGGGGCGGAGTCGGGCGCGTCGTCGTCTGTGGCTCCGGCCACGACGACTGAGGCTCCCAAGCCTCGCCCGAAATTCCTTCGCCAGTACGAACTGATCGAGCGGGTCCACGCCTATGACCCGACGGCCGACGAGGCGCTGTTGAACCGCGCCTATGTCTACGCCATGCGCATGCACGGCTCGCAGACCCGAGCCAGCGGCGACCCCTACTACGCCCACCCGATCGAGGTGGCGGGCATCCTCACCGAGTACCGTCTCGACACCGCGACCATCGTCACGGCCCTGCTGCACGACGTGATCGAGGACACCCCGGTCACCAAGGAAGAGATCGCCAAGCTGTTCGGCGACGAGATCGGCGAGCTGGTCGAGGGCGTCACCAAGCTCAGCAAGCTCGAACTGCAGGCCGAGCACATGCGCCAGGCCGAGAACCTGCGCAAATTCATCCTGGCCATCTCCAAGGACGTCCGCGTCCTGCTGGTCAAGCTGGCCGACCGTCTGCACAACATGCGGACGCTGCATTTCATCAAGAACCAGGCGAAACGCGAGCGGATCGCCCGCGAGACCCGCGACATCTACGCGCCGCTGGCCCGCAACATCGGCTGCCACAAGATCTGCGTGGAGCTGGAGGAGCTGTCCTTCCAGCACACCAATCCGGTCGCCCGCGACGCCATCATCCGTCGTCTGGACACCCTGCGCGAAGAGCAGGGCGGGGCGGTCGACCTGGTGACCCAGGAAATCACCGCGCGTCTGGAGTCGGCCAACCTGCCGGCCCGCGTGTTCGGTCGCGAGAAGTCGCCCTATTCGATCTGGCGCAAGCTGCAGCGCAAGTCGATCGGCTTCTCGCAGATGGCCGACATCTATGCGTTCCGCGTGATCGTCGACAGCGAGGAAGACTGCTACCGCGCCCTGGGCGTGGTGCACCGGGCGTGGTCCAGCGTGCCCGACCGCTTCAAGGACTACATCTCGACGCCGAAGCGGAACAACTACCGCTCGCTGCACACGACCGTGGTCGGCCCGCGTGGCATGCGCATCGAGATGCAGATCCGCACCGAGAGCATGGACCGCGTCAACGAAGAGGGCGTCGCCGCCCACTTCCGCTACAAGGACGCCTCGTACGGCCTCGACCTGGAAGGCATGGAGGCCGCCGGCGGCCGCGATCCGCTGGCGAACCTCCGCCAGTTGGTCCAGGTGCTGGAGCACGGCGGCGACAGCGAAGAACTGGTCGAGCACGCCAAGCTCGAGATGTTCCTCGACCAGGTCTTTGTGTTCACCCCCAAGGGCAAGCTGGTCAGCCTGCCGCGGGGCGCGATGCCGCTGGACTTCGCCTACGCCGTCCACACCAGCGTCGGCGACACCTGCATCGGCGTGAAGATCAACGGCGAGCTGAAGCCGCTGCGCACGCCGCTGGTGAACGGCGACGTGGTCGAGGTGGTGCGCGGCTCCAAGCCCGTGGTGCCGCCGGACTGGCGTTCGCTGACGGTCACGGGCCGCGCCCGCTCGGCCATCCGCCGCCATATCCGCCAGACCGAGAAGGAAGAGTTCCTGCGCCTGGGCCGCGCCTCGCTGGAACAGGTCTTCGAGCGCGCCGGCAAGAAGTTGAAGGACGTGTCGCTGCGTCCGATCCTCGAGCGCTTCGCTCTGGAGAGCGACGAGGCGCTGTTCGACGCCGTCGGCCGCGGTCGGGTCTCGCCCAGCCAGGTGCTGGAGACCGCCTATCCGGGCATGAAGGACGCGGATCGCGAAGCCGCCACGGCGCGCCGCAAGATCGAAGGCGGCCGGGAAGCAACGCTTTATGTGCGCGGCGGCGGCCTGACGCCGGGCGTCTCGCTGCACTTCGCCCATTGCTGCAGCCCGGTGCCGGGCGACCGCATCGTCGGCATCCTGCGCGAAGACGGGGCCAAAAACGAAGATGGGGGCCTGGACGTCCACACCATCGACTGCCCGCGCTTGGCTGAGTTCGAGGACCACGAGGAGCTGTGGCGCGACCTGAACTGGACGCCCGAGGCCGAACGCTCGACCATCTCGCTGACCCGCCTGCACGCCACGATCCAGAATGCCCCGGGCGTGCTGGGCCTGGTCTGCACCATCATCGGCGAGGCCGGCGGCAACATCGTCAACCTGCGCATGCACCACCGGCAGAGCGACTTCTTCGACGTCGACATCGACGTCGAGGTCCGCGACGCCAAGCACCTGACGAATATCCAGGCGGCGCTGCGGGCGTGTCCGTCGGTCGAGACGGTGGACCGGACGCGGGGTTAGCGCTTCAGCGCCGCCACCGCGTCGAGGCTCCCCGCCGTCATCGGCGAGGGGAGGGCGTCCAGCGCGAACCAGCCCCATTCGTGGATGGTGTGGGCTTCCTGGATCACCGGCTCGCCTTCGAAGCTCTCGACCGAATAGGTAATGGCCACCCAGTGGTAGTCCGGCGCGACCATGTCGGTGACGGCCAGGACGCGGCCGGCTTTGATGGTGACGCCCAGTTCCTCGTTGATCTCGCGCTCGGCGCAGACATGGGCGGCTTCGCCCCAGTCGAGCTTGCCGCCCGGCACGCCCCAATGGTCGGCCTCGGGGTTCTTGACCCGCTTGACCAGCAGCAGCCGGCCCTGCTCGTCGAGGATGGCCGCGCCGCAGCCGACGCGAGGACGTTGGGGTTCTTCGGTCATGAGGCGCGGTAGAGCCTGAAACGCCCTTACGGTGCAAGCCGGCGTTTGTAGACTCGCCCATGTGCTCTATATCCACGGCTCATGACCAACGACGACGTCCTCGACGAATTCCGCGCCGCCGGCGCTCTCCGTGAAGGCCACTTCGTGCTGTCTTCCGGCCTGCACAGCCCGGTGTTCCTGCAGAAGAACCTGGTGTTCATGCGCCCCGAGCGGTGCGAGCGCCTGTGCAAGGCCCTGGCCGAGAAGATCATCGCCACGGTCGGCGCGGTCGACGTCGCCGTCTCGCCGGCCGTCGGCGGCATCATCCCCGGCTACGAGACCGCCCGTCACCTGAACGCGCCGTCGATCTATGTCGAGCGCGAGGGCGGGGCCTTCAAGTTCCGTCGCGGCTTCCATCTCGAGCCCGGCCAGAAGGTCGTGATGGTCGAAGACATCGTCACCACGGGCCTGTCGTCGCGTGAATGCATCCAGGCGATCGTGGACGCCGGCGGCGACGTCGTGGCGGCGGCCTGCATCGTCGATCGCTCGGGCGGCAAGGTCGATGTCGGCGCGCCGCTGATCTCGCTGTGCAGCCTGGAAGTCCCGGCCTATCCCGCCGACGCCCTGCCGCCCGAACTGGCCGCGATCCCGATCGAGGATCCCGGCAGCCGCCGCCTGAAGGGCTGAGCCATGCTGCGTCTGGGCGTCAACATCGACCACGTGGCGACGATCCGGAACGCGCGCGGCTCCTCCTATCCCGAGCCGGTCCGGGCCGCCGAGCTGGCCTTGGCCGCCGGGGCCGACGGCATCACGGCGCACCTTCGCGAGGATCGCCGGCACATCAGCGACGCGGATATCGCCGTCCTGACCGACCTGTGCCACAAGCGCGGCAAGCCGCTGAACTTCGAGATGGCGGTCACCGACGAGATGATCGGCATCGCGCTGGGCGCCAAGCCGCACGCCGCCTGCCTGGTTCCCGAGCGCCGGGAAGAGGTGACCACCGAAGGCGGCCTCGACGTAGTCAAGGGCCAGAACCGCATCGCCGACGCCACGGCCCGCCTGCGCACTGTGGGGGCGCGGGTCTCGCTGTTCATCGAGGCCGATCCCGAGCAGATCCGCGCCTCGGCCGCCGCCGGCGCCCAGGTCGTCGAGCTGCACACCGGCGCCTATTGCGACGCGGCCCGTGAAGGTCATGCCGAACGCGCCGAGGCCATTCTCGAGCGCCTCAAGGCCGGCGCCGCTCTCGCCGCCGACCTGGGCCTGGAGGTCCACGCCGGCCACGGCATCGACTACGCCACGGTCAAGCCGATCGCCGCCATCCCGCAGATCGCCGAGCTGAACATCGGCCACTTCCTGATCGGCGAGGCGATCTTCGTGGGTCTGCCGCAGGCGATTCAACGGATGCGCGCCCTGATGGACGCGGCGCGCCTGGAGGCGGCGGCGTGATCATCGGGATCGGCTTGGACCTGTGCGACATCCGCCGGATCGAGAAGTCCCTCGAGCGTTTCGGCGACCGGTTCACCAACAAGGTCTTCACCGAGATCGAGCGCAAGCGGTCCGAGCGCAAGCCCGACCGCGCCTCCAGCTACGCCAAGCGGTTCGCGGCCAAGGAAGCCTGCTCCAAGGCCCTGGGCACGGGTCTGAAGCGCGGCGTGCATCTGGCGGGCATGGGCGTGGTCAACCTGCCGTCGGGCAAGCCGACCTTGGCCCTGACCGGCGGGGCGCTGGAGCAGCTGAAGTCCATGACCCCCGAGGGCATGGAGGCGGTGATCCACCTGTCCCTGACCGATGATCACCCCTACGCCCAGGCCTTCGTGATCATCGAAGCGCTGCCCAAGGCTCCCGCCGCCTAAACACCGCCGCAAAGCCAAGCTAGAGCGTGATAGCCGAAAGTGTGAGCGGTTTCGGCGGCAATCACGCTCCACTCCATTTGAGCTAGGGTCGCCCATTTCAAATGGGCCGACCCTAGCGGCCGCACTTGCCGGTTGGGCCAAGCCCGTCTAGCAAAGCCATACCGGTTCGAACCACCTCCGAAGAGCTCAGCGCCCGCATGACCGACGCCGCCGACGACCTCACGCCGCCCGAAGAGAAGGGCGTCGTCGCTGAGCTCATCGAGATCATCAAGACCGTCGCCTACGCTTTGGGCATCGCCCTGGTGCTGCGGGTCCTGCTGTTTCAGCCCTTCACGATCCCGTCGGCCTCGATGGAGCCCAACCTCTATCAGGGCGACTACATCATCGTGTCCAAGTTCAGCTACGGCTGGAGCAAGCACTCGATCCCGTTCAGCCCGCCGATCATCAAGGGCCGCATCCTGGGCCATGCGCCCAAGCGGGGCGACATCATCGTCTTCAAACTGCCGCGCGACAACCGCACCGACTACATCAAGCGCCTGATCGGCATGCCGGGCGACAAGGTCCAGATCCGCGGCGGTCAGGTGTTCATTAACGGCAAGGCCCTGCCGCGCAAGGAGCAGGCCCCGGCCCTGGTCGACACCGGCTACGGCTTCACCCAGCAGGTCCAGCGCTTCGCCGAGACCAATCCGGAAGGCCGCGTCTACAACACCCAGGACTTCGGCCCCGACAGCCGCGGCGACAACACCGGCGTCTATACGGTCCCGGCCGGCTGCTACTTCTTCATGGGCGACAACCGCGACAATTCGGCCGACAGCCGCTTCGACCCGGGCGTCTCGCCGTACAAGGAAGCCGCCTGCAAGTGGGACTATGAGCTGGACCAGTACATCGGCGACGAGGTCGGCGTCGGCTTCGTGCCCGCCGAGAACCTGGTGGGCCGCGCCCAGATCATCCTGCTGTCGTGGAACGCCGAGGCCAGCCTGTTCAAGCCGTGGACGTGGTTCCTGAACGCCCGTCCCAGCCGTTTCTTCCACGTGCTGAAGTGATCCCAAAAAAGTCTCAGGCCAATGGATAGACGGGTCGCCGCCGTCGGCGACTTGGAGCGCCGGATCGGCCATCAGTTCCAAGATCGCGAACTGCTCGAACGCGCCCTGACCCACGCCAGCGTCGGGGACGGGGCCAAGAAGGTCCGCGACAACGAGGTGCTGGAGTTCATCGGCGACCGCGTCCTGGGCCTGCTGGCCGCCGAGGCCCTGGCCCAGCGCTTCCCCAAGGCCAAGGAAGGCGAACTGGCCCCGCGCCTGAACGCCCTGGTCAGCCGCGAGACCTGCGCCCGCGTGGCCCGCAAGGCCGAGCTGGGCGCGGCGCTGCGCCTGTCGGCCTCGTCCAGCAAGATCGGCGGCCGCGAGACCGACTCGATCCTCGCCGGCGCCACCGAGGCCCTGATGGCCGCCCTCTATCAGGACGGCGGCCTTGGCGCCGCCCGCAAGGTCTTCCTCGACCTGTGGTCCGACGAGTTCGACCGGGCTGGCGAGGGCCGTCCGCGCGATCCCAAGACCGCCCTGCAGGAGTGGGCGCAAGGCAAGGGCCGTCCGCTGCCCTCGTACCGCGTCCTGGACCGTAGCGGCCCCGACCACGCCCCGGTCTTCACCGTCGAGGCGACCGTCGCCGGCGTCGATCCCGCCATCGCCAAGGGCAAGTCCCGCCAGGAAGCCGAAAAGGCCGCCGCCAAGACGCTGCTGGAGCGGGAAGGGGCGGGGTAGGCCTCAAGATCCTCCCCCTAGCGGGGGAGGTGGCGCGAAGCGCCGGAGGGGG
>CAIUMD010000084.1 GCA_903900155.1 uncultured Caulobacterales bacterium | reverse complement strand
TCGCCCTCAACACCCTGCGACTGCATCCCGACAAAGGATCCATCAAGGGCAAGATCAAGCGCGCCGGATGGAACGACCAGTTCCTCCGCTCACTCCTCAGTCATATGCGATAGCCCTGCCCCGGAGGGGGAGGAGATTTATGGGATGGGCAGCTCAAACGGCGTCGCCGGCAGGCCTGTGGCGCCGAACAGGTTGATGATCGGACTGTCGGCCCAGGCGTAGCGGACCTTCGTCGCCCCGGCGCCGCCGACGAGCCGCACGCTCGCGCCCTTTATGGTCGCATCGACGAAGCGGCAGTCCGCCTCGCAGACCTCGAACCCGATCGGCCGCGCGGCGCCATAGACCACCGCCGGCTGGTCCAGCGTCACCACGACGTCCGCCCCATCGCGACGCACCGACACCGGCGCCGGCCCCGCCGCCAGCACGGCCTCGCCATAGGCGATCTTGCGCGCCAGCAGGGCCAGCCGCTGGCCGACCCGCGTCTTGTCGGCCGGGTGGATGTCGTAGGGTGAGCCGATGTCGACCGCCGACGCCATGCCGACCTGCGGATCGGCCGCCGTCACGCGGCGCTGGACATCGCGCAGGGCGGCCCAGTCGGAGTTGGCCACGCCCGGCTTCTGCGCCCCGAAAGCCGCCAGTTGCACCAGCAGGAACGGCTGCGCCCCAAACGCCTTGCGCCAGTCGGCGATCATGGCCGGCATCAGGCGGGCATATTCGCCGGCCTCGGTGACATTGGCCTCGCCCTGGTACCAGGCAAAGCCCTTCAGGCCGTAGGGGACCAGCGGGGCGATCATGCCGTTGCGCAGGGTCGAGAGGCCGCTGGCCCCCAGCCATGGCCTGTTGGGCGGCAGAGCAGTCTCCGACAACGGCGCGGCGATCCTGTAGCGCCAGGTTCCGGAGAGCGGCGCGACCGTCCCGTCGTCCAGCCGCAGCCCCTTCTCGGTCGCCTTGCCCCAGGTCCCGCCGCCGCCGCCCGTGTCGATGGCGCGGACGGCCAGGACGTTGCGGCCGGCCTTCAGCACGCCCGGCGCGATGCGGTAATTCCGCGGCCCGTTCCAGCTCTGGGTCGCGCCGATCTCGCGGCCGTTGACGAAGGTGGTGTCCATGTCGTCGACCGGTCCCAGCGCCAGGGTCGCGCCCTGCGCGGCCTGGGCCTTGGTCAGGGTGATCTCGGTGCGCAGCCAGACGGTCCCATCGAAACCCTCCAGGCCGGGATAGGTCTCCCAGAAGTTCTCCATCGGCACGGTCTTCCAGGCTCGGTCGTCCAGGTCCGGCCGCATGCCGTCATTGGCCGCGCCCAGCTTGGCGGCCGCCCAACGGTCCAGCATGGCGGCCCACCGTCCCTGCCCCACCGCCGGGTCGCGGGCGTAGGCGTCGAGGACCGCCAGGCCCTCGTCATAGGTCTTCAGCGCCGCCAGCCCCTCACGGCTGATCCAGTCCTGGATCACCGAGCCGCCCCAGGTGGCGTCGATCAGCCCGATCGGGACGTTCGTGGACTTGCGCAGATCCTTGCCCAGGAAGAAGCAGGCGGCGCTGAACTCGGACGCCGTCTGGGGCGTGGCGGGCTTCCAGACGACGCTGGCCGGAAGGGCCTCCTGCGGCGCGGGCGTGCTGATCTTGCCGGTCTGCAGCAGGCGGATGTTCGGGTCGGTCGCCGCCGCTACTTCGCTGTCGCCAGCCAGGGTGCGGCGCAGCGGATATTCCATGTTCGACTGGCCCGAGCACAGCCAGACGTCGCCCATGACAAGGTCGGCGACGACCTGGCGCTCAGGACCGGCCTGGACCGTCAGGGTCAGGGCCGGACCGCCGCCCGGACGGGCCGGCAGCTCGACCTTCCAGCGGCCGTCCGCGCCGGCCATGGCATTCACCGCCGCGCCGGAGAGATCGACACTGACCACCGCGTTCGGCGCCGCACGACCCCACACCCGGATGGGCTGGTCGCGCTGCAAGACCGCGTGGTCACTGAACACAGAGGCCAAGGGCCCAGCAAGCGCCGGGCTGGCAAGCAGGGACGCGGCCGCGAAGGCCAAAAACTTCAACCGCATCCCTACTCCATGTCCTTATTGCGCCTTGGGCGGACAGACCGCCCCGGCCGGGTCGGCCGTCAGCTTCACGTTGGCGATTGAGACCTGGAAGGTCCCGGCGGTCCCCAGGTCGAACGGGGCCACCACCTTGGTCACGTCGGTCCCGGCGGCCTGGAAGCACTTCAGGGGGATCTTGACGCTGGCCCACTGGCCGGTCGGGGTCCTGGGCGGCGGGGTGACGTCCAGCTTGCCCGCGCCGATGGCCAGGATCACCGGCTTGGTCGCGGCGGCGTCCAGGCGGTACTCGAAGCTGAGCGCCATCTCGGCATTGGTCTGGAACGACAGGTCCAGCGGCTTTTCGCCGACGATCGTGGCGCGCCCCATCTTGTCGCCGGCATAGGTGATCTGGCGGCCGGCTTCCTGGACGTTGCCGGCGTCGACCGGCGCGATCTGCACCGACGACGAGGGCGAGGCCTTGAACTCGAACGGCGGCGGGGTCTTGCCTCCGACGAAGTAGTTCACGGCGTTGTCGGCCACCGGCTTCACGCCCGACACTTCCGACAGCTTCCCGACCTTGCCCGGACGCGCGTAGCTCAGGCCATAGCCATAGGCGAACTGCGGGTCATACCCCTTGTCGCCCTTGTTCAGGCTGAACTGGGCGGCGGTCTTGGGCCAGCTGAACGACAGCTTGCCCCGGAAGTCGTTGCGGGCCTTGCCCGCCTTGTCGCCCACGAGGACATCGGCGATCCCGCCGCCTTCCGAGCCCGGCAGCCAGGCGGCCACGAAGGCGTCCGAGGCGTTGATCTCGGGGTTCACCCACAGCGGGCGGCCCGACAGGAACACCGCCACCACCGGCACGCCCTTGGCCTTCAGGCTCTTGAGCAGGGCCAGGTCGGTCTTGGCGCCCGGCTGGTGCTCCAGCGAGGTCTTCAGGTCGCCGACGCCTTCCGCATACGGATTTTCACCGAAGACGATGATGGCGACGTCCGGCTTCTTGTCGAATGAGCCATCGACCGCCAGCGTCGCCGAGCCGCCGCCGGCCTCGACCGCCGTCTTCAGGCCGGCATAGATCGACTCCGCATTGGGGAAGTCGGCATTGGTGTTGCCCGTGCCCTGCCACGACAGGGTCCAGCCGCCCGACTGCTTGCCGATGTCGTCCGCGCCCGAGCCGGCGACCAGCACGTTCGCGCTGGCCTTGACCGGCAGGACGCCGTTGTTCTTGAGCAGCACCAGCGACTTGCGCACCGCCTCGCGGGCCACGGCGCGGTGCTCGGCATTGCCGATCACGCCCTCGCGGCCCTCATAGGGACGGGCGGCCTGGAACAGGCCCATCTTGGCCTTCACCCGCAGGATGCGGCGGACCGCGTCATCCAGGCGGGCCATCGGGATCACGCCCGACTTCACCTCGGCCAGGGTGTTGGCGTACAGGGCCTTCCAGCTGTCGGGGGCCATGAACATGTCCAGGCCCGCATTGATCGACTGCGGACAGTCGGTCGGCTTGCAGCCCGTCACCTGGCCGTGACCGTTCCAGTCGCCGACGACGAAGCCGTCGAAGCCCATCTTGCCCTTGAGGACATCCGTCAGCAGGCTCTTGGCGCCGTGCATCTTGACGCCGTTCCAGCTGTTGAACGAGGCCATGATGGTCAGGGTCCCGGCATTGATCGCCGGCACGTAGCCCTGGGCGTGCAGGCGGACGAGGTCGGCCTCCGACACCTTGGTATTGCCCTGATCGACGCCATTCTCGGTGCCGCCGTCGCCCAGGAAGTGCTTGGCGCTGGCCGCCACGTGGCCCTGCTGGATGACGCCGCCTTGAGAGACGGCGCCCTGCAGGCCCAGGATCATCTCGCCGGCATATTGGCGGACGATGGCGGGGTCTTCGGAATAGCCCTCATAGGCGCGGCCCCAGCGGTCGTCGCGCGGCACGGCCAGGGTCGGGCCGAACGCCCAGTCGAAGCCGGCGGCCGAGGTCTCGTAGGCCGTCGCCTTGCCGATACGGCGGATCAGCTCGGGATCGTGCGCCGCACCGAGCGCAATGTTGTGCGGGAAGAGGGTCGCGCCGACGACGTTGTTGTTGCCGTGCACGGCGTCGATGCCGAACATCAGCGGGATGTGCACGCCACCCTCGCGGAGAGCGGCAGCCTCGCGGAACGCTTTGGCGGTGTCGACCCACGGCTTCTGCGGCGAACGGTCGGGCGCGCCCAGCGGCGGCGAGCTGCCCCCGCCCAGGATCGAGCCCAGCGGATAGGTCTTCAGCTCCTCGGGCTTGATCTGGCCGATATCGGCCTGGATCAGCTGGCCGACCTTCTCTTCCAGGGTCAGCTTGGTCAGGAGACTCTCGACGAAGGCCTCCGTCGCCGGATCGACCAGGCCCTGGCTCTTGGCCGCGGGCCAGTTGGCGGGGTTCGCCGTGTTTTGAGGGCCGGCTTGCGCCAGCGCCGCGCCGGACAGAACGGTCGACGCCAGCAGCGCGACGCACAGGGTCCTGGTGTTCATACTCCCCAACTCTTCTTTCATTGTCGCCAAGTTCGACCGGGACAACGTTGTCATACCCCTGGACGGCGATCCATAGCTTGCCTAGTTTGTATGACAAATATGCAGAACAAGATCGGGTTGGAAACTCCAAATGAAGGCTCACGGCCACTTTTTGACAGCGCTGACAGCGACAGCCCTGCTTGGCGGCGCCGCGAGCTTGGCCCACGCCGCCGAGCAGGTCGTGACCTCGCCAGGCGGCCAGACAGAAATCCGCATTTCAGATGAAAGTGGTCAGGCCAATTTCTCGTTGAAGTTCAAGGGCCAGACCCTGGTCGCAACCTCGCCCCTGGGGCTGATCCTGGACAAGGGCGGGCTGCTGTCGCGGGGCCTCAAGATCGCTTCGGCCAGCACGCGCCAGGTCGATGAAACCTATGACCTGGTGGTCGGCAAGACCCGCACGGTGCGGGATCGCTATGCCGAGACGACCGTAGAATTTCTCGAAGCCAGCGGCCTGCAGCGGCGGCTGAAAATCGTCGCCCGCGCCTATGACGACGGCGTCGCCTTCCGCTACGTACTGCCCGACCAGCCGAATCTGGCCGGCGTGGCGGTGCGCGGCGAGGAGACCAGGTTCGCCCTGTCCGGCGACGAGCGCTGCTGGGCGCTGAACCTGGGGCGTTTCGGCACCTCGCACGAGGGCGAGTACGACCCGATCCCGGCCAAGAGCTTCCGCGCCCAGGCGCTCTACGAACTGCCGGTGGTCTGCCAGACGGCCAAGGCGGCCTTCGCCCTGGCCGAGGCGGACCTCAAGAACTGGGCGGGCCTGTACCTGACCGGCCGCGAGGACGGGGGCCTGGGCCTGCAGACCAAGCTGTCGCCGCGCCTGGACGATCCGGCCAAGGCCGTGACCACCCGGATCGGGACCGACACGGTCTCGTCCTGGCGGGTCGTGATGATGGGCGACACGCCGGGCGACCTGGTCAGCTCCAACCTGATGACCAGCCTCAACCCACCGACCACGCTGACCGACACCCGCTGGATCAAGCCCGGCAAGGCCGCCTGGGACTGGTGGAACGGCTCCAAGGTCGCGGGGGCGGAAGGGATGAACGACGCGACGATAAAGGGCTTCATCGACTTCGCGGCGGCCAACAAGCTGGAGTACATGCTGATCGACGACGGCTGGTACGTCGGTTCTGGCCAGGCGCCGCAGGTTATTCCTGGTACGGACGTTGTCCGCGCCATCCCCGGCATCCGCATTCAGGACCTGATCGCCTATGGCCGCGAGCGGGGCGTCGGCATCATGCTGTGGGTGCACTGGAAGGCGCTGGACGCCCAGATGGATGAAGCCCTGGCGGCTTACGAAAAGTGGGGCGTGAAGGGGATCAAGGTCGACTTCATGGACCGCGACGACCAGCAGATCGTCGACTATTACCACCGCCTGCTGGACAAGGCCGGCCAGCACAGGTTGATGGTCGACCTGCACGGCGCCTATCGCCCGACGGGACTGGTCCGCACCTATCCGCACTATGTCACCCAGGAAGGCGTACTGGGGGCCGAGTACAACAAGTGGAGCCGCCGCGTGACGGCGACCCACAACGTCACCCTGCCCTTCACGCGGATGCTGCTGGGCCCGATGGACTACACGCCCGGCGGCTTCCGCAACGTGCGGCCGGCGGACTTCAAGGACCAGTTCCTGCTGCCCACGGTGCAGACCACGCGCGGCCAGGCGCTGGCCATGTACGTGGTATATGACAGCCCGCTGACCATGGTCAGCGACAGCCCCATCACCTACGCCGCCTCGCCCGCGGGGCTGGACTTCATCACCGCCGCGCCGACCAGCTGGGACGAGACCCGCGTGCTGTCGGGCGAGATCGGCCAGTCCATCGTCATCGCCCGCCGCAAGGGCGACGACTGGTGGGTCGGAGCCATGACCAACGAGACCGGCCGGACGGTGAAGGTCCCGCTGAGCTTCCTGGGGAACGGCGGCTTCAAGGCCGAGATCCGTGAGGATGGGGCCGAGCCGACGGCGCTGAAGACTCGCAGCCAGGCAGTGACCGGAAAAAGCGCCCTGTCCCTGACGCTCGCCCCCAGCGGCGGCGGGGTGGTGCGTCTCACGCCTGCCAAATGAGGTCCAAACAAACCCCGCCTTCCTGGGCCCTGTGCCCAGGACCCATGCCGGAGGCAGGTTCGGCATCTGTCGAGATCGCGGGGCGGCAAGTCCGCGATCTCCCTCCAAACTCAACACCCGCTGAACCATGGGTCCTGGGCACAAGGCCCAGGAAGACAAGGATTTAGGGATACTCGCTCGTGACATTCACCCGACGCGACATGCTAGCCGCGACCGCCGCGCTCTCAGCCACGCCCGCGCTCGCCGCCCCGCGCTTCCAGCCGTCCTGGGAGTCGCTGGCGGCCGGCTACAAGGTCCCCGAGTGGTTCCGCGACGCCAAGCTCGGCATCTGGTCGCACTGGGGCCCGCAGTGCGTGCCCGAGTTCGGCGACTGGTACGGCCGGCAGATGTACCAGCAGGGCAACAAGGTCTACGAGCATCACCTCAAGACCTATGGCCACCCGGCCGATTTCGGCTTCATGCAGTTCATCCCGCGCTGGAAGGCCGAGCGCTGGGCCCCCGAAGACCTGATGAAGAAATACGTCGCGGCGGGCGCGAAATACTTCATGTCGATGGCCAACCACCACGACAATCTCGACATGTTCAACAGCCGCCACCACGCCTGGAACACCATGCGGGTGGGCCCTGGGCGCGACATCGTCGGGACCTGGGCCAAGATCGCGCGGGCCCATGGCCTGCGGTTTGGGGTCTCCAACCATGCCGCCCACGCCTGGCACTGGTGGCAGACGGCCTATGGCTATGACGCCGAGGGGCCACGCCGGGGGCAGCGCTACGACGCCTTCAACCTGACCAAGGCCGGCGGCCAGGGCCAGTGGTGGCAGGGGCTGGATCCGCAGGCGCTCTATACCGGCCGAAACATGGTCATCCCCGACGGGATCGACAGCATCAAGGCCGCCAACGCCTGGCACGCCGCCCATGACGGCGAGTGGATCGAGACCCCGCCGCCGAACAATCCGGGCTTCGTGAAGAACTGGCTGGATCGCCAGAACGACCTGGTCGACCGCTACCGGCCCGACCTCGTCTATTTCGACAACTACGGCCTGCCGCTGGGCCAGGCGGGCCTGGACGCCGCCGCGCGCTACTACAACCGCCATGGCGGCGACGTGGTGGTGACGGGCAAGAAGCTGTCGCCGCTGCAGCGGCGGGCCATCGTCGAGGACGTCGAGCGCGGCTTCTCCGACCGCCTGCGGCCCGAGCCCTGGCAGACCGACACCTGCATCGGCGACTGGCACTACAGCCGGCCGCTGTACGAACGCGGCGGGTACAAGTCCGGCCGCGACGTCATCCAGCGGCTGATCGACGTGGTCAGCAAGAACGGCTGCCTGCTGCTGTCCATCCCCCAGCGCGGCGACGGCTCGATCGACGACAAGGAAGAGAAGGTCCTGGCCGACATGGCCGGCTGGATCGCGGTCAATGGCGAGGCGATCTACGGCTCGCGACCCTGGCGCGTGTTCGGCGAGGGACCGACCAAGCTGGTCGAGGGCATGCAGAACGAAGGCCGCGCCAAGCCGTTCGAGGCGGCCGACATCCGCTTCACCACCAAGGCCGGGGCGCTCTACGCCCTGCCGATGGCCTGGCCCGAGGGCAGCCTGAAGATCGAGAGCCTTTCGGGCGCGCCGGGCGAGGTGCGACGGGTGACCCTGCTGGGCGGGACCGATCCCCTGCCCTTCCGACGGGAGGCTGGCGGCCTGGTCGTCGAGCTGCCGCAGCGACGGCCGGCCTTCACGCCGGTGCTGAAGATCGAAGGCCCCGGCCTGGTCTGAGGCCACGAAAAAGGGGCGAGCCTCGCGGCTCGCCCCAGTTCTTCAGGCGACCTGTATACGCGGTCGCGAGGGTCCTGCTTAGCGGAACAGGCTGAGGATCGACGAACTGGATTGGTTCGCGATCGACAGGGCCTGGATGCCCAGCTGCTGCTTGGTCTGCAGCGATTGCAGCTTGGCGCTTTCCTTGGCCAGGTCGGCGTCCACCAGGTTGCCGACGCCGGCGTCCAGGCTGTCTTGCAGCTTGCCGACGAAGGTCAGGTGGGTGTCCAGGCCCGTCGAAGACGTACCCAGGGTCGCCAGCTTGTTGGTGGCGGTGCCGATGGCCTTGTCGATGGTGCCGATCATCGTCTTGGCCGCGCTGGCCGTGGCGAAGGTCGCGACACCCGAGAGACCCAGGCCGCCCAGGGTCAGGGACTGCGCCTTGACCGTGAAACCCGAGCCGTCGGTGTTGGCCAGGAAGGTCAGGTTTTGGGTGCTGCCGTCGGCGATGCTGATGCCGTTGAACTTGGCGTTCGAGGCCGCCTTCGTGATCTGGTCCTTCAGCGAGTTGAAGTCCGAGACCAGAGCGTTGAACGACGAGGTGTTCAGCGAGGTGTCGGAAGCGGCCAGGGCCTTTTCCTTCATCTTGCCCAGCAGGTCGGTGATGGTGTCGCCGGCCGCCAGGGCCACGTCGATGGTCGACTGGCCGCGTTGCAGCGAGTCCTTGACGGCATTCAGCGACGAGGCGGTGGCCGACTGGTTCTTGGCCATGGCCCAGATCGCGCCGTTGTCCTTGGCGCTGCCCACCTTCTTGCCGGTATTGATGCGCTGTTGGACGGTCTGCAGTTCGCTGTTGGTCGCGTTCAGGTTTTGCAGGGCGATCATGGCCCCGCTGTTCGTGTTGATGCTGTTCAGCGCCATAACGAAGTCGCTCCTATTCGAGGGATTCCGGCGTCGTTTTGACGACCGGTGAGCGTTTTGCTCACGTGCATCCTCACACAATAGGACTAAGCGTTCGTTGATATTTCAGTATTCTATAATTAAGATTTCAAACTATTTTGTTAATTATTAAATGATTTCTAAATCTATACATGTATCAAAATGAAACAACTTCAACTCAACTTGGGTGCGCCATAAGGCATAAGCCGACCGCAGGATCAGCGATCGGCCAGGTGCAAGCGGGGTGAGCGATAGTGTTTGGCGATCGCCCGGATGGTGATCACGAAGACGAACCCTTTCCAGAGGTCGCCGAGAAGGTTGCCACGACGGCGCATGACGAGACTCCTTGTTTTCAGGTGGAACGAAGAAAAGGCCGACCGGCTCCCATTCCCGCTCAAGTGAGAGAAGGAGGGTAAGGAGCCAGCCGGCCTCTACGGCCGGTCGTCGGTGGGGGGAAAGACGACCGGTTACAAACTCAGCGCCGTCAGCCGTGCAGCTTGATCGCGGTCTCGGCGATCTTGCGGCCCTGATAGCGGGCGCCGTCCAGTTCGTTGGCGCTGGGCTGGCGCGAGCCGTCGCCGCCGGCGAGGGTGGTGGCCCCGTACGGGCTGCCGCCGGTGACTTCGTCCAGGGTCATCTGGCCGGCGTGGCCGTAGTCCAGGCCCACGATCGTCGTGCCAAAGTGCAGCAGGTTGGTGATGATCGAGAACAGGGTGGTTTCCTGACCGCCGTGCTGGGTCGCCGTCGAGGTGAAGGCGCCGGCCACCTTGCCGTGCAGGGCGCCGCGGGCCCACAGGCCGCCAGCCGCGTCGAAGAAGGCCGCGACCTGCGAGGCCATGCGGCCAAAGCGGGTCGGGGCGCCGACGATGATGGCGTCGTAATTGGCCAGGTCTTCCACGGCCGCGACCGGAGCTTCCTGGTCCAGCTTGAAGTGGGCGCCCTTGGCGATGTCCAGCGGCACGGTTTCGGGCACGCGCTTGATGTCGACGGTCGCGCCGGCTTCTCGGGCGCCCTCGGCGACGGCCTTGGCCATCGTTTCCAGGTGACCGTAGGACGAATAATAAAGAACCAGAACCTTGGCCATGACGGCTAATCCCTTGCCTTGATGCTTTGACGGGGACCCGCCCCCGTCGTTGGCGTGGGTTTTGATCCCGATCGGCCTTGCGCGATATCCGAATAAAATCGTCTATTACGTTCGAATTTTTCGAACGACAGGAAATGACGTGAGAGAGCCGGGCGCGCCCACCCTGGACCAGCTGACCGTGTTCCTGACCATCGTCGAGGAAGGCGGCTTCGCGGCCGCCGCCCGGCGGCTGAACCGGGCCAATTCGGTGATCAGCTACGCCATCGCCAACCTTGAGGCTCAGCTGGGCCTGGCCCTCTTCGACCGCAACGCCGCCAAGAGCCCGGTGCTCACCGAGGCCGGCAAGGCGATGCTGGCGCGCGCTCGGGTGATCGCCGGCGACGTCGCCGCCTTACGCGCGCAAGCCAAGGGCCTGCTGCAAGGCCTCGAAGCCGAGGTGCATCTGGTGCTCGACGTCATGCTGCCGACGGCGCGGGTGGTCGACGCGTTGCGAGCCTTCCAGGCGGCCTTCCCGACCGTGACCCTGCGGCTGCATGTCGAGGGCCTGGGGGCCGTGACCCAGATGGTTCTGGACCGCCGCGCCACCCTGGGCGTGGCCGGGCCGCTGGATGTCGTCCACGGCGGCGACGAGCTGGACTATATCGCCGTCGGCGCGACCCTGCTGATCCCGGTGGCCGCGCCCGACCATCCGCTGGCCCAGGGCCCCAACGCGCCGGGCGCGGGCCGCGACCACACCCAGCTGGTGCTCACCGACCGCTCGCACCTGACCGAAGGCCGCGACTTCGCCGTCGCCAGCGCCCACACTTGGCGGCTGGCGGACCTCGGAGCCAAGCACATCCTGCTGAAGGAAGGCCTGGGCTGGGGCAACATGCCCGAACCGATGGTGCGAGAGGATCTGGAGGCCGGCCGGCTGGTGCGGCTGGAGATGGCCGAGATGGCGGGCGCGCACTACACGCTGCACGCCGTGCATCGGAGTGATACGCCGCCCGGCCCGGCGACGGCGTTTCTGATCGAGCGGTTCAAGGGGCAGGCGGACTAGCGGTGCGGCCGCCCTCGCCCTTCGACAGGCTCAGGGTGAGGACGACTTTAATCACCGTGCAGTAGGAAACCTCATCCTGAGCTTGTCGAAGGACGAGGTTTCCGTTTCAGCGGCCTACTTCCGCGTCACCACCACCACGTCACCCGCATATTCCACCGTCGCGTCGGCCGTCGCGGCGAAGTCCGTCGGCTTGGCGCCCGCGCCGATGAAACGGACCTTGAAGGTGCGCTTGTCCACCATGCCGTCGAACCGACCCGACCGCGCGCCGATCACCACCCGTCCCGAGGCATTGTCGTAGCGGATCGGGATGCGGCTGTAGGCCCCGCGCTGATAGGCCATGGTCAGGCCGTCGTCTTCGTACAGCTCGTACGTCCCGTCCTTGCCCGTGTAGATGACGAGCGTGATCGGTAGGTCGGGCTTTTCGCCGACATATTGCTGGACCTCGGTGGTCGGCACGATCGCGCCGGCCTTCACGAACAGCGGCATGCGGCCCAGCGGGGCGTCGGCCTTGATCGATTGGCCGCCGGCATGGGCCTTGCCCGTCTCGAAATCGTACCAGGTGGTCCCGGCCGGCAGATAGACCGACCGCGAGCGCGCCTTGAACTCGGTAACCGGGGCCACGAGGAACGCCGAGCCGTACAGGTACTCGTCATTGACGTCGCGGGCCTTCAGGTCGCTGGGATAGTCCATGACCAGGCCGCGCATGATGCTGCCGTCGCGGTGATAGGTCTCGCCCGCCAGGGTCAGGGTGTAGGGCATCAGCCGGTAGCGCAGCTCGTCGTACCAGACGAGGCTCTTATAGACCTCGGTCCCCTCGTCGGCGAGGTTCCAGATCTCGCGGAAGGGCTCCTCGCCGTGGCTGCGGAACAGGGGGCTGAAGGCGCCGAACTGGAACCAGCGCAGGTTCAACTCCTGCCACTCGGCCCAGTGGGCGGCCTCGCGGTTGATGTAGCGGTCCTCGACCGAGAAGCCGCCAATGTCGGTGGTCCAGTTGGGGATGCCCGACATCGAGAGATTCACGCCGGCCGAGATCTGGTCCTTGAAGTCGTCCCAGCGGGCCACGACGTCGCCGCTCCACAGGGCCACGCCCTGGCGCTGGATGCCGCCAAAGCCCGAGCGCGAGAAGATGTACGAGCGCTTGTTGGGATCGCGCGCATGCTCGCCGTCGAACACCGCCTGGGTGTGCAGCAGCGGGTACGAGTTGAAGAACTCCGCCCCCGGCCCCTTGGCGGTCGGCCCCATGCGCAGGGTGCGCTCGGGGATGTCGAGGTTGGAGTGCATGTCCGGCTCGTCTGAGTCCATCCACCAGGCGTCGACGCCAATGCCGCCTAAATTGTCCTTGACCTGGCGCCAGTAGATGTCGCGCGCTTCCTGGGTATAGGGATCGTAGAACGAGTTCAGGTAACCCGGCCCCACCCAGTCCAGCGCGCCCTGCTCGACGTTGCGGTGGTACATGAAGCCCTTGGCGTCCAGCTCCTTGTAGTTCTTGGTCGTCGGATAGAACTTGGGCCAGATCGAGATCATGAAGTGGGCGTCCAGGTCGTGGACGTCCTTCAGCATCTTCTTCGGATCGGGGAAGCGGGTCTTGTCGAACTCGTGGCTGCCCCAGCTGTCGTCCTTCCAGTAGCGCCAGTCGAGGACGATGTTGTCCAGCGGCACGCCGCGCTTGCGATACTCCTTGACCACCCCGACCAGCTCGTCCTGGGTGTTGTAGCGCTGGCGGCTCTGCCAGAAGCCGTACGACCAGCGCGGCAGGGCCTGGGCCTTGCCGGTCAGCTCACGATAGCCCGACACCACCTGGTCCAGATTGTCGCCCGAGACGAAATAGTAGTCGATCGTGTGGGCGACCTCGGAGGTCAGGGTCAGCGACTTCTGCTGCGCGGCCGGGATCGGGTCGTTGTGCAGCAGGGCGACATAGCCGTCGTTGGGATCCCACTCGACCCGCACCTTGTGCTTGCTGCCCGCCTTCATCGGGACGGTGAAATTGTGGAACCACGGGTTCCAGTTCTGCCGCCAGCGGTCGATCTTCAGCTGCCCGTCGACCCAGATCTTGGCGTAGCTGGACGAGTACAGCTTGAACTTCTGCACGCCGCTGGTCTTGGGCTCGACATAGCCCTCCCAGACCACGGTCGCGCCCTTCACCGGCTTCTTGTCCGCCGTCTGCAGCTGCGCCGGCCAGCTCCCCAGGTCGTCCAGGTACTGGTAGTCGATGTCCTTCTCGGTCCGGGTCAGCTTCAACTCGCCCTTGACGTAGTACTTAGCGGTGAAGCCGCCCGCCTTGCCCTTCTCGTCGGTGATCTTCAGGTCGCGCGAGGCCAGGGCGTAGGGGCTCGGGTCGCCGAAGCGGGTGATGCCGTTGTTGTCCCACAGGACGCCGTAGTTGCGGGTCGACAGCACGAACGGCACGGCGATGTCGCGATTGTACTGCGCCAGCTCGACGTCCTGGCCGTTATAGTTCATCTGGCCGTTCTGGTGCTGGCCCAGGCCATAGAAGCCTTCATCCGTAGACGGATTGAAGCGCTGCGAAATGCCGTAGAAGCCCTTGCCGTCGATGGTGACCGGCTTGAACGCCGCCCGCCCCTGCTCGGCCAGGACGGTCTTGCCGGCCGCGTCCTTGAAGACGACCTGGCCGTCCTTCAGCGTCACCTCGGCGGTGGCCTTGCCGGCCTTCAGCACGACCTTGCCGGCGGCTTCGGTCACCGTGAAGCCGGAGGTCTTGGAGGCCGCGATGACCATCAGGCTCTGCGGCGCGTCGATGGTCTCGGTCGGCGAGGCGGTGACGCGGATGGTCCGGTCGTTCATCACCTGCAGCCGGACCTTCTTGGCCGGGCCCGAGGCGGGGGTGACGATGACGCCGTCGGCGGTCTTCTCGAAGCCGCCGTCCAGGGCGAAGGCCGAGGTGGAGGCCATGAGCGCGAGGCTGAAGGCGGAGAGGGTCAGGATACGCATGCCAGGTCCCGTCAGTAGGTGGCGAGCTTGACCCGCAGGATCTGCGAGCCGCCGGTGAAGTTGAGGCCGTAGTCGGTCTGGTCGCCGTTCCACAGGCGGTCGAAGACCCACTGGCCGTTCTCGAAGTGACCCTCTTCCACGCGGGCCATCAGCATCGGTTTGTTGTCTTTCGCCGCCCGGCCGAACTCGAAGCGGACGTTGCGGCCGGTGACCAGGAACTCGTCGGGCGACAGCTGGGCGACGATCCCGCCGCCGTCCGGGCCCTGGGGACCGGCCGGGCGGTCCTTGAGCCAGGTCCAGTCGGACGCCCCGAACTGCCACTTGCCGTAGCGCAGGGTGACGGTCCAGGCGCCCATGGTCGTCGTCTGGGGCGACCGGTCGTCGGGCTCGGAGCCGCCGAACACCTTGTTCTCGAAGGAGAGCCTGGCCCACTCCCGGGCCATGGGTCCCAGCAGGCGGTAATTGGCCGCGAAAGCCTCGACCGTCGCCTCGTCCAGCTTGGCCGCGCCCAGCGGGAAGTTGGCGTAGCCAGTATAGTCCATGCCGAACGGCGAGAAGCCGATGCCCTGCCGGCCCAGCGTGTCGAAGACGTAGCGGGCATAGACCGGATCGTTGCCGGTCTCGGCCACGAACAGCGCGTTGCCGGGCCGCTTGTAGTGGGCCAGGGCGGCCGAATACTTGACCGACTCCTTCATGTAGATGTCGGGCGCGATCAGGTCGATCGAGGGGGCCGCGGCCTTCCAGACGCCGAGGACATTGTCGGTCGGGCCGCCGGCCGAATAGCTCCTGGGCTCGCCCGGCTTGATGGGGTCGCGCAGGGCGGCGTTGACGTACATCGGCAGCGGATAGACGGCCTTGCCCGCCGCCGCGACCTGGTCGACGAAACGGCCGATGTGCCAGGCGTGGAAAAACTCATCCGCGTCCTTGCCGAACGCCTGGCTCCACGTACCGGGCTTGGCGCCCACGGCCTTGACCAGCGCGGCCGGCGCGGGACCGTCGAAGACCTTCTGGGCCGCGGGCCCAAAGTCGCGGACCGTGCCGTAGGTCCCCGTCTCGTTCTCGACCTGGACCATGATGACCGTGCGCTCGGCGCTGTCCTTGGCCTTCAGGTGGGTCATCAGGGCCACGAAGGCCCTGCGGTCGGCGTCCAGCGTCGACGGGGCCAGCGGCGACATCGAGTACGACCGCTCACCATCCTCCTTCTTCAGACGCGGGAAGCGCTTGTCGTCCAGCTTGACCCACTCGGGCGCATAGGACGGCGAGCTGTTCTTCCACGTGCCGAACCACAGCAGCACCAGGCGGACATTGTGCTGGCGGGCCTGGGTCAGCAGGAGGTCCAGGTACGAGAAGTCGAACTTGCCCTCGACCGGCTCGATCTGCTCCCAGGCGATCGGGACCTGGATGGTGTTGGCGCCCATCTTCTCGACAGCCGGCCAGACCTTGGGCATCTGCGAGGGCCAGGCGGACGAGTTGTTGACCTGGGCGCCCAGGATCAGGAACGGCGCGCCGTCGACCATCAGGGCGTGACGGCCGTCTTTCTCGACCAGTCTCGGAATGTCGGCCGCAAGGGCGGCGCCGGCCAGGCTGAGCGCCAGCGCCGAAACCACTCCCGCCGTGAAGCGTGAAAACCCCATCCGCCTCCTCCGTTCGCAGCGCCAAGTCGATGTTAGCGCTATCAATCTTATTGTCGGACCTTTGCCCCGCCGAAGGGCGCAAGCAAGTCCGGTAGGCTCAAAAAAATCCGCGCACCGCCGCAGGTGACGATGCGCGGGGAAAGACGCCGCGCGACCTCGGGGAGAGGTGTCGCGCGAGGCGCAAAGCCAGGGCCATGAAACCCCTCGCCGCGCCGCCTAAGCTAGCCAGACTATAGTCGTATAATTCAGACCAACAAGCCGTTTTGATAGCGTTGTCATTCATTCCACTTCCCTCCTCCCCTTGCGGGAGAAGGTGTTGACGCAGTCGACGGATGAGGGGTCGAAAACCCTATCCGGACAGGCCCGCGCAACCCCTCACCCGCCCCGCTTCGCGGCCCCCTCTCCCGCAAGGGGAGAAGGGATATTCACATCGCCTCCGCCCGACACGCCGCCGCGATGAACGCGTCATGGGTCGGCAGCCGCGCCACGATGTCGGCGTTCATCCGGCCGATCCGCAGCATCGCGGCGGCCACCTCGCCATAGGCCGGAACATCGGCCAGGCGGTCATAGTCGCGGGGCGTGATCCCCTGCCCCAGGAACACCGCCAGCCAACTGGGCTCGGCGAACAGCTGCTCGTCGAAGCGGGCGATCTTGGCGCGGCTTTCGAAGAGCTCGATCTTGTGGGCCAGGCTGTCGGGCACGGCCATGTCGCGGCAGTAGCGCCACAGCTCGGCGTCGTCGCGCTGCGTCGCCTTGTAGTGCAGGACGATGAAGTCGCGGATCTGCTCGTATTCGATCTGCGTCAGGCGATTGAACTCGGCCTCGGCCGCCGGGTCGTAGCCGCCGATCGGCAGCAGCGAGAGCAGGCGCATGGCCCCGGTCTGGATCAGATGGATGCTGGTCGATTCCAGCGGCTCCATGAAGCCGCCGGCCAAGCCTAGGGCCACCACGTTCTTGCTCCAGCTCTTCTTGCGGCGGCCGGCGGTGAAGCGCAGCGGGCGCGGGTCGGCCAAGGCCTTGCCGTCGAGATTGGCCAACAGCGTCTGGGCCGCCGCGTCGTCGCCGATATGGCTGCTGCAATAGACATAGCCGTTGCCGGTGCGGTGTTGCAGCGGGATCCGCCACTGCCAGCCGGCCTCCCGCGCGGTCGAGCGGGTGTAGGGAGTCAGCGGATAGGCGTTCTCGCAGGGGACGGCCAGGGCGCGGTCGCAGGGCAGCCAGTGCGACCAGTCCTCGTAGCCCGCCTCCAGCGCCTGCTCGATCAGCAGGCCCCGGAACCCCGAACAGTCGACGAAGAAGTCGCCCTCGACCCGGCGGCCGTCGGCCAGGGCCAGGCCCGTGACGAAGCCGCTTTGCGGATCCTGCTCGACCGTGGCGATCTTGCCCTCGGTGCGCTTGACGCCCCGGGTCTCGGCGTAGGTCCGCAGGTATCGGGCATAGAGCCCCGCGTCGAAGTGGTAGGCATAGCCCAGGCCCGGCGCGCCCGGCGGCAGGTCCTTGGGCGGCAGGGCGAACTTGCCCGCCTTGGCGGCGACCGTCGACAGGGCATAACTGTCGAGACTGCCGCCCTCGCCCTGCTCGCGCAGGCGCAGCCAGTAGTGATGGAAGCCGACCCCGTCGATCGGCTGGCCATAGACGCCGAAGGGGTGGAAATACTCCGCGCCCAGCCGCCCCCAGTCGCGAAACTGGATGCCCAGCTTGAACGTGCCTTGCGTCTTCCTGATGAAGTCGATCTCGTCGACGCCCAAGAGGCCGTTCAGGAACTGGATCGGCGGGATGGTGGCCTCGCCGACGCCGACCGTGCCGATCTCGTCGGACTCGATCAGCTCGACCTCGCCGACCCGGCCCTTCATGGCCTGGATCAGGGTCGCCGCGGCGATCCAGCCAGCCGTGCCGCCGCCGACCACCACGAACTTGCGATACATGGGCGTCTCTCAAGCAAGGCTGTCATCCCGGCCGCAGCGAAGCGTAGAGCCGGGACCGCGGCAAGCTCGGCGCTTCCTGCGGTCCCGGCCCAACCCACCAAGCAATGGGCGCTGCGCGCTTGGCCGGGATGACAGTTTTTAAGGCCTAGAACGTCCCGCGCAGCACCACCGAGTAGCGGCGATCGGCCACCACCCAGTTGTGGCCGGTCAGGCCCTCTTCCAGGCGGCCCGGATAGCTGACCAGGATCTTGGTCTTGGTGTTGGTCAGGTTCACGGCCTGGAAGCCGATCTTGATCTTGTCGTTGACCGTGTAGAACACCGAGCCGTCCAGCTGGCCGTAATCGTCGTACCAGGCGGGGATGTTGATGTTCGCCGCCGTAGTCGTCAGCAGGTAACGCTCACGCCAGTTGTAGGCCAGCCGGGCCGACACCTTGCCCAGATCGTACAGGGCCGCGAGGTTGTAGCTCTTCTTCGACAGACCCTCGAGCGGCAGCTCCTCGCCGTGGGTCGTGATGTTGGTCAGCTGGCTGCTGTCGTACGGGTTGGACGCGGCGTTACGCGCGCCCTTGCTGTCGACATAGGTGAAGTTGGCCTGCACCCCGAAGCCCTTCAGCGGCCCCGGCAGGAAGTCGTAATACTGCTGGTAGGCGACCTCGAAGCCTTTGATCGAGCCCTTGCCGGCGTTGTACGGCTGGATCACCTGGACCGTGCGGGTCACCCCGTTGTTGGTGAAGGTGACCGGCTGGGCGCCGTTGGTGATGAAGCCGTAGACGTCCTTGTAGAACACCGTCGCGGTCAGGCTGCCGGTCGGCGCGAAGTACCACTCCCAGGCCAGGTCGTACTGGGTGGAGCGGATCGGCTTCAGGTTCGGATTGCCGGCGTTGGCCGTGTACTGGAACACGCAGTTGGCCTGGGCGCCGCCGGGGATGGTGCTGGAGCAGGCCCCGCCGGTCAGGAAGCCGTTGGTGGCGCTGATCGCGTAGTTCGGCTGCAGCTGGGCGAAGTCCGGACGCACCACCGCCTTGGCGGCGGCGAAGCGCAGGAACATCTCCGGCGTCACCTTCAGGCGCACGTTCAGGCTGGGCAGGACGTTGACATAGTCGCGGCCGCCGACGAAGGCGCTCTTGGCCCCATTGGCGAAGGCCAGGTCGGCCGCCGGGACGGTCGTCTGGGTATTGGCGTTGAAGACCTGGACGCCCTGGCTGGTGGTCTCGGTCTTGACGACCCGGACGCCGATATTGCCGTCCAGCTCACGGTCCTCGCCGCCGATCGACACGTCGTGCCCGAAGCGCAGCATGGCGTAGCCCGCCAGGGTCTTTTCCTTCTGGTGGTTGGTGCTGCCCTTGCCGCCGTTCTGGGCCTGGCTTTCGAAGTCGCCCGCAAACGGACGCCAGCCGCCGCCGCCCGCGATGGCGATCTGCTCGATGGTCTTGGCGAAGCTGGCATAGTCACGGACGAACTCGGCGTTCGGCATGACGAAGGTCGCCGGCAGGTTCACCGCGCCGCGGAAGTAGTTGTCGAACGGATAGAGGCTGTACTGGCCCTTGTAGGGGGCCAGCTGGTCGATCGACGGCGCCGACCAGCTGGGGGCCACCGTATCCCAGCGGTAGGCCGTCTCGCGCGTCGTGGTCTGGCGATAGGTGCTGCGGACGCCGAACTTCAGCGACCTCAGCCAGCCGCCCTCGTCGAACTGGTAGCCGCCGTCCAGCCGGGTGGCCAGCTCGCTGCCCTCGTTGCGGTCGTGGTGGTCCATCACGGCCTGCAGGTAGTAGCTGGCCGGGTTCGAGGTGAACGCCTTGTTGTTGTTCATCGTGATGGTCGGCAGGTCGCTGGTCAGGTCCAGGCTGGCCGGCGAGGCGTCGGCGCTGAGCGCGTTGAACGCGGTCGTGTCGACGGTCTTGGTCTTGGCGTAGATGTACTGGACGTCGCCGCTGAACGACCACTTGTCGTTCGGATTGTACTTCAGGTTCAGCGAGTAGTCGGACGTCACCGAGCTGCGCTCGGCATAGCGGGTGTCGATGGTCGACGAGCCCAGGCTGGTCCCGCCCGGCGTCTGGGCCAGCGTGCCCTTGGTGAAGCGGCCGCCGTTGTCATAGGTGAAGGTCGTGCCGGCGGCCGGACCGTTGGTCGAACCGACGTTGAAGCCGACCGCGTGCTCGGACGAGGCCATCAGGGCCGACGAGCGCAGGAACTGCAGGGTCGCTTCCCACTGGTCGTTCGGACGCCATTGCAGGGCCGCGTCGATGCCCTTGCGCTCGCGGTCGAAGTCCAGGCTGCGGTAGCCGAAGCCCCCGGGGACATAGACCGTCTTGCCGGGAACCAGGTCGGTGCGGACGAAGTAGGGGTCGACCGAGATGGTGTCGGTTCGGCTCTTCAGCTTGGAGTCCGACAGGTCGATCAGGAAGCCGACCTCGCCGATGCCGGTCTGGAAGCGGTCGCTGTAGAGGATCGAGCCCGAGGGCTTCCATTTCTTGGCGAGGTCGCCGTACGAGCCGTCGATCGAATAGGCGATGATGCGCTTGGCGCTGTCGAACGGCAGGCGCGTGCGCAGGTTGACCGTGCCGCCGACGCCGCCTTCGATGATGTCGGCCGAGGGGTTCTTGTAGACGTCCACGCCGGCCATCAGCTCGGGCGGGATGTCCTCGAAGGAGAGGGTGCGGCCGCTCTTGGCCGAGAAGCTGTCGCGGCCGTTCAGTTCGCCGCGCACCCACGACAGGCCGCGCACCTGCACGCCCGAGCCTTCGACCGACAGGCGGTCGGCGTCGCGGCCGTCCGAGGTGCGGCCGATGGTGACGCCGGCGACCCGTTGAAGGGCTTCGGTCACCGAACGGTCGGGCAGGGCGCCGATGTCGGTGGCGGTGATCGAATCGACCAGCTGCTCGGCGTTCTGCTTCAGCTTCTGCGCCGACTGGATGGCCGCGCGCTGGCCGGTGACGACGACCTCGTCGACGGCCGTGCTTTCGATCTGCTGGGCGAAGGCCGCCGGCGCGGCGGCGCACAGGACCAGGGCCGAAGCGCCGGCCAGCATGATTTTACGACGAGACGAATTGAGGCGCTGCATGCGCTGTTCCCTTCCCCTGTTGGGAGCCGTCCCGGCACGTTCTTGAGCGTCCGGTGACGTGCGGCCGACAGGCCGCGCGCTCCATATTCGGTAGCTATAATCGTATAATTGCTACCTTCAAGCCGAAATTGATAGCGCTATCATTTCAGACATGACAGCGTTGTTTCAGCCACACTGTGGAGAATGACACCGCAATCAATCGCTGGAATTCCGGAAGCGCTTCCAAAGCTCGGCTGATCGGGCAGCCGATTGCGTAGATCATTATTATACTATAAATGGCCGCATAACTTGAGGGGCCGGGCCAGTAGCGCCCGCGTTAGGGACGGACATGAGCGACGACACCGCGGGCAAGCGCCTGCGCAGCGGCGGAACGTACGGCAAGCTGGACCGGGACGGGTTCATCCACCGATCCTGGATGAAGAGCCAGGGCCTGCCCGACGACGTGTTCGACGGCCGGCCGGTGATCGGCATCTGCAACACCTGGTCCGAGATCACCCCCTGCAACGCCCACCTGCGCGAGATCGCCGAGCACGTGAAGCGCGGCGTCTGGGAGGCCGGCGGCCTGCCGCTGGAGTTCCCGGCCATGTCGCTGGGCGAGACCCAGATGCGACCCACGGCCATGCTGTTCCGCAACCTGCTGGCCATGGAGGTCGAGGAGTCGATCCGCGGCAATCCGATCGACGGCGTCGTGCTGCTGGGCGGCTGCGACAAGACCACGCCGGGCCAGCTGATGGGCGCGGCCAGCGTGGATCTGCCGACCATCGTCGTCTCTTCGGGTCCGATGCTGAATGGGAAGTTCCGGGGCAAGGACATCGGCTCGGGCACCGACGTCTGGAAGTTCTCCGAGGCCGTCCGGGCGGGTGAGATGTCGCTGGCGGACTTCATGTCGGCCGAGGCCGGCATGAGCCGCTCGCCGGGCACCTGCATGACCATGGGCACGGCCTCGACCATGGCCGCGATCATCGAAGCGATGGGCCTGTCCCTGCCCTACAACGCCAGCATCCCCGCCGTGGACGCCCGCCGCCGGGCCCTGTCGCACGAGACCGGCCGCACCATCGTGCGCATGGTCAAGGAAGGCCGAACCCTGTCCCAGGTCGCCACCCGCGCGGCCTTCGAGAACGCCCTGCGCGTCCACGCCGCGATTGGCGGCTCGACCAATGCCGTGGTGCACCTGCTGGCCCTGGCCGGCCGCCTGGGCGTGCCGCTGGAGCTGGAAGACTTCGACCGCCTGTCGCGCGACGTGCCGCTGCTGGTCGACCTGCAGCCGTCGGGACGCTTCCTGATGGAGGACCTGCACTATGCCGGCGGCCTGCCGGCGGTGATGAAGCAGCTGGAAGCGGTGCTCGACCCCGACGCCCCGACCGTGGCCGGCCACCGCATCGGCGTCCAGTACGAGGCGGCCGAGGTGTTCAATGGCGAGGTCATTCGTTCGATGGCCGATCCGGTGAAGCCCGACAGCGGCATCTGGGTGCTGCGCGGCAACCTGGCCCCCGGCGGCGCGGTGATGAAGCCCAGCGCGGCCTCGCCCGAACTGCTCAGCCATCGCGGCAAGGCCGTGGTGTTCGAGACCATCGAGGACTTCCGCGCCCGCATCGACGATCCCGACCTGGACGTCGACGAGAGCTCGATCCTGGTCTTGAAGGGCTGCGGTCCCAAAGGCTATCCGGGCATGCCCGAGGTCGGCAACATGCCGCTGCCTCGCAAGCTGCTGGAGAAGGGCGTCAAGGACATGCTGCGGATCAGCGACGCCCGGATGAGCGGCACGGCCTATGGCGCGGTGATCCTGCACGTCTCGCCCGAGTCCGACGCCGGCGGGCCGCTGGCCGTGGTGCGTCATGGCGATGAGATCATCTTCGACGGCCCGGCTCGCTCGCTCAGCCTGGCCATCAGCGCCGAGGAGCTTGAAAGCCGCCTGGCCGCCTGGCGCACCGATCGTCCGGCTCCGAAATACACCCGCGGCTACGCCAAGCTCTATGTCGACCACGTCTTGCAGGCCGACCAGGGCGCGGACCTGGACTTCCTGGTCGGGTCGTCGGGCTCGGTCGTCACCCGCGAGAGCCATTGATGGACCAGGACATCGTCATCGTCGGCGACTGGGGCACCTCGCGCCTGCGGCTCTGGCTGCGCCAGGGCAAGAGCGTGATCCACCGCCGCGATGGCCCGGGCGTCTCGGCCCTGACCGACACGCCGGAGAAGACCTTCCTGGACCTGGTCGGCGACTGGGGCGAGGCCAGCCCCGCCGGCGCCCTGATGTGCGGCATGGTCGGCTCGCGCATCGGCTGGAAGGAGGCGCCCTATGCCGCCTGCCCCGCCGGTCCCGCCGATGTCGCCGCCAAGGCCTTGCGGTTCGAGGCCGAGGGCCTGCCGGTGACCCTGGTCCCGGGCCTCTCCTGCGCCAACCCGCTGGGCGGTCCCGACGTGATGCGCGGCGAGGAGACGCAGGTCTTCGGCGCCCTGGCCCTGGACGGCGCCTTGCGCACCGGCCGCCACCTGCTGGTCCTGCCCGGCACCCACAACAAGTGGACCGTGGTCGAGGACGGCCAGATCATGGGCTTCGTCACCGCCCCGGTCGGTGAGACCTTCGCGCTGCTCAAGCAGCACTCGACCCTGGCGGCCGGCGGCGGGTCCCAGGCTGACGGCTCCGCCGAGGGCTTCGCCCTGGGCCTCTCGCGCATCGCCGAACATGGCGCCGCCCGCCTGCCCCACCTGATGTTCGAAACCCGCAGCCGCCAACTGCTGGACGGCATGAGCCCGGCCGACGCCATGGGTTACCTGTCGGGCCTGCTGGTCGCCGCCGACGTCGCCGCCGCCCGCGACTGGTTCGGGCCGATGGCCGCCGTGACCGTGATCGGCGCGGGCGCCCTCAGCGATCTTTACGTCCAGGCCCTGGCCGGGGTCGGGACCAGCGCCACCGTCGTCGAAGGCGACGCGGCCGTTCTCGCCGGGCTCGCGGCGATCTCCAGAGTGCAAGGATAAGCTTATGACCACCGCCGCCCCGCCCCAGATCGTGGCCATCCTGCGCGGCGTCAAGCCGACCGAGATCCTCGACGTCGCCGCCGCCCTGGTCGCCGCCGGCATCCGGGGCATTGAGGTGCCGCTGAACTCGCCCGATCCGCTGGAGAGCATCGACAAGCTGTGCGACGCCTTCGGTGATCAGGCCCTGTGCGGGGCCGGCACCGTGCTGTCGCCCCAGGCCGTCGACGACGTCGCCAAGGTCGGCGGCAAGCTGATCGTCACGCCCAACACCGACCCCGAAGTGATCAGCCGCGCGGTCGCCCTGGGCCTGACCGCCATGCCGGGCTTCGCCACGCCCTCGGAAGCCTTCTCCGCCGTCAAGGCGGGCGCCAAGGCCCTGAAGCTCTATCCGGCCAGCAGCTTCGGCCCCAGCCACGTCAAGACGGTCAAGGACGTGCTGCCCAAGGACATCCTGGTCTACGCCGTGGGCGGCGTCGGCGCGGCCAATCTCGAGCCCTGGCGCGCGGCCGGCGTGGCCGGCATCGGCGTCGGCGGCGAACTCTACAAGCCGGGCTACACGGCTCAGGAGGTCGGCGAACGCGCCGCCGCCCTGGTCGCGGCCTGGAACGCCTAAGAACAAAAGCAGAGGGGGGAGGACCATGAACCTAGCCACGATCGACATCGCGGTGCTGGCGATCTACGCCGTCGCCATCTTCGGTCTGGCCCAGTGGGTCAGTCGCGACAAGGGCGGGCGCCAGAAGGACTCGACCGACTACTTCCTGGCCGGCAAGGCCCTGCCCTGGTGGGCCATCGGCGCCTCGCTGATCGCCGCCAACATCTCGGCCGAACAGATCATCGGCATGAGCGGCTCGGGCTACGCCATCGGCCTGGCCATCGCCTCGTACGAGTGGATGGCGGCGCTGACCCTGCTGATTGTCGGGAAATACTTCCTGCCGGTGTTCCTGAAGAACGGCGTCTACACCATGCCGCAGTTCCTGGAGCAGCGGTACGGCCCCAGCGTGCGCACCCTGATGGCCGTGTTCTGGCTGGGCCTGTACATCTTCGTGAACCTGACTTCGATCCTGTGGCTGGGCTCGATCGCCATCCACACCGTCGCGGGCCTGGACCAGATGTGGGCCCTGGCCGCCATCGGCGCCTTCGCCCTGGCCTATCAGATCTGGGGCGGGCTGAAGGCGGTGGCCCTGACCGACATCGTTCAGGTGGCCCTCTTGGTCACCGGCGGCCTGATCATCGCCTGGCTGTCACTGGGCAAGATCGGCGGCGGCGACGTGGTCGCGGGTTTCCACCATCTGACGACCCAGTTCCCCGAGAAGTTCGACATGATCCTCGCCAAGGACAACCCGCACTACAAGGACCTGCCCGGCATCGCGGTGCTGGTCGGCGGCCTGTGGATCATGAACATCAGCTACTGGGGCTTCAACCAGTACATCATCCAGCGCGCCCTGGGCGCCAAGGACCTGAAGGAAGCCCAGAAGGGCATCGCCATGGCGGCCTATCTGAAGCTGCTGATGCCGGTGATCGTGGTGCTGCCGGGCATCGCCGCCCTCGTTTTGGCCCCGCAAGGCATCAAGCCCGACCAAGCCTATCCGGAGATGATGAAGCTCTTGCCGCCCGGCCTGCTGGGCCTGGTGTTCGCGGCCCTGGTGGCGGCGATCGTCGCCTCGCTGGCGGCCAAGATCAACTCGATCGCCACCATCTTCACCCTGGACGTCTACGCCAAGGCCCGCCCGGGCCAGAGCGAGAAGCAGCTGGTCACCGTCGGCCGCCTGACCGCCGTGGTCGCGGTGATCATCGGCGTCCTGACCGCCAAGCCGCTGCTGGGCGGCGCCGAACAGGCCTTCCAGTTCATCCAGGAGTTCACCGGCTTCTTCACGCCGGGCATCGTGGTGATCTTCATCCTGGGCATGTTCTGGAAGAAGGCGACCACCGCCGGGGCCCTGACCGCCGCCATCGGCTCGGCCGTGCTGTCGGCGGTGTTCTGGTACCTGCAGGAGCAGGCCATCTACACCATGCCGTTCATGAACCGCGTGGGCGTGGTCTTCCTGCTGTCGCTGGCCGGAGCGGTGCTGGTCTCGCTGGTCGCGCCGGCCAGGAAGGCGGTCAGCGTCGTGACCCTGGAGGGGGTCAGCTACAGGACCTCGACCGGCTTCAACATCGCCGGGGTCGGGGTCATCCTGATCCTGATCGCGCTCTACGCCACCTGGTGGTGAGACAGATGGGCGACCTACCCCGGTCGCCCATTTTTTCGTTTTGGTCTGACCTCCGACCTGAACGCTCTTGCCGAACGCGGCGTGCGCGGCTGTATTCAGCTCAACCGCTCCGTTCGCGGGCGGAGCAAATCAAGTTAGACAGCGGCGACCAGTGTCCCGCCGCAGGAAAGAAGATCCGCCGATGCGCACCCAGCCCGGCCTGAGTTTGACCTACGGTCTGGTCGAGCAACTTGGTCAGGCCATCGTGACCGGCGAATATGCCGACGTGGGTTTCCCGACCGAGGGTGAACTGTCCAAGCAGTTCGGCGCCAGCCGCACCGTCACCCGCGAGGCGGTCAAGATGCTGACCGCCAAGGGCCTGCTCAGCGCCCGTCCGCGCCACGGCACCGTGGTCGAGCCGGAAGCCGAGTGGAACATGCTGGATCCGGACGTTCTGCGCTGGCTGCTGGAGCGCAAGTTCTCCTTACGCCTGCTGGCCGACTTCACCGAGATGCGTCTGGGCATCGAACCGGCCGCCGCGGCCCTGGCCGCCCGCAACGCCGACGAGGCGGGGCTGGAGGAGATCCGCAAGGGCCTGCGCCGGATGAAGGCCGCCGCCCAGGGCGAGGACGACCCCCTGACCGCCGACATCGCCTTCCACATCGCCATCCTCAGCGCGACCAAGAACCCGTTCTATCGCGAGCTGCACGAGCTGGTGAACACGGCCCTGCGCATCTCGATCCGCTTCACCAACCGCATCAAGGGCCGCACCGCCTCGATCCCCTCGCACGAGGACGTGGCCGAGGCGATCATCACCCGCGACGCCGACAAGGCCTCGGCGGCCATGCGCGAGATCATCGTCGACGTGCTGGAGCTGATCCGCGCGGCCTCGCCGTCCACCGAAAGCGAAGCGGCCCGACGCGAAGCCTGACATCGGGCGCTTGCTTTTCGGACCAAAATTGACAACGTTGTCACGCAACGGCCGTCAGAGCCGTCCAAGGGAGCTCGCCATGGTCTCGATCCGCAAAGTCCTCGCCATGGGCGCGCTCGCCGCCCTTCTGGCCCTGCCCGCCGCCGCCCGCGAAATCTCGCCCGAGGCGCAGGTCGCGAGCATGAAGCGCGGCGTCAACATCATCGGCTACGATCCGCTGTGGAAGGACCCCGCCAAGGCCCGCTTCCAGCTGGATCGCCACTTCAAGACCATCAAGGCCGGCGGCTTCGACACCGTGCGGGTCAACCTGCACGCCTTCGCCCACATGGACGCCGAGGGCCGGCTGGATCCGCAGTGGCTGGCGACGCTGGACAAGGTGGTGAAGGAGGCCCTGGCCGCCAGGCTGACGGTCATCCTGGACGAGCACGACTTCAACGCCTGCCAGGACGACCTGGCCGCCTGCAAGCCCAAGCTCACGAGCTTCTGGCGCCAGATCGCGCAGCGCTACAAGGCTGCGCCCGACCAGGTGGTGTTCGAGCTGCTGAACGAGCCGAACCGGGCCATGGACCCCATCTGGAACGACTGGATCCCGGACCTGCTGGCGGCGATCCGCCCGACCAATCCGACCCGCAACGTCATCGTCGGCCCAACCCACTGGAACAGCCTGCATCGCCTCTCGGAGCTGAAGCTGCCCAAGGCCGATCGTCACCTGATCGTGACCTTCCACTACTACGATCCGTTCCCGTTCACCCACCAGGGCGCGTCGTGGGCCAGCCCGGTTCCGCCGGTCGGCGTCAGCTGGGGCGCGGCGGACGAGCGCGCCCGCATCGACAAGGATTTCGACACGGTCGTCGCCTGGGCCAAGGCCGAGGGCCGACCGGTGCTGCTGGGCGAGTTCGGGGCCTACGACAAAGGTCCGCTGGACTCGCGCATCGCCTACACCAAGGCCGTCGCCCGCTCGGCCGAGCGCCATGGCTTCGCCTGGGCCTACTGGCAGTTCGACAGCGACTTCGTCGTCTACGACATCAAGGCCGACGCCTGGAACGCCCCCATCCACGACGCTCTGCTCCCCCAAAAACCTTGATCTAAGAAGAAGTAGGACCGCTCCCGTGCAAGCTCCCTATGTCGCCGCCGCCGACCGCTATTCGTCGATGCCCTATCGCCGCACGGGCCGCAGCGGCCTGGACTTGCCGGCCATCTCGCTGGGCCTGTGGCAGAACTTCGGCGGGGCCGACGTGTTCGAGACCGGTCGCGCCATCCTGCGCCGGGCGTTCGACCTGGGGGTCACCCACTTCGACCTGGCCAACAACTACGGCCCGCCCTACGGCTCGGCGGAGGAGAACTTCGGCAAGGTCCTGAACGGCGACTTCAAGGCCCACCGCGACGAGCTGGTGATCTCGACCAAGGCCGGCTGGGACATGTGGCCGGGCCCCTATGGCGGCATCGGCGGCTCGCGCAAGTACCTGATCGCCAGCTGCGACCAGAGCCTGAAACGCATGGGCGTCGACTATGTCGACATCTTCTACTCGCACCGCGTCGATCCGACGACGCCGCTGGAGGAGACCATGGGCGCCCTGGCTCACCTGCACCGGCAGGGCAAGGCGCTGTACGTGGGCGTCTCTTCGTATTCTCCCGAGCTGACCCGCCAGGCCCACGCCATCCTCAAGAGCGAGGGCGTGCCGCTGCTGATCCACCAGCCGTCCTATTCGATGGTCAATCGCTGGATCGAGGACGAGTTGCTCGACACCCTGGAGACCCTGGGCGTCGGCTGCATCGCCTTTTCGCCGCTGGCGCAAGGGATGCTGACCAGCAAGTACCTGAACGGCGCGCCGGTCGACTCCCGCGCGGCCAAGGGCGGCTCGTTCGGCGGTCACCTGCTGACGCAGGACAACATCGCCCGCATCCGGGCGCTGGACGCCATCGCCAAGCGCCGCGGCCAGACCCTGGCCCAGCTGGCGCTGTCGTGGGTGCTGCGCGATCCGCGCGTCACCTCGGCCCTGATCGGCGCCCGCACGGTGGCCCAGCTGGAGGACTCTCTGGCCGCGCTGAACACCCTGTCGTTTACCGTTGAAGAGCTGGCCGAGATCGACACCCATGCCTCGGAAGGCGGCGTTGATCTGTGGAAGGTGTCCTCGCAGCTCGCAACAGGCGACCTGCCGTAACCATAATAGCAAAGGTTTAATGTTCCGGCGGCTTGTCGGCGGCGCGCGTTCGCATAAGGTTCTGCGCGATGGATAAGGGCGACCCTACCCTGTCTGACGAGGCCATAGGTCTCGACCGCCTCACCGAGCGTGAGCGCGAATGCCTTCGACTCGTCGATCGCCACATGAGCTCCAAGGAGATCGCCCGCGAGCTGGGGCTCTCCAAGCACACCGTCGACTGGCACCTGGACAAGGCCCGCAAGCGCCTGGGCGCGGCGGACCGCTACGACGCCGCGCGCCGGGTTTTTGATAGGGCGCATGCCCCCCCTCCGACGACCCATACCCCCCCTCCGATCGCGTCAGGGTCCGACGCGGCCCGGCTAGGCGATCCTCCCTCCTCACGGTCAGCTGACCTCATTGAGGAAGGAGTTCCCAGTGAACGAGTTGACCCCCCACCAGAAGGACGCGATCGGCCGAGCCGCTCACCTGCGCCAGGAAGTGTCGAGCTTCCAGGACACGTGGCCGAGGCTGAATTCCGCCGAGCTTATGCCCCCGCTCACGTGGAGCGAGCTCGAGCGCCAGCTCATGAACCTGGCGGTCACCCCGACCGCGGCGTCCATGGTGCCGGACCTGGTGGCGGCCACGCGCAAGCAGGCTTCGTTCAAGCCGAACGAACTGGTGATGCGCGAGATCCTGTGTATCGCCAGCGCGGTGATGGACGAGACGTTCCTGACGGACTCCGACTTCTTGTCTCAGGACTTGGAGGAGGACGACCCAATGAGCTGAGCGTCCCGCTCCGACTGGCCTTCATCGTCGCCGTGATGATCGTGACCGCCTTTGCGTTCGGCTCGATCCTGGCGGGGCTCCACGCCCTCGAAGGCCTCGCCCACCCTTAAGAGCCCGCCCTCGGGCTCGAGCCTCCCGACAACCAAACAATCCATGACGCGCCGACGGACCGTTCCGGCGCGAGGAGAGAAGCTATGCTCAAGCAACGTCGCCTGGCCGCCGAAACCGTCGCCGAAGCCCTGTTCGCCGCCGAGCGCGCGATCGACGCCGCCATCGCCAGCACCGCCGCCCTGGCCGGCCTGATCCCCGAACAGCGCCAGCAAGCCAACCTCTCGGCCATGATCGGCCAGGAAGCCCTGATGACCACGATCCAGACCATCGGCGCGCTGGGCGCGGCCCGCGAAGGCATCGTCACCACTCACCGCCACCTGACCACCGCCCAGCGCGACATGGGCCTGGCGGCCGTGTCGTTCGGCGACGGCGGCTACAAGCAGGGTCCGGAAGACAAGCCCGGCGTCCCGACGGGCGTGTTCACCCTGGCGGCCGACAACCGCAACGCCGCCTAAAAGACCGTCGGTCAAAAGATCGATCCTCGGCCCTCCGGCGTCGCCGGAGGGCCGTTGCTTTCGGGCCTCGCCCCCGGCAAGCTGCCCGCGATGTTCCTGCACTTCCTCTATCAATGGGCGAGCCTGATCGCGCTGGTCATCACGGCGACCGCGGCGATGTGGCGCGGCGACTGGCCCGAGCGCTCCGGCGCCCTGGCGATGATCATCGCCTGGTTCGCCACGCCCCTGGTGCAAAACGGCCTGCAGCGGTTCGGCGTGCAGGAGGGCGTGATGATCGTCGATGCGGGCCTGTTCGCCGCCCTGCTCTATGTCGCGCTCAAGTCCAACCGCTGGTGGCCCCTGTGGGCCTGCGGGTTCCAGGCGATGAACG
Source organism: uncultured Caulobacterales bacterium (assembly GCA_903900155.1). GTDB lineage: Bacteria > Pseudomonadota > Alphaproteobacteria > Caulobacterales > Caulobacteraceae > Caulobacter. Next base: position 20,488 of record CAIUMD010000084.1, on the reverse strand, counting down.
TCGTGCTGCACGTGGCCGTCATCGCCGACGCCAAGATCTGGGCCTGGTCGTACTTCATCGCCAGTTCGGTCTTCAGCTACCTGGTGATGATCGCCCTGTTCCTGGGGTCGGTGAACCGGCCGCCGCGCGAGCGGCGCGCGGCCTGACGCCGCGTCACGGCTGACAGCCCTTCGAACGCCTGTTTCACTTCCTCCAACGACAGGAGGAAGTGATGGGTGAAGCCTATATCGTGGCGGCCGCGCGGACGGCCGGCGGACGCAAGGGCGGCAAGGTCTCAGGCTGGCATCCGGCTGATCTGGGCGGCGCGGTGCTGGACGCCCTGGTCGCGCGCACCGGCGCCGATCCGGCCCTGATCGAGGACGTGATCATGGGCTGCGTCGGCCAGGTCGGCGAGCAGGGCCTGAACATCGCCCGCAACGCCATCCTCGCCTCCAGCCTGCCCGAGAGCGTGCCCTGCACGTCGGTCGACCGCCAGTGCGGCTCGTCGCAGCAGGCCATCCACTTCGCCGCCGCCACCGTGATGTCGGGCGCCATGGACATCGTCATCGCCGCCGGCGTCGAGAGCATGAGCCGCGTGCCGATGGGGCTGTCGTCGCAGCTGCCCTACAAGAACGGCTTCGGCACCTACAAGAGCCCGCGCATCGAGGACCGCTATCCCGGCATCCAGTTCAGCCAGTTCACCGGCGCCGAGATGCTGGCCAAGAAGTACGACCTGTCCCGCGCCGAGCTGGACGCCTATGCCCTCAAGAGCCACCAGCGCGCCATGGCCGCCACCAAGGGCGGCAAGTTCGCCGCCGAGATCGTGCCGATCGACGTCACGCTGGAGGACGGGACCACCGCCCGCCACGACGCGGACGAGGGCATCCGCTGGGACGCCACCCTGGAGTCGATCGGCGCGGTGAAACTCTTGGCCGAGGACGGCCGCATCACCGCCGCCACCTCCAGCCAAATCTGCGACGGCGCGGCCGGCGTGATGATCGTCAACGAGCGGGGGTTGAAGGCTCTGGGCGTGAAACCGCTGGCGCGGATCCATAGCATGACGGTCATCGGCCACGACCCGGTGATCATGCTGGAAGCCCCGATCCCGGCGACGCTGAAGGCCCTGGACCGGGCCGGCATGAAGATCGGCGACATCGATCTCTACGAGGTCAACGAAGCCTTCGCCTCGGTGCCGACGGCGTGGCTGAAGGTCACCGGCGGCGATCCCGACAAGCTGAACGTCAACGGCGGCGCCATCGCGCTGGGCCACCCGCTGGGCGGGTCCGGCGCCAAGCTGATGACGACCCTGGTGCACGCGATGCAGGACCGCGGGGCGCGGTACGGCCTGCAGACCATGTGCGAGGGCGGCGGGCTGGCCAACGTGACGATCGTGGAACGGTTGTAGAGGCCCAGATCCTCCCCCTAGCGGGGGAGGTGTCGGCTCGAAGAGACGACGGAGGGGGAAGAAGCCGGGCCAGGACAACTACCCCCTCCGGCGCTTCGCGCCACCTCCCCCGCTGGGGAGAGGATCTCGATTTCATTTATCGTCTTACGGCAAATTAACTCAGCGACCGGGGGTTTGTCAGCTAGAAGTCCGTCGGACTCTAACAGTCGCTGGGGATAATCGTGCTTTACCGGATCAATGGGCGCCGCCCGACTTTGAGCGCGCTGGTCTTGGTCCTGGGCGTGAGCGCGATCGCCCTGTCAGGCTGCGGCGACAAGAAGCCGAAGAAGGCCAAGGCCTCGCCCTCCGCCTCGGCCACCGTCAGCGTGGTCACGGTGACCAGCCAGCCGATCGCCCGCCAGATCAACGCCACCGGCACGATCTCGCCCTGGGAAGAGGTGCCGGTCGGCGCCGAGACCGGCGGCCTCACCGCCGTGGCGGTCAATGCCGAGGAGGGCCAGGTGGTCCAGGCCGGCCAGGTTCTGGTCCAGCTGAACAGCACCCTGATCGCCGCCCAACTGCGCCAGCAGGACGCCAGCGTCGCCAGCGCCAAGGCCACCCTGGCCGAAGCCAGCGCCGCCCTGAATCGCTCTCGCGAGCTGAACGCCAAGGGCTATCTCAGCCAAGCCGGCCTCGACACCGCCACCGCCCGCCAGGCCACGGCCGCCGCCAACCTGGCCGCCGCCGAGGCCGCCCGGGGCGAGACCGCCGCGCGCGTGGCCCAGACCTCGGTCCGCGCGCCGGTCGGCGGCCTGATCAGCCGCCGCAGCGTCACCAAGGGCCAGATCGTCTCGGCCGGTTCGGAGCTGTTCCGCATCGTCCGCGACAGCCGCCTGGAGCTGGACGCCGACCTGCCCGAGACCGACCTGGCGGCCGTGAAGGCCGGCATGCCGGCCAAGGTCCATTCCGAGAAGCTGGGCGAGACGACCGGCCGCGTGCGCATCGTCACCTCGGAGGTCAACGCCCAGACCCGCATCGGCACGGCGCGCATCGCCCTGTCGTCGATGGGCGACTTCCGCCCGGGCATGTTCGCCCGCGCCACGATCGACGCCGGCGACCAGCCTGCCCTGGTCGTGCCGTCGGCCTCGGTGCTGTACCGCGAGAACCGCCCCGGCGTGTTCGTGGTCGACGCCGCCAGGAAGGTCCGCTTCCGCCGCATCGCCGTCGTGGCCAACACCGGCGACCGCGTCGCCGCCACCGGTCTGACCGCCGGCGAGAGCGTGGTGGTCGACGGCGCCGGCTTCCTGGGCGAGGGCGACCTGGTCCGCATCGTCGCCAAACGCTGAGGACCGGCTGATGCGCAACATCTCGTCCTGGGCGATCAAGAACCCGATCCCCGTCATCCTGCTGTTCGTCCTGCTCTGCGTCTCCGGCGTGGCCAGCTTCAAGAGCATGCGGATCAACAACAATCCCGACGTCGACCTGCCGCTGGTCGTGGTCACGGCCGTGCGCCCCGGCGCCGCGCCCAGTGAACTCGAGACCCAGGTCACCCGCCTGATCGAGGACTCGATCGCCGGCCTGGGCCAGGTTCGCCACATCAATTCCACCGTCGTCGACGGCGCCTCGACCACGGTCATCGAGTTCGAGCTGGGCGTCGACCACGAGCGCGTCACCAATGACGTGCGCAACGCCATGTCCAACCTGCGCGGCGCGCTGCCCCAGGACATGCAGGAGCCTAGGGTCACCCGCGTCGACATCTCGGGCGACGACCTGATCACCTATGTGGTCAAGGCTCCGACCCTGACGCCCGAGCAGCGCAGCTGGTTCGTCGACAACGATGTGTCCCGCACCCTGCTGGCCATCCGCGGCATCGGCGAGGTCAACCGCCGGGGCGGCGTCAGCCGCGAGATCGAGCTCGCCCTCGACCCCGATCGCCTGGCCGCGCGCGGCGTCACCGCCGCCGCCGTCAGCCAGGCCCTGGTCAGCTCCAACGCCGACCTGCCCGGCGGCCGGGTGACCATCTCGGGCGCCGAACGCGCCATCCGCACCCTGGGCGCGGCCGGCTCGGTCGAGCAACTGCGCGAGACCCGCGTGCCCGTCGCGGGCGGCGGCGCCGTGCGCCTGGCCGACCTGGGCAGCGTCACCGACCGCTGGGCCGAGCCCCGCTCGCGCGCCCGCTACGACGGCCAGGAGGTCGTGACCTTCTCGATGATCCGCTCGCGCGGCGCCTCGGAAGTGCAGACCGCCGAAAAGGTCCGCAAAGCGGTCGAGAAGCTCGACAAGGAACACCCCGAGGTCGAGATCGAAGAGATCACCTCGAACGCGAAATATATCGAGGAGAGCTACATCGCCTCGATGGAAGCCCTGGTCATCGGGGCGGTCCTGGCCGTGCTGGTGGTGCTGCTGTTCCTGCGCGACTGGCGCGCCACCCTGCTGGCCGCCGTAGCCATCCCGATGTCGCTGTTCCCGACCTTCGCGGTGCTGGCGCCGATGGGCCAGTCGCTGAACGGCATCACCCTGCTGGCCCTGTCGCTGACCGTCGGCATCCTGGTCGACGACGCCATCGTCGAGATCGAGAACATCGTCCGCCACATGCGCGGGGGCAAAAGCCCCTATGCGGCGGCCATGGAGGCGGCCGACGAGATCGGCCTGGCGGTCGTGGCCACCACCTTCACCATCGTGGCGGTGTTCGCGCCGGTGGGCTTCATGCCCGGCATCGTCGGCCAGTTCTTCAAGGCCTTCGCCCTGGCCGCCTGCGTCTCGGTGCTGTTCTCGCTGGTGGTCGCCCGCCTGCTGACGCCGCTGATGGGCGCCTACATGCTCAAGGCCGACGCCAAGCACGAGGACAAGGACCCGGTCTGGATGGGTCCCTATCTGAAGAGCCTGAGCTGGGGCCTGCGCAACCGCTGGAAAGTCCTGCTGACGGGCATTCCGATGTTCGTCGTGTCGGTCCTGCTGGCCGGGGCCCTGCCGTTCGAGTTCCAGCCGCAGGTGGACCGCGGCCGCGCCCAGTTCTCGGTCGAACTGCCCCCCGGCGCGACCCTGGACGAGACCGACGCGGTCCTGCAGCGCGTGACCCGCGAACTGCTGGCCCGCAAGGAAGTCGTCAACGTCTACAGCTCGGTCGGCAGCAACAACGCCGTCAACAAGGGCTCGGTGACCGCCGACCTGACCGACAAGAGCCAGCGGATCAGCCAGAAGGTGTTCAGCCGCCAGATGGTCGACCAGTTCGCCCAGATCCCGGGCGCGCGGATCGGCATCGGCGGCAACAACGGCGGCGGCCCCTCGGACGGCAGCGGCTACACCCTGAGCCTGGTCAGCGACAACGGCCCGGCCCTGGAAGGGGCCGCCCGCAAGGTCGAGGCCGAGATGCGCTCGGTCCCGGGCCTGGCCCATGTGGTCAACACCGCCTCGATCGCCCGTCCCGAGATCGTCGTCACGCCCAAGCCCGACCAGGCCGCCCGCGCCGGCGTCTCGGCCGGCGCTATCTCGCAAGCCGTGCGCGTGGCCACCATCGGCGACGTCGACCAGAACCTGCCCAAGTACAATCTGGGCGACCGCCAGGTGCCGATCCGCCTGCGCCTGAACGACGACGCACGCGGCGACATCGCCGTGCTGCAGACCCTGCAGGCGCCGTCAGCCAATGGTCCCGTGCCGCTGAGCGCGGTGGCCGACATCCGCTTCGGCGCCGGTCCCTCGCAGGTCGACCGCCGCGACCGCTCGCGCGTGGCCACCATCACCGCCGAGCTGGACGGCATCGTCGTCGGCGAGGCGGCCAAGCGGGTCCACGCCCTGCCCTCGGTCAAGACCCTGCCCGCGGGCGTCAAGGAAGTGGCCGCCGGCGACGCCGAGTTCATCCAGGAGATGGTCACCGGCTTCCTGGGCTCGCTGATCACCGGCATCCTGCTGATGTACGTCGTGCTGGTGCTGCTGTTCCGCAGCTTCGCCCACCCGATCACCATCATGGTGGCCCTGCCGCTGGCCATCGGCGGCGCCTTCGGCCTCTTGGTGCTGGCCAAGTCCAGCTTCTCGATCTCGACCCTGATCGGGATCCTGATGCTGATGGGCATCGCGGCCAAGAACTCGATCCTGCTGGTCGAGTACGCGATCATGGCCATGAAGGAACACGGCATGGACAAGCGCACGGCCATCATGGACGCCGCCCACAAACGGGCCCGGCCGATCCTGATGACCACCGTGGCCATGGGCGCGGGCATGCTGCCCACCGCCATCGGCCTGGGCGCCGAGGTCGAGTTCCGCGCCCCGATGGCCATCGCGGTCATCGGCGGCCTGATCACCTCGACCCTGCTGTCGCTGCTCTACATCCCGGTGGTGTTCATCCTGATGGACGGCCTGTCGGTGCGGACCGGCAAGCTGATGCACCGGGTGTTTGGGGGCCAGCACCACGTGGCGGCGACGAAGCCGATTATCGAATAAAGATGCTCCCCCGCGATGCGGGGGAGCATCTCCGCGCCTAGACCCTCAACGCCTGGGCCACCACCGGCGCCAGGCGATCCGCGATGATCCTTGCGCCCTCAGCGTTAGGATGGATCCCATCCCGCTGCATGTAGCGCGAGACGCCGATCACGCCGGTGAAGAAGTCCGGCGCATAGAACACCCCCTGCTCGCGGGCCAGGTCCGGATAGAGCGCCGTGAAGCGCCGGGCATAGGCCACGCCCAGCAGCGCCGGCGCGGTCACCCCGGCCAGCACGACCCGGACTCCACGGTTCTTCAGATGCTGGATGATGGCCCGCAGGTTGGCCTTGGTCATCGACGGGTCCAGGCCCAGCAGCAAGTCGTTGCCGCCCAGGGCGATCACGCAGACGGTCGTCTCGGCCGGCACGCGGTCGACGCGGGCCAGGCCGTTGGCGCTGGTGTCGCCCAGCACGCCGAAGCCCTGCACCCGCGACTTGATGCTCATCCGGTCCAGCGCCGCCTGCAGCCGCGCGGGCATGGCCATGTCGCTCTTGAGCCCCAGCCCCGCCGTGATCGAGTCGCCCAGCACCGTCACCAGGGGCGGCGGCGGGGGCGGCGGCGGCGGCTTGGGCGTGGCCTTCTTGTGGCTGGCGGCAAGCCCGGCGCCGGGCATGGCCACGGCGACAAGGCCGGCCAACAAACCGCGACGATCAAAATCTGGGGACTGGAACTTCACCATGGTCGAACCGTATCAACTCTCCTCTTGAGGCGCGACGGCCGCCGAAACCGGCTTCCACTTTCGGCTGTCGCGCCTACGAATAGATATTAAGTCCCTACGCGTTGAACGCAGGCTGAAAGGGAGAAGCGCCCATGCGTCGTCGGGTTCGCGAAATCTTGATCGTCGGCGCGGCCGCCGCGGCGCTCGCCGCCTGCGGTCGGAGTAACGGCCAGCAGAACAGCACCGTCGGCTACGGCCCCAATCCCGCCCTTCCCGAGCCGACCCGCACACTGATCCCGACCGTGAAGGTGTCCGAGGTGGTCGGCTGGCCGGCGGGCGTCACGCCGCGCGCCCCGGCCGGCTTCCGCGTGCAGCCGTTCGCGACGGGCCTGGACCATCCGCGCTGGCTGCTGGTCCTGCCCAATGGCGACGTCCTCGTGGCCGAGAGCAACGCCCCGCCCAAGAAGGAGCCGCCCAAAGGCGTCAAGGCCTTCTTCGAGAAGATCATCATGAAGAAGGCTGGCGCGACCGTGCCCAGCGCCGATCGCATCACCCTGCTGCGCGACGCCGACCACGACGGCGTGGCCGAGGTGAAGACGCCCTTCCTGACCGGCCTCCATTCGCCGTTCGGCATGGCCCTGGTCGGCGACACCCTCTACGTCGCCAACACCGACGCCATCGTCGCCTTCCCCTATGCGGCCGGCGAGACCCGGATCACCGCCGCGCCGCGCAAGGTGACGGACCTGCCGGGCGGACCGATCAACCGCCACTGGACCAAGAACATCATCGCCAGCCCCGACGGAACCAAGCTCTATGCGACCGTAGGCTCCAACAGCAATGTCGGCGAGAACGGCATGGCCAACGAGGTCGACCGCGCCGCCATCCTGGAGGTCGACCTGACCACGGGGAGCAAGCGCGTCTTCGCCAGCGGCCTGCGCAATCCCAACGGCCTGGGCTGGAACCCGGTAGGCGGCGAGCTGTGGACCGCTGTCAACGAGCGCGACGAGCTGGGCGACGACCTGGTTCCCGACTACATGACCTCGGTGCATGAGGGCGGCTTCTACGGCTGGCCCTACAGCTGGTTCGGCCGCCACGTCGACAAGCGGGTCAAGGACGCCGACCGCCGCCCCGACCTGGTCGAACGCGCCATGGTTCCCGACTACGCCCTGGGCGCCCACACCGCCTCGCTGGGCCTGACCTTCTATACCGGCGCCAGCTTCCCGGCCCGCTACAAGGACGGAATCTTCATCGGCCAGCACGGATCGTGGAACCGCAATCCGCAGGCCGGCTACAAGGTGATCTTCGTGCCGTTCGCCGGGGGAAAGCCGGCGGGCGCGGTCGAGGATTTCCTGACCGGGTTCCTGGATGCGGACGGCAAGGCGCAAGGCCGACCGGTCGGCGTGACGGTGGACGGCGCCGGGGCGCTGCTGGTCGCGGACGACGTGGGGAACGTGGTGTGGCGGGTGAGTAAATGACCGAGCTCCCTCTCTCTTAGAGAGAGGGGTTTTCAGCTCCCCGTCCGCCCCCCGCACGATCAGCTCCAGCGCCTCGCCGGCCTGGTCTGGACGGTCGCCGCACGGCTGGGTCTGTGCTGCCTGCCATCCTGCTGAGCCGCTCTCAAGAGAAGCTTGCACAACAGGACTGACTAGGTCAGGGTCCTTCCCAACGAGGAGGACCCGCCATGAAAGTCGATCGCCTGCCCAAGGTGCGGACCTCGCTGTCGCCGACCAACCACCCGTACATGACCGGCGCCTGGACGCCGCTGCACGAGGAGGTCAACGCCTGGGACCTGGAGGTGCTGGAAGGCGCGATCCCGGCCGACCTGGACGGCGTCTATCTGCGCAATACCGAGAACCCGGTCCACGACCCGGTCGGCCGCTACCACCCGTTCGACGGCGACGGCATGGTGCATGCGATCGAGTTCAAGGGCGGCGAGGCTGCCTATCGCAACCGCTTCATCCGCACACGGTGTTTCGAGGCCGAGCAGGAGGCCGGCCAGGGTCTGTGGGGCGGGCTGATGGACGGACCGGGGACCTCGAAGCTGCCCGGCTTCGGCGCCCATGGCGGGCTGAAGGACACCGCCAGCACCGACATCGTCGTCCACAATGGCGAGGCCATCGCCACCTTCTACCAGTGCGGCGAGGCCTATCGGCTCGATCCCCTGACCCTCGAGAACCTGGGCGTCGCGGCCTGGGCTCCGCTGGAGGGCGTCTCGGCCCACCCCAAGGTCGACGAGGCGACCGGCCAGCTGATGTTCTTCAACTACTCCAAGACCTGGCCCTACATGCACTACGGCGTGGTCGATCCGAGCGGCAAGCGCAGCGTCTATCAGGGCGTGCCGCTGCCCGGCCCGCGCCTGCCCCACGACATGGCCTTCTCGTCGAAATACGCGATCCTCAACGACCTGCCGGTGTTCTGGGACCAGGACCTGATGGCCAAGGGCGTCCACGCCGTGCGCCTGCACAAGGGCCTGCCGTCGCGCTTTGCCCTGGTCCCGCGCGAGGGCGGCGAACCGCGCTGGTTCGAGGCCCAGCCGACCTATGTGCTGCATTGGCTGAACGCGTACGAAGACGGCGACGAGGTGGTGCTGGACGGCTACTTCCAGGAGAATCCGATCCCCCGCCCGCTGGAGATCGCGCCCGAGGGCCACAGCCACCTGATGGCCTACCTGGACGAGCACAGCTTCTGCTCGAAGCTGCACCGCTGGCGCTTCAACCTGGCGACCGGCGAAACGAGCGAAAAGCATCTGGACGAGCGGGTGCTGGAGTTCGGCATGTTCAATCCAAAATACGCCGGCAAGCCGTACCGCTACGCCTATTCGACGACGAGCAAGCCGGGCTGGTTCCTGTTCAACGGCTTCGTCAAGCACGACCTGGAGACGGGGGAGAGCTGGGAGATCAAGCTGCCGGAGGGCGTCTATGCCAGCGAGGCCCCGTTCGCGCCGAAGGCCGGGGCGGTCGACGAGGACGACGGCTATCTGGTCAGCTTCCTGATCGACGAGAACCGCGGGACCTCCGAGTGCGCGATCGTCGACGCCAAGACGTTCCAGATCGTCTGCCGGGTGGCCTTGCCGCACAAGCTGAGCAGCGGGACGCATTCGGTGTGGGCGGGGCGGGAGATGCTGACCCGTGTCATCCCGGAAGCCTCGTAGAGGCTATCCGGGACCCAGCTAAGCGTAGAGCGGTCGCCCCTGGGTCCCGGCTCTCCGCTGCGCTGCGGCCGGGATGACACGCTGGGATTATGGTTAACCGCCCCTTCACCACGTTCCCCTACCCTCCCGGATCATGCGCCGCGCCTTGCTCGCCCTGCTGATCTTGACCACCGCCGGCCCTGCCTTGGCGCAGAAGGTCGCCGCCAAGGCGCCGTCCAAGCCCGTGGCCGTCGCCTCGCAGGCGCCGGTCGACACCCAGAACTACGTGCTGCAGCCGATGATCCCGCTGGCCTCGCAGCGTCCCGGCGGCGACGCCGGCCAATGCCGGGCCTCGTGCGCCAAGCAGCTCTATTTCTGCGGCGCCGACAGCGAAGACGGTACGTGCGGCAGCCTCTACGCCCAGTGCGCGGCCTCGTGCAAGGCCACCTACGCCGCGCCGCGCTTCCGCTGACCTAAGGGCCGCTTGCCGGTTCGCATAACGCCGATACAGTCCTGAACAACGATAAGTCAGGAGGGCGCGATGACGACCAGGCTCCCCCAAAACCGCCTCCCCAAGGCATGCGTCATCGGCGCGGGCTGCAGCGGCTTCACCACGATCAAGCGGCTGAGGGACTTCGGCGTCCCCTACGACTGCTTCGAGATGTCCGACGAGATCGGGGGCAACTGGTACTTCAAGAACCCCAACGGGATGTCGGCCTGCTACGAGAGCCTGCACATCGACACGTCCAAGTGGCGGCTGGCCTTCGAGGATTTCCCCGTGCCGAAGGACTGGCCGGACTTCCCGCATCACGCGCAGCTCTTCCAGTACTTCAAGGACTATGTCGACCACTTCGGCCTGCGCGAGTCGATCACCTTCAACACCCGCGTTTCGAGCGCGCGCCGCACCGACGAGGGCCTGTGGTCGGTGACGCTGTCGACCGGCGAGACGCGACTCTATGACGTCCTGTTCGTCTGCAACGGCCACCACTGGGACCCGCGCACGCCGGAATATCCGGGCGAGTTCGACGGCCCGGCCTTCCACGCCCACGCCTATTCCGACCCCTTCGATCCGGTCGACATGCGCGGCAAGAACGTCGTGGTGGTCGGTATGGGCAACTCGGCCATGGACATCGCCAGCGAGCTCTCCCAGCGGCCGATCGCCAAGAACCTCTGGGTCTCGGCCCGGCGCGGGGTCTGGGTGTTTCCCAAATATCTGAACGGCAAGCCGGCCGATAAGTCGGCCATGCCCGCCTGGATGCCCAAAGCCCTGGGCCTGAAGCTGGCGCGCTCGGTGATCAAGCAAGCTATTGGTAGAATGGAAGACTACGGCCTGCCGAAACCCGACCACGAGCCGCTGGAGGCCCACCCGTCGGTCTCGGGCGAGTTCCTGACCCGGGCCGGCTGCGGCGACATCAAGTTCAAGCCGGCGATCAAGGCGCTGGAGGGCAAGCGCGTCCGCTTCGCCGACGACAGCGTCGAGGACGTCGACGCCATCGTCTTCGCGACAGGGTACAAGATCAGCTTCCCGTTCTTCGACGACCCGGCCCTGCTGCCGGACGCCGACCACCGCCTGCCGCTGTTCAAGCGGATGATGAAGCCGGGCGTCCCGAACCTCTTCTTCATGGGCCTGGCCCAGCCGCTGCCGACCCTGGTGAACTTCGCCGAGCAGCAGGCGAAACTGGCGGCGGGATACCTGGCGGGGAAATACGCCCTGCCGTCGGAGGCCGAGATGGTGAGGATCACGGCCAAGGACGAGGAGCGCCACACGGGCCAGTTCTACGACTCGGCGCGGCACACCATCCAGGTCGACTTCAACATCTACTGCGCCGACCTGAAGAAGGAGATCGCCAAGGGCGAGGCGCGGGCGAAAGCGGCCGGCGGAGGGTTGCCAGTCGACGCCCTGGCTGAGATCAAGACGGAGCCGCTGCTGGCCTCCTGACGGATTCGCGATGCCCAAGATCACCTTTGACAAGGCTGCCCGCGCCAAGCTTTCGGGCGCGATGTCCGACTACATGCGGACCGAGCTGGATCTGGAGGTGAAGGGTTTCGACGCCGAGTTCCTGCTGGACTTCATCAGCGAGACCCTGGGCCCGCACTACTACAACCAGGGCCTCCAGGACGCCCAGGAGCTGTTCCGGACCAAGTTCGAGGTGGTGCTGGAGGCGGTCTACGAGCTCGAGCAGCCGGTGAAAGGGCTCTGAGGAGCCGCCCTCGCCCTTCGACAGGCTCAGGATGAGGGCTACTTTGGGCGCTTCAGTAGAAACCTCATCCTGAGCTTGTCGAAGGACGAGGTTTCGGCTCCCGCAGCGTCAACATTGACGCCCCTCCCAACGGGTTCATCATCGGTGAACAACGATAAGTCGCGAGGCCACTCGCGACGGGAGGAAGCTCGATGGCCGACGGCTCCGCCGCCTTCGCCCTGCCCAAGGTCTGCGTCATCGGCGCGGGCAGCTCGGGCATCGCCACCTGCAAGCAGTTGCACGCGGCGGGCATCCCGTTCGACTGCTTCGAGGCCTCGGACCGGGTCGGCGGCAACTGGGTGTTCCAGAACCGCAACGGCATGAGCAGCGCCTACCGCTCGCTGCACATCAACACCAGCCGGGACAAGATGGCCTATTCGGACTTTCCGATGCCGACCGACTATCCGGACTATCCGCACCACACCCACATCGCGACCTATTTCGACGCTTACGTCGACCACTTCGGCTTCCGCGACCGCATCACCTTCCAGTGCGCGGTGACCTGGGCGAAACGCCGCGACGACGGCCTCTGGGAAATCACCCTCGAGACCGGCGAGAAGCGGCTCTACGACGCCCTCTGCGTCGCCAACGGCCACCACTGGGACCCGCGCTGGCCCGAGCCGAAACCGCCCGGCCCCTTCACCGGGCTGGAGATGCACAGCCATTATTATATCGACCCCGCCACGCCCCACGACCTGCGCGGCAAGAAGGTGGTGATCGTCGGCTTCGGCAACTCGGCGCTGGACCTGGCCTGCGAACTGGGCCGGCGGGAGAACACCGACGGGGTCTATCTGTCGGTGCGGCGCGGCTACTGGGTGGTGCCGCGCTATTTCGGCAACGAGGTGCTGGACCACTTCACCAACCATCCGAGCCAGGACCCGCCGCTGCTGTCGCGGATTCTGCCGGCCAAGACGGTCGCCCGGATGCTGGAGAAAAAGATCGCCGCCGTGCACGGCCGGCCCGAGGACCACGGCCTGCCCAAGCCCGACCACGACTTCGGCGCGTCGCACCCGGCCATCAGCCACGAGCTCTACAACCGTATCGGCTCGGGCGACGTGACCATCAAGCCCGATATCGAGCGGTTTGACGGGAAACAGGTGGTCTTCAAGGACGGCACGTCGGTCGAGGCCGACGCGGTGATCTGGTGCACCGGCTACAAGATCACCTTCCCGTTCTTCGACAGCCTGGTCATCGACGCGCCCGACAACGACATCGCCCTGTGGAAGCGGATGATCGACCCGCGCTTCGACAACCTCTTCATGGTCGCCCTGGTCCAGCCGCTGTGCGCGATGATGCCGATCGCCGAGGAGCAGTCGAAACTGATCGCCGCCTACCTGACCGGCCGCTACGCCATGCCGGACGCGGCGACCATGGCCCGCGAGCGCGACGCGATGCACCAGGCGGTGAAGTCGCACTATGTCGCCTCGGCCCGCCACACGATCCAGATCAATTGCGGGGAGTACGCCTACGACCTGCGCAAGGAGCTGAAGCGGGGCGTGAAGCGCGCCAAGGCCGCCGGTAACCCCCTGCCGATTCAACCACGCGCCGCAAAGGTGTTGCGTGTTGCCGCAGAGTAAGGCTGTGATCATGACGGGGCGTCACGAACGCTCCGCCTTCGAGTCGCGGTCCATGTCGAATATCGCCTACTTCCCCAAGCCTCACGTCGACCAGCGACCGGGCAAGCGGGAACGCACCAAGACCGCCAATCGCCAGGCGATCCTGGACGCCGCGCGCGAGGTGTTCGGCGAGCTGGGCTACGACGCCGCCACCGTGCGCGACATCATCCGCCGCACCGGCCTCGCCTCGGGCACCTTCTACAACTACTACAAGTCCAAGGAGGAGGTGTTCGACGCCCTGGCCGACGACGGCGCGCGCCGCTTTCGGCCGCTGCTGCGCGAACAGTCCGAGAAGGCCACCGACTTCGAGAGCTTCGTGCGCGGCGCGATCCTGGCCTATTTCAACTTCGTGGCCACCGAGCAGGAGGCCTGGCGGATCAACCGGCCGCCGGGCGAGCAGATCCCGCACGCCCGTCCGACCCCCGAGGTCACCGCCGTGTTCGACGAGGTGCGCGAGGCCTTCGCCCGCGTGCTGGAACACGCCCACGCCCCGCCGGTCGACCTGGACTATCTGACCACGGCCTGCATCGCCGTGGCCCGCGAGATCGGCGACAAGATGCTGGAGCGGCGGCCCGTCGACACCGAGGGCGCGGCGGACTTCGCCGTCAAGCTGATCCTGGGCGGACTGCCGGCGCTGCCAAGACTTTAAAGAACACCAAGAACAACAAAGAGTGGGGAGTAGAACATGGCCTCCGACGCCGCCCAGAAGACCATCCTGAAGCTGATCCTGTCGCTGCCCAGCCCGGTCCTGCGGGCCATGTCGGGCGGCGGGGTCGTCTACAAGGGCGGGCGCACCCTGGACCCCCGCTTCCAGTTCTTCGCCCATGCGGCCAAGAAGATGCCGCCGATGAGCAGCGTCTCGCCCGCCGAGGCCGTGGCCGGCAGCGCCCGCGCCCTGGCTGTGGTGCAAGGCCCGCTGGAGCCGGGCGTGCGCACCGAAAGCCTGTCGATCGAGGGTCCGAACGGTCCGATCCCCTGCCGCGCCTATCGACCGGAGAACCAGGACTCGACCGCGCCGCTGATCGTCTACGCCCATATGGGCGGCGGGGTGATCGGGGACCTGGAGACCTGCCACGCCTTCTGCTCGATCCTGGCGCGGATCGTGCGCACGGCGGTGATCTCGGTCGACTACCGCCTGGCCCCGGACCACAAGTTCCCGGCCGGCCTGGAGGACGTGCTGGCCGCCTATCGCTGGGCGCGCGACAACACGGCGCGCTTCGGCGCGGCGGCCGTCCCGCCGGCCATCGGCGGCGACAGCATGGGCGGCAACTTCTCGGCCATCATCGCCCAGGAGATGCAGCGCAGGGGCGAGCCGCAGCCGGCGGCGCAGATCCTGATCTACCCGGCCGTGGACGTGGCCAGCGAGACGCCGTCCATGACCACCTATGCCGACGCCTATCCCCTGACCCGCGCGACCATGGACTGGTTCATGGGCCACTATATGGGCGCCGACGCCGACCCGGCCGATCCGCGCCTGTCGCCGGACAAGACCGCCGACTTGTCGGGCCTCGCTCCCGCGGTCATCGCCACCGCCGGCTTCGACCCGCTGGTCGACCAGGGCGAGGCCTATGCCAAGCGATTGAAGGACGCCGGCATCGCGGTGCGCTACCGCTGCTACGACAGCCTGGCGCACGGCTTCACGGCCTTCACCGGCGCGATCCCGGCGGCGGACGCGGCGTGCCGCGAGATCGCGGGGCTGGTGCGCGAGACGTTCGACAAGCAGGCTTAAATCTCCCTGTCATCCCGGCCGCAGCGAAGCGGAGAGCCGGGACCGCCGGAAGCTCGGAGCCTGTGGCGGTCCCGGATCGGCGCGCTGCGCGCTTGTCCGGGATGACAGACATATTTGGGATGTAACAGTGAGCACTCCCCCCACCATGCACGCCCTGGTCGTCGAGGACCTGGCCCCCGACTTCGCCGGTTGCGCGGTCCGTGAGGTCGCCACGCCGACGCCCGGCCCCGGCGAAGTCCTGGTGCGGATCCGCGCCGCCAGCGTCAACTTTCCCGACCTCTTGATGACGCGCGGCGCGTACCAGTTCAAACCGCCGCTGCCTTTCACGCCGGGCCTGGACATCGCCGGCGAGGTGGCGGCGCTGGGTGAGGGCGTCACCGGCCTCCAGGTCGGCGACACCGTGGTCGGCGGGGCGCGGCTGGGCGGGTTCGCCGAATATGCGGTGCTGTCGGCCGAGGCCCTGAAGCCCAAGCCCGCCCGGCTGTCCTTCGCCGAGGCGGCGGCATACGGCGCGGCCTATCTCACCGCCTATGTCGCCCTGGTCCGCCGCACGCGGCTAGAGCCCGGCGAGTGGGTGCTGGTCCACGGCGCGGCCGGCGGAGCGGGCCTGGCGGCGGTCGACCTGGCCAAGGCCCTGGGCGCGAAGGTCATCGCCGCCTCGGCCTCGGACGACAAGCTGGCCCAGGTGCAGGCGCTCTATGCGCCGGACGCGGTCGTGAACGTCTCGAACGGCTTTCGCGAGCGCGTGAAAGAGATCACCGGCGGTCACGGCGCCGACGTCATCTACGACCCCGTGGGCGGCGACGTGTTCGACGAGAGCGTCCGTTGCATCGCCTTCGACGGCCGGCTGCTGGTGATCGGCTTCACCTCGGGGCGGATCCCGACGGTCTCGGTCAACATGCCGCTGATCAAGGGCTTCTCGGTCATGGGCGTGCGGGCGGGGGAGTACGGCCGGCAATTCCCCGAGAAAGGCCGCGAGAACGGCGAAGCGATCTGGAAAATGGCCGACGAGGGCGTCATAAGGCCCCATGTCCACGCCGAGCTGCCGCTGGATCGCTGGCGGGAGGCGTTTGAGCTGCTGGCGCAGCGCAAGGTGGTGGGGAAGGCGGTGATCGTCCCCTGACCCTTCCTCTTCCCTTCACCGTCATCCCGCGCTTTATGCGCGGGATGACGGGATTGGGGGCGGAGAAGTTCTCTTAAGCCTCTGAACCGACTCAGGTTGACATCCCGCGCCTGTTCTTTTATCCACCGCCCCTCACTCGCGGAGCCCCACGCCTCGCGTCCAACGTTTATGCATTTCGGAGCCACGTCGTGAAGCGCACCTTCCAGCCGTCGAAGCTCGTGCGTGCTCGCCGTCACGGCTACCGCGCGCGTATGGCCACCAAGAACGGTCAAAAGATCGTCGCGCGTCGCCGCGCCAAGGGCCGCAAGCGCCTGACCGCCTAATTTCTCTTCCTCCCCCGGGAGGCAAGACGATGATCAAAGCCGCCTTTTCCACAGACCTGGTTTCAGGTTCTCGCCGGAAAGGCGGCTTTTTTCATGCCTGAAGTCCAAGCTCTCAAGTTCGAAAAGCTGCGCAAGCGCCCCGACTTCCTGCTGGCGGCCAAGGCCCCGGCCCTGTCGCGCGGCGCGGTCTTCATCCAGATGCGCAAGCGGCCCGACGAGGACCCCACCGTGCGGGTCGGCTTCACCGCCACCAAGAAGATCGGCGGGGCCGTCGACCGAAATCGCGCCAAACGCCGCCTGCGCGAGGCCGCAAGGCTGGTCCTGCCCCTTCATGCGCGGCCTTCGCACGACTATGTGTTCATCGCGCGCGGCGGAACCACCGCC
This sequence comes from uncultured Caulobacterales bacterium, assembly GCA_903900155.1. Classification (GTDB taxonomy): domain Bacteria; phylum Pseudomonadota; class Alphaproteobacteria; order Caulobacterales; family Caulobacteraceae; genus Caulobacter. The sequence continues at coordinate 3,446 of CAIUMD010000084.1, read as the reverse complement.
CGCGAATGGGGGCGTTTGCTTGACGACGTCAAAACCGCGCTGATAAGCCTCGCCGCCGAGTACGATCGCGGGGGAGCTAAGGTTCCCAAGCGTCAGCCCGGCCCCAAATCTCTAGACGTCAAGTCTGAAGCCGCCTCTTCCCAATCACCCGATCCCAAAGTTTCCGGTTAAGCGCTCCATGCAGAACGACAACAAAAACACGCTGATGTTCATCGTCAGCGCGTTCGCGATCCTGATCGGGTACCAGTTCTTCGTCCTGGGTCCGCAACAGCGCAAGCTAGAGGCCGAGGCGCGCGCCAAGAAGGCCGCCGCCGTTCAGATGGCCGCGACCCAGCCCGGCGTGACCCTGGACGCCAACGGCAACCCGGCCCCGCTGCGCCTGTCGCGCGACACGGCCAAGGCGGCCAGCCCGCGCATCGTCGTCGACACCCCGGCCCTGTCGGGCTCGATCGCCCTGAAGGGCGGCCGCATCGACGACCTGTTCCTGCGCAAGTACGCCGAGACCACCGACAAGAACTCGCCGCCGGTCGAGCTCTTCCGTCCGGAAGGCGCCGAGCACGCCTGGTTCGCCGATTTCGGCTGGGCCGGCGCCAACCTGCCGGGCCTGCCCGACAGCCGCGCCGTCTGGACCGCCGCGCCGGGCCAGGTGCTGCGTCCGAACTCGCCGGTCACCATGACGTTCGACAACGGCCAGGGCCTGCTCTTCACCCGCGTCATCGCCGTCGACGACCAGGCGATGTTCACCGTCACCGACAGCGTCAAGAACAACGGTACGAGCGCCTTCCAGCTGGCCCCCTACGCCACCGTGCAGCGCCAGGGCATCACCGACCACCTCGGCAAGACCCAGATCGTCCACGAAGGCGCCATCGGCGTGCTGGGCGCGGGCAAGGACCAGAAGCTCGAGCTGAACAAGTACGGCAAGTGGAAGAAGGACAAGCCGCTCACGACCTACGACTCGGTCGGCGGCTGGGCCGGCATTACCGACAAATACTGGCTGGCGGCCCTGGTCCCGAACCAGGACCAGAACATCAAGGCCCAGTACCGCATGACCAATGTCGGCGGCACGGATGTCTATGACGTCAACATCGTCGGCCCCACGCAAGCCCTGAACCCCGGCGCGACCCTGACCCAGGCCACCCGCCTGTTCGCCGGCGCCAAGACCGTGCCGCTGCTGCGCAAGTACGAGTACAACGGCCAGGCGCCCGAGTGGTGGAAGTTCTGGGACAGCCGCAAGGCCGAAATCCCGCGCTTCGACTGGGCCGTGGACTGGGGCATGTTCTCGATGTTCACCCGTCCGATCTTCAATATCCTGGAGATCTTCTACAAGCTGGTCGGCAACTTCGGCCTGGCCATCATGCTGCTGACCGTCGTGCTCAAGCTTGTCCTCTATCCGATGGCGGACAAGAGCTATGAGAGCATGGCCAAGATCAAGAAGATCCAGCCCGAGGTCGAGAAGCTCAAGGCCAAGCACAAGGACGACCCGGCCAAGCAGCAGCAGGAAATGATGCAGCTGTACGCCAAGGAGAAGATCAACCCGATGATGGGCTGCCTGCCCATGCTGATCCAGATCCCGGTCTTCTACTCGCTGTACAAGGTGCTGACCGTCACCATCGAAATGCGCCACGCGCCGTTCTTCGGCTGGATCCAGGACCTGTCGGCCCGCGATCCGTCGACGATCTTCAACCTGTTCGGCGCGATCCCCTGGGATCCGGCGACGGCCCCGCTGATCGGCTCGTTCCTGGGCGGTCCGCTGCACATCGGCGTCTGGCCGCTGCTGTACGGCTTCACCATGTGGCTGACGACGGCGATGAACCCGCCGGCCGGCGACCCCATCCAGCAGCGCATCTTCCAGCTGTTCCCGATCATCTTCACCTTCACCCTGTCGCAGTTCGCGGTGGGCCTGGTGATCTACTGGTGCTGGTCGAACGTCCTGACCATCATCCAGCAGTACATCATCATGCGCCGCTACAAGGTCGAGAACCCGATCGACAAGATCATCGCTCGACTGCAGGGCAAGACCGCAAACGCCACTTGATGACCGACGAACCGACCATCGTACCGGACTTCTCCGACAAGTCCGAGTTCACCGAGGAGCAGATCGAGACGGCGCGGGTCTTCTTCGCCCAACCCGTCTCGTTCGTGATGGGCGCTGTCCGCATGGACACCATGCCCTCCACGGACCTGCCGGAAGTGGCCTTCGCGGGCCGCTCCAACGTCGGCAAGTCCAGCCTGATCAACGGGCTGGTGGGGCAGAAGTACCTGGCCCGCGCCTCGAACGAGCCGGGCCGCACGCGAGAGATCAACTTCTTCCTGCTGGCCGAGAAGGTGCGCCTGGTCGACCTGCCCGGCTACGGCTTCGCCCGCGCCTCGCGCTCGATCGTCGACAAGTTCCAGGACTTAGGGCGAGCCTATCTGCGCGGTCGTCCGAATCTGAAGCGCGTCTATGTCCTGATCGACGCCCGCCATGGCCTCAAGAAGGTCGACCTGGAGGCGCTGGACGCCCTGGACGTGGCGGCCGTCAGCTACCAGATCGTTCTGACCAAGGCCGACAAGATCAAGCCGCACGAAGTCGACAAGGTCGTGGCCGAAACGCTGAAGGCCATCGCCAAGCGCCCCGCCGCCTTCCCCCGCGTGCTCGCCACCTCGTCCGAGAAGGGCTTAGGGATGCCGGAGCTGCGCGCGGAAATCGTGCGGCTGTGCATCGACGAGTGAGGGTCCGTCCTCGCCCTTCGACAGGCTCAGGGTGAGGACTACTGACTATCCGCTGAAAACCTCATCCTGAGCTTGTCGAAGGACGAGGTTTTCGGCCATCCACAGCCTATCGACTGCTATTAACCGTGCGCTAGGGTTCGATCGCCAGAACCCCCGCCTTCCTATTTCTTAGATTGAAGCCCGCCATGACCCGCCACGAACTCAAGACCTGGCCCAAATATTTCGCCGCCGTCCGCTCGGGCCAGAAGCGCTTCGAGATCCGTCGCAACGACCGCGACTTCAAGGTCGGCGACATTCTGGTGCTGTCGGAGTTCGACCCGGAGAGCGAGACCTATACCGGCCAGGCCGAGGAGCGGCAGGTGACCTTCCTGCTGTCGGAAGAAGACTATGGCGGCGTGATCCACGGCTTCGTGGCCATCGGCTTCGGCGAAGTCGCGCCGCACCCGGACGCCGCCGCCGAGGTCACGCCTGAGCAGCTGGCGACCTGGCACGAGACCGCCGCCAGCAACGCCGCCCTGCGCGCCCAGGAGGCCCGCAAGGTCTCGGAAAGCTACGCCGCCAGCAACATGGGCGTGGCCCGCGACCGCCACGGCGCCGTGGCCGACCTGGCCCAAGCCGAGGCGGGTTTCCACGCCGCCGCGGCCCGGATCGTCCGCAAGGGCTGAGAATAAAGAAAAGGCCGCCAGGTAGCCCCGGCGGCCTTTTTCTTAATCTGCTCCCCCGCTGGGGGAGCT
>CAIUMD010000083.1 GCA_903900155.1 uncultured Caulobacterales bacterium | reverse complement strand
TTCGATCAGCCCAAACACCCGACTGAAGGTGTCATGGCTCGGCGGGCCGCCTTCCAACTTCACGACCTGCTGCAAGAACTCCAGCTTGGTGCGGGCGAATATCGCCATGTCCGTGCAGTCTTCAGCGCCGCAAAGCACCGCCGCCAGCGCCACGAACATCAACTCGAGAAGATCGTGCCGCGCGTTTTTGGCCCGGGGATCAGCGACCTCTCCAAAACAATCGGAAAACGACTCCATCCGCCTCCTCCCAACACCGTGAGGAAGACATCTCGCAACCCGTTCGCCCTAAAATTTCGACTCCAGCGCCATATGCGATTCCCCTGCCCGCTGGGGGGGGATTTGGTCCGCTATCCAACCTATTCGGACTCGATAATCAACCGACTTCCCGAGACCGGCACAGCTGGCACGGTGTCGGGGAAGAAACCTTCCAAGCAGCGCGTGTTGATCGCCCAACCGTGAAACGGGCGCATGCCGAGTTGCCGTTCGGCTTGTGTTGGGTGGCTCGGCCTCCGAAACGGGAGGATGCCGCAGGTCGGACAGAAATAGTCGATCGCCGTAAATGAACCCCATCGATAGGTGGTCAGGCTTTCGATGGGCGTGTGAAGCCGCATGGCCGTTTCGGGGACACGAAACATTCGCCCGCCGCGCATCGCGCAGATGGAACAGTCACAGATGCGGACGTGATCAATCTCGGCATCGATCTCGAACCTGACCGCCTTACAATGACAAGCTCCAAGGTATGTGGGCATGGGCTGACTATAGCGGAGTTGCTTCCGCCAACCACCCTGAGCGCCGCGTCCGCGGAGCGGGTCGCCCCGCCCTACGACGCCCGGATCTTGACCACCTTGGACGGACCCACCTGGCGCAGGTCCTCGACCAGGTCGAACAGCTGGGCGCGGACGGCGGCTTCGTCGCCTTCCGAGGCCAGGGCGTCCAGGGTTTCCAGGCGCTCGTCGGCGATGACCGGGGCGGCCGAGAGGCGCAGGGCTTCCATGATGCCGGGGGCCTTGGGACGGGCCACTTCGTTCACGTCCAGCAGGGTCTCGGTCAGCTTCTCGCCAGGACGCAGGCCGGTGATCTTGATCTCGATGTCGCGGCCGGGGACCAGGCCCTGCAGCTCGATCATGCGTTTGGCCAGGTCGATGATCTTGACCGGCTCGCCCATCTCCAGGGTCAGCACGCCGGCCTCGTCGGCGTCGGTGGCGATCATCGACAGGGCGACGGCGCGCAAGACGAGCTGGACGGCCTCGGGGATGGTCATGAAGTAGCGCTCGACCGCCGCGTCGGTCAGGGTGACCGGGCCGCCGCGGGCGATCTGTTGCTGGAAGATCGGCACGACCGAGCCGGCCGAGCCCAGCACGTTGCCGAAGCGCACGATGCTGACGCGCATGTCGCCGCCGCCGCCGTACTGGCGGGCCACCGCTTCTGCGACGCGCTTGGCCGCGCCCATGACGCTGGTCGGGGCCACGGCCTTGTCGGTCGAGATCAGAGCCAGGTGCGCCGCGCCGCAGGCCTTGGCGGCCATGGCGACGTTGCGGGTGCCCAGCACGTTGGTGCGCACGCCCTCGCAGGGGTGGTTCTCGACCAGGGTGACATGCTTCAGCGCCGCGGCGTGGAAGACGATGTCGGGCTTCATCTCGGCGAAGACGCGGGTGACGCGGGCGGTGTCGCGCACGTCGCACAGCACCTCGCGGCGCAGCAGGCCGGGATGGCTGTCGGCGATCTCGCGGTCGATGTGGAACAGGTTGTATTCCGAGGTGTCGACCATGGTCAGCTGGGCGCAGCCGCTGGCGGCGATCTGGCGGCACAGCTCCGAGCCGATGCTGCCGCCGGCCCCGGTGACCAGCACGCGGCGGCCCGAGACCAGGGCGCGGACGGGTTCGGGATCCAGGCGCACGGGCGGGCGGCTGAGCAGCTCTTCCAGGCTGATTTCGCGCAGGGCCGGACCGCTGGCGGCGGCGCCCATCTCGACCACGCCGTGGCGGCGCAGCAGGCGCACGCCTTCGGTCTTCAGCCGGCCCAGGCGCTCGGCCCCGAAGGTGCTCATGGCGCTGTCGGTCAGGAACAGGATGGCCGATGGCGACAGGCCGCTGTCGCGCAGCCGGGCCAGCACGCGGTCGAAGTCGGCGATCGCGCCCAGCACGCAGACGCCGCGCAACTCGTCGCCGGTCTCGCGATCCATCGGCGAAACGACGCCGATCGGGGTGTAGCGCTCGCCCAGGCCGGCCGGCGCGCGCAGGAAGGCGTCGGCTTCGACCGCCGAGCCGACGATCAGCAGGCGCGGCAGGGCCGGGTGCATCGAGGCCGGACCCAGGCGCAGCACCGAGTCCAGCAGCTGGCGCTCGTGCAGGCTGCGACGGATGACGCGCAGGGCCGACAGGAAGGTGCCCTGGATCAGGGCCGCGCCGGCGACGGTGCGCAGGCCGCCGTCGATGCCCGGATGGGAAAAGCGGGTGATGACCATGAAGGTCGCGGCCGTCAGGAAGGCCGAGCGGAACAGGCGCAAGTGGTCGCTGGCCGAGACGAAACGCCAGGGCGCGCGCTCGACTCGGAACATCAGTTCGACGATCAGGGAGGCCAGGGCGTACAGGCCCGCCTGCAACAGCGTGTCCGGCGTGAAGGGCATGTCGATGACGAGATACCGGCCGACCAGCAGGGCCACGAAGGCCAGCAGGACGTGCGTTCCGATCTTGCCGACATGCCCCATGAAACGAACCTCTCGAGCCTGAAGGCCGGGGCGGGCCCCGAATGGAATCGCTCAAGCAACTAGCACGGCAATCCGTCGCCGTCGCGGTTTCAGCCGCGACGCAGGGACAGAACTTCGACGACGTCGTTCGCCAAGGCGGCGGGCGCGCCCGCGCGTCGACGCACAAGAGCATCCGCCCGGGCGAAGACGCCGACCAGCGAGGAATCCTGATCGGGGAAAACGCTGGCGACGGTTCGCCCCTCGGGATCGACCGACAAAGCCGCGCGCATCCAGTGTTCGCGAGGGCCGCCGGCGCGCAGCGAGGCGGCCAAGCGGGCCGGGACCAGGCGGACTTCGGGGTCGCCGCCGGACAGCGCCGCCAGCAGCGGCCGCAGGAAAAGCTCGGCGCAGACCATGGCCGAGGCCGGGTTGCCGGGCAGGCCCAGCACGCGGCGGCCGTCCCCCAGTTTTCCGAACCAGGTCGGCTTGCCGGGACGCACCGCCACGGTCTCGACGGCCAGCTGCAGGCCCAGCGTGCGCAATGCCGGCTTGACCAGGTCGTGGTCGCCGACCGACGCGCCGCCGACCGTGACGATCAGGTCGGCTTCCACGGGGCGCACGGCCTCGGCGATGGCCTGGGCGTCATCGGCGGCGGCGGTCAGGCGGAAGACCTCGCCGCCCCAGGATTGGATCAGCGCCGCCAGGGCGAACGAGCCGCTTTCGAAGATCTGGTCCGGGCGCGGCGCGCCGTCGGGCGGGACCAGCTCGTCGCCGGTGGCCAGGATCGCCACGCGCGGCCGGCGGGCGACCGGGACCTGGGCCAGCCCCGCCGAGGCGACCAGGCACAGCCGCCACGGATCGATGACGACGCCGGCCTCCAGCAGGACGTCGCCGGCCCGGAAATCGCCGCCGGCGAGGCGGGTGTTGGGCTTGGGATCGGCGCCGGCCTCGAAGCGGACCATGTCGCCTTCGCGGACGGCCTCTTCCTGGATGATGACGAGGTCGGCGCCGGCCGGGACCGGGGCGCCGGTGAAGATGCGGACGGCCTGGCCGGCCTGGATCGCACGCGGATAGGCCTTGCCCGCCGCGCTCTCGCCGACGACCACGAAGGCCTTGCCCGGCGCGTAGTCGGCTCGCCGGATCGCCCAGCCGTCCATGGCCGAGGCGTCGAACGGCGGCTGATGGCGATCGGCCACGACGGGTGCGGCCAGCACGCGGTTCAGGCTCTCGGTGAGCGAGACGCTCTCGGCGCCTAAGCGCGCGGCGCCGTGCAAGATCCGGGCGCGGGCTTCCTCGACCGTGAGGTTCTTGAGAGGTCGCGCGTCCGTCACCGGATTAGCCCCCAAACTACCCGACGAACGCCCGCTCGATCACGAAGTCGCCCGGTTCGGCGTTGGAGCCTTCCTTCAGGCCGTGGGCCTCCAGCAGGTGGGCGGTGTCCTTGATCATGGCCATCGAGCCGCACAGCATGGCGCGGTCGTGCTCGGGATCGAACTTGACCTGCTCCAGGCCCAGGTCGGCGAACAGCTTGCCGCTCTCGATCAGGTCGGTGAAGCGGCCCTGGCGCTCGAACGGCTCGCGGGTCACGGTCGGGTAATAGACCAACTGGGCCTTGGCTTCGTCGCCGACCAGCGGATCCTCGTGGATCTCGGCGGTGAAGAGGTCGCGATAGGCCAGTTCCTGCACCTCGCGCACGCCATGGGCGACGATCACCTGCTCGAAGCGGCTGTAGGCGTCGGGGTCGCGGGCGACCGACAGCCAGGGCGCCAGGCCCGTGCCGGTGCCGAACAGGAAGAGGCGCTTGCCGGGGCGCACGGCGTCCAGCACCAGCGTGCCGGTCGGCTTCTTGCCCAGCAGGATGTCGTCGCCTTCCTGGATCTGTTGCAGGCGCGAGGTCAGCGGACCGTCGGGCACCTTGATCGAGAAGAATTCCAGTTCCTCGGCGAAGTGCGGCGAGCCGATCGAATAGGCGCGAAGGATCGGCTTCTTCTCGTCCTCGCGCGGCGGCAGGCCGATCATCACGAACTCACCCGAGCGGAAGCGGAAGCTGGCCGGGCGGGTGATGGCGAAGCTGAACAGGCGGTCGGTCCAGTGTTTCACCCACAGCACCTTCTCGGTGAAATACGGGGCTTCTTTCACGGGCGCGCCAGTGGGGGAGGGGGCGGTCGCGGTGGCCGTCATATGAACCTTGAATCCTTCAGACATACGGGCGCCGCCACGGCCCTGAGGCGGCTATCGTCTCATTTGAGCACGGCCGTCTCCATGTCAACGCCGGTTGTCTAAAGCCGGCTTCGGAAAAACTCAGCCGTCGACAGGCTGGGACGCCGTTGTGTCGGGGAGGCGAAAGACCAGGCGCAGTATTCGCGTGCGCGGAGAAAGCGAGGTTTCGGTCCGCGAACAGATGTTCAGATGAGAGGCGCTATCATCTGGGTGCGGCAAGGGATTGCACTTGGCTGGACGAAGTTCCTCGGCTTCATGCGTCTGTCGTCCGGTTAAGGACAATCTTTTTCCCAATCTGTCAAAATAGCCGAACCGGTTTTTCGAAAGCGTCAAAAATGTGATTGCCGCTCTTCAAAACGAAGCGCAAACTTCCTTTTGCTTCGTTCGCGGAGCCAACGATACGGAGGAACGTATGCGGGTTAGGTTCATAGGGGCCGCCGCGGCGGCCGGTCTGTTAGCGTTTGGTTTGGCTGGTTGCAGTGACGGCGGCGCGAAGACGAAAGTCGCGCAGGCCAATCAAGTCGTCGTGGAAGGCACGCCCGTCACGGCATCGGGCTGCGTCAGGCCCGTCGAGAACACCAATTGCCTGGTCGTGAAGGGCCGGGGCGGTGGTTATTACGACATCAGCAGCGCCAGTCCGGCGCCGGACCTGTCCAAGGGCGTGGCGGTTTCGCTGCGCGGCACGGATAGCGGCAAGAATACCCAATGCGGGCGTGAGCTGACGGACGTGAAGTTCTCGTACCTGGGCATCCAGTGCGGCGCGACTCTGCCGGCCAGCGCTTCGACCGCGACCGACAAGGACGCCAAGACCAAGCAGGAGAAGGCCGGCTGATCGAAACCAGCCGCGCTTGATCCGTAAATCCTAGCCCTCGCCGGAGCCCGGATCGGTCCGGGTCTTCGGCGAACGGCTGCTGTCGGCCGCGCCTGGCGGCTCGGTGGCCGGCCTTGGCGGCTGGCCCTCCCGAGACGCGGGACGCTGGTTTTCGTGCTCGATCTCCCGATTCGAAGGGCGATCGGCTCTTGAGGGCTGGGGCGAGGGGGAAGAGAGGCTGGGCATGGCGAAATAACGCCGGGCCTTGAGTTTTCGATCCCCAAAAGGGCCTTTCCGGCGCTGCTCGAAGCCCCGAACGGCGAGGTTGTCGGCGCCTAAAGCCGTCAAACCGTTCCGCCGCGCTTGCTCGCCGCATGCGACCCTGCTAAATGGCGCGGCTCTGGCGACAGGACATGGCGCGCCGAGGCTGCAAAGCCTCCCGGCGCGCTGTCTGTCTCCGGATGTCCGTCGGCCCGAAAGGGTAGTCGGAATGCAGGAGTGTAGCTCAGCTGGTAGAGCGTCGGTCTCCAAAACCGAAAGTCGTGGGTTCGAGTCCCCCCACTCCTGCCACTATATGTTTCCGACGGGCTGCGTGACGGTCCGCATTTTTGGAAAGTCGTGAGCCTCTAGAGCATGGCCAGGAAACCGGGATCCAGCCCGTCCGCGATCAAGAACCGCGCCGCGAAGACGGCCGCGGCGATGGCGCCCGCCGGCGCTGGCGCGACGACGGCGACCGCCGCTCCCGCCGCCCCCAAGAAGCGCACCAGCCCGGTGCAGTTCTTCCGCGAAGTCCGCGCCGAAGCCCGCAAGATCACCTGGACCACCCGCAAGGAGACCTGGATCACCTCGGTGATGGTCTTCATCATGGTGGTCGTGGCGTCGCTGTTCTTCATGGCCGTCGATGGCGGCCTGGGCTTCGCCATGAATCAGCTCCTGAAGCTGGCGACCTCGGGATAAGATAGAGCGATGAGCACCGAAACCGCCTCGAACCCGAACCACAAGTGGTACATCGTCCACGCCTACTCGAACTTCGAGAAGAAGGTGGCCGAGAGCATCCGCGAGCAGGCCAAGAACCAGGGCCTGGAAGAGAACTTCTCCGAGATCCTCGTGCCGACCGAAGAGGTCGTCGAGATCCGCCGCGGCCGTAAGGTCAATGCCGAGCGCAAGTTCTTCCCGGGCTACGTCCTGGTGAAGATGAACCTCTCGGACGAAGCCTACCACCTGATCAAGAACACCCCCAAGGTCACGGGCTTCCTGGGCAGCGGCTCCAAGCCGATGCCGGTCTCCGAAAAGGAAGTCCAGCGCATCGTCGGCGCGATCGAGGAAGGCGTCACCGCCCCGAAGGCCGTGGTGCTGTACGAAGTCGGCGAGAACGTCCGCGTCACCGACGGCCCATTCGCTAGCTTCAACGGCTCGGTCGAATATGTCGACGAGGAAAAGGCCCGCCTGCGCGTCACCGTCTCGATCTTCGGCCGCGCCACCCCGGTGGAGCTGGAATACAATCAGGTCGAGAAGATCGCGTAAGGGCGATTGCTTCGAAGCTTCTGAAAAGCCCCGCGTCGCTGACGCGGGGCTTTTTGTTTTTCGGCCTAGGGGCCGAAAACCTCGTCCTTCGACAGGCGCAGGATGAGGTTTTCTACTGAAACGCTCTAAAAGTAGCCCTCACCCTGAGCCCGTCGAAGGGCGAGGGCGGCCGCGCAGGCGCTAGTCCTCGATCGCTTCCACGCCCTGGCGGTCCAGCTCTGCCAGACGATCACGCATGGTCTGGAGCTGCCCCGTCCAGCGGGTCAACTCGCCGTGCGGCAGGACCGCGTCGGATTGCCGGGGAACTTCTGATCCGTGAGGTTGGGATCGTCCTCGATCGAGCCGGTCGGCTCGACCACATAGATCCGTTGCAGGCCGTCGCCCCGGGCCAGTTCCGCGCCCCAGATGGCCGCGTCCAGCGTGGCGGTCAGATAGGCGAACTTGGCCAGGTTCCGCTTGCCATAGTTGGAGGCGTAGCCCGCGCCGATCAGGTCGCCCAGGTTCAGGTCGGCTTTCGTGCCGTGGTAGAACGGTTCGGCGCCCGGCGTGACGGTGTTGGTCATCGATCAATGGCCCTTCTGAATTGGAGACCCGACGGTCCCCGCGTCTAGGGCGCTACAAACTGCGCATAAATCGCCGTTCGCCAATTCTTGAAATCAGCTTGTTCAGCCCCAAATCGCCTTCAGGCAGGCGCGCCTCTCACACAATTCGAAACACGTCTTGAGGCCCTAGAATCCGCGCCCGGCTTGCCGTGGACGCGAATGTGACTACTCTGTAACTGGAGCGTCCGGGGCTGAGCGAGCGCGATGGGGGGGCCTATCACCAAGTCGCAAACAGGGGACAACGGCCATGCCGTGGTGGTTTCGATGCCTCTGGAGGTCATCGAAGACGACTGCGCGCGCCTGTCGCCTGACGGCCCGACTGTTGACGATCCCGTGGTTGCAAGCGTGGCCGCTTTCGTGCTCCAGACCTTGCAACCCTATGCCCCCGCAGGTCAGACCGTGACGCCGAAGACCGACATCATGACTGACCTGCACATCGACTCCCTGAGCGTGATGAACGCGGTGCTCGACCTCGAGGACCACTTCGACATCTCGATCCCACTCAATCGACTGGCCCAGTTCCGCACCGCCGAGGACTTGGCCGCCTACATCGTCTCAAGACTCGGAAAACACTGAATTGGGCATCTTCGACACCCATTCCGCCCTGATGGCGCGCTACGAAACCGCTCGCGCGTCCGGACAAATGCCGACCGGCGTGGTGATGGACAGGCTGCTGTCCGCCACCGAAGCCGAGATCAACGGCCGAAAAACCGTGACCGTCGGCACGCACAACTATCTGGGCCTGGCCTATGATCCGGCGTGCATCGACGCCGCCGTCGAAGCCGTGCGCCGCGAGGGTACCGGTACCTGCGGGTCGCGGATCGCCAACGGCTCGTTCTCCGAGCATGTGGCGCTGGAGCGTGAGATCGCCGATTTCCACGGCATGGCCCACGCGATGGTCTTCTCGACCGGCTACCAGGCCAATCTGGGCGTGATCTCGACCCTGGTCGGGGCCGGCGACTTCCTGCTGCTGGACGCCGACAGCCACGCCTCGATCTACGACGCCTGCAAGCAGACGCAAGCCAGCGCCATCCGCTTCAAGCACAACGACCCGGCCAGCCTGGAGGCGCGCCTGCGCCGCGTGAAGGACGAGCCGGGCAACAAGCTGGTGGTGGTCGAGGGCATCTATTCGATGCTGGGCGACATGGCCCCGCTGAAGGAGATGGTCGAGGTCGCCCGTCGCTACGGCGCCTACATCCTGGTCGACGAGGCCCACTCGATGGGCGTGCTGGGCGAGCGCGGCTGCGGCCTGGCCGAGGCCGTCGGCGTGCTGAACGACGTCGATTTCATCGTCGGCACCTTCTCCAAGAGCCTGGGCGCGGTCGGCGGCTACTGCGTTTCCAATCTCGAGCAGTTCGACATTCTGCGCGTGGCCTGTCGCCCCTACATGTTCACCGCCTCGCTGCCGCCGGCGACCGTGGCCTCGGTGCGTGCGGCCCTGGCCGCCGTCCGCGAGCGTCCGCAGCTGCGCGAGAAGCTGTGGAACAACGTCAACCGCTTCTACGGCGCCCTGGCCGACGCCGGCTTCCAGCTGGGCTCTATCGCCAGCCCGATCGTGGCGGTGTGCCTCGACTCCGAGCTGACGACCCTGGCCATGTGGCGGGCGCTGCTGGATCGCGGCTACTACGTCAATGTCGGCCTGCCGCCGGCCACGCCGTCGGGCGAAAGCCTGCTGCGCTGCGCCATCTCGGCCGCCCACTCGCAGGCCCAGCTGGACGGCCTGGCCGAACAGCTGATCAGCCTGGGGCGGGAGTATGGCGTCCTGCCCCAGGAAGACCTGCGTCGGGCCGCTAAGGCCTGACCGCCCGGCGCCGCGCCAGCCAGACATAGAAGCTGGGCAGCACCAACAACGTCAGCACGGTGGAGGTCAGCAGGCCGCCGACCACCACCGTCGCCAGCGGCTTCTGCACCTCCGCACCCGGCCCGATCGCCAGGGCCATCGGGATGAAGCCCAGGATCGCCACCAGCGCCGTGGTCAGCACCGCCCGCAGGCGGCTCACCGTGCCGTCGATGACCGCGGCGGCGATGTCGGTCTGCCCCCCCTTATTCTGACTGGTGATCTTCTCCTTGATGCTCTGCATGAGCACGAGACCGTTCAGGGTCGCCACGCCCGACACGGCGATGAAACCCACGGCCGCCGAGATCGAGAACGGCATCCCCCGCAGCAGCAGGGCCAGCGCCCCGCCGACCAGGGCCAGCGGCACGCAGGCGAAGACCAGCGCCGCCTCGGCCGCCGAGCCCAGGGCGAAGACCAGCAGCACCGCGATCACCAGGAACACCACGGGTACGATGACGGCCAGGCGCGCGCTGGCCCGCTCCAGGTTCTCGAACTGACCGCCCCAGTCCAGCCATGAGCCGGGCGTTGGCTTGACGTCCTGGGCCACGGCGGCTTGCGCGTCCTTGACGAAACCGCCCAGGTCGCGGCCGCGCACATTGGCCTGCACCACGATGCGGCGCTTGCCGTTCTCGCGGCTGACCTGGTTGGGACCCTCGGCGGTGTCGAAGCGGGCGATGCTGGACAGGGGAATGGCGCTGCCGCCCTCGCTTTCCGAGACCACGGGCAGCTGACCCATGACGGCCGGGTCGGCGCGCTTGGCGTCGTCCAGGCGCACCATCACGTCGAAACGACGGTCGCCCTCGAGGATCCGACCGGCCTCGCGCCCGCCCAGGCCGATCTCCAGGGCGTCGGCGGCGTCGCTGGCATGGACGCCCAAGGCGGCGGCCGCCGTGCGGTCGACGCTGGCGGTGATCGTCGGCTGGCCCGAGATCTGCTCCACCTTCACATCGGCCGCGCCCGGAACCCCGCGCAGGCTGGCGGCGATTTGGTCGGCGGTCCGGCTCATGGCGGCGAAGTCGTCGCCATAGACCTTGACCGCCACGTCCGAGCGCACACCGGCGATCAGCTCGTTGAAGCGCATCTGGATCGGCTGGGTGAACTCGTAGGCGTTGCCGATCAGCTTCCCGAGGTCGCCCTCCATCCGCTCGACCAGCTTGGCCTTCGACAGGCCAGGATCCGGCCAATCCTTGCGGGGCTTCAGGATCACGAAGGTGTCCGAGGCGCTGGGCGGCATCGGGTCCGAGGCGATCTCGGCCGTGCCGGTGCGAGTGAAGACCAGGGCCGCCTCGGGCTGGGCCGAGAGCGCCTTCTCGACCTCGAACTGCATCGCCTGGCTCTCTTCCAGCGAGATCGAGGGCACGCGGCTGGCCTGGATCAGCAGGCCGCCCTCGTCCAGGGTCGGGGCGAACTCGCGACCCAGGGCGAAGAAGGCGACGACGCCCAGCACCAGGGCCAGCACCGCGCCGCCAGCCACCGCGCGCGGATGGGCGACGGCGGCGTGCAGCACGGGCTCGAAGCGGGTGCGGACGGCCTTCATCGCCTTGGTCTCGCCATGACCCTTGGGTTCCCGCACCGCCAGGGCGGTCAGGGCCGGGACCAGGGTCAGGGACAGCACGAAGGCGCCGGCCAGGGCGAACATCACCGTGGCGGCCATGGGGGTGAACATCTTGCCCTCGACCCCCTCGAACGTCAGCAGCGGGGCGTAGACCAGCAGGATGATCGCCTGGCCGAAGGCGGCGGGGCGGGCCATCTCCTTTGCGGCGTCGACGGCGACCGACAGGCGCTCGCCGGCGGTCAGGTCGCGTCCCTCGGCCTGGCGGCGAAGCGCGAGGCGGCCGAGCGTGTTCTCGATCACTACCACGGCGCCATCGACGATCAGGCCGAAGTCCAGCGCGCCCAGGCTCATCAGGTTGCCGCTGATCCCGAACTTGCGCATGGCGATGGCGGCGATCAGGAACGACAGCGGGATGACGAGAGCCGTGATCAGGGCGGCGCGGAAGTTCCCGAGCGCGAAGAACAGCACCGCGATGACCAGCAGGGCGCCGACCGTCAGGTTGTGCTCGACCGTGCGGATGGTGGCGTCGACCAGGCGGGTGCGGTCCAGCACCGGCTTGATGATCACGTCCGGCGGCAGGCTGGGGGCGATGGCCTTGAGGCGCTCGTCGACGCGCGCGGCCACGGTGCGGCTGTTTTCGCCGACCAGCATCATGGCCGTGCCGATCACCACCTCGCGGCCGTTCTCGCTGGCCGAGCCCAGGCGCGGGGCGTGGCCCAGGGCGACCGTGGCCACATCCGAGACCTTGACCACGGCGCCGTTGCGGCGGCCGATCGGCGTGTCGGCCAGTTCGGCCAGGCTTTTCACCCGCGCGTCGGTGCGGACGATATAGGCCTCGCCGCCACGCTGGACGTAGCCGGCCCCGGCGATGCGGTTGGCGTGCTCCAGGGCCTCGACCAGCTGCGGCAGGCTGATGCCGCGCGACGCCAGCTTGGCCGGGTCGGGGTGGACCGCGTACTCCTTGACGTAGCCGCCCAGCACGTCGACGCCGGCGACGCCGTCCAGGGTCTTCAACTGCGGGGCCACGATCCAGTCCTGCACCGTGCGCAGATAGGTGGCCTTCTCCACGTCGGTCCGCAGGGTCTCGCCCTCTGGCGTGACATACGGAACGCCGGGGCGTCCGGCCGCGCCCTTGAACTCGACGGTCCAGATATAGACCTCGCCCAGGCCAGTGACGGGCGGACCCATGCCGGGCTCCAGGCCGGCGGGCAGGCTAGCGCGGGCGGCTTGCAGGCGCTCGTTGACCAGGGTGCGGGCGAAATAGAGGTCGGTCTTCTCGGTGAAGACGGCGGTGATCTGCGAGAAGCCGTGCCGCGACAGCGAGCGGGTCTCGGCCAGGCCCGGCGTGCCGGCCAGCGCCGTTTCCAGCGGGAAGGTCACTTGCCGCTCGACCTCCTCGGGGCCGAGGGCCGGGGCGACGGTGTTGATCTGCACCTGGCGGTTGGTGATGTCGGGCACGGCGTCGATGGGCAGGCGCGACAGCTGCTGCAGGCCGAACGCAAACAGCGCCACGGCCAGCAGCACGACGATCCAGCGGAACCGGACCGAAAGGTCGATGAGGCGATTGAGCATGATCAGTCCTCGTGCCCTGCTTCGCCCTTGCCGAGCTCCGCCTTCAGGCGAAAGGCGCCCTTGCCGGCGATGGTCTCGCCGCCGGTGAGGCCTTTCAGGATCTCGACGGACCCGGCGGCGGTGCGGCCGATGACGACGGGCCGGGCGCGGAAGCCCTTGGGCTCGGTGACGAACACCACCGTGCGGCCTCCCAGGGCCTGGACGGCGTCGGCCGGGACGGTGAGGCCGCCAGTCCCCCTGGCCAGGATCACCCTGGCCGAGACGATGGAGCCGATCTGCGGCGCGGGGACCGTCGGCCTGGCGCGGACCACGGCCGCGCCGGCGCCCAGGGCGCTGGGGGCGACGGCGACGATGCGCGCGCTAGCCTCGCCCCCCTCGGGCCGCTGGACCAGCACGTCGTCGCCGACCTTGATCGCGCCGGCCGAGGCGGGCGGGGCGTCGAGGACATATTCGACCGCGCTCTGGTCGGCGATCTCGGCCACCAGGCCGCCTTGGGTCAGGAAGCCGCCGACCCGCGTCTCGATGCGGGTGACGATGCCGGCGATCGGGGCGCGCAGGGTGGCGACGCCGCCGGCGCTGGGCGCGCCTTGGGCGGCGAGCCGGGCGTGAGCGGCGCGCAGCTCGGCCTGGGCCTTGTCGGCATTGGCCTGGCTGGCTTCCCAGTCCTGGCGGGGAACGACGCCGACGTCGAACAGGCGGCGGTCACGCGCGGCGGCGGCGGAAGCGGCGCGGGCGCTCGCCGCGGCGGCGTCGACGCTGGCCCGCGCGCCGGC
>CAIUMD010000082.1 GCA_903900155.1 uncultured Caulobacterales bacterium | reverse complement strand
CCTCAGTCGCTTCGCGACAGCTCCCCCAGCGGGGGAGCAGATTCAAGGCGATCGCCATCGCCCTGGCGTCCATCGCCCTGATGGCCGGCGCCGCCGAGCCGACCGAGCGCCTGCCCGATCCGGCCCAGGAGGCCCGCGCCCGTCACCTGTTCAAGGAAGTGCGCTGCCTGGTCTGCCAGAACGAGTCGATCGACGACTCCGAGGCCCAACTGGCCGGCGACCTGCGGCAGATTGTCCGCGAGCAGGTCAGGGCCGGCCGCACCGATGGGCAGATCCGCGCGTTCCTGGTCGCGCGCTATGGCGAGTTCGTGCTGCTGAAACCGGCCTTCTCGGCCGGCAACGCCGTGCTGTGGCTGACGCCGATCGGGGTGCTGCTGGTCGGGGGCGGCCTGATGTTCGGCCTGCTGCGCCGTCGCGAGGAGCAGCCCCTTGAGCTTTCGCAGGACGAAGAAGAGCGCGTGAAGCGCCTCCTGGAAGACGATTGACACGATTGCGCCGAAAAAGAGCCTCAAGAAGCGCCTTTCGGATGACGGAAAGATAATTCGAGAACCATTGCACCTTTTATTGTCGGGACTAGGTTCTCAGATCGACTGGGACGTCGCGCCGGGCGCGAGGTTGATGCGAAAGGGACCGCGCGCGGGTCGCGCGGGTGAGGAAGAGACGAATGACCGCTAGGAAGTCGGGATTCATTGTGGGCGCCGTCGCGGGCGCGGGCGTGGCCTGCGCGGCTCTGGCCGGCGTAGGCATGCGCATGGGCGGGGCAGACGCCGCCGAGGCGCCGGCTATCCGTCCGGCCAGCGTCGGATCGCCGGCCTTCGCGCCGCCGCCGGGCGCGCCGATGTCGTTCGCCGACATCTTCGAGAAGGTCTCTCCGGCCGTCGTCCAGATCAACGTGACCTCCAAGGCCTCGCCGCCGTCGCTGCGCATCCCGGGCCTGGAAGGCTTCGACATCGTGCCGCGCGGCCAGAAGGGCAAGCCGGGCCAAGGCCAGGGCCAGGGCCAGGACGGCGAGGACGGCGATTCGCCGGCCACGCCGAAGCAGCAGTCGGCCGGTTCGGGCTTCTTCATCTCGGCCGACGGCTACATCGTCACCAACAACCACGTCGTGGCCGACGCCGACGACATCCAAGTGGTGATGAAGGACGGTCGCGAGCTGAAGGCCACCCTGGTCGGCCGCGACGAGGGCACGGACCTGGCGGTGATCAAGGTCACCGACCCCAAGGCCAAGGGCGCCGACTTCCCGTATGTGAATTTCGAGAACCAGGCCAAGCCGCGGGTCGGCGACTGGGTCATCACCATCGGCAACCCGTTCGGCCTGGGCGGCACCGCCACGGCCGGCATCATCTCGGCCTATAACCGCGACCTGGGCGACAACACCTCGTCGTTCGTCAACTACATCCAGATCGACGCGCCGATCAATCGCGGCAACTCGGGCGGCCCGTCGTTCGACATCTATGGCCGGGTGATCGGCGTCAACAGCGCCATCTACTCGCCGTCGGGCGGCTCGGTCGGCATCGGCTTCGCCATCCCGGCCGACATCGCCGAGGGCGTGGCCAAGCAGCTGATCGCCGGCGGCAAGGTCGTGCGCGGCTATATCGGCGTGACCATCCAGGACTTCAGCGCCGAGTCGGCCGAGGCCCTGGGCCTGAAGGACGTGAAGGGCGCGATCATCGCCGAGGTCACGGCCGGCGGCCCGGCCAACAAGGCGGGCCTGCTGCCCGACGACATCCTGACCGCCGTCAATGGCGTGGCCGTGGCCAACCGCTCGGAACTGACCCGCGAGGTCGCCAAGGCTCGTCCGGGCGAAGGCGTCAAGCTGTCGATCATCCGCGACGGCAAGCCGCGTGTGGTCACCGTCGTGTCGGGCACCCGTCCGGCCGAAGGCTCGCTGCTGGGCAATGACGACCAGGATCAGGACAACGGCGCCACGCCGACTCCGGACAAGCCGGCCACCCAGAAGGTCGACGCCCTGGGCCTGACCCTGGGACCGATCGATGCGGCCTCGCGCCAGACCTACAAGATCGACAGCGAGATCAAGGGTCTGCTGATCACCGGCGTGAAGGGCGACAGCGACGCGGGCGAGAAGGGCCTGGCCAAGGGCGACGTGCTCTCGACCATCAACGGCGCTCCGGTCGTCAGCGTGGCCGAGGTCAACAGCGCCATCGCCACCGCCAAGAAGGCCGGCCGCACCAGCGTGCTGGTCAAGGTGATCCGCCAGAACCGCCCGGTCTTCGTCCCGCTGAAGATCGCGCCGTAAGTCCGGTGCGTCACTAGACGACAGAGCCCCGCTTCGGATCTCCGAAGCGGGGCTTTTTCTGTCCAAGGTTTAAGTTACGCGGGTCGCCGAAAACGCTATCAACCTCACAACTGTCGCGCGACGCGCGGAATCGGGAGAACGTCGATCGTTCCGCCATTCCGCCCGAGCGCATGAGGGGCTCTGACGATGCGTATTCTGATTATCGAGGACGACCTGGAAGCCGCCGCCGCCATGGCGCACGGCCTGAAGGAGGCTGGCTACGACGTCGAGCACGCGCCCGATGGCGAGGCCGGCCTGGGCGTGGCCCAGAAGGGCGGCTTCGACGTGCTGGTCGTCGACCGGATGATGCCCAAGCTTGATGGTGTCCAGGTCGTCGAGACCCTGCGCCGCGAGGGCGACCAGACGCCGGTGCTGTTCCTGTCGGCCCTGGGCGAGGTCAATGACCGCGTCGTGGGCCTGAAGGCCGGCGCCGACGACTACCTGGTCAAGCCGTACGCCTTCCCCGAGCTGATGGCCCGCGTCGAGGCCCTGTCGCGCCGCCGCGAGACCGGCGCCGTCGCCACGACCCTGAAGGTCGGCGAGCTGGAAATGAACCTGATCAACCGGACGGTCCATCGCCAGGGCAAGGAGATCGACCTGCAACCGCGCGAATTCCAGCTGCTGGAGTTCATGATGCGTCACGCCGGCCAGTCGGTGACCCGCACCATGCTGCTGGAGAAGGTCTGGGAATACCACTTCGACCCCCAGACCAACGTCATCGACGTGCACATCTCGCGCCTGCGTTCGAAGATCGACAAGGGCTTCGATCGTCCGATGCTGCAGACCGTGCGCGGGGCCGGCTACCGGCTGGATCCGTAGGCGGCCAACTGGGCGATGTGCCCGGGGCGTGGTAGGATCAGACCATGAACAAGCCTGCCAAGCCCGAGGCTGACGATCTGGAACCGGTCGGCGACGGCCTGGGGCCGATCCCGACCGAAGCCGAGATGGACGCCTGGTATGAGCGAAACCGCGAAGTCATCGGCCAGCTGGTCGAAGAGGCGCTCGCGGAAACTGAGCCTCCGACGCCCTGGGATCCCGAAGAGATCATGGCCGAGGTGCGAGAGCAGCTCCGCAAGGAAGGTCGCTAGCGTAGCGCATGGCGGGGACGGGGGTCAGCTACAGCGCCAAGGCGCGAGCCGATGTCGTCCGGCTGTCTCTTTGGATCGCCAGGGACGGCGGAGAAGCTCGCGCCCAGGACCAGGTCGACCGGATCTCCGCGACCCTCCAGCGCTTGGCGCGCCGTCCCCGGCTTGGATGGCAAGACACCAAGACGCCAGGGGAGCCGCGCGTGTTCAGCGTCCGTCCCTGGAAGATTATCTACCAGCCGCTTTCCGATGAGAGCGGAATCCTTGTTCTCCGTATCCTCGACAGCCGCCAGGACATCTCGGCGCTGCTCGGCAAGAAGACCTGAACCATGCGTCTGCCGCGCCTTCTCCGCACCACGCCGTTCCGGCTGACCCTGCTGTTCCTGACGCTGTTCGCGGCGGCGGCCAGCGCCTTCCTGGGCTATATCTACGTGGCCACGGCGGGCGAGGTGAACCGCCGCTCGCAGGCCGAGATCAGCCGTGAGTTCGAGAGCCTGGAGGCGGCCTATCGCCAGGGCGGGGTCGACGCCCTGAACCAGACCATCGTCGAGCGGGCCACGGGCGAGCGGCCGTTCCTGTATTTCCTGGCCGACAAGGACGGCAAGCGGATCTCGGGCTCGATCGAGGAGTCGCCGGTCAGCAACTTCACCGGCGACGGCCCCGAATGGGCCAGCTTCAAGGTCACCGAGACCGACCTGGACGGCGCCGAGGTCAAGGCCGCCGCGCGCGGGGTGCAGCAGCGGCTGGAGAAGGGCGAGATCCTGTTCGTCGGGGCCGATGTCGACGCTTCGGAAGCCTATGTCCGCAAGATCGTCCGGGCCCTGTGGGGCGCGGGGACCCTGGTCATCCTGCTGGGCCTGGCCGGCGGGGTGCTGATCAGCCGCAATGTCAGCCGCTCGATGCAGGGGCTGGTCGACGTGGTCAACGACGTCCGGGCCGGCGACCTGCATGCCCGCGCCAAGGTGCGCGGCACGCGCGACGAGTATGACGAGCTGGCCGAGGGCCTGAACGACATGCTCGACCGGATCGAGCGCCTGATGGGCGGCCTGCGCCACGCCGGCGACGCCATCGCCCACGACCTGCGCTCGCCGCTCACCCGCCTGCGCGCCCGCATGGAGGTCGCCCTGATCGACGCCGAGAACGGCAAGGGCGATCCGGTGGCGGCGCTGGAGACGGCCCTGGCCGACGCCGACGGCGTGCTGAAGACCTTCAACGCGGTGCTGGCCATCGCCCGCCTGCAGGCGGCCGGCTCGGCCCCCGACCAGCGCGCCTTCGACGCCTCGGAACTGGCCAGCGACATGGCCGAGCTCTACGAGCTCTCGTGCGAGGACAAGGGCCTGGACTTCAAGGCCGAGATCACGCCGGCCCTGAACATCAAGGGCAACCGCGAGTTCCTGGCCCAGGCCCTGGCCAACATCCTGGACAACGCGATCAAGTACACGCCCGAGGGCGGGGCGATCATGCTGCGCGCCCGGCGCACCTCGTCGGGCGAGCTGGAGTTCTCGGTCACCGACACCGGCCCCGGCGTGCCCGAGGCGGACCGCCCCCGCGTCGTCCAGCGCTTCGTGCGTCTGGAAAACAGCCGCAGCGAGCCGGGCGCGGGCTTAGGGTTGTCCCTGGTCAGCGCTGTTGCCGCCTCGCACGGCGGCCGGCTGGAACTGGCCGAGGGACCGGGCGAGTACAACGGCATGGGCCCGGGCCTGCGGGTGGCGCTGGTGCTGCCGCGGGTGGAGTAGGGCTCAGCAGGCGTAGTAGCCCTTGCCCTCAACCGCTTTGCTGTTCGGGCACCAGGTCTTGAAGTTCACGACATAGGCGTCCGGATAGCGCGGGCGCAATTTCTTGATGATGGCCGATGCGTCCGATCGATTGTTGATCAGCGTCGCGACACGAAATGAACCAGCGCGGTAGTAGACCTGAGACCCGGCGACCCCGTACAGCCTGGCGCTGGTCTGGCGTTCATACTGCCCGCCTTCCAGGTTGGAGTTGCCGCTGAAGACCACGGCCCACTGCTGGTCCGTTGTGACAATCTTTTCAGCCTCCTCGGCGATGGGCGCGACCTTCGCGATCGTGCTGGAGATCGCCGTGTTCGCGGTCTTGGCGGTCGCCAGAACTTCCTCGTTCTTCTTGCTCAGCGCCAGGATTTCCTTCGATTTCGCCGGTTGATCGCCGGCGAATTGTTTCAGGATCTCGGCGTTTTTCTTCAATTGTTCCGATTGCTGAGCAATGACGAGGTTGGCGTCCTTGAGTTGCGTGTCCAGCTTGTTGAAATCGGCCGCCTTGCTCTCCCACTCGATGCCGAGGAACTTGCCCTTGGTGAAACCGGCTTCGGCGAGGCGTTTGCCAACGAAGCCGGGCGCGGTCAGCAGCATCAGAAAGATGATCACCAGCACGAAGTCGCGGAGCAGGGCCAGCAGGTTCTTGCCCGTGTTGACGTAGTCGTCGACGGCTTTGGTCGTGGGTTCCTGGGTGGTCATGAGCGGTCTCATGGGCAGGTCATTGGACACCGCCAGCCGCAGTTCGCCCCCACGCTGCTGCCGACGTACGCAACCAGCCAGAGTGAAGCCTCTGAGGGTGTCAAATAAATATGCAGCTCATAGGGGTGTCAACGCCTGACCTTCGGCCTGGCCGGAGAGCGCAGACTTGGCGGTTAGCCTACCGCCCCTGCACCCAGGTGATCGCACCGGTATAGGGGTCCATCTGGGCGGCCATGCCGGGGCGCAGGTCGTTGGCGTCGGGGCCGCGCGGCGAGACGCTCCAGACGATGACCATGGCCATGATCGCCAGGAAGGTCATGGTCAGGAATCCGGCGATGTCGCGGTGCAGGCTGGGCTCGCGCCGGTTCAGCAGCGACACGCGCAGGATCAGCGGATGGGTGGCCCAGCCGCAGGCCAGGGGCGACGCAGCGACGCTCATCTGCGCCTTTATCAGGGTCTTGGCGTAGTCGGCGCGGATGTCGCCGCGCAGGGCCACGACGGTGGCGTCGCAGGCCAGCTCCTGGTCGATGCGCACCAGCCGCGTGGCCAGGGCGATCATCGGGTTGCACCAGCCCAGCACGCCGGCCCCGGCGATGACCAGGTTGGCGATCGGATCGCCGCGATGGATGTGGGTGCGCTCGTGCAGCGTGATCATCTCGCGCTCGCGGGCGTCGAAGCGCTGGTTGAAGTCGGACGGCAGCACCACGCGCGGCCACAGGGCGCCCATGACGGCCGGACCGGCCAGGCCCTGCTCGACCTTGCGGCGGAACAGGCGCTCGCGCAGCATCAGGACGCCGGTGGCGACGGCGCCACCGACCAGCCACATCAGGATCAGCTTGGAGGCCCACTCGCCCAGCGGCGGGGCGGGCGAGCCGAAGTCCATGGTCTCGGCCAGGCTGGGCAGGAAGGCGGCGGCGGCGGCGGCCGGCACGATGGCCCACAGGCCATAGGCGCGGCGCGGTCCGAACAGCTGGCGCGCGGACGGCCGCAGGATGATGACCATCAGCACCGCGGCGGCGGCGGCGATCTGGGCCCGGATCAGGGCGAGGGCGAAGAGCTCGGTCATTCTTGCGCGGTTCCTGGCCGTTTCCTCGAACGCGATGGTTACAACTGTAAATTCCCGCGTCAAGCGGGAGTCTTGTCCGAAAACGCGTGGCGGGTCAGGTTGCCCGCATGACTCGACTAGCCGACCGCCTGGTCCCCTGCGGCCCGATCCTCGACGCCAAGGCCGCCGAACGGGCGCATGAGGCGATCGCCAAGCGGGCGGGCGAGGCCATGGCCGGCGTCGACGCCGCCTGGGCCGCCCTGGCCCCGGTCTTCGCCGCCTCGCCGTACCTGGCCAGCCTCGCCCGCAAGGACGGCCAGCGCTTGCCCAGGATCCTGGGCGGCGATCCCGGCGAAAACTTGACCATGATCCTGGCCGCCGCCGAGGCCGTCGCCGCCGAGCCGGACTTCGAGACCGCCCGCAAGACCCTGCGCGAGCTGAAGGCCGACCTGCACCTGCTGACGGCGCTGTGCGACCTGTCCGGCGTCTGGGACCTGGACCAGGTCACCGGCGCCCTGACCCGCTTCGCCGACGCCACCTTGCGCGCCGCCCTGGCCCAGGCCGTCCGGCAGGAGGTCGATCGCGGCGCGCTCACGCACGTGGGGGAGGGCGAGGACGGTCCCGCGCCGGGTCTGTTCTGCATCGCCATGGGCAAGCACGGCGCGTTCGAGCTGAACTATTCCAGCGACATCGATTTCTCGATCTTCTATGCGCCCGAGAAGCTGCAGGCGGCCGAAAGCGTCGAGCCCCAGGCCGTGGCGGTGCGGATCGCCAACCACCTGGGCCGGGTGCTGCAGGAGCGCACCGCCGACGGCTATGTCTTCCGCATCGACCTGCGCCTGCGCCCGGACCCGTCCTCGACGCCGCCCGCCATGCCCGTGGACGCGGCCATGGACTACTATGAAAGCGTCGGCCAGAACTGGGAGCGCGCCGCCCATATCAAGGCCCGGATCGCGGCCGGCGACTTCGCCGAGGGCAAGGCGTTCCTGGAAGGGCTGCAGCCCTTCATCTGGCGCAAGAACCTGGATTTCGCGGCCATCGCCGACATCCATTCGATCAAGCGCCAGATCCACACCTACAAGGTCGACGACCGCCTGACCGCCAAGGGCGCGGACCTGAAGCTGGGCCGGGGCGGGATCCGCGAGATCGAGTTCTTCGTCCAGACCCAGCAGCTGATCCTGGGCGGCCGCCAGCCCGACCTGCGCGGGCCGCGCACGCTGGACGCGCTGCTGGCCCTGGCGACGGCCGGCCACGTGACCCTGGAGGACGCGGGCTGGCTGTCTCAGGCCTATCAGGACCTGCGGGCGCTGGAGCACCGCGCCCAGATGATCGCCGACGACCAGACCCACAAGCTGCCGGAGTCCGACACCGACCGGAAGAAGGTCGCGGCCCTGTGGGGGCACGACAACCTGCGCAGCTTCGACGCCGCCGTCGGCAAGATCCTCAAGGGGGTCAATGCTCGCTACGGCCGCCTGTTCGCCGGCGAGGAGGAGCTGTCCTCGCGCTTCGGCAGCCTGGTCTTCACTGGCGTCGAGGACGATCCGGAGACCCTGGCCACCCTCAAGCGCATGGGCTTCTCCAGTCCCGAGCGCGTGGCCGCCACCATCCGCGGCTGGCATCACGGCCATATCGCCGCCACCCGCACCGAGCGGGGGCGCGAGCTTTTCACCCGCCTGGCGCCCCGACTGCTGGACGCCGCCAACGCCACGGGCGCGCCGGACCAGGCGTTCAACCGCTTCGCCGACTTCTTCGCCAGCTTGAGCTCGGGCGTGCAGATCCAGTCGCTGTTCCTGGCCCAGCCGCGCCTGTTCGAGCTGATCGTCGAGGTCATGGCCTTCGCCCCGCGCCTGGCCACGACCATGGCCAAGCGGCCCACGGCGCTGGACGCCCTGCTGGACCCCAGCTTCTTCGGCCCCATCGAGACGCCCGCCGTCGCGCCTTGGGACCCGGCCGACTTCGAGGGCGCGATGGACGCCGCGCGCCGGCTGTTCCGCGACCAGAGCTTCCGCATCGGCGTGCGGGTGATGAGCGGCAGCGCCGACGCCCGCGACATCGGCCGGGCCTTCGCCGAGTTGGGCGACCTGATCATCAGCGGCCTGGCGCCGGCGGCTTTGATCGAAGCCGAGCGGCTGGGCGGCGTGTTTGCCGGTCAGGTCGCGGTGGTGGCGCTCGGCAAGGCCGGCTCGCGGGAGATGACGGCCAAGTCGGATCTCGATCTGATGACGCTATACGCCGCCGATGATCCAGCGGGCATGTCGTCGATCAAGGCGTGGGGCGCGGAGACCTTCTATGCCCGCTTCACTCAGCGGATGATCGCGGCCCTGTCGGCGCCGACGGGCGAGGGGACGCTGTACGAGGTCGACATGAAGCTGCGGCCGTCGGGCGCCAAGGGCCCGGTGGCGGTCAGTTTCGGCGCTTTCGACGAGTATTACGAGCGTGAGGCCGAGACCTGGGAGCTCTTGGCCCTGACCCGCGCCCGGGTGGTCTGGGCCAGCAGCCCCGAGTTCAAGGCCCGCGCCGAGGGGGCGATCGAGGCGGCCCTGCGCCGGCCGCGCGAGTGGAAGAAGACCGCCGCCGACGTCATCGACATGCGCGAGCTGATGGAGCGCGAGCGGCCCGGCAAGGGCGACTGGGACCTGAAGCTGGAGCCCGGCGGCCTGGTCGACATCGAGTTCGCCGCCCAGTTCCTGCAACTGGCCCACGCGGCGGGCGGCGGCCCGCTGCGCCAGAACACCGGCGAGGCCCTGGCGGCCCTGCGCGAGGCGGGCCTGGCCGACGAGGGGGCGTTGTCGCGACTGGAGACGGCGTGGCGACTGGAGCAGGACCTCTCGCAGCTGATCAAGGTGGCGCTGGAAGACGGGCTGGACGTCGAGGCCGAACCCAAGGCCTTCAAGGCGCTGCTGGCCAAGGCGGGTCACGTCAGTCAGTTCAAGTCGCTGAAACCCAAGCTGGCCAAGGCGAAAGCCGAGGCGCGGGCGGCGTACAAGGCGATCGTGAAAGGGGCGGGGTAATTCCTTACTCCCCTTGCGGGAGAGGGATGAACCGCCCTTGGGAAAATCGGATCTTCCCGCGACGGAATTCCCGCCCCCACGCGTTCATCACGTCATGGGACGGGCCTTCCAGCCTTGGAGACCTAAACAACGATGATCATACGAACCCTGATCGCCGTCGCCGTGCTCGCCGTCGCGGCGCCGGCTCTGGCGCAAACCGCCGCGCAGAACTCCCCCACTGGCGCGACCCCGCAGGGCATGACCCTGCAGCAGTTCCAGGCCTCGAACGGCGACAAGCTGTTCGCGCGGCTGGACACCAACAAGGACGGCAAGATCTCCGCCGAGGAATTCACCGCCTTCCGCAAGCAGAACGCAGAGGTCGACGCCCAGGCGACCAAGGCCGGCAAGCGCGGCGAGCGGCTGTTCAGCCGCTTCGACAAGGACAAGGACGGCTTCCTGTCGCGGGCCGAGGCCGACGACGTCCTGGCCTGGCGCTACAAGCGGATGGATACAAACAACGACGGCGTCCTCACGCTGGAAGAGTTGCAGGCCAAGAAGGGCAAGGCCAAGGTCGGGGTCTGATGACGACGTGCGCGGCGGGTTGAAGCTTGGCGTCCGACGGGAAAGATCCCGACGAAACCTTGCTGGCGGGGGTAGGACGGGGCGACCCGTCCGCCGTTCGCGCCCTGCTGGACCGACGCCTGCCGCGTATCCTGGCCCTGGCCCGGCGCATGCTGAACGACGCCGGCGAGGCCGAGGATGTCGCTCAGGAGACTTTCCTGCGCGCCTGGAAGCAGGCGCGGTCGTGGACGCCGGGGCAGGCCAGGTTCGACACCTGGCTGCACCGCGTGGCCCTGAACCTTTGCTACGACCGTCTGCGCCGCCGGCGCGAGGTGGTCACCGACACGCCGCCCGAGCAGGTCGACACCGGCCCCGCGCCGGACGCCGGCCTGATGCGGGCGGACCTTTCCAAGCGCGTCGAGGCGGCCCTGGCGGCCCTGCCGGCGCGCCAGCGGGAGGCGATCGTACTTTGCCATCACCAGGGCTTGGGCAATATCGAGGCCGCCAGGTTGATGGAGATCAGCGTCGAGGCGCTGGAGAGCCTGCTGGGACGGGGGCGTCGGGCCCTCAAGGCTTCGCTGGCGGATCTGGCGGGGGCCGGGGGATGAAGGAGCTGTGGTCATGATGGGCCCAGAAATGCCTATCGGGCGGTTCGAGGACCTGGCCGAGATCTATGGCGGCGAGATCGCCCGCTGGCCGGAAGGCGAGCGCGAGGCCGCGCGCGCCCTGCTGGCCGCCCATCCCGAGCGCCTGTCGCCGCGGCTGGCGAACGCCGCCCAACTGGATCGCCTGCTGGACCTGGCGCCGGCTCAGAGCGTCGACGCCGCCCTGCTGGGCCGGCTGATCGCCGCCGCCCCGCAAGCATCGGGCGCCGCTCGCCGCTGGATCGCGGGCCTGGGCGCGGCGCTGGGCCTGTCAGCCGCCGCCTTCGCCGGCGTCCTGGTTGGCGTCTCTTTGGCTGGTCACGCTCAGCCGGCCGCCGTTGCTCCTGTGGTCACCGCCCAAATCGCGATGGGAAGGGCCGACAGCCCGATTACCGCCGTCGACGTCTCCACCGACCTGCAGGACGCGCTCGAGGAGGGCTCGGAGCTATGAGTCTGTCTCGTCCGCTGCTGATCGGCCTGATCGCCTCGGCGGCCCTTAATGTGTTCCTGATCGGCGGCGTGGCCGGCGCGGTCTATGTGCGGATGTCCAGCCCGCCGCCGGCCGCGCCGCAGCCCGCGCCGCCCCAGCCGCGGACGGTATATGTCCCGCAGGCCGCGCCGCAGCCCGCCGGCCCGGTTGAAGCGCCGATCCGTCCGGCGAAGCCCGCGACCACCCCCCCGCCCGTCGCGCCCGTCCAGGCGGTCGACTCCGAGCGCCAGGCCCGGCCGCCGCTGTGGACCGCCGGCGACAGCCTCTCGCCCGAGAACCGCAGCGCCCTGCGCCAGGCCCTGCAGGCGGCCAACCAGAAGAACAGACCGATCACGCGCCAGGCTCGCGCCGAGCGGCAGGCGGCCCTGGACGCCCTGGCCTCGCCCGGATTCGACCCCGCCGAGGTCTCGCGCCGCCTGACCAACGCCCGCGGCCTGGACATCCAGGCGCGGGGCAATGTCGAGGCCGCGCTCGCCGCCTACGCCGCCACCCTGTCGCCGCAGGAGCGGGCGGTGCTGGCCCAGGGTCTGTCGCGCATCTACGCCCCGCGCCGGGCGTCGCGTCAGGGTCAGAGCCAGGAATAATCGTCGGCCGGACGTAACCAATCGCCCCGCGCCGCCGTATCCGTCAGCGTAGCCCCGGAGCGTTCCCATGCTGATCCGCCAAGCGCCTGACCTGACCGACAACGACGTCACCGACCGCGGCCTGTACCTCAAGCGCCGCACGCTGATGGCCGGCCTGGCGGGGGCGGGGCTGTTCGGCGCAGCCGGCGAGGCCAAGGCCGGCCTGACCTACGGCAAGGGCTTCTCGACCCAAGAGAAGGCGACCTCGAAAGAGGACATCACCACCTACAACAACTTCTATGAGTTCGGCGTCGACAAGGGCGACCCGGCCGAGAACTCGGGCAAGTTCAAGCCGCGTCCCTGGACGGTGCGCATCGACGGGGCCTGCGAGGCCCCGCGCACGGTCGGCATCGAGGACCTGATCGGCAGGAACAAGCTGGAGGAGCGCATCTATCGCATGCGCTGCGTCGAGGGCTGGTCGATGGTGATCCCGTGGGTGGGCTTTCCGCTCAAGGACTTGATCGCCTCGGTCAAGCCGACGTCCAAGGCCCAGTATGTGGCGTTCGAGACGGTGATGCGGCCCTCGGAAATGCCCGGCCAGGGCTGGAACACGCTGGACTGGCCCTATCGCGAAGGCCTGCGCATGGACGAGGCCATGCACCCGCTGACCCTGATGGCGGTGGGCCTGTACGGCGACGTCCTGCCCAACCAGAACGGCGCGCCGCTGCGGTTGGTCGTGCCGTGGAAATATGGCTTCAAGGGCGTCAAGTCGATCGTGCGCATCAGCCTTGTGGAGAAGCAGCCCGTCACCTCGTGGAACAAGCTGGCGGCCCGCGAGTACGGCTTCTTCGCCAACGTCAATCCGGCCGTCGACCATCCCCGCTGGTCGCAGGCCACCGAACGCCGCATCGGTGAGTTCCGCCGCCGCGACACGCTGCCGTTCAACGGCTATGGCGAGTGGGTCGGCGACCTCTATCGCGGCATGGACCTGAAGCGGTTCTACTGATGGCCCCCCAAGAAAAAAGGGTCGCAATGAAGCGTCCCTCCAAGACGCGTGACAACATCGTCTACGCCCTGGTCTGGGCGGCCTGTTTCGCGCCGATCGTCTGGCTGGCCTGGAAGGGCTTCAACGGCGACCTGGGCGCCAATCCGATCGAGAAGCTGATCCGCCAGCTGGGCGTCTGGGGGTTGCGGCTGCTGCTGGTCGGCCTGGCCATCACGCCCGCCGCGCGGATCCTGAAGAAGCCGCGCCTGGTGCGGTTCCGGCGGACCATCGGCCTGTTCGCCTTCAGCTACATCCTGCTGCATCTCTTCAGCTATATCGGCGTCGACCTGTTCTTCGACTGGGGCCAGTTGTGGAAGGACATCCTGAAGCGGCCCTTCATCACGCTGGGCATGCTGGGCTTTGTGCTGCTGATCCCGCTGGCGGTGACCTCGACCAACGGCTGGGTGATCCGCATGGGCCGCGCGGCCTGGAGCCGGCTGCACAGGCTGATCTATCTGATCGTGCCGTTGGGGGTCATCCACTACTACCTGCTGGTCAAGGCCGACCATCGGCCGCCGCTGGTCTATGGCGTGGTGTTCCTGGCGCTGATGGGCTGGCGGCTGTGGGAGGCCAGGCGGTCAAGACCCTCCCCCTAGCGGGGGAGGATCTGCACAACCGCCTCTGGACAACCATGGGGCGATAACGCGTAATGCTCGCCTGGAGTCGAGGGCGGCATGGTCAGCGTCAAATCCCTGGGCGTCTCGGACGCCGAGCTCTTTGCGGTCGCCCCGGTCCCTGCGCCGCCGGTCGAAACCCCGAAGAAGCGCTCGGCCCACGCCCATCATGCCGGCCATCGCGATCGCCTGCGCCAGCGGGCCAAGGTCGGCGGGTTCGTGGCGCTGCCGGATTACGAGCTGCTGGAGCTCTACCTCTTCCGCACCTTCCCGCGCGGCGACGTCAAACCCTTGGCCAAGAGCCTGCTGACCCGCTTCGGCTCGCTGGGCGCGGTGTTGGGGGCGACGCTGGAGGAACTGGCCACGGTGCCGGGCGTCGGCGAGGCGGCGGCCATGGACATCAAGCTGCTGCACGAGGCGACCTTGCGCGCCGGCCGCGACAAGATCGTCAAGCGGCCGGTGATCAGCTCGTGGAGCGCCCTGCTGGGCTATGTCCGCGTCGCCCTGGCCAACGAGTCGCGCGAGCAGTTCCGGGTGCTGTTCCTGGACAAGAAGAACCAGCTGATCGCCGACGAGGTGATGAACCGCGGCACGGTCGACCACGCCCCGGTCTATCCGCGCGAGGTCATGCGGCGGGCGCTGGAGCTGTCGTCCAGCAACATCATCATCCTGCACAACCACCCGTCCGGCGACCCTACGCCGTCGCGCCCGGACATCGACATGACCAAGCAGATCGTCGAGGCCGGCAAGGCCCTGAAGATCGCGGTGCACGACCACTTGGTGGTCGGCCGCGAGGGCGTGGCCAGCTTCAAGGCCCTTGGCCTCATGTAGACGGGGCCTCATGTAGATCGGATCAGGCGAGAATTTTCTCATCAGGACGAGCCGCCTCGGCTTGACGCCCTCCGTCTAAACCTTGAGCGTCGCGGCCTTGGTTTCGTCCGGAGTCTGCCCATGCGTCGCCTGCTCACCGTCCTGCTCGGATCGGCCGCCCTGCTCGGCGGCGTCGCTCATGCCGCCGACAAGAAGGCGCCGGAAAAGCCAGGTGACGTCCCCAAGGCGATCAAGGCGCTGCACGACAGTTTCCTGACCCTGGACACCCACCTGGACACGCCCGAGCACTTCTCGCGCAAAGGCTGGTCGATGCTGGACGAGCACGGCGTGGCCAAGGACGGCAGCCAGGTGGACCTGCCGCGCATGAAGGCCGGGGGCCTGGATGGCGGCTTCTACGTAATCTACACCGGCCAGGGCGACCTGACCGCCGAGGGCTACCGCAAGGCCCGCGACTTTGCCTTGAACCGCGCGACCGAGATCCGCGAGATGGTCGCCGCCAATCCGGCTCAGTTCGAGCTGGCCTACACCGTCGAGGACGCGGTGCGGATCAACAAGGCCGGCAAGAGCTTCGTCTTCCAGAGCATCGAGAACAGCTGGCCGATCGGCGAGGACCTGACCCTGATGCAGACCTTCTACAACACCGGCGTGCGGATGGCCGGGCCGGTCCACTTCCGCAACAACCAGTTCGCCGACAGCTCGACCGACCCCAAGGGCAAGATCTGGAACGGCTATTCGCCGCTGGGCCTGCGCTGGCTGGCCGAGGCCAACCGCTTAGGCATCCTGGTCGATGTCAGCCACGCCAGCGACGACATCGTCGACCAGTCGGTGGCCCTGTCCAAGGCGCCGATCATCGCCTCGCACTCGGGCGCCAAGGCGATCTTCGACCACCCGCGGAACCTGGACGACGGCCGCATCAAGAAGATCGCCGACAGCGGCGGCGCGATCTGCATCAACTCGGTCTATCTGCGCGCCAGCGCCGACAGCCCCGAGCGCAAGGCGGCCCTGGAGGCCATCGGCCGTCCGCCGCGCGACGAGGCCACCCAGGCCGACGTCGTGGCGTGGATGGCCAAGAAGGTGGCGGTCGACAAGCAGCACCCGCCGGTCCGCGCCAATTTCGACACCTTCATGGCCAGCATGCTGCACACCCTGAAGATCGCGGGCCCCAAGGGCGTCTGCGTCGGGGCCGACTGGGACGGCGGCGGCGGCGTGGAGGGCTTCGAGGACGTGGCCGACCTGCCCAAGATCACGGCCCGCCTCAAGGCCGAGGGCTACTCGGACGCCGACATCCAGGCGATCTGGAGCGGCAACGTCCTGCGCCTGATCGCCGGCGCGCAGGCCTATGCCAAGAGCGCGGCGGGGAAGTAGGGGGCGCTATAGGCGCTATCTCCT
>CAIUMD010000081.1 GCA_903900155.1 uncultured Caulobacterales bacterium | reverse complement strand
TCTTCACCGCCGTCTGCCTCGCCACCTGGATCACCAGCCGCCGCCGCCCCGGCGAGAACCCCGTCAGCTGGGTGACCCAACGCATCGCCGCCCTCTTCACCGCCATCGCCCGCGCCCTCGGCGCACGCCGCACCGCCGGCTGACGGGGCCCCAAACTTCGTCCACCCGAGTCAACTTGCTTTCATCGCGCCACCAAGCCATGTCTTTGCCCCTCTGACCGACTCCTTCAACGGGCTGACCGCTTGGCGATGAAGACCGACGCCAAAAGCCAGATTCACCTCACGCCACGCGACCGCTCCGGCCCCCGCGCGCGATGAAGGACGTCTCCGCCGATCTATCACCGCTGGCCGCAGCCTATCTTGAGCGTCGCGACGACATGCGGCGGTTCTTTCTGGCGCGGCTGGGCGGTCGCGGCGACGTCGATGACCTCGTCCAGGAACTCTATCT
Source organism: uncultured Caulobacterales bacterium (assembly GCA_903900155.1). Classification (GTDB taxonomy): domain Bacteria; phylum Pseudomonadota; class Alphaproteobacteria; order Caulobacterales; family Caulobacteraceae; genus Caulobacter. The sequence goes on along the minus strand of CAIUMD010000081.1, from coordinate 40,719 downwards.
CAAGGTCCAGGCCGTCACCGAGGAGTCGATCGAGAACCCTCCAGCCTTTCTCTATCGCCTGGCGTCGAACCTGATGCTGGACCGGTTGCGGCGCGCCAAGCGCGCCGGCGCGCGCGACAGCGAATGGCGGCGCACTCATCATGCCTCCATCGGCGCACTGGACATCGCGGACTCTCCCGACGCGGAAAGCGCGGTGATCGCGCGGCAACGACTGGAGAAGCTGTCGAAGGCGCTGGAGACCCTCGCGCCGCTGACCCAGCGCGTCTTCCGCCTGCACAAGTTCGAAGGCCTGACCCACGCCGAGACGGCCAAGCGGATCGGCATCTCGCGCAGCGCCGTCGAAAAGCACGTCAGCCTTGCTCTCGGCCACCTCGTCAAGCGGGTGGGACGATGACGACTGTGGCCTTTGCGCCTCACCTCACCGAGATGTGCGGAGGGGTTCGCGACCGCGTGGCGTCATTGTCGCAGCGATCGTTCCAGACCCGGCGCAGAGGAAGCGCGCACCGCCGATGACCGAGTCCGCCCATCTAGATCCACCCCAGCAGGCGGCCGCCGATTGGTTCGCCAGGCTGCAGGGCGATCCTGCTCTAGAGGACTGGACAGCGTTCCAGGCCTGGCTGGAGGCCGATGCGCAACACGCGGCGGCCTATGAGGCCGTCGAGGCGTTGTGGCTCGATCTGGACGCTCTGGCCGCCAACGACGCCCGGCCCGGTCAGAATCCGCCGCTCGCGGCCAATATCACGCCGCTGCGTCGCCCGACCGGGTCGCCGCGGCGGGGCGTATGGATGGGGCTCGGCGTCGCAGCCGCGGCGTGCGCGGCCGCTATTGTGGCTCTGGTCGTGACCCCGCGGCTCGCTGAGCCCGCCTCCACGGCCTATTCGACCGGGCGAGGCGAGACCCGCCAGGTCGTGCTGGCCGACGGCTCCCGGCTGACCCTGGGCGCCGACACCACCTTGCGGGTCCGCCTCGGCGCCCAGCAGCGCGACGTCACCCTGGTCGATGGCGAGGCCAGTTTCGACGTCGTCCGCCAGGAGGGCCGACCTTTCGTTGTGGCCGTAGGCGCGCGGCAAGTGCGGGTCCTGGGAACGGAATTCAACATCCTGAACCACGCCGGCCGCCTGGCGGTCTCCGTACGACGCGGCCTGGTGGCGGTCGCGGGGGGCCAAGAGGGCTCGGTGAAGCTGGCGCGCGGCCAGCAGCTGGTCCAGGCCCCGGGAGCGGCCGCCAAGGTGACCGCCGTTCAACCCGACACCCCGTTCGCATGGAAGTCGGGCAAGCTGATCTACGATCGCGCGCCGCTGCCCCAGGTCGTCGCCGACCTCAATCGCTACGTCACAACGCCGATCCGCGTTGATCCCAGCGCCATGAGCGTGACAGTGTCAGGCGTGCTGCTGATCGACGAGGAGACCGCCATGGTCCGGCGCCTGGAACTGTTCGCGCCCATTGTCGCCGAGACGACGTCTCGAGAGGTCATCCTCAAGGCGAAGACGGCGCGCCGCTGACCGTGCCGAAAGGTAGCGACCGCGGCGGCCACGTCTTGGCCGCGGCCTTGGGCATGGGATTGGCAGGCCTTGCCGGCGGCGCGGCCGAGGCCCAACCGCGCCTGCCGGCCGGCCGCCAGTCGCCCGTCGTTCGGCTGCAGATCGCCGCCAAGCCCGTCTACGCCGCCCTGATCGACTTCGCCCTGCAGGCCGAGCTCTCTCTGGGCGGCGATCTCGAGGCCTGTCGTGGGCGCGCGCCGGCCCTGACCGGACGCCTGTCGGTCGCCGTCGCGCTGGATCGCCTTCTGGCGGGCAGCGGCTGCGGCTTCAGTCGGCCCGATCCGCGCACCGTGATCATTCACCGGCTGAACGTCCCGGCTCGTCCCGCCAAACCCGCCCCCACGGCCGCGCCCCTGGGCTTGGGCGAGGTCGTGATCACCGCTCAGCGCTATCCCAACCTGCCTGGCCGCACCCCCTACGCCATTTCGGTCGTGTCGGGCGGCGCGCTCGAGCGCCAGGGCGCCACCGGCCTCAATGACCTCGCCGGACAGGTCGCCGGGATGACCGTGACCAATCTTGGCCCTGGCCGCGACAAGATTCTGCTGCGGGGCCTGTCCGACGGCGCCTTCACCGGCCAGACCCAGTCGATGGTGGCGCTCTATCTCGACAACGTGCCCATCACCTACAGCGCGCCCGACCCGGACTTGAGGCTGGCCGACGTCGAACGCGTGGAAATCATGCGCGGACCGCAGGGCACGCTCTACGGCGGCGGCTCGCTGGGCGGCGTGATGCGAATCGTCACCCGCCAGCCTGATTTCGATCGCTATCAGGCCAACGTCATCGCCGGCCTTGGCTGGACCCAGGGGGGCGGGCGCAACGAAGAGCTGGAAGCGATGGCCAACCTGCCATTGATCCGGGGCCGCCTAGCCTTGCGCACCGTGGCCTATCACGAGACCGAAAGCGGCTATATCGACAATCGCACGCTCGGCCTGCGCGGCGTCAACGTTTCGGCGCGCAGCGGCGTCCGCGCCAGCCTGCGAGCGGCCCTCACGCCGAGCTGGACCATGACCCTGGGCGCCACCCTGCAGCTGATCGACAACCAGGACACCCAGTACGGCCTGCGCCGATTGGGGCCGAAGGAGCGCGACACCGCCGTGCGCGAGCCGCACGACAACGACTTCGGCCACCTGTCGCTGACCTTGTCCGGCGACGGCGGCTGGGGCCGGGCGACGGGCTCGATCGCACATCTGTCCCACCGTTTCGGCAGCCGCTACGATGCTAGCTCGGCATCGACACTCTACGGCCTGGCCGGCGCGCCGGCGACATTCGACGAGAATAGAGGCATCGACCTGACGGTGGCTGAAGTCACCTACGCCACGCCTGGCGAGCGCCGCCTGCATGGCCTGGTCGGCGCCTTCGCCTCGACCGGGTCAATCCGCCTGACCACCGGTTTGCGCGCCCTGTCCGCCGGAAGCCCCGCCGCCTATGCCGAACGGCGGCGGGACGACATCCGGGAGATCGCGTTCTACGGCGAGGCGACCTTCGACGCCACGTCGCGCCTGTCGGTCACCGCGGGACTGCGCTGGTTCAATTTCGACTTCGACACCGACGCCTTGGTCACGCAGCCGGCGGGCCAGCGCCGGTCGACCCAGTCCGCCGACGCGATAGGCTTCTCGCCCAAGGTGCTGATCAGCTATGACGCCAAGCCGGGCGTGCTGATCTACGCCCAGGCGACCGAGGGCTATCGTCCGGGCGGCTTCAATACCGCCGGGCGCATCGGCCAGGTGTTCGACGCCCTCGGGACGCCGCGGCGCCGCTACGAGGCCGACGAACTTTGGAACTACGAACTGGGCGTCAAGCTGCGCGCCTTCGCCGATCGCCTGCAGGGCCGGGCGGCGGTGTTCTACGCCGCCTGGGATTCGGTGCAGAGCGACCAGTATCTGACCGATGGCGCGGCCTATACCGCCAACATCGGCGACGGCGACAATCGCGGCGTGGAGGCCGAGGCCGCCTTCCGGGTCAGCGAGCGCCTGGACCTGCACGCCGCGGCCCTGCTCAACGATCCGGAGGTCACCAAGCTCAACCAGGCCTTCATCGCGCACCGGGACGCCAGCCTGCCCGGCGTGGCCCGCGTCTCGGCCAGCCTAGGCGTCGACTACCACCGAGAGCTGGCGCGCGGCCCGACACTGCGCCTGCAAGGCCAGGCCGCCTATGTCGGACCGTCATACCTGACCTTTGACGGGGACAAGGCTTACGAGATGGGCGAATATCTGAGCCTGCGGGGCGTCGCCAGCCTGACCACGGCGGGCTGGACGCTGGCGGCGACCCTGGACAATCCGCTCAACAGCCAGGCCAACAGCTTTTCGTTCGGCAATCCGTTTCTGATCACCCGCGACCAGATTGTCACGCCGCCGCGCCCCCGGACCCTGAGCGTCCGCCTGACTAGGCGGTTCTAGAGCATTTCCGATCCGAACGGATCGGTGAAATGCTCCAGGTCTTTGATTGAGAGCCCTTTTTATCCGACTGATCGTTTCGATCAGATCGGAAAGGGCTCTAGGCGCCCGCCACGCCGTGACGCCGCCGGATCACGGGCGCCCCCGTCCGCGACGACGCCCTCGGCCTCGCCGCCTATTTCCCGTCGAGAAGCGACAGGGTGCTTTTTTCCATGGCGCCCTGGGTGTCCAGGACGTTGAGGTTGGCCTCGTAGGCGCGCATGGCCTGCTTCAGATCGAGGCTTTCGGCCAGGCTGTTGACGTTGGGCAGCTGAACGTAGCCGGCGGTGTTGGCGGCCGGATGGCCCGGATCATAGTGCTGCGGGAACGGCTTGGGATCGCCCTTCACGCCGCTCAACGCCACGCCCTTGTCGTCCCCCATGGGCTCGACCTTGAACATCGGAACCTGGCGCCGATAGGGTTCGCCGCCCGGCGTCTTAGCGACCGAATTGGCGTTGGCGATGTTCTCGGCCAGAATCTGGATACGCTTCTTCTGGGCCTGCAGCCCCGACACGGCGATGGCCGTGAGCCCCCCTTCGATCGACGGCTTGGACATGGATCTGCTCCATACTCGGGTTCGGAGACCGGAGCTCGCGGTCACCGCTCACACAGATATACGCACGCGGCCTCACCTCCCCTCCGCCGCCCCGGTGAGCGCCGCGCCCCGAAGCGGCCCGGGCTCCGCGCGTTTCAACTTGCTGCGGTGAAGCCGACAGCGCCAGATAGCCAACTTCGTGCGGATCGCGGCCTCGCGGCCCGCCCCGACTCAGTGACAAGATCGGGAACCTAGCGGCGCCTTTCCGCACTTCAGCGTCCTAGAGTATGGACCATTATTCAGGGTTTCCCTGCAGGCCAGGAAACCGCTCGGGAGTCGCAAAGATGACGGCCACGACGCAAAGCCACCCGACCGGTCCAGCGGACGCCAGCATCCTGGCGCTGATGACCCGCGAACGATGGATCGAGGTCGGGCGGATCGTCCTGACAGGGGCTGTCGCGCTCCTCTACTGGCAGCAGATCGTCCCGCTCTGGCTGTTGTGGATCGCCGTCGCGATCGGCCTCTACCCGCTGGTCAAGACAGGCCTGGTCGATCTCTTCACCGAGCGCAAGATCGGCACCGAGATCTTCGTCACCATCGCCACCCTGGTCGCCGTCTTCGGCGGAGAGACGGTGGCCGGCGCGGTGCTGATGGTCATCATCCTGATCGCCGAGTTCATCGCCGAGCTGAATACCGACCGCGCCCGGGCGTCGATCAAGGCCCTGATCGGTTCGGTTCCCCAGGTGGCGCTGATCCGCGAAGACGGCCAGGAGCGCACCGTGCCGATCGCCGAGGTTCGCCCGGGACAGGTCGTGCTGGTGCGGACCGGTGAAAAGATCCCGGTCGACGGCGTCGTGGTCGGCGGCGCCGCGGCGGTCAACCAGGCGCCGATCACCGGCGAAAGCGTGCCGCAGGACAAGGCGGAGGGGGCGCAGGTGTTCGCCGGCACGATCGTCGAGGCCGGCGCGATCGACGTACGCACCGACAAGATCGGCGGGGACACCATCTTCTCGCGGATCATCGCCCTGGTCGAAGAGGCCGAGGCCGTGCAGGCGCCGGTTCAGAAGCTGGCCGACCGCGTCGCCAGCTGGCTGATCCCGGTGGTCCTGATCTTCCTGGTCTGCGTCTTCCTCGTCACGCGTGACGTCTCCAAGGTCGTGACCTTGCTGATCTTCACCTCGCCCGCCGAGCTCGGACTGGCCACGCCGCTGGTGATGATCGCGGCCATCGCGCGCGCCGCCCGCAACGGCATCCTGATCAAGGGCGGTCTCTATCTGGAACTGCTGGCGAAAACCGACGCCGTGGTCTTCGACAAGACCGGCACCTTGACGGCCAACAGGCCGGAGGTCGTCGGCGTCCAGTCGTTCGACCCCGCGTTCGGCGAGGATGAGTTGTTGCGCCTGGCCGCCGCCGCGGACCGGCGCTCGGCGCACCCGCTCGCCAAGGCGGTCGTGGACGGCGCGGCCGCGCGGGGACTGGCCGTGCCGGAGCCGCAGGCCTTCGAGCAGATCCAGGCGCGGGGCGTGAAGGCGACGGTGGAGGGCCGAACCATCCTGGTCGGCAATCCCGCGCTGCTGCGCGAAGCCGATGTGTCCATCGACACGCCGGTCGAGGAGAGTGGTCGCACGCCCGTGCATGTCGCCATCGACGGCCGCTTCGTCGGGGTGATCTTCATCGCCGACACCGTGCGCGCCGGCGCGCACGAGGCGATCGCCGCCCTGAAGGAGAGCGGCGTCAAGCGCGTGGTCATGCTGACCGGCGATAATCTCGCCACCGCCAAGGCCATCGCCGGAGACCTGGGCGTCGACGAGGTCAAGGCCGACCTGATGCCCGAGGACAAGGTCGGCGTGATCGCCGATCTGCAGCGCCAGGGCTTCCAGGTCGCCATGGTCGGCGACGGGGTGAACGACGCGCCCGCGCTGGCCCGCGCCCAGGTGGGCATAGCCATGGGCGGCGGCGGTACGCAGGCCGCCCTGGAGGCCGCCGACATCGCCCTGATGACCGACGACCTGAACAAGATCGTCGCCGCCCGGAACATCGCACGGCGCTCGTATCGGACCATCCAGGAAAACCTGTGGGTCGGCGTGGGCGTCGTCCACGTCCTGGGCATCACGGCGGCGTTGATGGGCTGGATCGGTCCGATCGAGGCGGCGTTCATCCATCTGGGACCCGACGTCATGGTGTTCCTGAATTCCGTCAAGCTGCTGAAGGTCAGGATCCCCGGCGCGTAGCGCCAGACCTCGGCCACTGACACTCTTGGAGAACGATGAATGCGACATCCAGGTCAACGACACCTGGTCCAACGGATCGGCTGGCTCCGGGCGGCGGTCCTGGGCGCCAATGACGGCATCATCTCGACGTCCAGCCTGGTGGTCGGCATCGCGGCGGCCGAGACGAGCGGGTCGACCGTCATGCTGACGGGCGTGGCCGCGCTGATCGCCGGCGCGATCTCGATGGCCGCCGGCGAATATGTCTCGGTGAGCAGCCAATCGGATGTCGAACAATCCGACCGGGCGCGGGAGACCCGCGAACATTCCGAAGCGCCTGACGCGGAACGCGAGGAGCTGGCCGCCATCTACGTCAAGCGAGGACTGTCTCCGGAACTGGCCGAAACGGTGGCGGAGCAATTGACGCGCGGCGACGCCGTAAGCGCTCACCTGCGCGACGAGCTGGGCATCACCAGCGAGCTGGCCGCGCGTCCCATCCAGGCCGCCTTGGCGTCCGCGGCGACCTTCTGCGCCGGCGCGATCGTGCCCGTGCTGATGGCGGGCCTGGTCCCGCGCGACGCCCTGGTGCCGTCGCTGACCATTGGGACCCTGGCGCTGTTGGCGATCCTCGGCGCGGTCGGCGCCCGGGCGGCCGGCGCCAACCTCTGGCGCGGCGCGCTGCGAGTCGCGTTCTGGGGCGCCCTGGCGATGGGCGTGACCGCGGCCGTGGGCCGCCTGTTCGGCACGACGGTGGCCTGAGGCGCGGTCCGAGGAGAGCATGAAAACGCGTGCGCCGGAACCGCTGGACTAGCGGATAAGCTGCCCGAGGAACGCCTGCGTGCGGGGGTGCCGGGGCGCGCCGAAGAACTCGGCCGGCGGCGCGGTTTCAAGGACTTGTCCTTGATCCATGAAGATCACCCGGTCGGCGGCCTGCCGCGCGAAGCCCATCTCGTGGGTGACGACCAGCATGGTCGTGCCGTCCTCGGCTAGGCGCAGCATGGTCTCGAGGACTTCCTTGACCATCTCGGGGTCGAGCGCCGAGGTGGGCTCGTCGAACAGCATCACCTTGGGGTTCATGCACAGGGCGCGCGCGATGGCGACCCGCTGCTGCTGCCCCCCCGACAGCTGACCGGGATACTTGTGGGCCTGATCGGGGATGCGCACGCGCTCGAGCAGTCCCATCGCCGTTTCCGCCGCAACGGCGCGCGGGGTGCGGTTCACCCACATCGGCCCGAGCATGCAGTTCTCCAGCACCGTCAGGTGCGGGAAGAGGTTGAAGCTCTGGAACACCATGCCGACCTCGCGGCGCACCGCGCGCGCGGCCTTGGGCTCGTTGCGCGAAACCGCGCCGTTGACCGTGATGACGCCCTGCTCGTGATGCTCGAGCTGGTTGATGCAGCGGATCAGCGTCGACTTGCCCGAGCCGGAAGGGCCGCAGATGACGATGCGCTCGCCCGGCGCCACGGCCAGGTCCACGCCCCGCAGGGCGTGATAGTCGCCGTACCACTTGTGCACGCCCTCGATGGCCACGGCCATGGAGGCGGAAGACTGCTCGACCATTATCGGCTCACCTTGTTGCGGCGCTCGAACGACTCCGCGAACCGGCCAAAGCCAAAGCAGAGAACGAAATAGATGGCGCTGATGAAAATGTAGGTCTCGATGGCGGGCGACCGCCAGGTGGGGTCGGCCAGGGCGGACTTGCCCGAGCTGATCAGGTCGAACAGCCCGACCACCAACACCAGGCTGGTGTTCTTGATCATCACGATGATGGTGCTGGTGAGCGCCGGGATCGACACGTTCAGCGCCTGGGGAAGGACCACCTTCTGCTGGGTGCGCCAGTAGCCCAGGCCCAGCGCCGCGGCGGCTTCGTACTGGCCGCGGGGAATGGCCTGGAGCCCTCCTCGCACGACCTCGGCCATGTAGGCGGCGGCGAACAGCAGGAGCGCGATCAGCGCCCGCACCAGCTTGTCGGGCACCAGGGCCGCGGGCAGCAGCAGCGGCAGCATGATCGAGGCGATGAACAGGATGCTCAGCAGCGGCAGGCCGCGCATCGTCTCGATGAAGATGGTGCTCAGCACGCGCAGCGCCGGCAGTTCCGAGCGCCGCGCCAGGGCCAGCAGGATCGCCAGCGGGAAGCCGCCGCCGATGGCCACGACCGTCAGGATCAGCGTGACCGGCAGACCGCCCCAGAGCGCCGTGGAGACCGGGGTCAGGCCGAAGATCCCCCCTCCCATCAGGACCTGAGCGGCGACCATCATGACCAGCCAGGCCACGAGCAGGCCGCGCCGCCAGGACGATGGCCTCACCGAATAGATCAGCAGGCCGATCAGGCCGACGCAGACGATCGCCGGACGCCAGCGCTCGTCCAGGGGATAGATGCCGAACAGGATCTGGCTGTGCTTGGCGACGATGAAGCTCCAGCAGGCCCCGGCGTGGGCCTGGCAAGTCTGGGGCGTGGCGGGCAGGAACGCCGCGTCCAGCACCGCCCACTTGAAGAGCGGCGGAACCGCCATCGCCGCGGCGGCCAGGACCAGGAGGCTGAGGGCGACGTTCAGCGGGCTGTCGAACAGGCGCCGCCACGCGGCGCCGGAATTGCGCAGGACGCGCCGGGGCGTCTCGAGCATCGGGTCGATGGCGGTCATCAGCGCCCTCCCCGCATGGCGATCCGGGCGTTGTAGAGGTTCAGCGCGGTCGAGATCGTGAGGTTGATGCACAGATAGACCACGACGATCAGAACGGTGCCCTCGATCGCGTGGCCGGTCTTGTTGATGATCGTGCCCATGATGGTCAGGAAGTCCGTGTAGCCGACCGCCAGGGCCAGGGTGCTGTTCTTGACGATGTTGACGTACTGGCTGGTCATGGGCGGAATCACGACCCGCAGCATCTGTGGCAGCACGACCAGCCGCAGCACGCTGGCCTCGCCCAGCCCCAGGGCGCGGGCGGCTTCCCACTGTCCCTTCGGCACGGCCTCGATGCCGCCGCGCACGACCTCGGCGATGAAGCCGGTGGTGTAGAGCGTGAGGCCGAACAGGATGGTGAAGAGCTCGGGCGTCAGGACAGCGCCGCTGGCCAGGGTCGCGCCCTCGGCCCGAGGCAGGATGATCCCCGCCCGGCCGTCCAGGCCCAGCATCAGGGCGGCCAGCGCCGTCACCGCGATCGCCGCGCCCGCGAGGAACGGCCGGGGCATGGCCCGCGCCGCCCGGGGCGGCCGCGCGACCAGCCAGGCCAGTCCGCCCGCCAGGACTGCGAGCAGCAGCAGGTCCATGCCGGACCATGGCGTGGTCACCTTGGGCACGGCCAAGCCCCGGATCGAGGCCAGCACGCCCGGCGCCAGGGCCACGGCATGATCGCTCGGCGCGACCTGCCACCACAGGGAATAGAGGAAGATCAGCAGCAGCACCGGCGGGGTGTTGCGCACGCCTTCGACCCAGACGCGGGCCAGGCCGGCGACCATCGGATTGGGGCTCAGGCGGCAGACGCCGACGAGAACGCCCAGGATGGTCGAGGCGACGCCGACGACGATCGAGACGAACAGCGAGTTGGTGACGCCGACCCACATGGCCCGCAACACGCTGTCGCCAGGATCGTAGGGCAGCAGCGTCTCGGCGACAGTGAAGCCCGCGCGCTCGACCAGGAAGTCCAGGCCCAGCTGAATGCCGCGCGCGCTCAGATTATAGCGGGTGGTCGCCAGGATCACGCCCAGGACGACCAGCACCACCGCGATCGCGGCGGCCTGCGCCAGCAGGTCGACGCGACGGACCACGCCGCGGCTCGGGCGGGCGAGGCCCGGAGGGCCGGAAACGGTAAGGGCCACGGATCAATCCCACGGAAAGGGGAACATCAGGCCGCCTTCGGTATAGAGGCGGTTGAGGCGACGGTCGGCCTTGATCGGCGTGTCGTCACCCAGGTTGCGGTTCCAGATCTCCTTGTAGTTCCCCACCTGCTTGATGACGTTGTACGCCCAGCGCGGATCGAGGCCGAGCGCCTTGCCATAGGCGGGGTCGCCCCCCAGCAGGCGGCGGACCTGTTCGGGTCCCGACTTGGCCATCTCGTCCACATTGGCCTGGGTGACGCCGTTGAGTTCCGCCCAGATCAGGAGGTTCACCGTCCAGCGGGTGACGTCGTACCAGCGGTCGTCGCCGCGGGGGATGGCGATGCCGTTGGGCTCGACGCCCGAACCGACGAAGATCAGCGCGTGGTCCTCGGGCTTCTTGGCCACGGTCGCCAGCTGGCTGCGGGCGGCTAGGCCGTCGGTGATGTAGGCGTCGCAACGTCCGGCGAAATAGGTGTCGCGGGCGGTGATGGTCGAGTCGAAATAGACCCGCGTCACCTTCATCCTGTATTCCGCCTCGGCCTCCGATAGCGCCGTTTCCACCAGGCTGCCGCCGCCCTGCATGCAGACGGTCTTGCCGTTGAGTCCGGCCGGAGAGGTGACGCCCAGCGACTTGCGGACGATGACCGCGTCGCTGTCGTAGAGCGTGACCGTGACGAACCGGATCGACATGTCGCGCGTGAAGGTGATGGTCGAGGTGCGCGACAGCACGTCGATCTCGCCGGTCTGCACAGCCGGCAGGCGCTGGGCGGCGTTCAGCGGCGTGAACTGGACCTTGGTCGCGTCGCCCAGCACCGCGGCGGCGAAGGCCCGGCAGATGTCGCTGTCGAACCCGCGCCAGACGCCCTTTTCGTCGGGCCTCGACAGGCCCGGAATACCCTGGCTGCCGCTGCAGTTGACCTGGCCCCTGGCCTTGATCTTGTCGACGGCGCTCTGCCCGCCGGCCGTCGGCGGCGAACAGCCCGCCATGGCGGCGACCAGCAGGGTCGCGAGAAGTGTGGTGGCGGCGCGCCTCATGACAGGATCTCCGTGGAAGGACGAGCGTCGGCGCTCAGACGCGAAAAGCTGCCTTCGATATCGGCCTTCAGGTCGTCGACATGTTCCAGGCCGATGCTGAAGCGCAGAAGCGGACCGTCGTGCTCGAACGGGCGGGCCGTGCGCGGCGGCGGCGCGTCCAGGACCGCCACGACGCTGTGAACGCCGCCCCAGCTGGCGCCGATCGCGAAGTGCTCCAGCCCTTCGATCGCTTCAGCGAGCCCGTTACGGGCCCACGGGTGGACGAGCACCGAGAAGACTCCGGTCGCGCCGGAGAAGTCCCGGCGCCAGATGTCGTGCCCGGGGTTGGAGGCCAGGGCCGGGTGGCGCACCTCGGCGACGAACGGTTGCGACTGCAGCCACCGCGCCAGCGTCAGGGCGCTGGCCTCGCAGCGGTCGAGCCGGACGGCCAGGGTTTCCAGCCCGCGCAGGGCCAGGCTGCACTCGTCGGCCGAGACCCCGTAGCCCAGATAGCGGCAGAAGTCCTTGAGGCGGCGATACAGCGCCTCGTCGGCGACCGACACCGCGCCCATGATCAGGTCGGAATGGCCGTTGATGTATTTGGAGATCGCGGTCATCGAGAAGTCGACGCCATGGTCCAGCGGCTTGAACCGCAACGGCGTGGCCCAGGTGTTGTCGGCGGCCACCTTGATCCCGCGCCGCCGGGCGGCGGCGGCGATGGCCGGAATGTCCTGGACCTCCATGGTCATCGAGCCCGGCGACTCCACCCATACCAACGCGGTGCGGTCAGTGAGGAGAGATTCGATCCCCTCGCCCAGCAACGGATCGTAGAACACCGCCTCGACGCCCAAACCGCCCAGGAAGTTGGCCGCGAACGGCCGGACCGTGTCGTAGGCGCAGTCGGGGAACAGCACCTGCTGGCCGGACCTGGCGCAGGCCAGGGTGGTGACCACGATGGCCGCGAACCCCGACTGCACCACCAGGCTCTTGGCCGCGCGCTCCAGTCCCGCCAGTTGCAGTTCCAGGGCCCGCGACGTCGGGGTGCCATAGAGGCCGTAGGAATAGCCGTCATAGATCGTCTCGCGCCGGGCCTGATAGGCGGCCACGGTCGGGAACACGATGGTCGACGCCCGATGGACCGGGGTCACCAGGCTATCGAAGGTCTCCGGCGGGTCCCCGCGTTTCAGGCAGAGTGTTTCGTCATGCATCGAGCTATCGCCTCCCGAAAGGGATTTAAATCGCGCGCCAAATCTGCATCAAATGCATATTGATACGCATTCTATTCGCTAGTGTTATAATCGAGCCATGAACCTCAGCCTCATCGAAGCCTTCAACGCGGTCATGAAGAGCGGCTCGACGACGGGCGCGGCCCAGTTGCTGGGCATCTCCCAGCCGGCGATCAGCCGGGCGCTGAAGCGCCTGGAGGACACGACCCGGCTGAAGCTGTTCGAGCGATCCGGTCCGCGCCTGACGCCGACGCCCGAGGCCCATCTGCTGCATCAGGAGATCCTCGACACCTATGTCGGGCTCGATCGGCTGCGCCAGACCGTCGCCCGCATCCGCGCCGTGGGCGCCGGCGCCCTGCGCATCGCCAGCTCGGCCGCGCTGGGCCTGACCTTCGCGCCCAAGGCGATCACCGCGTTCGCCGCGCGCCGCCCGAACGTCAGCATCACCTTCGAGATCGCCAACTCCGCGACGGTGCGCAACCTGGTGGCCAGCGGCGTCTACGATGTCGGGCTGTGCGCGGACGAGATCGACACCGCCAACCTGGTGGCCCAGCCGTTCATCACCACCCGCGGCGTCTGCGTCATGCGCCCCGACCATCCGCTGGCCCAAGTCGACACGATCGTCCCATCCATGCTCAAGGGCCAGGCGCTGATCTCGCTGGCGCCCGACGACACCGCCCGCAAGCGCTTCGACCAGGCCCTGGCGGCCGCCGGCGTCAGCCCTCAAATCACCGTGGAGACCCAGTTCGCCGCCACCGTGTGCGAGTTCGCCGCGCGGGGCCTGGGCCTGGGCCTGACCAACTCCCTGGCCTATCTCTCCGGCGGCTATGAGACCGCCGGTCTGACGGCGCGTCCCTTCTTCCCCGCCATCCCCTTTCGGTCGCTGCTGATCCTGCCGCCGCATCGCGCCCGCTCGCGGCTGCTGGACGAGCTGATCGCGGCGCTGGAGGCCGAGCGCGACCTGATGAGCCGGGCTTGCGCGGCGCAGTTCGGCGAGCCCGAGACCGACGACGAAACCGGCCACTAGCGCGCCTCCACGGCGAAGACGGCGCTGACCTCGACGGGAACGCCGAACGGCAGGGTGGCCACGCCGATCGCCGCGCGCGCATGGGCGCCGGCGGCGCCGAACACGTCGACCATCAGCTGCGAAGCGCCGTTGATCACCGCCGAGTGCGCCTCGAACCCATCGTCCGCGGCGACGAAGCCGTTCAGCTGGAGACAGCCGGCGACCCGGTCGAGGTCGTCGTCGAGGGCCTGCCGCAGCACCGCCAGCACCGCGATGGCGCAGAGCCGGGCGGCGTGCGCGGCCGCGTCGGCCGTCAGGTCGCGGCCGACCCGCCCCTTCACCAGCTGGCCGCCCTCGCGCGGCAGCTGACCCGAGACATAGGCCAGCCCGCCATGGATGACGACGGGGGCATAGGCCGCGACGGGGGGCGCGGGCGCGTCGAGAACGACGCCGAGGGCCGCGAGCCGGTCCTGGATCTTCGACATTGGATTTCCCGGAAACGAGCGCTGGGCGCGATCAGAAGCTGTAGGCGGCCTTGACGTAGAAGAAGCGGCCGCTCACCCCGTAGGGCGCGATGAACGCGTAGGGGAAGATGCCGGCGTTATCGGCGCCGTTGGTCCCCGCCGCGACGCTGGCGGCCGTGGAGGCGATCTGCTTTTCCGGGAACTTGTCGAAGAGGTTGGCGACGCCGGTCGTCAGCGTCAGGGCCCGGCTGACCTCGAAGCCGACATCCAGATCCGTGACGATGTCGGCCCGGAAATGCTGGATGATGTCGGAATTGGCCGACCCCGGCGCCGAGGGGACCACGGTCACGTTGTAGCCGGGGATCAGGGCGGCGACCTGGGCCTGGGTCTTGCCCGTCAGCGCCACCTGGGAAACCTTGCCATAGCGGGTGGCGGTCAGGTTCACGCGCCAGCGGCCCTTGTCCCAGGCCAGGTTCGCCGTCTGCTTGTCCCTGGGCGCGCTCCGCGTCAGGCGCACCTGCTGGGTGAGGTCGACCAGGGGCGCGGTGACGCCGAAGGCCGCGACGGCGGGCGGCGTGCCATCGATCCGGTCGAACGTCGTCTTGGCGTAGCTGCCCGCCAGGGTCGCGGTCACGCGGCCCAGGTCGCCGAAGTCCTGGCGATAGCGCGCCGTGACGTCGAAGCCCTTGGTCGTGGTGTCGACCGCGTTGGTCAGGTAGGCGACCGCGGCGATGCCGGAAAAGCCTTGCGTGGCCAGGAAGTTCGTCAGCGCCGTGCTCTGGAAGTTCGACGAGATGACGATGCGGTCCTTGAGCTTGATCTGATAGGCGTCGAACGTGGCGGCGAAGGGTCCATGGTTGAAGACCAGCCCGCCCGAGACGTTGTTGGACTTCTCGGGCTTGAGCGGCTTGGCGCCGATCAGCGGCGCCAGCGCGTCGTTGACCGAGACGATGCGGACCTTCAGCAACTGGCCGTTGACGAACGAAAAGTCGCTCTGGCTGTAGTAGGACTGCGCCAGGGCCGGCGCGCGGAAGCCCGAGCCCACGGTGGCGCGCAGCGCCAGGTCGTCGGTGATCTCGAACCGGCCCGAGACCTTGTAGTTGGCCGTGTCGCCGAAGTCCGAATAGTCCTCGTAGCGCGCGGCCGCCGAGAGGCGGAGCCGATCGCCGAAATCCTTCTCGACCTCGGCATAGGCGGCCTTGCTGTCGCGCTGACCGGGAATGACGTCGCTGGGCGAGATGCCGACCGCCGACTGGATGCCGACCGGCGCGGGCTTGCCGGCGTTGGGACCATCCAGAATGGGCGCGCCGCCGTTCTGGTAGCTGGCCGGCTCGCCCGCCCGCAGGCTGTACCACTCCTTCCGGTACTCGGCGCCCAAGGCGAGCTTGACCGGCGATCCGCCGCCAAGATCCAGCTCCCGCGTCAGGTCGAGGTTGGTGGTCCACTGGCGGAACTTGTGACCGCCGCGCAGGACGGAGGTCGGGCTGGCCGCGCCATAGGAGGCGTTGTTCGAATTGGTGACGCGCAGTTCATCGACCGAGACGCCATAGACCGTCGACAGGTCCCAGGCGAAACCCGCCAGGTCGGCGCCCTTCAGGCCGGCCGCCCCCGAATAGTTTTCCAGCCGGCTCTGCTGCTCGGGCCGAAAGCCGTTCGGATAGAGCGCCCGGACGGTCTCGTCCTGGCCCGCGCGCCGGATGTAGTTGTAGCTCGTGCCGTCCAGGCGGTTGTAGCCGCCGAAGGCGTAGGCGGTCACCGCCGCGGTCACCGGAAGTTCGGCATTCACGAACACGCCCGCGTTCTTGTAGTCGGGCTCGCCATAGAGCCAGGTGTTGCGGTCGACCGTGGCCTCGCGCGCATCCAGCGTCCCGTTCGACGGCGTCAGGCCGACCCCCGAACCGTAGTTGCCGGACGGCATGGTCAGGCCCCCGCCGCTCGTTCCGAAATACTGCTGACGGGTGTCGGCCAGGGCCCGGTCGGTGTGGCCGTGATCCTGGTAGAAGCCGGTCAGGCGCACGAAGCCGCCGTCGCCGACGCCGACGCCGTAGCCGAGGCTGAGCTGGGTGTCCTCGCCGTCGCCGCGGTCGGTGACGCCGTAGCGGGCCCGCGCCTGGAGGCCCAGGCTTCGGTCCAGCTGGACATTGATGACGCCGGCGATCGCGTCCGAACCGTACTGGGCGGCGGCGCCGTCGCGCAGCACCTCGACGCTGCCGATGGCCGCCGTCGGAATGGCGTTGAAGTCATAGGCCACGTCGCCGCGGCCGATCTGGTTGTTGGAATTCAGCTCGGCGTTGGTATGCCGGCGCTTGCCATTGACCAGCATCAGGATCTGGCCGGTCGAGAGGCCGCGCAGGGTGGGCGGGGTCAGGAAGTCGACGGCCCCGGCGGCGCTGGGACGGGGCGTGCTGAAGCTGGGAACGGCGACCTTCAGTTGGCCCTGCAGATCGCTGGCGCCGGTCTTGGCCAGGTCCTGGGTGGACAGCGTGTCGACGGGCGTCACCGATTGTGTGGCGACACGGGGCCCGAAACGCGAGCCGGTGACGATGACTTCCGTGACGGTGTCGTCAGCGGCCCTGGTCTGGGCCAAGGCCGGCGCGGCGACGGCCATCAGGGCGAGAGCGGACGAGGCGGCCAGCCGCCCCTTGGTCTTTGCGCACATCGAGATCCCCCATCGTTGTGATTTTCGAGCGGCGCGTCGCCGCACGTCGAGAAGGCATCAGGGGGCAGCCTGCCTTCAAATGCGTATTGTCACAGACTCTATGCATCAGAGTTATAATACCGCCATTTAGCGATGCAGGGTTGCGGATTTCAAAAACTCGCCCACCCCCGGATGGCGGCGCAGCAGCACCCTGCCTACGAAATGCGCAAAATGAAGCGCTCTGGCGGGGTGTCCGGCCCTGGCAGACCCCGCCGTCCCTTTCAAAATCCCTTGGAAAAATGCCCGATACTAATATAAGCAATCGATCACTTATATATGGAGCATCCCATGCCGGGGTCCGTCGAGCTAAGATCCGTCAGCAAGTCCTACGGCGCGCGCGAAGCTTTGCGTGTCGCGGCGCTGTCGTCCGTCGACCTTTCCGTCGCCCCCGGGGAGTTCGTGGCCATTCTCGGACGCTCGGGCAGCGGCAAGTCGACCCTGCTCAACATGATCGCGGGCCTGGACCGGCCGGATCGGGGTCAGATCGTCGTGGACGGACAGCCCCTCGCCGACCTGAGCGAAGAAGGTCTGGCCGGTTGGCGCGGGCGTTTCGTCGGCGTCGTCTTCCAGTTCTTCCAGCTCGTGCCGACCCTGACCGTCGAGGAGAACATCCTGCTGGCCATGGACCTGGTCGGCGCGATCCCGCAACGCGAGCGCCGCGCGCGCGCGGCGGCCCTGCTGGATCAGGTCGGGATCATCGAACAGGCGCGAAAGCTGCCGGGGATGCTGTCCGGCGGCCAGCAACAGCGCGCCGCGATCGCCCGCGCGATGGCCAACGCCCCCGCCATGCTGGTGGCCGACGAGCCGACCGGCAATCTCGACAGCGCCGCGGCGGCGAAGATCCTCGGCCTTCTGGAGACACTCGCGCGCGACGGGACCACCGTGTTCATGGTCACGCACGACGAGACGGTCGCCGATCGCGCCCATCGTCTCGTGCGCCTGGCCGACGGCCACGTCGTCGAAAACCGTGCGCGCGGCCAAGGAGCCGCCCAATGAACCCGCGCGCGGCCAAGGTCCTGGGCGACCTGAAGGAAAGCCCGCTTCGCTCGCTGCTGGTGGTCTTGGCGATCTTGCTGGGGACCGCCGCGATGACCGTCGGGGTCGGGACGCGGGCGGTGATCCAGCGCGAGATGCGCTCGAGCTACGATGCCGGTCGTCCAGCCGCCGCCATCCTCACCGTCGACGCCGTCGACGAACGCCTGCTGGGCGATGTCCGGCGGCAGGCCGGCGTCGCCGCGGCCGACTCCCGCCGCCTGGTCCGCGCGCGGGCGCAGGTCGGCGCGGGGGATTGGCGTCCCTTGCTCATCTATGGCGTCCGGGATTTCGCCGACATGCGTGTTTCGAAGGTCCGTCCGTTGTCGGGCGCGTCCGTTCCGCGCGAGGGCGAGGCGCTGGTCGAGCGCTCGGCGCTGCCAGTGCTCAAGGCCAGGGTGGGCGAGACCTTGCGCCTGCGGTTGGCCGGCGGCCGTGTCGCCACGCTGCGCGTGGCGGGCGTCGTCGTGGATCCGGCCCAGGCGCCCGGCAACATGGACAATGTCGGCTATATCTATGTCACCCCGGCGACCCTGGCGCTGCTGGGCCAGGGCGCGCGGCTGGACGAAGTCCGGATCGCGGTCGACGGCGACCGCCGCCAGGCCGGCCAGGTCGCCGAGGCGGTCGCCGCCATGGCCAAGGCTCAGAACCGTCCCGTATTGCGGGTCGAGGTTCCGGTCCGCGAGCATCCCCACGCCCAGCATATGAAGGCGGTGCTGCTGCTCCTGACGCTCTTCGGCGGCCTGGCCCTGGTCCTCAGCGGGGCGTTGACAGCGAACGTCATCACCGGCCTCCTGGCGCGGCAGGTCCGCCAGATCGGCGTCCTCAAGGCGATCGGCGCCCGGACCGGCCAGATCTGCGGCCTCTATGGCGCGCTGACCGCGCTGCTGGCCGGTCCCGGCGTGGTCCTGGGCCTGGCGCTCGGCGTCCTCGGCGTCCAGGCGATGTCGCGTCCCATCAGCCTCGAACTGAACCTGAATCCGGACAGCCTCGCCGTCCCGCCGGACGCCCTGCTGCTGGTGGCGGCGTTCGCGGTGATCGTGCCGGCCCTGGCCGTCGCCCTGCCGATCCGGCGGGCGGTCGGCCGCCCGGTCCGCGAACTGCTGCAGGACCCCGGCCTCTCTGCGCCGGACGCGACGCCGTGGCGCTGGCGGATCGGCGACCGCCGCACGACCCTGGCCCTTCGCAACACCGTACGCCGGCCGGGCCGCCTGGCGCTGACGATGATCGCGCTCGGCCTGGGCGGGGCGGCGCTGATGACCTGCGCCAACCTCTATGCGAGCCTCGTTCGAGGCGTGGATCAGGCCCTGGCCGGTCGCGCCGACAGTGTCGAGGTACGGCTCGCCAAGCCCCTGCCGGCCGAGGCCTTCCGCGCCCGGATCGCCGCCCTGCCCGGCGTCCAGTCGGTGGAGGTGTGGGGCGCGACCCTGGCGGCGATCCAGCTGCCGGGCGACGGCGCCGCGCGACTGGGGACCAACCCCTATGCCGTCCTGGCCCCGCCGCCGGGCAGCCGGATGGTCGGCGCGAGGCTGGTCGACGGACGCTGGCCCCGGCGTCGGGGCGAGATCGTCATCAATCGCAACATCCTGTCCCTGGAGCCCGCGCTCGGCCAGGGCCAGGCGGTGCTGCTGTCGGGCGGACGAAGCGTTCCCGTCCATGTCGTCGGCCTGGTCGAGGAGGTGTCGGAGCCGCACATCTATGCCGCGGCCTCGACGGTGGATGCGCTGGTCGGCCAGGGCGGCCTTGCGGGCGCATCCCGCCTGGTCGCCCGCCCGGGCGAGGAGGCGCGCGTCTCGGCGGCGGTCGAGGACCTGGCGGCGGAGATGGGCTCCCTGCCCAGCTACGCGGCGACGCGCCAGGCCTTCCGGCAGACGCTGACCGAGCACTTCGCCATCCTGCTGACCATGCTGAGCGTGGCGGCCGCCGCCGCCATCGCCGTCGGCGGGCTGGGCCTGGCCGCGACGGCGAGCCTCAATGTCCTGGAGCGTCGACGGGAGATCGGCGTGCTGCGCGCCTTGGGCGCGCGACGCGCCACGCTTCGGATGATCCTGCTGGCCGAGGGCGCGCTGATCGCCCTGGCCAGCTCGCTGGCGGCGGTGCTTGTCGCCCTGCCCCTGTCGGCCCACATCGGCCTGATCCTCGGGCGCCGCCAGCTGTTCACGACGCTGCCCTTCGTTGTCGAGCCCGCCGGGCTGCTGATCTGGCTGGGCGTCGTGACCATCGTCACCCTCGCGGCTTGCTGGGGAGCGGCCGATCGCGCCCTGAAGCTTCCCGTCCGGGACGTGCTGGCCTACGAGTGAGCGCATGGGCCGCTTGAAAACCATCACCGACGACGAAGTCCTCGCCGCCGCCCGCCGCGTGTTCCAGCGCGACGGGCACGCGGCCTCCACGCGAGACGTCGCCCAGGAGGCCGGCGTCAGCCAGGCCGTTCTCTACCAGCGGTTCAAGACGAAGGAGGAGCTGTTCTTCGCGGCCATGACCCCGGCGGTGATCGACCCTCAGGCCATCGTCGGCGCCTGGGCCGAGGTCGAGGCCTTCGGTCCCGACGAGCACGTCCAGAGAATCGCGCGCCGCCTTTACCTGCGGCTCCGGGAGGTCATCCCGGCGGTCCTGCAACTGGCCCACCACCCGTCGTTCCCCTTGCACATGGCCGGCAGCGCACACGGCAGACTGGGGGCGAGCGCCGTCGACCAGGCGATCATCCAGAGGTTGGCGGCGCTGAAGGACGCCGGCCTGGCCGCAGGCGAGATCGACGCGGTCGCCGCGGGTCAACTGCTGGTCAGCGCCATGCATGGCCTGGCCGTTCACGAGGCCGTGGGTCGTCAGGCCGTGGCCGACGAAACCGCCCCCGAGCGGCTCGCCCGCGCGATCTGGACCGGCTTGCGTCCAGGCTAGAGCATTTCACCGATCCGTTCGGATCGGAAAATGCCCTAGAAGGTCAGCGCCACGAAGACCACGATGCTGACCGGCACCGCCGCCGACAGGGCCAGGTTCAGCACGGTCTCGCCGACGCCGAGGGCGAACTTGGCGGACATCGCGGCGAACTTGGCGCCATCCAAACCAAGAGTCGGGGGGTCGAGGTGGGTCATGAGGGCTCCTTGCAAGGCAGAGCATGGCCCGGCGGTGGTTAACGCCCAGATTCCGCCACAGTCACCGAACCGCGACAGATTGTCCTTTCGAGCCCCAAAAAGAACGGCGCGCCTTCGGTGGGAAGGCGCGCCGAAGGCCGCGCGCGAGGGGAGGCAGTGACTAGGATCCCGCGCGCGAATGGGGGTGGAAAAGAACCCGCCAGCCCAGGGAACGCGGCTGGCGGGGAGACGGAACAGAGGGTGACTTCAGCCTTTAGAACTTGCCCCGGACGCCCAGGATGATCTGACGGCCGGGGTTGTATTGGGTGAAGGTCGCGTTCGGCCACTGGAAGACGCTGCGCTGCTGCTCGTTGGTGATGTTGATCACGTCGAGGGTCACGCGCGGCTGGGTCGGCAGGTTCTTGAACTGGTAGCTGGCCGACATGTCCCATTGGCCGCGCGAGTCGGTCAGCAGGTTGGCGGGGATGCCGTTCTGCGGACCGAGAGCCGCCAGCTGGGCGTCGTTCCAGACATATGACAGGCGGAGCGAGGCGCCGTGGTCCTCGTAGTAGCCCGTCACGTTGTAGGTCCAGGGCGAGATGCCCGTGGCCGGCGGCGGCGGGATGGTGCCGCGCGAGTTCTGCTCGACGTGGGTGGCGTTGGCGGTGAAGCCGGCGCCCTTCAGCACGAAGTCCAGCGGCTGCACCCAGGTGACTTCCTGACCGAAGATGGTCAGGACGCCATCGGTGTTGACCTGCTGGTTGACCTGCAGCGTGGCGGCGTTCGGACCCCCACGGTTGTTGATCGCCTGCTGCTGCAGGTTGGTCAGCTGGTCGAACGGCACGCCCAGCTGCAGGAACGGGATGGTGCTGATGCTGTTGCTGGTGAAGCCGGTCAGCTCCTTGCGGAAGACCGCCACGCCCACATAGCCGGCCCCGCCGGTGTACCATTCGCCGCCCAGGTCCAGGTTGTTGGACAGGTAGGGCTGCAGGTTCGGATTGCCCTGGGTCGCGGTCTGGGCCGAAGGATCGGAGAACACCGTGCCCGGCAGCATGGCCGACGGGTTGGGACGGGTGATGGTGCGCGAGGCGCCCGCCCGCAGGATGATGTTCTCGGCCAGGTTATAGGCGGCGCTGAACGAGGGCAGCGTGCCGTCGTACTTGGTCTTGCGCGACAGGAACGACAGCACGCCGTTGATGGTCTGCGGGCCTTCGATCAGCTGCTCGGTGTTGTAGTAGCGGACGCCGGCGTTGAAGCGCAGGTCGCGATCCATCAGCTGGGTGACGCCGTTCATCTCGATATAGGCGCCGCCGGTCTTCTCGCGGATCAGGCCCGAGGCCGCGCCCGTGGCCGCCGACGACGAGAACGGCGCAGCCGCGTTGAACGCGTCGTACTGGGTGGCGCCGAAGAACTTGTCCTGGTCCAGGGTGATGAAGCCGATCGGGCCGGCCTTGATGTACTGGGCCAGGTTCGCCGAGGGGATCGCCGAGCCGGCTCGGCCGTCGCAGGCCGGAACCGGAGCCGGAACCGGGCTTTGCGGCGTGACGCCGCCGCCGCCGCAGGTGAAGGTCTGCCAGCGGGCCGAGTTGTCGATGGCGGTGATGCGGCGGGCGACGTCGTCATAGGCCACGCCGGCCTTGAAGTTGACGCCCTTGTCGTCGCCGAACGTCGCGTCGAAGTGGGCGCCCTTGATGGCGGTGACGCGCTTTTCGTTCTGGACGTTCACGCGGCCGCCGGCCCAGGTCCAGCCCAGGTTGGGATCGTTCAGGCTGCGCGAGGGGGTGATGATCGGCTTGTCGCCGCCGTTGTTCTTGTAGGTGACGTTCAGACCCGAGCCGAGGGGCGTGTTGAACAGCACCGTCGGCGCCTCGCGGAAGAACACCGACCGGTTCCAGTTCACCTGGCCGTCGATCTTGATCCAGTCATTGGCCCGCCAGGTGAAGCCCGGGTTCAGGTTCAGCAGCTCGACGTCTTCCTTATAGGGACGATATTCCAGGAAGAACTGCGAGTTCAGGAAGGCGCCTTCGGTGACGACGTTGTTGCTGTCGACCTTGACCCCTACCGGGACCATGAAGTTGCTGTTGCGCACCGACCAGTTCATGTCGATCCGCTCGAACTGGCGGCGGGCCTTCGAGTACATGGCGTCCAGATAGACATCGAGGCTGTCGTTCGGACGCCACTCCAGCGACGCCAGATAGCTGTCGCGATTGCGCTCGCCCGAGCTCCACGAGTCGCGGCCCAGGCGAGGCAGCTGCGCGTCGGACAGCTGGGCCAGGGTCGTGCCCGGGTTCAGCGAGGCCAGCAGGGCGTTGTCGACGGTCTGGCCCGGGGTCAGGCCGTTGCCGGTCACGCCGGCCGGCACGGTCCCGGCCCAGTTGAAGCCGTTGCCGCCCGTGACGTTGCAGCCCGCGCAGGTCATGTTGGCGTTGGTCCAGCCGATCGTCTCGAAGCCGGTCGTGGTGGACTTGTTGCGGGCCCAGGCGCCGCCGAACAGGACGCCGAACTCGCCGACATTCGTCTCGAAGGTCTTGCTGGCGATCAGCGAGGCGCGCGGGCTGATGTCGTCGGCCTGGGAGTTCTTGCCGGCCTGGACCGAATAGATCAGCTGGCCGCTGGTCTTGTAGTCGAACGGCCTGGCGCTGCGCATGTTGACGACGCCCGAGGCGCCGCCTTCGATCTGGCTGGCCATCTGGGTCTTGTTGACGTCCAGGCGGGTGAACAGCTCGGTCGGGAACAGGTCCAGGTCGACTTCGCGATTGGCGTTCTGGCTGTCGGTGCGGCCCGACGAGGCCACCGCGATGTTCGAGCCGTTCAGCATCACCTTGGTGAAGTTTGTGCCCAAGCCGCGGATGGTGATGTTCAGACCGTCGCCGTTGATCTCGCGGGTCAACTGCACGCCGGGGATCCGGTTCAGCGCCTCGGCGATATTGAGGTCCGGGAACTTGCCGATGTCCTCGGCGAACACCGAGTCGGTAAAGGCGACGCTGTTGCGCTTGGCGTTGGTCGAGTCGGCCAGCGACTTGCGAAAGCCGGTGACGACCACTTCCTCGACGGTGTCGGAAGGCGCAGCGGCCGGTGCGGTCTGCGCGTGGGCCACGCCACCCAAGACAACAGGGGCGACGGCGAAGGCGGTCAGACACGTCGCGCCGACGAGGGCCAGGCGCCTAATGGACGAAGAATGGGCGGATTGGCGGCAGCGGATGGACGGCATGTTTCTCCCCTAAGAGACGGTGCTCTGCGCACTTGTTCTGTTTGCCGTCGCGGGGCCGCCGGCCTTCCCATGCCGACGTTCGCGCCTCCACGACGGTGGTAGCGGTCACAAGGAGCAGCGTTACGAGGTAAGTCCTATGAGGTCAAGGTGGTCAGACCTTATTGGCAAGTCATCGTCGGACCTTAGACCTGGCGCTGCGGCGCCGGCGCCACGCCATGACGCGGGCACGAAGGGGATTTCGCAGGGTGAAATTCGGGCCTTTTAGCAAATGTTCGCGCGAACATTCGGGAATGGTCGGAGGATAGACCCGCGCACGAGGTGGCAGATCTTATGGGCTTACGGAGTGAGCGCGGCTGCTGACGCGGAAGGCGCGCGCGATTACTCAGACAACAATGTCAGACCAATGGCTGTGCTGGCAGACGCCGTTGAGCGCCCCCTCCGTCTCGCTGCGTATCCGCAGCGATCCACCTCCCCCGTTTCACGGGTGAGGAGAAGAGAGCTCCATCCTGCCCCGCTTGCGGGGGAGGCGGCGCGATGCGGATACGCATCGTGACGGAGGGGGGCGCTAAAGCCTAAGCCCAGCCCCGCCGCCTTTCCGGCTCGGCGGAACCCCGCCCGTACCGATGCCCGCGGTTCACTCGCCGCAGCGACGCCGGGTACCGGTGCAGCTGGCTCTCCGGCCGTATCGGCCGCGCCACCAGCCCGCCGCCGCAGTCCGGGCACGCCGTCTCGAACCGCACGTCCGCGCAGTCGGCGCAGAAGGTGTGTTCGAAGGTGCAGATTCGGGCCGCGTCGCTGTCAGGCGGCAGGTTGGCGTCACAGCACTCGCAATTCGGGCGCAGTTCGAGCATGGGTCTGTCCTCCCGTGTTCGTCTGGTTCTTTTGCCTAAAGAGGTCTGATTGCTTGTAAGCCTTTCACCATAAGGGCTTTTCAGCCGCCCGCGCGAGGGGGCGCGGTCGCATATCACGGGAATGTGGAGCCAAGCGAAATCCGCGTGATCAGGTGGGGTTGCCCCCCCTCCCCTAACCCCCTATACACCGCGCCGTTTGCGCGGCGGACGGGCCAAAAGCCCGTCCGCTTTCTTGCAAGCAGACGCCCCGGCTTGCCGGGGCTGGGCCGGGGTTACTCCCTGCCCGCTTTTTTGCAAAAATGAACCCACCAAACCGCGTGCAGGAGCGCTCCTCAGAATGTCCCAAGACCTTCTCCCCGGCGTTACCGGCGTTCTGGCCCTGGCCGACGGCACGATCCTGCAAGGCGTGGGCTGCGGCGCGGTCGGCGACGCGGTCGGCGAGGTGTGCTTCAACACCGCCATGACGGGCTATCAGGAGATCCTGACCGACCCGTCCTACATGGCCCAGATCGTGGCCTTCACCTTCCCGCACATCGGCAATGTGGGCGCGAATTCGGAAGACCTGGAGCAGATCACCGGCGTGGCCGAGACGGCCGCCCGCGGCGCCCTATTCCGCGACGTGCCGACCGAGCAGGCCAACTGGCGCGCCGGCGGCGACTTCGACGCCTGGATGAAGACCCGCGGCGTCATCGGCCTGGCCGGGATCGACACCCGCGCCCTGACCCGCAAGATCCGCGAGACCGGCATGCCGCACGGCGTCATCGCCCACTCGCCCGAGGGCAAGTTCGACCTCGACGCCCTGGTCGCCAAGGCCCGCGAATGGGCCGGCCTGGAAGGCCTGGACCTGGCCAAGGACGCCTCGACCACCCAGACCTTCACCTGGGACGAGGGCCTGTGGTCGTGGCCGGAAGGCTACGCCAAGCTGGACAAGCCCAAGTACGAAGTGGTCGTCGTCGACTACGGCGTGAAGCGCAACATCCTGCGCGCCCTGGCCCATGTCGGCGCCCGCGCCACGGTGGTGCCGGCCGACACCAAGGCCGAGGACATCCTGGCCCGCAATCCGGACGGCGTGCTGCTGAGCAACGGCCCCGGCGACCCGGCCGCCACGGGTGAGTACGCCGTGCCCGAGATCCAGAAGCTGGTCGAAAGCGGCAAGCCGGTGTTCGGCATCTGCCTGGGCCACCAGATGCTGGCCCTGGCCCTGGGCGCCAAGACCGTGAAGATGGAACAGGGCCACCATGGCGCCAACCACCCCGTGAAGGACCTGACCACCGGCAAGGTCGAGATCGTCTCGATGAACCACGGCTTCACCGTGGACAGCGAGAGCCTGCCGGCTCCGGTGCGGGAGACCCACGTCTCGCTGTTCGACGGCACCAACGCCGGCATCCAGCTGGCCGACAAGCCGGTCTTTTCGGTCCAGCACCACCCGGAAGCCTCGCCCGGCCCGACGGACAGCCTGTACCTGTTCGAACGGTTCGCCGGGCTGATGGATAAAGCGAAGTAATTCCCCTCTCCCCTTGCGGGAGAGGGTGGCCGCCGAAGGCGGTCGGGTGAGGGGGTGAAGAAAGCATCCGCCGCGATTGGCCTCACCGCCAGTCGCGGCGGTTTTCGTTTGTGCGACCCCTCATCCGTCAGCTTCGCTGACACCTTCTCCCGCAAGGGGAGAAGGGAAATTCAATGGGGGCCGCCTCCCGCAAGACTAGGGGGCAAAGCGGGAGGCGGCTGCCGAACGCCCTCTGCAAGGGGGGCGCGCTTTGGGCGTCCGGCCGCTAGAGCCCATCCGCTGCGGCAGAGACCGCACCGGCTGACCTGGGCTCTAACTTCATGGGAGCGCGGGCTTAGCCGCGCTCAGAGCACGCTCAGACCTTGAGGTTGAGCAGGGCTCCGGTCATTTCGTCGGCCGTGCGGATCACCGCCGCATTGGCCTTGAAGTCGGCAGCGGCGCCGATCTGCTGGACCCGCTCGTTGACGTAGTCGACGTCCCCGAGCGTCTTGTCTCCAGGCGTCTGCGCGCGGTCGGCCCGGGCGTCCGCCGTGGCCACGCGCTGCGCCGACGCATTGAGGCGGTTGGCGGCGGCCATCATGCCGGAGGCGGCGATCGAGATTGCGTGCATCGGTGTCCCCCAAGAGGAAAATGCCGTTCTTGACGTTGGTTATCGCGCCGGTTGGGTTAAGCGGTTGCAACCAAAAATGGTAAAATTCACACCTTGGTCATAATTTTTTACACGGGTTAACCATATTTCGGGGACCCAAATCGGGGTTGTGGGCAGGGTGAATCTGCCGCTAACCGAACCGGCGAGGGCCGTTGCTGGCCTTGCCCTCGCCCGGCGCGCGAGCACTGTTGCGAGAACGCCGTTCGCGGCGGGAAATCCTGCCCAACATTACAAAACGTTCAGACTGGGCCGTCTCGACAAGCTGTCACGGCATCGACATGGTTCGCCCCCTATGCGGGCCGGGGGCGGCCTGCCTTTTGAGAAGGCTCCTCACAGACATGTCGTTTACGCGCCGCGCCGCGCTCGCCAGCGCCGCCCTGCTCATGGCCGTTCAACCGGTCCTCGCCGCCACGCCCGCCAAGCCGACCCCGGCGAAGATGGCCCCCGCCAAGGTGGCCAAGAAAGCCGCGCCGGCTTCGGACTTCACGCCGTCGGCCGAGGCCATCAAGGCCCACATGACCTTCCTGGCCGACGACGCCATGGAAGGCCGCGAGGCCGGCACGCGCGGCTACGACATCGCCGCCAACTACGTGGCCGCCCAATACGCCCTGCTGGGCGTCAAGCCGGCCGGCGACAAGCTGACCACCGGCGTCAGCTACCAGCAGCACGTGCCGCTGCTGGCCCACCGCCCGGCCACCGACGGCGCGATCAGCGTCACCGGCGCCGATGGCCACGCCGTCGCCCTGAAGTACGGTGAAGACTACCTGCCGGGCTCCCAGGCCCAGGCCGCCGACGTCGATATCGACGCGCCGCTCGTGTTCGCCGGCTTCGGCGTGGTCGATCCCTCGCGCGGTCGCGACGACTATGCCGGCCTGGACGTGAAGGGCAAGGTCGTGGTCATCCTGACCGGCGCCCCCACCTCGATCCAGACCGAGGAACGCGCCCACTTCAGCAACCCCAACACCAAGCGCGTCGAGGCCGCCAAGCGCGGCGCGATCGGCGTGCTGATCATCCCGACCACCAGCAGCGAAAAGCGCCGTCCGTTCGCGCGCGGCCTGGCGGGCATGAAGGAATGGCGGGTGATCTGGCGCAACGCCCAGGACGTCGGCGCCATCCGCGCGCCGTCGGCCCCGTCGCTGGCCACCATCAGCCTGCAGGGCGCCGAGAAGCTGTTCGCCGGCTCCTCGACCCCGCTGGCGACGATCCTGGAACAGGCCGAGACCCCGGCCGGCGCGGTCAAGGGCTTCGCCCTGCCGGGCAAGGTCAGGATCACGCTGAAGACCGAGATCGAGAAGCGCGAAAGCAGCAATGTCGTCGGCGTCATCGAAGGCTCGGACCCGACGCTGAAGGCCCAAACCATCATCCTGTCGGCGCACCTGGACCACATCGGCGTCAAGGACAACGCCAAGCCGGGCGAGGACCGCATCAACAACGGCGCCCTGGACAACGCCTCGGGCGTCGCCACGCTGCTGGAGGTCGCCCGCGGCTTCAAGGACAGCAAGATGCGCCCCAAGCGCTCGATCATCCTGCTGGCCGTGACCGGTGAAGAGAAGGGCCTGGTCGGCTCGGACTACTTCGCCAACAACCCGACCGTGCCGAAGGCCGACATCGCCGCCGACGTGAACCTGGACATGCCGGTGCTGCTGTACCCGTTCACCGACGTGATCGCGTTCGGCGCCGACCGCTCGACCGTGGGCGAGGCCGTCAAGCACGCCGGCGCCCGCGTGGGCGTGGCGCTGTCGGGCGACCCGCTGCCGGAAGAAGGCCTGTTCACCCGCTCGGACCACTACCGTTTCGTCGAGCAGGGCGTGCCGTCGGTGTTCCTGATGACCGGCTTCCAGAACGGCGGCGAGAAGGCCTTCACCACCTTCCTGAAGACCAACTACCACCACCCGGGCGATGACCTGAACCAGCCGATCGACTACAACGCGGCCGCCAAGTTCGCCCTGGTGAACTACGAGATCGCCCGCGAACTGGCCAACGCCCCGGCCCGTCCGGTCTGGAAGAAGGGGGACTTCTTCGGCGGCACGTTCGCGCCCGCGGGGCATCCGTCGGCGGCGAAGTGAGCGGGTGCGAAAACCACGCCCTTCGACAAGCTCAGGGTGAGGTTTTCTACTGATACGGCGCACCAGTCGTCCTCACCCTGAGCCTGTCGAAGGGCGAGGACGGCCGCAGGGCGATCAGACAATCCAAACTGGGCTGAAAAGCCTGATTGACCCGGAGGGCGGCGGAAGGGATTCTGCCGCCCTCTTCTTTTGTGACCTCGGATCCTTCGCGTTGACCGTCCGCACCGGCGCCTTCCTGAAGATCGGCGTGATCGCGCCGGCCATCATGGTGGCCGACGTGTTCATCGCCCAGCGGCTGTTCCCCGGCTTCGACGCCGGCGCCCAGTTCATCAGCGAGCTGGGCGGCCCCAAGGCCCCCCTGCCCGAGATCTTCAACTACGGCATGATGATCGCCGGCGTCGCGGGCCTGTTGGCCGGCGCGGGCTTCGCCCATGCGCTGGAGGAAGCCGGCGGCCGGCGGCGGGTCTCGGCCTTCGCGGGGCTGTTCGTGGCGCTGACGGGCCTGGGCGCGTTCTTCGCCGGGGTGTTCCACTGGCCGGACCCCATGCACCGCGCCTGCGGGGTGGGCCTGGCCATGCAGTTCGCGCCGCTGTTCACCGCCTGGGCCCTGTGGGGCAAGCCGGGGTATCGGCGCCTGGCCCACTTCTCGCTGGGCTGGTTCTTCGGCCTGTTCCTGGTCTTCGCCCTGCTGACCGGCGTGTGGAACGTGCGCACCGGCTATGACGTCGGCTACTGGCAGCGCGGCCACGCCTTCCTGGGCCTGCTGTGGCTGGCCATCGCCGCCTGGACCCTGGAGAAGGGCTGGAAGGCGAGTGCGGTGGCGGCGGAACCGGCTGTCGTCTAGAGCCCTTTCCCAACGACACTACAGCATTGTTTGGGGGAGACGCCGTCATGATCCGTTACGTCGCGACCTTGGCGCTGGTCGCCGTCCTGGCCGCCTGCTCGCAGCAGAAGACCGAGGACCAGCCCGCTGCGCCGCCCGCGTCGGACGAGGTGCGCACCCCGGCCGTCGCGCCGGCCGTGCCCGCGCCCGTCACCGCCGCGCCGAACGACAGCCCCACGGTGGGCGGCGACGGTTCGCAAATCACCCTGTCGGGCCTGACCCAGGACGACTTCGCGGCCAACAAGCTGGAGGGCGAGCTGGGCTGCAGCTTCCGCGCCGAGGGGACGGATCCCCTGCTCTATGCGCTGGGCTATTCCGGCCTCAAGGAAGCCGCCCACGGCCTGGTCAAGGTTGGCGACTATGTCGAGCGCATCGTCGCCCCGGGCGGCTATGACGCCATGGTCAACGGCGCGACCTTCAGCGGCCAGGGCAAGACCATCAAGATCGCCATCACCGGCAAGCCGGCCGGCGGCGGCGAGTCTCCCGCCTACCCCGCCACCCTGACCTACGACCGCGCCGACGGCGCCAAGCGGGTCATCGAGGGGACCTGGACCTGCGGGCCGTAGAGCCCGCTATCGCCCGACCTACCGCCAGGCGTAGTTGAAGCTGATGCTGATGCGCTGCTCGTCGGCCTGGTTGGGCGTCACCTCGTGGCGCAGCCAGCTCTCCCACATCAGGATCGCGCCCGGCGACGGCTGAACATAGACGAACGGCTGCAGCCCCTCGGGCGCGTCGGTCTCGCGGGTGGGCGCGGCCATCATCATCGGCAGGCGCGGATCCTCGAACTTGATGGCCGAGGCGCCCGGCGGGATGGTCACATAGACCGTGCCGGAGATGACGCTGTGGGGGTGGATGTGGCCGGTGTGCTGGCCGCCCGTGTCCAGGATGTTGATCCAGAAGCTGTCCATGACCAGCTTGCCCGCGCCCAGGTCGAAGCAGAGGTCCTTGGCGAAGGCCAGGGCATGCTTGTCGAGCTTCTTCTTCAGGTCCGCGAACAGGCTGTCGCGCTGCGGCAGGTCGTTCAGCGAGGCGTAGGACGTGTAGCCGGAATAGCCCTTGTTATAGGCCCAGGCCTGACCGGCGTCGTCGTCCTCGGCGATGGCGATGCAGGCGTCGTGCAACTGGTCGATGAAGTCGTCGAAGCCCTTCTCCCCGGCCAGGGAGGCTTCATAGAGCGGGGTGACGAAGAGCGGGCGCGTGATCATGGGCGGGGTCATAGCGCTGGACGGCGTTGACGACAAACGGCGGATGGAACATAGTCAGAACATGGCCGACGGTGATCACACCCTGAAGATCAGTGCGGCGCTCGCCGAGCGCCTCAAGGCCGCGTCCGACGACCTTGGCAAGAGCCTGGACGAGTACGCCACCCAGCTGCTCGACGCCTATGCGGGGCTCGATCCTTACAAGGAAGATGACGCCTACTGGAAGGAACTCCGGCGTGAGGCTGACGAAACCTTGCGCAACGGCGGCATTCCTCTTGAGGACGTCGAGAAATGGATGCGGTCCTGGGGGACCGACGCCGAACTTCCGCCACCAGAGCCTCGCCCCCGCGTTCGCGGATGAGGACCATCCAATTCTCGCCGACAGCGAGACGCGACCTTGATCGCCTCAGACATTGGCTGGAGGAGCGCGCCCCTCACGCCACACCTAGGGCCGTCGACACCATCGTGAACGCCTATAGGTCTCTGGGACAATTTCCCGAAAGGGGCCGGCAGGTTCCAGAGGGCCTGCGCGAACTCATCGTTCCCTTCGGCTCCGCCGGCTACGTCATCCAGTACGATGTGCAGCCTCGGGACGTGATCATCCTGCGCATCTTCCACGCCCAGGAAGATCGCTGAACGCGCCGGACTCGCCTATATCTGCCCCCGTGACCGACACCCCCTTCGACGACACCGCCTCCCCTCGCCTGATCGGCGCCGCCTTGATCAAGGACGAGGTCACGCGCCTGCCTGACGCGCCGGGCGTCTACCGCATGATCGGCGACGCCGACGAGGTGCTGTATGTCGGCAAGGCCAAGAGCCTGAAGAAGCGCGTGGTGCAGTACGCGCAAGGCCGCTTCCACACCAACCGCATCGCCCACATGGTCGACGCCACGCGGTCGATGGAGTTCGTCACCACCCGCACCGAAGCCGACGCCCTGCTGCTCGAGATCAACCTGATCAAGCAGCTGAAGCCGCGCTTCAACGTGCTGCTGCGCGACGACAAGAGCTTCCCCGAGATCGTCATCCGCCGCGACCACGACGCCCCACAGCTGCGCAAGCACCGCGGCGCCCACACCCTCAAGGGCGACTATTTCGGGCCGTTCGCCAGCGCCTGGGCGGTGAACCGCACGCTCAACACCCTGCAGAAAGCCTTCCTGCTGCGCTCGTGCAGCGACAGCGTTTACGACGCCCGCGACCGGCCCTGCATGCTGCACCAGATCAAGCGCTGCGCCGCCCCCTGCACCGGCCTGATCGGCAAGGACGACTACCAGGCCCTGGTCGACCAGGCCGAGGCTTTCCTGAGAGGGAAGTCCCGCGCGGTGATGAGCCAGATGGCCAAGGAGATGGAAGCCGCCGCCGAGGAGCTGGAGTTCGAGCGCGCCGCCCGCCTGCGCGATCGCATCCGCGCCCTCTCCTCCGTCGCCCAGGAAACCCAGATCAATCCCGAGACCGTGGAGGAGGCCGACGTCGTCGCCCTGCACGTCGAGGGCGGCCAGGCCTGCGTGCAGGTGTTCTTCTTCCGCGCCGGCCAGAACTGGGGCAACCGCGCCTACTTCCCGCGGATCACGGGCAATGCCGATGAGAGCGAGGACGAGACCGTCACCGAGGAGCAGCGGATCATCACCGCGTTCCTCGGCCAATTCTACGACGACAAGCCGATCCCGCGCCTGATCCTGGCCAATGTCCAGCCGGCCGAGAGCGAGCTCCTCGCCGAGGCCTTCGCCCTGAAGAGCGGCCGCAAGGTCGAGATCAGCGTCCCCAAGCGCGGCGAGAAGGCCGACCTGGTCGGCCATGCGCTCACCAATGCGCGCGAAGCGCTTGGACGGAAGATGGCCGAGGGCAGCGCCCAGACCAAGCTGCTGGCCGGGGTCTGCGAGGCCTTCAAGCTGGAGGCCCCGCCCGAGCGGATCGAGGTCTATGACAACAGCCACATCCAGGGCACGAACGCGGTGGGGGGCATGATCGTGGCCGGGCCGGAAGGCTTCATGAAGGGCCAGTACCGCAAGTTCAACATCAAGAGCACCGAGCTCACGCCCGGCGACGACTACGGCATGATGAAGGAGGTGCTGCGCCGCCGCTTCGCGCGCCTCGTGAAGGAAGAGGAGGAAGGCGACGACGCCAACCGCCCCGACCTCGTCCTGGTCGACGGCGGCAAGGGCCAGCTGGACGCGGCCCTGGAGATCATGGCCGACCTGGGCGTCGACGACATCGCCGTCGTCGGCGTGGCCAAGGGTCCTGACCGCGACGCCGGCCTGGAGCGGTTCTTCATCCCCGACCAGCCGCCGTTCATGCTCGAGCCCAAGTCGCCGGTGCTCTACTACCTGCAGCGCCTGCGCGACGAGGCCCACCGCTTCGCCATCGGCGCCCACCGCACCCGCCGCAGCATGGACCTGAAGAAGAACCCGCTCGACGAGATCGAGGGCGTGGGACCGGGACGCAAGAAGGCCCTGCTGCACGCGTTCGGCTCCGCCAAGGGCGTGGGCCGCGCCAGCGTCGAGGACCTGGTGAAGGTCGAGGGCGTCAGCCAGGCCCTGGCCGAGCGGATCCACAGCTTCTTCCGGAAGTAGACATGCGCACATTTGTCCGACAATAAGACGCAAGGGCTCCGCATAGACGGGCCTGCGTCCGGGACGAAACACGCATGAGCTTCGACTTCACGCCCTCGCGCCGGACAATGCTGGCCGGCGCCCTGGCGATGGCTGGCCCCGCAGCGGCCCGCATCTCGCCCGTCACCCCCTCGAACCCCTTGGTGCGCCAGCGCGCCGACGCCCAGATCTTCAGGCGTCACGACGGCCAGTATTACATGACCGCGTCCGTGCCGGAGTACGACCGCCTGGTCCTCCGCCGGGCGCCGACGCTGGCGGGCCTCTCCACGGCCCAGGAAGCGGTGATCTGGCGCAGGCCCAAGACCGGCAAGCTGGGCGGCCATATCTGGGCGCCCGAGTTGCACGAGATCGACGGCCGCTGGCACATGTATTTCGCGGCCGGCGATGCGGACCAGCCGTTCCACATCCGCACCTATGTGCTGCGCTGCCTGGATAAGGATCCGATGACCGGGCGCTGGGAGGCCGTCGGTCAGTTCCAGACGCCTTGGGACAGCTTCACGCTCGACTCCACGGTCTTCAGCCACAAGGGCGTGCGCTACATTCTTTGGGCCCAGGGCGAGCCGGGCGTCAAAACCAACAGCAACCTGTATCTGGCCCCGCTGGCGACCCCGACCACCCTGGCCCGGCCGCCGGCGCGCCTGACCGTGCCGACGCTGGACTGGGAGACCCGCGGCTTCAAGGTCGCCGAGGGCCCCGCCCCGCTGCACCGCAACGGCAGGCTGTTCATCAGCTATTCGGCCAGCGCCACCGACGACCGCTACTGCCTGGGCCTGCTGACCGCCGACGCGGACGCCGACCTGATGGCGCCCGAGGTCTGGAGCAAGTCGCCCGAGCCGGTGTTCAAGACCTGCGAGGAGACGAAGGTCTGGGGCCCGGGCCACAACGCCTTCACGGTCGACGAGCAGGGCCGCGACGTCCTCGTCTATCACGGTCGCGACTACAAGGAGATCAAGGGCGATCCCCTGTTCGATCCCAACCGCCATACGCGGGTGCAGCGCCTGTACTACAAGCCCGACGGAACCCCCGACTTCGGCGTGCCGGTCGGCGCGGGCGAGGTCCCGGACCGGTTCAGCCCCCTGGACCGGCCGGGCATGTTCCTGCGCCACGAGGGCGACCGGCCGCTGGTCGGCGCGGGCGAGCTGCCGACGACGCAGTTCCGCCAGAAGCCGGGCCTGGCGGGTCCGGGCACGGTGTCGCTGGAGCCGATCCTGAAGCCGGGCTTCGTGCTGGCGGTCGGCGCCAATGGCGCGGTCGAGATCGTGGCGGCCGGCAGCGGCGATCCCAAACGGGCCAGCTTCCAGCGCGGCGTCGGCCTGGCCGGCAAGGGCGTATCCTTCGCGGGCTTGAGCGGCGGACACCTGCGGCATCGCGACGGCGTGGTGATCGTGGGCGGGGGCGATAAAGGGGCGGCGACGTTCGTGGTGAGTTAGATCCACCACAGATTGTCTCCGACACATCCGCACGCTAGCGTCCGCGCGACCATTCGGGGAGCGCCATGTCCAAGACCCACAACGGGCTCACCCGTCGTCAGGCGGCGGGCGGCGCGATCGGCCTGCTGGCGGCTGCGCAGGCCGGCTGCGCCTGGGCCGCGCCCGTCGCGGCGGGACCGAAGCTTAACCAGCTCGGATACCGGCCCAAGGACGCCAAGCGCTTCGTGCTGACCGTCACGCCGGGCGACGCCGCCCCGCGCGCCTTCACGGTCGAGACCCTGACCGGCAAGCGCGTCTTCACCGGCCA
The DNA here is from genome assembly GCA_903900155.1 of uncultured Caulobacterales bacterium. Taxonomy (GTDB): domain Bacteria; phylum Pseudomonadota; class Alphaproteobacteria; order Caulobacterales; family Caulobacteraceae; genus Caulobacter. Next base: position 4,973 of record CAIUMD010000081.1, on the reverse strand, counting down.
GCTGGACGGCAAGGTCCACGACCTGACCGCCACCGCCGGCGAGCACGTGCGGACCGGCGACTTCTCGGCCCTGACCACGCAGGGCCGCTATCGCGTCAAGGTGGATGAGCAGGCCTCCGCGCCGTTCGGCCTGGCCGAGGGGCTGTACGGACCGCTGGTCCGCGACGCCGCCCGCGCCTTCTTTCTGATCCGCGCCAGCGTAGCGATCGACGATCCGGTGACCGGCATCCGCCACGCCGCCGGCCATCGCGACGAGACCGCCCTAACCGTCGACGGCCAGACGCGGGATCTGACCGGCGGTTGGTACAACGCCGGCGACTACGGCAAGTGGACCCACATGGCGGCGATCAGCGTCAGCCAGATGATGTGGCTGCACGAACTGCGGCCCGCCCCGGCCGCCGCGCTAAAGCTGGGGGTTCCGCCGCTCTATCCGAACCTGCCCGACCTGCTGCAGCAGGCCCGCTGGGGGCTGGAGTGGCTGCTGAAGATGCAGAACCCCGACGGCTCGGTGCTGCACAAGGTCGACTCCGGGCCCAATGTCTATGCCTGGGGCCAGCCGCCCGAGCGCGATCCCCACCCGCGCGTGGTCCAGCCGGGCGGCAGCCTGGACGCTGGCGTGTTCGTCGGGGCGATGATGCAGGCCGCGCGGGTGTTCGCCTCGCAGGACCACGCCTTCGCGGTGCGCTGCCGCGCCGCCGCCCTGCGCGCCTGGACCTGGCTGGAGGCCAATCCCAAGGTCATGCGCGACGACGTCAACTACGCCGATCCGGACCCCCGCCAGGAGATTCTGTGGGCGACCTGCGAGATGGCCGCCGTCACCGGCGACGCCGCCCTGGGCGCGCGGGCGGCGGAGGCCCTGAAGGCGATCGGCGCCTTCCCGTTCTTCTGGCCCTCGCCGCAGGTGCTGGGCGCGATGAGCCTGGCGCGCGGCAAGGGCGAGGCCGCCGCCACGGCCCGCGCGGCGATCGTCGACACGGCCAAGGCCGTGGCGGCCGACGTCCGGGCTGACCCGTACGGCTTCTCGGCCCGGCCGCAAGCCTATTACTGGGGCTCGGTGGAGGTGGCGCTGAACACCGCCGTCATCTGCCTGTTCGCCGCCGAGCTGGGCGAACCCTCCGCCCGCGACACCGCCCAGCGGCTGGCCGACTACGTCCTGGGCTGCAACGCCCTGGACCACAGCTTCGTCACCGGCCACGGCGAGCGCGCCACCCGGCGGCCCTACCACTGGACTTGCCGGGTCTGGGGCTTGGTCATGCCGGGCTGGGCCAGCGGCGGCCCCAACGGCGGCGCGCCGGGCGCCGATCCTCGGCTGAAAGCCCTGATCGACGCCAAGACCCCGCCGGCGAAGTGTTTCGTCGACGCCTGCGAGAATGACGGCTCCTGGGCCTCCAACGAGGGTCAGACCAGCGAGAACGCGGCCCTGCTGCTGGCGACGGGCCTGCTGGGACTTTGAGGCGAGACCCTTTGGACAGCGCCAATAACGCCTTACCTAAGGAAGCATGGCTGTCTGGCTGCAATATCTGGTCGCGTTCGCCGCCCTGGTGGCGCTGGCCCCGCTGGTCGCGTGGCTGGCGCACCGCTTCGGCTCCCGGGCCAAGGGCGGGCTGATGCTGGCCTCGGTGCTGCTGGGCCTGGGCGCGATCATGGACCCGCCCGCCAAGCATGCGATCGAGGCGGCCGAACCGGTGAAGGGCTCACCGGAAAACGACGAACCGCCGCTCGACTAGGCGCCAGGCCCGTGCTCTTGAAGAGCCAATACAGCACAATCCAATACAGTGAACTGAAAGGACGACGACATGGCTTTGCTCGACGCGCTCAAGGCGGACCAACTGGCGGCGCGCAAGGCGAATGACCGCTTGAAGGCCGACCTGCTCACCACCTTGATCGGCGAAGCGACGCAGATCACGACCGAAGAATTCAAGCGCGGCGTGACGGAAGTCACCGACGAGAAGGTCGTCGCGACCGTCGCGAAGTTCCTGAAGAACACGAAGCAGACGCTGGAAAACCTGGCGGCCGAACACGCGCGCCTGGTCGAAGCCGGCGGCGATGCGTCGAAGGTGGACGAGCGGGCGAAGGCGGCCGAAACCGAACTGGCGATCCTGTCCTCGTACGGCCCCAAACAGATGACGGAAGCCGAACTGCGCGCGGCCATCGACGACTTCAAGGCCAAGACTCCAGACGCCAATGTCGGGGCGATCATGGCCCACCTGAAGACGAACTTCGGCGGTCAGTACGACGGCAAGATGGCCAGCGCCCTGGCCAAGGGCTAAAGAAAAGCCAAGCATTAACCAGTATTTACAAGAAATTAATTCTACCAAATCTGAAACCAGGCAGCATTTCGAACATTCCATTGCTCAGGAGGATGGGCATGGAACAGCTTTCGGTGCTCCTGGTCGAAGACAACGCCGCCCTGCGGGCGATGAGCCAGGCGATGCTGGCGGCGGCGGGTTATCGTGTGCATGTCGCCGCCGACGCGGACGAGGCGCTCTCGCGCCTGGATCGCGAGCCGCCGGCCGCGCTGGTCACGGACATCAACCTGGGCGCCGGGGCCGACGGTTTCGACCTGGCCCGCCGGGCGCGGATGGCCGATCCGGGCCTGCCGGTGGTCTATGTCTCGGCCCGCTGCGCCCATCGTTTCCCCCGCGACGGCGTCTCCCGCTCGGAGTTCGTCGCCAAGCCGATCGCGCCGTGGGAGCTGTTGCAAGCGCTTGGCCGCGCCCTTGAAACGAGAACGGGGGAGACCCGCCGATGACCCCGCCCGTCGTCCTGGTCGTCGAGGACGAACCCCTGGTGCGGATGAGCGCCGCCGAGGCCCTGCGCGACGAGGGCTTCACCGTTTACGAAGCCGCCGACGCCAGCGAGGCCCTGGAGGTCATGGAGGACCACCACGAGGTCGGCGTCGTCTTCACCGACATCGACATGCCCGGCATGAGCGGCCTGGAACTGGCCGACGAGATCCACCGCCGCCGCCCCGCCGTGCGCTGCCTGCTGACCTCGGGCCGCCGCCTGCCGGCCAATGATCCGTTCTTGCCCAAGCCCTACAGCCTGGGCCGGCTGGGCGAGGCGATCCGGCGCGCTGCTTAGAAACCTTCACTTGACCGAACGCCGCTTCGCGAGGACAAGCCCTCAACCTTAGATCGCGAGACGTTCAATGCGCGGCATGTTGCTTCTGGCCCTGGCCTTGCTGACACCCGTCGCAGCGCACGCCGTGATCCCGCCGCCGCCACCCAAGCCCCAGCCCCAGCTGGTTACCTACGGCCCGACACCGACCGCCTTCACCTGCGGCAAAGGCCAGGCCCGTCTCATCGAGGGCGCGCCCGTGCCGCCCCGCGCGCAGCAGGGCTATGCCTCGGTCGAGGGCCAGTTTCGCTCGCCCCCGCCCGAGGGCTACACGTTCGGGATCGACGCCGACGGCAGGGTGATCGACCTTGATCGCAACGGCGCCTGGACGCCCGACAGCCAGGCCGCCGTCATCGCCAGCTGGCGCTTCGCGCCCGGCGCCCCAGCCTCGGCATGCAAGCTGCCGCTGACGGCGACGGTCACGCCGCTGGAGCTGGCCTCGCCCGCCCAACTGCTGCAGGCCCAGATCGCCGAGTGGCGCAACACACCGGCCTATGTGCGCAAGGCCCTGGACGCGCTGGGTAATTGCGGACAGACCCCGCGCCGCCGCCCACAGACCGTCACCTATCCCGATATCCGCCCCTTCAGCGACCGCACCGTCGACCCGGCCTGGGCGGGCATGACCTACGACATCGACGCCGACGGCGTGGTGCGCAACGTCCGCATCGTCACCCAGCACGGCGAGCAGGCCTTCGCCGACGCCGCGGCCGCCTCGGTCGCCGAAAGCCGCTTCCAGTCGGGCTCGCCGCGCACCGGCTGCCATGCCGTGTTCAAGGCCGGCCTCAAGATCTCGCCGGCCACAAAGCGCCCCGAGGCCTCGTCCTTCGAGCGCCCCGGCGACGCCTGCCCCTTGAAGAAGGTCCCGCTGCCCGAGGTCATGCCCTACCCGCCGGCCTATGCCGATCGCCGGGTCGGCGGCTGGGCGATCGTGCGGTTCGACGTCGCGCCTTGGGGCCAGGTCGGTTCGGTGGAGGTTCTGGCCTCGCAACCCACGCAGGCCTTCCGTGTCGCGGCCGTCGAACTCATGCAGCGCATCAAGGTCCCGGCCCCGCCGACGGGCTATCGCGGCTGCGTCATGCCGATCATCTACGCCACCCCGGCCGTGGTCGACGAGGACTACTGATCGACTCGAAACGGGGATTTCTTACGGCGCCCTCTGGAACCCAAGCCCTCCTGCCTCGTTTTGAGCTTGAGTGTTTCTTCCCGAAGGGGGCCGTGATGGACCATCAAGACCAAAAGACCTTCGAGCGCGACCTGATCGCCCTGATCCCGCATCTGCGCGCCTTCGCCCGCTCGCTGTGCGGCGACGCCACCGCCGCCGACGACCTGGCGCAGGACGCCGTCGCCAAGGCCTGGGCCAGCCGCAACAGCTTCACCATGGGCACCAACATGAAGGCCTGGACCTTCATGATCCTGCGCAACCAGTTCTATTCCGACAAGCGCCGCAGCTGGCGCTCGGTGGGCCTGGACCAGGAGACCGCCGAGCGGACCCTGGTGGCCAACACCAATTTCGACAGCGCCATCGCCCTGGACGACCTGCGCCAGGCCATGATGATGCTGCCCGAGAGCCAGCGCGAGGCCCTGATCCTGATCGGCGCCGGCGGCTTCTCGTACGAAGAGGCCGCCGAGGTGATCGGCGTCGCCGTCGGCACGGTCAAGAGCCGCGTCAGCCGCGCCCGCGCCGACCTGCTGCAGATCTTCGAAAGCGGCAACTACGAGCGCGACGGCCTGCCCGTGCATGAGGCCATGGGCAGCATGCTGAAGGCGCTGGAGCGTCTGGCGGCTTAGGTTTCGAAACCTCGTCCTTCGACAAGCTCAGGATGAGGTTTCTACTGATACGCTGGGCTAAAATT
>CAIUMD010000080.1 GCA_903900155.1 uncultured Caulobacterales bacterium | reverse complement strand
CTCGTGCGCCAGCCGTCGCCGTCCTTGCGGTGATAGCAGGTGCCGTAGCTGACCTGGCGGCCATGGGCGCGCGTCCCGCCCTTGGTCAGGGCCCACGGTTCGGGGCCGATCAGGATCATGTCCGTGGTGTCGGCCTTCTTGCCGCAGAAACCCCACCAGCGGATGCGGTAGCCGCCCGCGATCCCCGGCCCGTAGACCGCGCCCTCGGCCTGCGCCTTGCGCTCCACGCCCGGCGGGACGCCGAAGCGGTCGACGCCGGGACGGGCGGGCAGGGCCTGGATGGCGCACAGGTCCGCCCGCCGCTGGCCCGTCGGCCCGCAGGCCGTCAGCAGCGCCAGCGGCAGGAGCAGCGCAAGGCGCCTCACCGCTTGCGCTTGGGACCCACGTGGTCGAAGGCCCGCGGCATGTCGGTGGTCTTGTGGCCGCGGCCCGACAGGCTGGGATTGGTCATGAAGTAGTCGTGGGCCGAGAAGGCGCCCTTGGTCTTCCAGGCCGGGTCGCGATGATAGTCGCCCTCGCTGTCCAGCTTCCAGCTCTGGGCCTCGTCATTGAGGTTGGCGACCATGATCTGGTCCAGCACCTGCTGGTGCACGGTCGGGTTCTCGATCGGCACCAGGCTCTCGACGCGACGGTCCAGATTGCGCGGCATCCAGTCGGCCGAGCTGATGAACAGCCGCGTCTGCGCCGACGGCATCGCCGCGCCGTTGGCGAAGGCGATGATGCGGGCGTGCTCCAGGAAGCGGCCGACGATCGACTTGACCCGGATGTTTTCCGACAGGCCCGCGATGCCGGGCCGCAGGCAGCAGATGCCGCGCACCACCAGGTCGATCTGCACGCCCGCCTGGCTGGCGGCGTACAGGGCGTCGATGACCTGCGGGTCCACGACCGAGTTCATCTTGGCCCAGATCGCGGCCGGCTTGCCGGCCCGCGCCGCGTCGGCCTCGGTCTCGATCATCTTGAGCAGGTCGGGCTTGAGCGTATGCGGCGAGAACGACAGCTTCTCCAACCGTCCCGGCTGGGCGTAGCCGGTCACGAAGTTGAACAGCTTGCCGCCGTCGCGTCCCAGGGCGGGGTCGCAGGTGAAGAGGCTCAGGTCGGTGTAAACCCGCGCCGTCTGCGGGTGATAGTTGCCGGTGCCGAAGTGGCAGTAGGTGCGCAGGGTCTGGTCGGCCTCGCGGCGCACCACCACCGACAGCTTGGCGTGGGTCTTCCAGTCGACGAAGCCGAACACCACGTGCACGCCGGCCCGCTCCAGGTCGCGGGCCCATTTGAGGTTGTTCTCCTCGTCGAAGCGCGCCTTGATCTCGACCAGGGCCGTGACGTTCTTGCCGTTGTCGGCCGCCTCGATCAGGGCCGCCACGATCGGGCTGTCCTTGGAGGTGCGGTACAGGGTCTGCTTGATCGCCAGCACGTTGGGATCGCGCGCGGCCTGGCGGATGAACTGCACCACCACGTCGAAGCTCTCGAACGGGTGGTGGACCAGGATGTCCTTCTCGCGGATCGCCGCGAAGCAGTCGCCGCCGTGGTCGCGGATGCGTTCGGGGAAGCGGGCGTTGAAGGCCGGGAACTTCAGGTCCGGACGGTCCGGCGGGATCAGCTCCGACATCTGGGCCAGGCCCAGCTTGCCGTCGACCAAAACGACGTCTTCCGGCTCGGCGCGCAGGCCCTCGATGATGAACTCGCGCAGGTCCGGCGGCATGGTGGTCTGGATCTTGACCCGCACCACGCGGCCCAGGCGGCGCTTCTTCAGCCGCGCCTCGAACTCGCGCACCAGGTCTTCGGCCTCTTCCTCGATCTCCAGATCGCTGTCGCGGATCAGGCGAAACAGGCCCCGGCCCTCGACCTCGTAGCCGGGGAACAGGTGGTCCAGGAACAGGATGATGAAGCTTTCCAGCGCCACGATCTTGCGCTGGCGCTTCTTGCCGCGCGTGACGACCGAGGACAGCTCCCAGAACCGTCGCACCTGCGAGGGGATCGGCGCCAGGGCGTACAGGTGCTTGTCGTCCGAAATCCGGCGCAGCTTCAAGGCCAGGCAGAAGCCCAGGTTCGGGATGAACGGGAACGGGTGGGCCGGGTCGATGGCCAGCGGCGTCATCACCGGGAAGATCTGGTTGAGGAAGATGTCCTCGGCCAGCTTGCGGTCCTCGCCCTCGATGTCCTTGGCGTCCAGCAGCTTCAGGCCCTCGTCCCACAGCTGGGTGCGGACCTGGCGCCAGATCTTCTGCTGCTCGGTCATCAGCTCGAAGGCCGAGGCGTTGATGTCGGTCAGCTGCTCGCCCGGCGTCATGCCGTCCTGGCTGACCACCCGCACGCCCTCGCGCACCTGGCCCTTCAGGCCGGCCACGCGCACCATGTAGAATTCGTCGAGGTTGTTGGCCGAGATCGACAGGAACCGCAGGCGTTCCAGCAGCGGGTGGCGCGGATTGGCGCTCTCTTCCAGGACCCGCTGGTTGAAGGCCAGCCACGACAGCTCGCGATTGAAGAACCGGTCGGCCGAGGCCATCAGTTCGGCGTCGAGCACCAGCGGGGCGGAACCTTCAGTCGGCGGAACAATGGCGGGGGCGGTCAGGGCGGCGATCTCGGTCATGGTGTCACTTTGGGGCCAAGTGTGTTCCGGCATCGTGAACGAGGCAAGTGACGGGAGGACGACAGCTCAAGAACCCTTCCCCTTGATGGGGGAAGGGCAGGGTTGGGGGTGATGCAGCGGCTCCGTCGCGCTAGCGCCTGCAGGCTCAGCAGTTCACCCCTATCCCCAACCTTTCCCCATCAAGGGGGAAGGGAGCTAGTCCAGTTCCTCCCCCTCGAAATCCCCCAGCACTTCCCGCGCCAGCGCCTTGTTCAGTTCACGGCGCCGCTGATCCGCCTCTTCGTCCAAGAGGTCCGCCGCCGCGATCGCCTCGGCCGCCGAGCGGGGCAGGCGCGAGACCAGGTAGGGATAGAGGTCCGGATCGGGCTTCAGCAGCCGCTGCGCGAAGGCCCGCCGCAGCACCGCCTCCAGCACCACGTCGTCGGGCTCCTCGATCGCGGCCACGGGCAGGGCGTTCAGTCGCGAGCGCAGGTCCGGCACGCAGGTCTCCCAGGCCAGCGGCGCGACGCGGCCGGTCAGCAGCACGGTCCCGCCGTCGACCCCGGCCATGTTGAGGATGTGGAATAGCGCCTCGTCGGGCAGCGCTTCACCGCGCCGGTCGGCGTCCTCGACCAGGATGGCCTTGCCGCGCAGGGCGGCCAGGTCCAGCGCCGCCTCCGCCGGGCCGGTCGCGTCGATGACTGCCGCGTCAGCCTGCGCGGCCCAGGCTCGCGCCAGGTGCGTCTTGCCGCTGCCCGCCGGGCCGACCAGCGCCAGCCGCCCCTCGGACCAGTCCGGCCACGCGTCCAGCCGCGCCACGGCGTCGCTATTGCCGGGCGAGACGGCGAAGTCTTCTCGAGCATAGGTCGGCGCGGCGGTCAGCGGCAGTCTGAACTGGGTGGACAATCCCAAGGGCCCGAGCGTGGTGAATGTGTCGCTAGCCATATAGGCCGCTCCGCCGCGTCAGGGGAGGCGGCAGGGCTGGGGATAGTGGGGATGGAAGGGAAGGGGGTGTGGATGGCGTAGTGTCAGCCATTTCCGAGGGGATCGGCAGCTCCCAATTGGCGTTGTCGTAATGCGATGCTACCTGTCCGCTGGAAGACTCTAGGAGGGTGTCATTTTCCACCTGAAGCGCGTACACGCGGAAGGCTACAAGGCGCTGGATCCCGTTGATCTCCAGCTGCCAGAAAAGTTGCTGTTTCTGATTGGTTCGAACGGCGCTGGAAAGAGTTCAACTCTCCAAGCGCTTGCATTTTTGCATTTTTTTGCGATCGGGAAGCCGGTCGATTTTTTCGAAGAGCGCAGTTGGGATGTTGGAGAGGTGCGGTCAAGGACCGTGGAGAAGCCTCACAATACCTTACGCTACCATCTCTTGTTTGAAGAGCCAGGCGTCAAGTTTTTGTGGCAATTTGCCTGGGGGTTGACTTCTCAGGCACTTGTCACTGAACAAATGTGGATCTCGCGCGACGATGAGGCTCCTCGTAGGATAGCTAGATTTGAACGAAAGGCAGGAATTAGAGTTCAAACTGGAGATGAAATCAAAGGCATCACATCTCCTGGCACCATCTTCTCTATTCTGCACCCCTCTATTGTGACCGATGAGCATGAGATAGTTTCTAGAGCTATCGACTGGTGTGCTCGTATAACGTCTTTGGAGTTGTTAAGCCCCGTTGCGATGCGGGGAAATGCCCGTGGCTCTCAGAAGGGTATTGGCACCAGAGGGCAGAGATTGTCGGGCTTTCTCGCAGCGCTGGATGCCAAGACAAAGGCGCGTATTGTTGATCGCCTGAGTAATTTCTATCCTCTGGATAGCTTAAATACGACGAAAAAGAAAGCTGGTTGGGTTGATTTAAGGATATCCGAAGCTTACGGGCTTGGTCCAATATCTGCTCAGCATCTCAGTGATGGTTTTCTGAGGTTGCTGGCGCTTTGTGCGATCCCGGAGTTCGGTAGTCGTTCGAGCATGGTTTTGCTCGATGAGATCGAGGATGGTATTGAGCCGCATATTTTGCCGCGCCTGATTGAGCGCATTGTCTCTGACTCGAGTGCCCAGTTTGTAATGACGTCACATTCACCTCTGCTGATCAACTTCTTTGAATCAGAGAGTGTGACTCTTGTAACTCGCGACCAGGATGGGCGGTCTCGATTTACCGCAGTCAACGACTTGGATGTTATTCGTCAGGGGCTCGAGTATCTCGGTCCGGGAGAAATTTGGGCGAATGCCGGATTGTCAACCCTGAACGAACAGGCAGTAGCTGCTCATGCGAATGATCCACCAGCTGAGGTGAACAAGTTTACGGAGGAGTGGGCTTCATATTTCATGGGGGGAAATTGAAAATACTTCTTTGTGGGGAAGGGGCGCACGATATCGGCGTTCTAGACCAATGGTCGATACATCCTGATAAGCAGATGGAGAAGCCTGGGTGGCTTCAGGTTCTGCTCAGGAAAATATTTGAGAAAGAGGATGTTGAGTTTATCCTTGTTCCAAGGAGCCGTCTGGTCTCTCTGCCTCGATCCGATCTTAAGCCACCAGCTCCCAAGGGACATGGAGAAAAAGCCCGTATATCGAAATTTCGTGCGCTGACTGACAAGTGTGATCTAGTTGTATTTATGTTGGATGCTGACACTACAGACATTTCTGAGTGGAAGAGAAAGCGCGACGAGGTTATTGCGGGTTTTGAAGCAATAGCAGGGGATGTAAAGGCGGTTGCTTGTATCCCGATGAGCGCTTCAGAGAGCTGGATTTTGTCAGATTCCGAAGCTTGGAAGAAAGTCGGTCTCACAAACTTATCTGCGTTACCAAAAAAACCGGAAGAAATCTGGGGTGTTAGAAATGACCCCGATAGTGGACATCCGCACTGTTATTTCAAGAGAATTTGTTCGGCGGCAAATCTGTCGGACAACCGTGAAACACGCGTAGATGTCATGACGGCGACGAGCTTGGAGGAAGTTGGGAAAAAATGCCCTGCTAGCTTCAAAGCTTTTCTCGCGGACTTGGCGGCTTAAGCCATTCTCTCCCCCGACCTCCTCATCTGGCGCGCCGACCTCCTCCGCCCGCCCGGCCCGCTGAACAACCTCGCCCGCGCCACGCAGCAGCGGATCAACAAGCTCATCCCCGAGAAGGTCCACGCCGCCGTCACCGCCGGCATCGAGGGGATGACGCGGGCCTTGCTGGTCGGGTCGGACTTCACGACCGGGTCGCCTCTGATCGGGCTCACGCTGGACGAGCGCCGGGCCAGGGCGGCCAAGGCGATCGACGGGTGGAAGAAGGCGGCGGCGGCCGAGGGCGGGGTGACCGGGGCCGGGGGTTTCCTGCTGGCGGCGGCCGACTTCCCGCTGCTGATGAGCTTCAAGATCAAGCTCTTGTTCGAGATCGCCGCGATCTTCGGCCATGACGGGACCGAGCTGCCCGAGCGCCTGTTCATCCTGCATGTCTTCGAGCTGGCGTTCTCGGACGCCCAGCACCGGGCCGGGGTGATGGCGGCGCTGGAGGACTGGGAGGCGCGGGCGCATCCCCAGCATCTGGAAGACTTCGACTGGCGGGCCTTCCAACAGCAGTACCGCGACCACATCGACCTGGCGAAACTGGCCCAGTTCATCCCCGTGGTCGGCGCGCCGCTGGGGGCCATCGTGAACTGGCGGCTGGTGGAGCGGCTGGGGCATACGGCGGTGATGGCGTATCGGATGCGGGCGGAGCAGGCCCGGAAACCGGACGAGGGCGCGGCCCTAAATCCTCCCCCTAGCGGGGGAGGTGGCGCGTAGCGCCGGAGGGGGAACAAGTCCTGGCGCCGGTCTCCTCCCCCTCCGTCGGCTTCGCCGACACCTCCCCCGCTAGGGGGAGGATCTATGAGCGTCACGCCGTCTCTATCCTCGGCGTTGGCGAGATCGACCCAAGCAAAATCAATCGCTTGTCGATTTTACGCGCTCCTGAATGATCCGCGTTCAAAATCCCTCGACAATGATCCCACCTCGTCGCGAGGAAAGGGCGCAATGGCCAGCGACCATCGTGGCGGCGGGGTGCGGTCGAGCGGGCGCGCTCGTCGGCGCGGGGGAAGCTCCGCAACTGCGCCATCCCCG
>CAIUMD010000079.1 GCA_903900155.1 uncultured Caulobacterales bacterium | reverse complement strand
CAGCGCAGCATAGGCCGCGCTGCCCCCTCAGTCGGCTCCGCCGACAGCTCCCCCTTTGGGGGAGCAGATTTTCAGTCCTCCGCGCCATGCGCGTAGACGCCCAGCATCGTCCCGACGAACCCGCCCGCCACCTTGGTGCTCAACGTGGTCCCATCCGCCCCCGCCGTCAGCGTGTCCCACACCCCCGGCGCGGTCCCCCAGGCGAAGTCCAGGGCTCCGCCCTTCACGGTGATCCTCAGGTTCAGCCCCTGGCCAGATCCGAGGGAAACCGGCTTTTCCGCCACCACAACGCCGTCGACCGGATCGCTCTTCCCGGCCCGCTTTTCCACCCGCACCAGCATCTTGCCGCCGTCCTTCACCAGCCCCACGAACCAGTAGAAGTCGTCGTTCTGCACCGCCACCAGGCCGGCCTTGTCGCCGTCGGCCTTGGGCGTGAACAGCACCGTGGTCTGGACCGTGGCGTTCATGTGTTGCTGGCGGCGCGCCCAGACGCTGGGCTGGTCGTTGTCGCCGATCCTGGCCGCGCGGGCCTCCAAGCTGAGGACGCCGCTCTTCACCGACCACCAGCGCGAGGTCGGGATGCGCATGGTCATCCAGTTTTTCGGCAGCTCCGGCCCGGCGAAGGTCTCGGCGACACGGAACGGGCCCGAGGTCGGCGGCGCTTTCAGGGCCGGCAGCTTCGGCGCGGCCGCCGCATACGGGATCGTCTGGTCCTTGGGCAGGATCACCGGCCAGCCGTCCTTCCACTCGACCGGCAGCAGGAAGGTCTCGCGGCCGGTGTTGTAGGCGTCGTCCCCGTACGGGCGCACGGCCAGGAAGGTCGCCCACCACGAGCCGTCGGGCGCGTCGACGATGTCGGCATGGCCGGCCGAGGTGATCGGCAGCGGCCGGTCCTTGGGCAGGCCGCGCTGGGTCAGGATAGGATTATCCTTATACGGAACGTAAGGCCCGGTCGCCGACTTGGACCGCAGCACCACCTGGCTGTGACCCTCGGCCGTGCCGCCCTCGGCGGCGATCAGATAGTACCAACCGTCCTTCTTCAGGATGTATGGTCCCTCGGGCCAGATCGGCTTGGCCTGGGGGTCGACGCCCTTGTCCAGCAGCACGCTGCGCGGACCGATCGTCTTCTGGGTCTTGGGATCGTATTCCTGGATCCAGATGGCGCGGTGGCCCTCGTACTCGGCCGGTCCGGGCGGGCTGTCGTTGTTGACGATCCAGGCGCGGCCATCCTCGTCGAAGAACAGCGAGGCGTCGATGCCGCCGACCTGCGGCAACCACACCGGATCCGACCACGGCCCCTTCGGATCCTTGGCGGTGATCAGGAAGTTGCCGCCGCAGTCGACGCAGGTGTTGAGGATGTAGAACAGCCCGTCGTGATGGGTGATGGCCGGCGCGAACACCGCCCGCGACAGGCCCAGGCGCTTGAAGTCCAGCATGCCCGAACGGTCCAGCGCGTTGCCGATCTGCTCCCAGTGGACGAGGTCGGTCGAGTGGAACACCGGCAGGCCCGGGAACCAGGCGAAGGTCGAGTTGACCAGGTAGAAGTCCTTGCCGACCCGCACGACGCTGGGGTCGGGATAGAAGCCCTGCAGGATCGGGTTGCGATACTGGCCGGGGGCGGTTTTCACCGAGTCCGAGGGGTCGCTGCCGCTGTAGACGAAGTTGGTGAACTGGGCGGTGTTGGGGGCGGCGGCGAGCGCCAGGGCCAGGGCGGGACCGATCATCGCGTTACTCCTTACCGGGCTTAGCGCCCCCTCCGTCACGATGCGTATCCGCATCACGCCACCTCCCCCGTTTCACGAGGGAGTAGACGCATCCCCCTCCGGCCCCGCTTGCGGGGGTGGTGGATCGCTGCGTGTCCGCAGCGAGACGGAGGGGGCGCTCCCGTATCTCCGAACTACCTGGCCGGCGCCGCCCTAAACGCCGCCGCCACCGCTTCGCGCAGCGGCTTGGGCTTATAGTCATCGTCATACAGCGTCGGCCGCTTGGGCAGCTTGTCCTGGCGATACCACTGGTTCTGCAGCCACGAATATTTGTCGACCATGCCCCAGGCCAGGACCTCCTTGGTCTGCCTGTAGCTGAGCATCTGGTCCAGGAAGGCCTTGGCATAGGCCGCGACCTCGGCGTCGCGGGGCCCGAACGCCGCCGGCAGGCCCTTGTCGTGGACGTCGAACTCGGTGACCAGGAGGTCGTAGCCCATGCCGGTGACCTCGTTCAGAAAGGCCGTCCATTCCTTGGATTGCGGCTTGCCGAAACCGGTGAAGCTGTCGGCGTTCTCGGCCCCGATGTGGCTCTGCACGCCCAGGGCGTCGACCGGCGCGCCGCGCCTCTTGAAGCCTTCCAGCAGCTTGAGCACGCCATGGCGGTGCTGCTCGTTGCCGACCTCCTGGCTCATATAGTCGTTGTAGACGAGGCGGGCCTTGGGCGCGGCCTGGCGGGCGACCTGGAAGGCGAGATCCAGGACCTGCTCCTTGCCCATGGCGTCGGAGAGGAACGTGCTGCGGATCGAGCCGTCCTTGGGGTCGACGGTCTCGTTGACCACGTCCCACGAGATCATCTGCGGATACCGGCCGCACAGGGCCTGGATGTGCTCGGTGACCATCCTGGCCGCCGCCTCGGCCGGGCGCGCGCCGAAGTCGTAGGTCTTGGTCCATTCGGGAAACCATTGCGGGTGGTGCCACAGCAGGGTGTGGCCGCGCAGGGCCTGGCCGTTTTCCTTGGCGAAGGCGGCGATGCGGTCGGCGCGCTCGAAGTCGAAGGCCTGGGGTCCGCGGGCGCGGACCACGTACCACTTCAGCTCGTTCTCGGGCACCAGCACGCCGCACTCGCGGGCCAGGATCTCGCGGTACTTGGGGTCCTCGAACGAGCCGGTGAGGGCGCCCTTGGGACCGGCCCCGACGGCGCTGCCGAAATAGACGCCCTTGGCCTTGGCCAGATCGCGCAGCGGCGTCTCGTCCGCCCAGGCGGAGCCGGCATAGGCGGCGGTCGCGCCGCCCGCGCCCAGGGCCAGAAGATCTCGACGGGACAGGCTCATTCGTCAGGCTCCCAAGAAAAAGGCGCGCACCGTCTGGAGGACCGATGCGCGCCAAAACAAAGACAGTTGGCAGGAGTAACCGAGCCCTTCCAGCCGGCTTCGAAACGAGGATCGAAAACCGGAAGGGCCCATCCATCCGTATTCGCCGGCCCGAAAGGGGGAGACCCTCGGGACCGGCGTCCACGAACCCTAGAAGCTGGCGCGCATGACCAGCGTGTAGCGACGGTCGGCCATGAACCACGAGCGGCCGGTCTTCAGGAGCTCGCTGTTGAGGATCTGCGTCGTACGGGTCGTCTCGTTCAGCAGGTTCACGCCCTGCAGGCCGATCTTCACCTTCGGGGTGACGTTGTAGAAGATCGAGCCGTCCATCTGGCCGGTGGCCTCGTTCATGATCGGCGCGTACGGCACGATCACGTCGCGGACGGTCAGCAGGAAGTCCGAACGCCAGTTGTAGGCCAGGCGCGCCGAGATCTTGCGGGTCTCGTAGACCACCGCGAAGTTGGCGTTGTGCTTGGACAGGCCCTGCAGCGGCAGCTTGCTGGTGTCGACCGTGGTGATGCGGCCGGCGGCCACGTCGGGGTCGGTCGCCGACAGCGTGCTTTGCGGCACGCCCGAGCTGTCGATGTAGCTGTAGTTGGCGTTGATCCCCAGCTTGTCGAACGGCTTGGGCAGGAAGTCGTAGAACTGCTGGTAGCCGACTTCGAAGCCCTTGACCGTCGACTTCTTGGTCGAGTTGCCGGGCGTGGTCACCAGGACATCGAACGTCGCGCCATTGTTGGTGAACGGCATGCGGGCGGTCGAGTTGTAGGCGACGTCCGTCAGCTCCTTCCAGAAGGCCGCGACCGTCAGCGAGCCGACCGGCGCGAAGTACCACTCGACCGAGGCGTCGATGTTCTTCGATTGGGTGGGCTTCAGGTACGGATTGCCGACCGTCACGTTCCCCGACGGACGACCATTGGTGATGCCGTCGGCGTTCGTGTTGAGCGACAGGTTATAGTAGTTGCGGGTCAGGCCGATGTCGGGCGGCGTGATCGTCTTGGACAGACCCAGGCGATACTGCAGGCCGTGCGGCATGACGATCTTCATGTTGAAGCTGGGCAGCCAGTAGTCCAGCTTGGCCTTGGCCGTGCTGGGCGTCAGGGCGCCGTTGGCCCAGGCGCGGGTCTGGGCGCGGACGGTGGGCGTCAGCTGGCAGAACGGCGACGGGGTCTGGCCGGCCGGGACGGCGGCGCAGTCGGCGTCGGACGGCAGGCTGGTCGACAGCGGATAGGCCAGGTAGCCCGAGGCCTCGCGGTCGGTGCTGGTGTAGCGCAGGCCGAAATTGCCGCTGATCCGGGCCTCGCCCACGTCGCCCTTGAAGCGCAGCATGGCGTAGGCCGACTTGGTCTTCTCGTTCACAGGGTTGATTTCCTGCGGACGGAAGGGCGTGCCGGCGTTGACGCCGCAGCGCATGGCCAGCGGGACCCAGTTCTGCGGGCAGCCGCCGGCCATGCGGTCACGCCACTCGTCGCCCACCGACAGCAGGAACTTGGAGACGTCGGCGTAGTTGTCGACCGTGTTGTTCGTGTAGAACAGACGCGGCTGGCCGGCCGTCGGCGAGGCCATCTTGCCGCGCAGGAAGTTGTCGAACGCGTAGGTCTCGACCTGCGAGGTGCTGTTGAAGCCGCCGGCCGTGGTGGGGTTGCCGTTGATCGGGTCGTCCATCCAGACCGGACCGCCGCTGCCCCAGATTTCCGAGACCACGCCCCAGTTGTAGGCCGAGAAGCGGGTGGTCTGGTCACGCTCCGACCAGCGCACGCCGGCTTTCACCGAGTCGAACCAGGTGTCGTTGTTGAACTTGTACTCGACGTCGACCTTGGCGGCGTTTTCAGTGCCCTCCGACTGTTCGATGTGGTCCATCGCCGAGCGCCAGAAGTTGTTGTACGGGTCGCTGAAGCTGGCGTTGGGCGCACGCATGTAGGACGTGCAGTTGTTGTTGAACGGCGCGCAGGTCGAGATCGACGTGCCGTTCGACGGCGGCAGGAAGCTGACGCTCGGCAGCTTGTTGCCGTTCAGCTTGATCGCGGCGTTCTGGAAGGTCGAACCCCAGATGCCCATGCTGACGGCGTCGACCGTCGAGTCGACGTGCTGGGCGTCGAACAGGATCCCCCAGTGCTCGTTCGGGGTCCATTTGAAGTTGAAGCCGTAGTCGGTCGTGACCGTGGTCTGGCTCTCGTCGCGGCGGACGTTGTTCGACTGCAGGCCGTCGATCGGCGTGCGCGGATCGGCGCCGTTCTGGTCGGCGCGCCAGCCGGTGGTGCCGGTGATCACGCCGCTGGTGAAGATGCCCTGGTCATCGAACGTGAAGGCGGTGCCGGCCGCCGGACGCGAGTCGCCGTTGCTGGTGACGTTGTCGGTGGCGATTTCGATGGCGTGCTCGGTCCACTCGGCCTTGGCTTCCGACCGCAGGTACTGGAAGGCGGCCTGCATCGTGCCGTCGTTGCTCTTCCACTGGGCGGCGAAGGCGCGGCCCTCGCGCTTGCGGTCCGTGTCGGTCGAGCGGAACGCCGCGCCGCGCGGGAACCACACTCCCTTCGCGCCATTGCCGCAGTCCGAGACCGCTTGGCCCAGGTTCGTGCGGCAGCCGAAGTTCGAGACCTGGATGGCGTTGCTGCGGCTGGCCAGGCGCGAGTTGACGTACGACGCCAGGATGCCGAACTCGCCCGCCGCCGTGTCCCAGCGGTTGCTGTACATGAAGGTGTAGGTCGGGCGGTACTTCTTGACCATGTCGCCGTAGCTGACCTCGGTCGACAGCGACATCACCCGGCCCTTGTTGTCGAACGGCAGGCGGGTGCGCAGGTTCACGGTGCCCGAGATGCCGCCTTCGATCAGGTCGGCCGAGGGGCTCTTGAACACGTCGACGCCGCCCATCAGTTCCGAGGGAACGTCGGCGAAGCTGAGGATACGGCCGTTGTTGGCGGTGAAGGTGTCGCGCCCGTTCAGTTCCGAACGCACGAAGTTCAGGCCGCGCACGACCACGCCCGAACCTTCGACCGAGAAGTGGTCGGGGTCGACGCCGGCGGCGAAGCGGTTGATCGACACGCCCGGCACGCGCTGCAGGGCTTCGGTCACCGAGCGGTCCGGCAGGGCGCCGATGTCCTCGGCGGTGATCGAGTCGCCGATGATGTCGGACGACTGCTTCAGCTGCTGGCTGCTCTTCAGGCTCTGACGGATGCTGGTGACGACGACTTCGTCGACCGTCTGGTCATCCTTCTTGTCCTGCGCCATGGCCGGCGCGCCGACCATCAGCATGCCCAGCGCAAGCGCCGAAGCCCCGTACTTCAGATTCTCAGCGATAGAATTGCGTCCGCGAGCCGCAGACGGCCTGTTGGCCGATCCCATTAGTCCACCTCCCCTTTTATTCGTTATGGCAGCAAGGTAGCGCTACCATTGATCATGTTACCGTGACCGTTGTTGTCAGATCACATGATAGACCACTGCTCGTCAAGCCGTTGTCACGCGGACCCGGTTCGGTTAGCCGTAAGGAATGGGAACGTTACCATTTTGGGTAGAGGCCTCGCGATTCCTCGCGGTTCTGCGGCCTTCCAGCCCGATCGGTCTTCTCCCCATTCGTGGTCTGGCCACGCGAACCGGATCTCGACATCCGGCTTGAAATAACGATGACAACGAGAGACAGCGTTGTCAATTTAGTCTTGTCCTGACGGGTCATCTGACGAGACCTGATCTGGGTAAGGGGCTCGGGGAGGCGTTGAAATGACGGACGAAAACGTCCGCGAATATTGTTGTCATCCCGGCCGGAGCGCGCAGCGCGGAGATCCGGGACCGCAGCAGACACATGCGTTTCCGGCGGTCCCGGATCTTCGCTACGCTACGTCCGGGATGACAGACAGGGCGACCGCGTGACCAACCCCATCCGCAAGATCGTCATCGTGGGCGGCGGCACGGCCGGCTGGATGACCGCCGCCGGGCTGTCGGCTGTGCTCAAGGGCCTGCCCGTCGAGATCGCCCTGGTCGAGTCGGCCGAGATCGGCACGGTCGGGGTCGGCGAGGCCACCGTCCCGCACATCCGCAACTACAACGCCCGCCTCGGCCTCGACGAGGCCGACTTCATGCGCAAGACCCAGGCGACGTACAAGCTGGGCATCGAGTTCCGCGACTGGGGCCGCAAGGGCGAGGCTTACGTCCACCCGTTCGGGGCGTTCGGCCATCCGATCGGCGGCGTCCCCTTCCACCAGCACTGGCTGCGGGCGAAGGCGCGCGGAGAAGCCGACGCCATCACCGCCTACAGCCTGCCGATCATGGCCGGGTTCGCCGGCAAGTTCGTGCCGCCCTCCCCCGATCCGCGCTCGCTGGGCTCGACCTTCAACTACGCCTACCAGTTCGACGCGGCGCTTTATGCCCTGTACCTGCGGGCCTATGGCGAGGCCCGGGGCGTCACGCGCACCGAGGGCAAGATCGCCAGCGTGCAGCAGCGATCCGAGGACGGCTTCGTCACCGGCGTGACGCTGGAGGACGGCCGCCAGATCAAGGGCGACCTCTTCATCGACTGCTCGGGCTTCCGGGGCTTGCTGATCGAGCAGGCGCTGAAGGCCGGCTACGAGGACTGGACCCGCTGGCTGCCCTGCGACCGCGCCGCCGCCGTGCCGTGCGAGGCGGTCGAGCCGGCCACGCCCCTGACCCGCGCGACGTCGGACCAGTGCGGCTGGCGCTGGCGCATCCCGCTTCAGCACCGGGTGGGCAACGGCTATGTCTATTGCTCCAGCTATATCAGCGACGACGAGGCCGCTCGGGTGCTGGTCGACAAGTTGGATGGCAAGCCCCAGCAGGACCCGCGCTTCCTGCGGTTCGTCACCGGCCGCCGCAAGAAGCAGTGGTGCAAGAACGTGGTGGCCATCGGGCTCGCTTCGGGTTTCCTGGAGCCGCTGGAGAGCACCAGCATCCACCTGATCCAGGTGGCCATCTCGACCCTGCTCGAGCTCTTCCCGCACCGGGGTTTCGATCCCGCCGACCAGGACGAGTACAACCGGGTCATGGACCTGGAATTCGAGCGCATCCGCGATTTCCTGGTGCTGCACTATCACGCCAACCAGCGGGGCGATTCCGCGTTCTGGCGCGACCGCGCGGCGGCCCCGATCCCGGGCAGCCTGGCGGCCAAGATGGCCCTGTGGCGCGAGCGCGGGGTGGTGGCGGCCTACAAGGACGGCTTCTTCAAGGAGCCGTCGTGGCTGGCCGTCTATCTGGGCCAGAACATCACCCCCGAGGGCTGGGACCCGCTGGTCGAGGCCATCGCCCCGGCGGAATCGGCGCGCGTGCTGGCCGAGCTGAAGGCGGCCGTGGCGCGCACGGTCGAGGCCATGCCGGGGCATGAGGACTATCTGCGCTCGGTAGCCGACGCGAGGATGTCGGCATGAAGATCCTGATCGTCGGGACCGGCGTCGACGCCTGGATGACCGCCGCCGTCCTGGCCACGGCCGCGCGGGGCGTCGCCGAGATCGCCGTGCAGGAGACCGCTCCGCCCGCCGAGGACCAGCGGATCGCCTTGCCGGCCTTGCGGGGGCTGCACGCACGGCTGGGGATCGAGGTCGGAACACCCCTGCTGGCCCTGCGCCACGGCGGCGCCGTCGAGCCGTTCGGCGACACCGGCGCGGCGCTGGAGGGCCTCTCCTTCCACCACTACTGGCTGCGCGCCCGCGCCGATGGCGAGCCCGCCCCGCTTGAGGCCTGGAGCCTGACCGCCCAGGCGGCGGCGAGAGGTCGGTTCGCGGCCAGGAGCGCCGATCCCCGGTCGCCGCTTTCGACCCTGGATCACGGCCTGCTGCTCGACGCCGTCGCGTACGCGCAGACCCTGAAAGCGGTCGCCCTGAAGGCCGGCGCCGAAGTGGTCGACCACCGCCCCGACGCCGACCTTGTGGTCGACGCCGCGGGCGAGCCCGGCGACTGGATCGACTGGAGCGCCTGGTTGCCGGGAGGCGCGCGGCTGACCGGCGTTGAAAGCCGCGTCGCGACCTTCGCCCACGACACGCCGCTGAAGGCCGGCCGACGGGCGCGGGCGGTGACGGGCAATGTCGTAGCCGTCGGCGGCGCGCTCGCCCAGATCGGCGCGGCCGATGGCGGCGACCTGCACCTGTTGCAGACCACCGTCTCGCGCCTGGCGGCCCTGCTGCCCACGGGTCCGGCGGCGGTGGCGGAGTTCAATCGCCTGACCGCCCTGGCCGTCGAGCGGGCGCGGGACATGGCGATCCTGCGCTGGGGCGTGCTGGATGCGCCGCCCGAGGAACTGGCCTGGAAGATCGAGCAGTTTCAGAGCCGCGGGCGCGTGGTGATGTACGACGAGGAGACCTGGCCGGAGGGGGCGTGGACGCATGCGATGCTGGCGCGGGGCGTTGTGCCGAAACGCTGGGACCCGCTGGTCGAGCGGACGCCGCTGGGGGCGATGCGGGAGATGTTGGGGCGGATGAAGGCTGTGATCGAGCGGACGGCGGAGGCGATGCCGCATGCGTAGCCCAAATCTGCTCCCCCTCTGGGGGAGCTGTCGCGACGCGACTGAGGGGGCTTCGCTGGCCGATGCCGAGCTGCCCCCTCCGGCCCTT
>CAIUMD010000078.1 GCA_903900155.1 uncultured Caulobacterales bacterium | reverse complement strand
CGCGCCGACGAGCGCGCCCGCTCGACCGCACCCCGCCGCCACGATGGTCGCTGGCCATTGCGCCCTTTCCTCGCGACGAGGTGGGATCATTGTCCAGGGGTTTTGAACGCGGATCATTCGAGGGCGCGTAAAATCGACAAGCGATTGATTTCGCTGGGATCGATCTTGCGAATGCCGAGGATGGAGGCTGCTGTACGCTCATAGATCCTCCCCCTAGCGGGGGAGGTGTCGGCGTAGCCGACAGAGGGGGAGGAGACCGGGCCAGGACAACTCCCCCCACCGGCGCTTCGCGCCACCTCCCCCGCTGGGGGGAGGATCTATGGCCTACGGCCCCATCCTCTCGGCCTTCACGAAGTCCACGAACGCCCGCAGCGGCGCGGGCATGTGCCGGCGGCTGGGATAGTACAGATACGGCCCGGTGAACGGCGGCAGCCAGTCCTCCAGCACCGCCTCCAGCCGTCCCGCCGCGATGGCCGGGGCCACGAAGTCCTCGAAGGTGGCCAGGAGGCCCACGCCCGCCTCGCAGGCGGCCAGCTCCAGGTCCAGGCTGGTCGAGGTCAGGCGGGCCGGCGGATCCAGGCGAAGGGTCTGGCCGTCCTTCTCGAATTCCCAGGCATAGCTGGCGCCGCTGGGAAAGCGGTGGCGGATGCTGGCGTGGTCCAGCACGTCGCGCGGATGCCGGGGCCGGCCGTGGGCGGCGAAATAGGCCGGCGCGCCGACCAGCATGAACCGCTGCGGGCCCGACAGCGGCACGGCGATCATGTCCTTCTCCAGCCGCTCGTCGTAGCGGACCCCGGCGTCGAAACCGGCGGCCAGCACGTCGATGAAGCTGTCCTCGGCGATGATCTCGACCGCCACGCCGGGATGCTGGGCCAGGAACTTGGGGATCAGGCGCGGGAAGACGACCTTGGCCGTCACCAGCGGCACGTTCAGGCGCAGGGTGCCCGTGGGGCTGTCGCGGAAGGCGTTGACCTCGTCCAGGGCCAGGGCGACGTCGGACAGGGCCGGGGTCAGGCGCTCCAGCAGCTTCTGGCCGGCTTCGGTGGGGGTGACGCTGCGGGTGGTGCGGTTCAGCAGGCGCACGCCCAGCCGGGTTTCCAGCCGCCGGACGGCTTCGCTCAGCGACGAGGCCGAGACGTTGCGCAGGGCGGCCGCGGCGCGGAAGCCCCGGGCTTGCGCCACGGCGGTAAAAGCGTCGAGATCGGCGAAGTCGGCATGTTGCATTGTGCGAAATTCCGAACGGCCCGTGCGGACCTTCTCGGATTATCGCACGAAGTTGTCGGGCGCATAACCTCTCTCACCAACCCCGGAGAGACTTCCATGAAGACCCGTCAACTCGGCAAGACCGGCCCCGTCGTTTCCGCCTTCGGCCTGGGCGCCATGGGCATGTCCGACATGTACGGCCCCAGCGACCGGGCCGAGAGCCTGGCCACCTTCGACGCCGCCGTCGAGGCCGGCATGACCCTGATCGACACCGGCGATTTCTACGGCATGGGCCACAACGAGATGCTGATCGGCGAGGCGCTGAAGAGCCACAAGCGCGACAGGCTGGTGATCAGCGTCAAGACCGGCGCCCTGCGCGATCCGAACGGCGCTTTCCTGGGCTATGACGCCCGCCCGGCGGCGCTGAAGAACTTCGTGGCCTATAGCCTCAAGCGCCTGGGCGTCGACCACATCGACATCTACCGCCCCGCGCGCCTGGATCCGAACGTGCCGATCGAGGACACCGTCGGCGCCATCGCCGAGATGGTCCAGGCCGGCTATGTCCGCCATATCGGCCTGTCGGAAATGGGCGCCGAGACCATCCGCAAGGCCGCCAAGGTCGCGCCGATCGTCGACCTGCAGATCGAATATTCGCTGGTCTCGCGCGGCGTCGAGAAGGACATCCTGCCCACCCTGCGCGAGCTGGGCATCGGCATGACCGCCTATGGCGTGCTGTCGCGCGGCCTGATCAGCGGCCACTGGACCAAGCAGCGCTCGGAAAATGTCGGCCGCGACTTCCGCGCCCACAGCCCCCGGTTCCAGGGCGACAACCTGGACGCCAACCTGAAGCTGGTCCAGGCCCTGGGCGCGGTGGCGCAGGAGAAGGGCGTGACCACGGCCCAGGCCGCCATCGCCTGGGTCGCCTCGCGCGGCGACGACATCGTGCCGCTGATCGGCGCCCGGCGGCGGGATCGCCTGACCGAGGCCTTGGGCGCGCTGGAGGTCAACCTGACGCCTACAGACCTGGCGGCCATCGAGGCCGCGGTGCCGAGCGAGGCCGTGGCGGGCGCGCGGTACGCCGAGGCGATGATGAACCACCTCGATAGCGAGCGCTGAGGCCTTGCATGACGCGCTGCAGCCGTCGTCAGATGGGCGTCCCAGATGACGGCGGAGCAGCGCGCATGTTCGAGTCCCGGCACATCAGCATCCGGATCCACAAGTCGGCCGACGAGGTCTATGCCTTCACCCATGAGCCCGAGAGCTTCACCAAATGGGCGGCGGGCCTGGCCTCGGGGCTGACCAGGGATGGCGACCCCGATGGAGAGCAGTGGATCGCCCACGGTCCTGGCGGCGACGTGCATGTGAAGTTCTCGCCGGCCAATGACTACGGCATTCTCGACCACTGGGTGACCTTGGCCGACGGGACGCAGCTTTACATGCCGCTGCGGGTGGTCGCGAACGGCGAGGGCGCGGAGGTGGTGATGACCCTCTACCGGCCGCCCGGCATGTTCGACGACGCCGCCTTCGCCCGCGACGCGGCCGCCGTGGCGCGGGACCTGGCCAAGCTGAAGGCGCTGGTCGAGGCCAAGGAAGACGCATGACGGTCACGCTGAGGGCCACGGGGCCGGGTGACCTGGGCTGGATCATCCCGCGGCGCGGCGAGCTCTATGCCGCCGAAGAGGGCTACGGCGAGATGGTGCTGTGGACCCAGGCCAACCTGCTGCCGGCGCGGCGGCTGAAGCTGTAGAGCGCCCCTCCGTCTCGCTGCGTATCCGCAGCGGTCCTCCTCCCCCGCAGGCGGGGCAGGAGGGGGCGCTAAACCCCCACCAAATGCCCCTTCCACGTCTCGCGCAGGACCTTCTTGTCGATCTTGCCCGTGGCCGTCAGCGGCACGGCGGCGAACACCACGTCGTCGGGCGTCCACCATTTGACGATCCGGGGCGCGAGATACGCCAGCACGTCGGCCTTGCAGACCGCTGACCCCTCGTGCGCCTCGATGACCAGCAGCGGGCGCTCCTCCCATTTGGGATGCGGCACCCCCACCACGGCGGCGATCTTCACGCCGGGGCAGCCGGCGGCGACGTTTTCCAGGTCGATGGAGCTGATCCACTCGCCGCCGGACTTGATGACGTCCTTCTGGCGGTCGGTGATGCGCATGAAGCCGTTGGCGTCGAGGGTGGCGATGTCGCCGGTGTCGAACCAGCCGTCGGCGCGGGCGGCGTCGGCCTCCTTCTTGAAGTAGCGCCGCACCACCCACGGGCCGCGCACCAAGAGGGCGCCGGAGGTCTCGCCATCCCAGGGGGCCTCAATGCCGTCCTCGGTCTCGACGCGCAGCTCGATGCCGAACTGCAGGCGGCCCTGGCGGGTCCAGAGGGCTTCGTCCATGGCCTCCTCGCCCTGGGCGGCGAGGGCGGGCGTGGGCGTGGCGACGACGCCGATCGGGCAGGTCTCGGTCATGCCCCAGATCTGCAGGGTCTGGACGCCGTACAGCCGCTTGAACGCCTCGGCCATGGCGCGCGGCACGGCGCTGCCGCCGATGACGACGCGCTTGAGGCTGTCCGGCCGCTGGCCCGCCTTGTCCAGCCAGTCCAGGTACAGAGTCCAGATGGTCGGCACCCCGCCGGTGAAGGTGACGCCCTCGCCCTGGATCAGCTCGTGCAGGCTGGCGCCGTCCATCCTGTCGGCGGGCAAAACGAGCTTGGCCCCGCAGATCGGCGCGCTGAACGGCAGACCCCAGGCGGTGGCGTGGTAGAGGCTGGAGCAGGGCATCACCACGTCGAAGGCGGTGAAGCCGAACGCGCTGTTCAGCCCGCCCGCCATGGCGTGCAGCACCACGGCGCGGTGCGAATACAGCACCCCCTTGGGATCGCCCGTCGTGCCCGAGGTGTAGCAGAGGAAGGCCCCGGCGTTCTCGTCGAAGACCGGCCAGTCGATCGTCTCCAGCTCGCCGGCGATCAGGGTCTCGTAGTCGCTCGCCAGCATGACGAAGGTCGTCACCGTGGTCAGCTGCGGGCGGATCCGCTCGACCAGGGCCGCGAAGTTGCGGTCGTAGAAGAGGACGCCGCTTTGCGCATGGTTGACCGTGTAGACGATCTGCTCGTCGAACAGGCGCGGGTTGGCCGTGTGCAGCACCGCGCCCAGGCCGGGGACGGCGTAGAACAGCTCCAGGTGCCGGTGGGTGTTCCAGGCCAGCGACGTGACCCGGTCGCCCGCCTTGACGCCCAGCCGTCGCAAGGCGTGGGCCAGCTGCGCGGTGCGACGGGCCAGGCCGGCATAGTCGTAGCGATGGACCGGTTCGTCGATCCGGCGCGAGACGATCTCGCGCGCGCCATGGGCCTGGGCCGCATAGGTCAGGATGCCGCTGATCATCAGCGGCGTCGTCTGCATCAGGCCCGGCGTCATCGGCCCCTCCCAGCTTTTATCGTTGGGAGGAGCCTAGTACGTGAACGCTGTTCAGCGAAAGGCGCCTAGGCCGCGCGGCGGCGGCTCTGAGCCTCGGCCGGACCGACCTGGAAGCGGCCGACCAGCACCGACAGCTCGCCGGCCTCGCCCTTCAGCGCGTGGCTGGCGGCGGTGGCTTCCTCGACCATGGCGGCGTTCTGCTGGACGACCTGGTCCATCTGGTTCACCGCGACATTGACCTGGTGCAGGCCGGTGGACTGCTCCTGGGCCGAGGCGGCGATCTCCTTGACCAGGGCGTCGATCGAGGCGACCTGGCCGACGATGGCGCGCAGGGCCTCGCCGGTCTGGGCCACCAGGTCCACGCCCGCGCCGACCTGCTGGGTCGAGGTCGAGATCAGGGTCTTGATCTCCTTGGCCGCGTCGGCCGAACGCTGGGCCAGGGCCCGGACTTCCTGCGCGACGACGGCGAAGCCGCGACCGGCCTCACCCGCACGCGCGGCTTCCACCCCGGCATTGAGCGCCAGCAGGTTGGTCTGGAAGGCGATCTCGTCGATGACGCCGATGATCTGGTTGACCTGGGCCGAGCTGTTTTCGATCTCGCTCATGGCCGAGACGGCCTGGTCGACGATGCGGCCGGAGGTCTCGGCGCCGGCGCGGGCCTGGACGACCAGGGCCGAGACGTCTTGGGCGCCGCTGGCCGTCCTGCGGACGGTGGCGGTGATCTGGTCCAGCGCGGCGGCGGTCTCTTCCAGGCTGGCGGCCTGCTGCTCGGTGCGGCGCGAGAGGTTGTCGGAGGCCTCGGCGATCTCGTCGGCGCCGCTGTTGACGCCGCCGGTCGCGACATTGATGGCGCGGAGGGCCTGCTGCATGCGGTCGGCGGCGGCGTTGAAATTGGTCTTCAGGCTCTCGGCCTTGGGCGAGAAGGCGATGGTGATGCGGTGGGTCAGGTCGCCGCCGGCCATGCGGTCCAGGGCCTCGGTGAGGGCGGCGATATTGACCGCGTCGCTGCGGGCGATCTCGGCCTTTTCCGCCTCGTTGGCGCCGCGCTCGGTCTCGACGGCGGCGCGGTGAGCAGAGGCCTCGGCCTCGACCCGCAGCTTCTGGATTGCGGCGTCCTTGAAGTGGGCCACGGCCTGCGCCATCTGGCCGACCTCGTCCTGGCGGCCGGCGGCGGGAACCTCGACGGCGTTGTCGCCGGCGGAAAGCCGGCGCATGGCGGCGGCCATGGCCGCGACGGGCTTTCCGATGGCGCTGGACAGCAGCCAGCCCATCAGGCCGGCGATGATCACGGCGGCGCCGCCGCCGATCAGCAGCGACCAGTGGGCCAGGCCCTGGGCGGTCTTGGCCTCCTCGGCGCGCTTGGCCACCCGCTCCTGGGCGGCGGTCAGCAGCGCTTTCTGGATCGCGCGGATCTCGGTCAGGCTCTTCTTGCCGGTCAGCTGGCCGGCCTGCTCGCGGCCCGTGGCCGGATCGGCCATCAGGGCCATGGCCGGCTCGCCGATGGTCTTGCGCCAGGTCGTCATCGCCGCGCGCAGGCGCTGGACCCGGGCCTTCTGTTCGGGAACGGTGGTCTTGGCCTCGAAGGCGTCGAGACGGTCGTCAAACTTGTCTTTGGCGTCGGCGTAGGTCTGGGCGAACTTCGGATCGCTCATAATCACGTAGCCGCGCAGGGCGTTCTGCTGTTCCAGCACCAGCGCCATGATCTCCTCGGCCTGGGCGGCCAGGGAGAGGCTGCGCTGGGTCGAGATCATCGACTCGTCGATACGCTTGAGGCTGCTGAAAACCAGGGCTGAAGAAATCGCCGAGGCCAGAATGACGGCGCAGAATGCAACGCCAAGTTTTGCGGGTATCTTCAGGTCCCTAAAAGACATGTCGCCGAATCCCTGACACACACATGAGATGTGTCAGGAAATCGACGATTATCCTTAAGAACCCATTGCAAAATTTGCAAAGAACAAGGTTCTGTTAATTGTGAATATTTGCGATAACGGCGTCACCCATTTGAACAGTGCTTAGCGCGCCGCCCAGGTCGCGAGTCTTGGCGCCTTGGTCCAGGGTCTTCTTGACGGCGGCCAACAGCACGTCGGCGGCCTCGACCTGCTTCAGCGACCAGCGCAGGGCCATCTCGAACGACAGGATGGCGGCCAGCGGATTGGCCAGGCCCTTGCCGGCGATGTCGGGGGCCGAGCCGTGGATGGGCTCGTACAGGCCCGGCGTGTTGGGATCGCCGATGGCGGCCGAGGGCAGCATGCCCAGCGAGCCGGTCAGCATGGCCGCCGCATCGGACAAAATGTCGCCGAACAGGTTGTCGGTGACGATGACGTCGAACTGCTTGGGCGCCCGGACCAACTGCATCGCGCAGTTGTCGGCCAGGATGTGCTCCAGCTGCACGTCCGAGTATTCACGGGCGTGCAGCTCGGTGATCACCTGCTTCCACAGCAGGCCCGACTCCATGACGTTCGACTTCTCGGCCGAGTGGACCTTGTTGGTCCGGCCCCGCGCCAGTTCGAAGGCCACGCGGCCGACGCGCTCGATCTCGCTGGTGGTGTAGACGGCGGTGTCGAAACCCTTCTTCTGGCCGTCGGCCAGGGTCTCGATGCCGCGCGGCTCGCCGAAATAGACGCCGCCGACCAGTTCGCGCACGAACATGATGTCCAGGCCCGAGACCAGCTCGGTCTTCAGGCTGGAGGCGCCGGCCAGGGCCTCGAAGCAATAGGCCGGGCGCAGGTTGGCATAGACGTTCATCGCCTTGCGCAGGCCCAGCAGGCCGGCTTCGGGGCGCAGGTGGCGCGGAGCGTTGGCCCACTGCGGACCGCCGACCGCGCCCATCAGCACCGCGTCGCTGGCGATGGCCTGGTCGCGGACCTCATCGAGCAGCGGCGTCCCGTGAGCGTCGTAGCTGGAGCCGCCATAGGGGGCTTCCTCGACCGTCAGGTCCGGGGTGAGGGCGGCCGCGACGCGGCGCACCTCCGCGCAGACTTCCGGGCCGATGCCGTCGCCGGGCAGGAGGAGAAGCGTAGCCATCTTAGATCTCGCGATAGTCGGAAACGTCGAAGGAGGACATGCGGCGGTCGTGCACGCCAAGCGCGGCGCAGGCCGCGCGCCACGCCGCCATATGCGGGCTGGCGCGATGGAATTCCAACGCCGCCGGGTCGGTGAAGTGTTCGAAGACCCGGATCAGGCCGGGGTCCAGCGGGTCTTCGGACAGGGCATAGGCCAGGCAGCCCGGCTCGCCGCGCGATCCTTCGACCTGGGCGGCCAGGTGCGGTCGCAGCTCGGCCAGGCGCTCGGGCGCGAAGCGGATCGAACCGGCGAGGATGAGGGTCATGGGCGCGAAGGTCTCAGGGCGGTGGGGCGAATTCCTCGTCCTTCGACAGGCTCAGGATGAGGAATTCGACTGATGCAACAGTAGCCCTCATCCTGAGCTTGTCGAAGGACGAGGGCGGACCTCCTACGCCTCCAGCCAGGGCTGGCTGATCGCGCGCTTGCTCTCGAAAGCGTCGATGTCGCCGCCGTGCTGCAGGGTCTCGCCGATGGCGTCCAGGCCCTTGAGCATCTTTTCCTTGCGGACGGGATCGATGTCGAAGCGGATGACCTTGCCCGAGGGCGAGACGACGGTCTGGGCGTCCAGGTCGACGCTGACCATGTGGTTGCCGCCCTTGGCCTCGTCCATCAGGGCGGCCAGCTCGTCGGGCGTCACCACCACCGGCAGCAGGCCGTTGTTGTAGCAGTTGTTGTTGAAGATGTCGGCGAAGCTGGTCGAGATCACGCACATGATCCCGAAGTCCATCAGCGCCCACGGCGCGTGCTCGCGCGAGCTGCCGCAGCCGAAGTTGTCGCCGGCGATCAGCACGGACGCGTTCTTGTACTCCGGCCGGTTCAGCACGAAGTCGCTGATCTCGTTCCCCTCGCCGTCGAAGCGGAAGTCGTAGAACAGGCCCTTGGCCAGCCCCTCGCGCTCCACGGTCTTGAGGAACTGCTTGGGAATGATCTGGTCGGTGTCGATATTGGCCAGCTCCAGCGGAGCCGCGCAGCCGTCGAGGCGGGTGAAGGCCTTCATCAGGCGGTCTCCTCCAGGAAGGTGCGCACGTCGGTCAGGCGCCCGGCGATCGCCGCCGCCGCCGCCATGGCGGGGGAGACGAGGTGGGTGCGGCCGGCGCGGCCCTGGCGGCCTTCGAAGTTGCGGTTGCTGGTCGAGGCGCAGCGCTCCTGCGGAGCCAGCTTGTCGGGGTTCATGGCCAGGCACATCGAGCAGCCGGGCTCGCGCCAGTCGAAGCCGGCGGCCTTGAAGATGGCGTCCAGGCCTTCGGCTTCAGCCTGTTCCTTCACCAGGCCCGAGCCGGGCACGACCATGGCCTTGACGTGCGGGGCCACCAGGCGGCCGTGCAGGAAGGCGTCCTGCACCACGGCGGCGGCGGCGCGCATGTCCTCGATGCGGCTGTTGGTGCACGAGCCGATGAAGACGCGGTCGATCTTGGCGTCCGAGATCGGCTGGCCCGCGGTCAGGCCCATATAATCGAGCGCCCGGTGCGCGGCCGCGCGCTTGTCGGGCGTGGCGAAGCTTTCGGGATCCGGAACGTTGCCGGTGACCGGGATGACGTCCTCAGGGCTGGTGCCCCAGGTGACCATCGGAACCAGGGCCGCGCCATCGATGACCACGGTGCGGTCGAACGTGGCGTCCTCGTCGGTGAACCAGGTCTTCCAGCTGGAGACGGCCATGTCCCAGGCCGCGCCCTTGGGGGCCGACGGCTTGCCCTGGATATAGGCGAAGGTCTTGTCGTCCGGGGCCACCAGGCCGGCCTTGGCGCCGCCCTCGATGGTCAGGTTGCAGAGGGGTCATGCGGCCCTCCATCGACAGGCCGCGCACGGCCTGGCCGGCGAACTCGATGACATAGCCGGTGCCGCCGGCGGTGCCGATCTCGCCGATCACAGCCAGGGCGATGTCCTTGCCGGTCACGCCCGGAGCCAGCTGGCCGTCCACGCGGACCAGCATGTTCCTGGCCTTCTTCTGGCGCAGGGTCTGGGTGGCCAGCACGTGCTCGACCTCGGACGTGCCGATGCCGTGGGCCAGGGCCCCGAAGGCGCCGTGGGTCGAGGTGTGGCTGTCGCCGCAGACGATGGTCATGCCCGGCTGGGTGCGGCCCTGCTCGGGACCGACCACGTGGACGATGCCGTTGCGGATGTCGCCCATCGGGAAGAATTCGATGCCGTTGTCGGCGACGTTGCGGGCCAGGGTCTTCAGCTGCAGGCGCGCTTCCTCGTCCTGCACGGCGTCGACGCCCAGGGCCTGGCCCTCGGTCGGGATGTTGTGGTCGGCGACGGCGAGGGTGCGATCGGGCCGGCGCACCTTGCGACCGGCTGCGCGAAGGCCGGCGAAGGCCTGCGGGGTGGTGACCTCATGGATGAGGTGCAGGTCGATATAGAGGATGGCCTCGCCGTCGGTTTCGTTGACGACGTGGGCGTCCCAGATCTTGTCGTAAAGGGTTTTGCCGGACATGGCGGGGATATAGGGCGGATCGTGCGCCAAAATCCAGTGGCGGCGGGCTCCGGGGCCAAATTCTTGCGTTCTGTGTCGCCCGATCCCCACGAAAGGGCATCACATTCCAGGGCGCGATCCAAAACGACATAGGGCGCGCCAGTGGTTTCGGCGCGCCCTAGCATCATTTTCAGCCTTCGGGGGCCGATGTCGCCTTCCCGAAGAGGGCCGTCCGCTAGAAAGAAGACGGTCTGGAAGCCCGGCCTTGGTCGGGGGTGAATTAACCTTCTCACGGAACGGGGTTTTGTCAAGAAGGTGCGGTCGCACCTAGGCTTGACTATTAGAGGCTGCGCCGGCGGTGAGGCAGCGGGCGCCTCCAGCGGCGCGGCGGCGGCGCGGGCCAGCACCCAGTCGCGGAAAGCGGCGATCTTGCGCACCTGCGCCCGGTCGCGGAAACACGCGCCTGATCCAGCCGCGATAAGGCGCCTTGATCCGGCGGGATCGCGTCAGGTCCCGTGAAAGGCCTATTCGCGCACGCCAAGCATAAGAAATGCCAAGAAGTTCTGTCGTTCGTTGCGATCGGCGGCTTTCAACTGTGCAGCGGCGAACTCGGCTTGATCGATAAGATCGAGCGCCTCTGACCTGGTTATTTTGCCGGAGGGCGAGTAGTCCGCCCAATGACGTCGTTCCTGCAAAGCGACGAAAGCGCTGGCGAAGTCTCGGATTTCTTGCGAGACGCGATTGGCGCCCATGGCCTTTGCAGCGCGGGCGCCTAACGCCGGTTTATCGACTGCAAGACAGTTGTCTTTCATCAGTCGATGTTGAAACGATCGATATATGGTTTCGTAGCGTGGGTGATTGCGGCCGTTGAACCCGACAAGCGCGTCGCTCGCGCTACGAAGTGCGGAGTGGAAGAGCCCATAATAGGCGGTAGAAACGCCGCGGCGAAGACGAGCTTGGTTTGGAGCGCCCTTGTTTGATTGACCAAGCAAGAGGCGCGCGGTCGAAAACAAGCCCTGCGGGTCAGCCATTCCGTCGGGCCCATTCCTCGGGCGCGAAGATCTGAACAATGGGAAACCGATCGTCCCCGTGCATTAGCAAGAGATCGCGAACCGCTTGTGAAAACCGGAGGCGCTGTCGCGTCCAAGCCTCACGATCGCCAGAGCGCTTTGCCGCGACTTGGACGATCAGCGCGCCATTGTTGGCGGAGTCGGCATCCTCATACACGTAGACCAGGTCTGGCGTGACATCGCCATCGAAGGCCTTCGCCTTTTCAGCGACCTCGCGGCCAAAGTCCGCAATGTTAAGATGCGCTGCCATGGAGAGAATCTGGCCGTTCGCCCTGACGATGTCAAACCTGTCGAGGAAAGCTGCATCGGCTCTCCAAGCGGACTGGGCGCGCAACGAAAAAGGCCCCGGCGTTTCCGCCAGGGCCTCGTTCATGTCGAAGGTCCGAAAGCTTAGGCTTCGGTCGAAGCCTTCGGGCCGCCCGAACGCTCGGCGATACGGGCCGACTTACCGCGACGGTCGCGCAGGTAGTACAGCTTGGCGCGGCGGACGACGCCGCGACGCTTGACTTCGATGCTTTCGATGCTCGGCGACAGCAGCGGGAACAGACGCTCCACGCCTTCGCCGAACGAGATCTTGCGAACCGTGAAGCTCTCGTGGACGCCCGTGCCGGCGCGGGCGATGCAGACGCCTTCATAGGCCTGAACGCGCTCGCGCTCGCCTTCCTTGATCTTCACGTTGACGCGCAGGGTGTCGCCGGGACGGAATTCCGGGATCGCGCGGATGGCCAGCAGACGGGCCGCTTCTTCTTGCTCGAGCTGAGCGACGATGTTGATCGCCATGGTCTATTCTCCTTTGGGCTTACCCGTTTTCGGGCCGCCTTTTGCCTGTTGATTGGCGAGATGCGTTTCCCAGAGGTCGGGTCGCCGCTCGCGAGTCGTCTCTTCACGCATACTGGACCGCCACTGAGCGATCCGCTTGTGATCGCCCGACAGCAGCACCTCGGGGATATCCCGTCCTTCGAACGTCCGCGGCCTGGTGTACTGCGGATGCTCCAGGAGGCCGTCCTCGAAGCTTTCCTCCAGCGTGCTCTCGATATTCCCCAGCACACCCGGGGCCAGTCGAACGCACGCCTCGATCACGACCATCGCCGCCGCCTCGCCACCGGCAAGGACCGCGTCTCCGACCGAGACCTCCTCGAACCCGCGGGCGTCGAGCACCCGCTGGTCCACCCCCTCGAAGCGGCCGCACAGCACCACGACGCCAGGCGTCTTGGACCATTCACGAACGCGCGCCTGGGTCAGGGGCCTGCCCCGGGCGCTCATGTACAAAAGCGGCCGTCCGCCCAGCTCGAGACTATCGAGCGCCGAGGCGATAACGTCCGCTTTGAGCACGGCTCCCGCGCCGCCACCCGCGGGGGTGTCGTCGAGGAAGCCGCGCTTATCCTTGGAAAAGGCCCGAATGTCCAGCGTTTCCAAACGCCACAGGTCCTGTTCCTTCCAGGCGGTCCCGATCATCGAGACGCCGAGCGGGCCGGGAAAGGCCTCGGGGAACATGGTCAGGACGGTGGCGGTGAACGGCATGGGCGCTGTTTAGCCGCAGGCGCGCCGAGAGTCGAAGGCCAGAGTCGAGGGCCAGAGTCGAGGGGGGCGAGCGTGGCCGTTCACCAACCTCATTTCCGGCTTGTTCACCCTCCTGGGCGACATTCAGGTCGAAAAACCTCGTCCGGATCCGCCCATGTCGACCCTGAGCCGTCTCATCCGACGCCTGAGCCAAGGCGCCAGCGCCTTTGGCGGCCGTTTGCGGCGCGACCAGCGCGGCGCGATCGCCGTGCAGTTCGCCCTGCTGGCCATCCCGCTATCGGTGCTGGTCTTCGCCCTGGTGGACCTGGGTCGCATCGGCCTGCAGCGCCGCCAGATGCAGGACGCCCTGGACGCCGCCACCCTGATGGCCGCCCGCTCGACCGCCACGACCGACGCCGAGCTGGAAGCGATCGGCGACCCGGCCTTCGTGGCCGAGATCGCCGGCCTGAACCTGGGCCTGACCGCCTCGAACGCCAGCTTCAAAAACGGCGCGACCAACCACGTGATCGGCACGGCTTCGGGCACGCTGAAGCCGATCATCGCCAACCTGTGGACCGGGGCCAATTTCGACGTCGTGGCGACGTCGGACGTCGTGCGCTCGTCCAAGGACCTGGAAGTGGCCGTGGTGCTGGACATCACCGGCTCGATGTCCGGCTCACGGATCACCGACCTGAAGACGGCCTCGTCCGACCTGGTGGACATCATCGTCCGCGACGTCCAGGCGCCGTTCTATTCGAAGGTGGCGATCGTGCCGTATTCGGTCGGCGTCAATGTCGGCAGCTATGCCGACGTCGCCCGTGGGCCGGTGCCCGCGCGCGTGATCTCCGGCGTCACCAAGGCCAACCAGGCGGTGGTGACTTCGAACGGCCACGGCTTCATCACGGGCGACCAGATCTCGTTCTCGGGCGTCGTGGGCATGACCGCGCTGAACGGCAAGACCTACAATGTGAAGTCGGTGACGACGAACACGTTCACGATCGACGCCAACACCTCGAACACCAACGCCTACAGCTCGGGCGGCCTGGCCACCTGCGAGAGGAGCACCAATCCGGGCTGCAAGGTCCTGGCCTTCACCAGCGCCAGCGGCACCGCCGAGGAGCGCGACCTCAGCACCTGCGTCAGCGAGCGGACCGGTGCGAACGCCTATACCGACGTCGCGCCCAGCACCGCGCTGGTCGGGACCAACTATCCGACGACCAAGGACGACAGCAATTCGGCCAACCCCTGTCCGACCGCGACCATCACGCCGCTGTCCAGCGACAAGACCGCGCTGAAGTCCCAGATCAACGCCCTGGCGGTCGGCGGCTCGACCGCCGGCCAGATCGGCTTCGCCTGGGGCTGGTACATGGTCTCGCCGAGCTTCGGCTACATGTGGCCCAACGCCTCGCAGCGCCCCGCCGCCTACCTGACCAAGGACCTGATGAAGGTCGTGGTGCTGATGACCGACGGCGCGTTCAACACGCCGTACTGCAACGGCGTCATCGCCAGGGACGCCGGCAGCGGCAGCGGCAGCAACGCCGACCACATCAACTGCAACGCCACCAACGGCGACCCCTTCTCGCAGACCAAGAAGATGTGCGACGAGATGAAGAAGACCAAGTACGGCCTGACCATCTACACGGTCGGTTTCGACGTCAACGACGCCGACGCCAAGAGCATGCTGCAGTACTGCGCGAGCAAGGCCGAGAACGTCTTCTTCCCGGCGACCGGTTCGGAGCTGAAGACGACCTTCAAGTCGATCGCCCAGGAGATCTCGGCGCTGCGGATCGCTAAATAGCCCGGAGGCGCGCAGGCTCGCCGCAGCGGTTGGCCTGCGCCCCGGCTCGACAAGGCCAACACGACCAGCAGCGTCACGACGGCCAGATAGAGGGTGTTGAAGAAAATCGCGAAGAAGAGCCGGTCAACGCCCGGCGGCGGCGCCTCGAAGCTGCGCACCGCGACATAGAAGCCGCCCAGGCCAAAGGCCGGGATCTCCGCGCCCGCGACCATGGCGCCGGGGCGAGCGCGCAATCCTCTTCCGGAGGCTGAGAGGCCCTTTAGGCCAGTTTGATCTCTCGCAGGCGCTGCTGGAGGAATTCGTCGGCGGTGATCGACTCCGGATAGCGGTCCGGGTTCTCGGGCGTGATGCAGTTGGGCAGCGTCTTGATCTCGTAGTCCGACGCGAAGTGCAGGAAGAACGGCGTCGAGTAGCGCGGCAGGTGGCGACGCTCGGGCGGCGGGTTCTGCACGCGGTGGATGGTCGAGGGCAGGACGTGGTTGGTCAGGCGCTCCAGCATGTCGCCGATATTGATGACGATGCAGCCCGGGGGCGGGTTGATCGGCAACCAGTCGCCGTTGCGGTCCAAGAGCTCCAGGCCGCCTTCTTCCGCGCCCATCAAGAGGGTGATGGTGTTGATGTCGCCGTGGGCGCCGGCGCGCACGCCGGTGACGTCCAGCGGGATCGGCGGATAGTGCAGCAGGCGCAGCACCGAATTGCCGTTCTCGACGGTCGGCTTGAAGAAGTCGCGGTCCAGCTTCAAGTAGGCGGCGATCGCCTCCAGCACCTTGCCGCCCATGGTGTCGAGCGCGTTGTAGAACCAGCTGACGTCGTGTTTGAAGGCCGGGATCTCGGCCGGCCAGACATTGTCGGCCATGGTGGCGCGGAAGCGGTGGCCGGGCGGCAGCTCGCGGCCCATGTGCCAGAATTCCTTCAGGTCGTGGTGCGCGGCGCCCTTGGCGGTCTCGACGCCGAACGGGATGTAGCCGCGCGCGCCGCCCTTGACCCCGGCATATTGCGTCTTGGTCTCTTCGGGCAGGGCGAAGAAGGCCTTGGTGTCGGCGATGGCCGCGTCGATGCGGTCCTGCGGGATGTCATACTCCGACAGCACGGCGAAGCCGTAGCGCTCGAACGAGGCGCCCAGCTCCTGGGCGAAGCGCGGGAAGTCCTTGCTGTAGAGGGTGAACGAGATCGGATCGATGGCGGACGTGGACACTTCTGGCTGCCTTGGAATTAGTAAGCTCATTCTTACTACACCGTCGCCGGGACGAAACGAAGGCCGTTCATCCTGGCGTCAGGCGCGGTATTGGAACTTGACCATAAGAAGGGCGTTTGCCCGTTTGACCTTGATCTACAGCAAAGGGGCGTAGGATGCGCAAGACTGCTTTGACGGCCATGCTGGTGAGCGCCTGCGCGCTGGCCGCCTGCACGACGACCGATCCCTATACGGGCATGCCGGTCCGCAACAACACCGGGACCGGCGTGCTGGCCGGCGCGGCGGGCGGCGCGCTGCTGGGCTACCTGACCAACACCAACAAGGGCGAGCAGGGCCGCAAGAACGCGCTGATCGGCGCGGGCATCGGCGCGCTGGCCGGCGGCGCGGCCGGCAACTACATGGACCGCCAGCAGGCCGACCTGCGTCGCAGCCTGGAAACCTCGGGCGTGATGATCCGCCGCAACGGCGACCAGATCGTGCTGGTCATGCCCAGCGACGTGACGTTCGCCGTCGACAGGTCGGACGTGCAGCCGCAGTTCACCCGCGTGCTGGACGACGTGGCCCGCACGCTGAACGCCTATCCGCAGACCACGATCGACGTGGTGGGACACGCCGACTCGAGCGGCGGCGCCGACTACAACCAGGGCCTGTCGGAGCGCCGCGCCAGCGCCGTGGCCGACTACCTGACCCGTCAGGGCCGGGTGATGCCCGACCGCGTGTTCGTGGCCGGCATGGGCTCGCGCCAGCCGATCGCCGACAACGCCACCGCCGCCGGCCGCGCCCAGAACCGCCGGGTCGAGATCATCCTGCGGCCGCTGACGTAAGATCCTCCCCCAGCGGGGGAGGCGGCCGAAGGCCGGAGGGGGAAGGACGGGCGAGCCGGCCTCTTCCCTCTCCGTCGTCTCTTCGAGCCGACACCTCTCCCTTGGGGAGAGGGTCTTTAAGGTGCGACCTCTCGCCCTTACGAGCAGACAAACGGTTGCTTTTCCCTCGCGCCGTCGCCAATTCGTCGGACTTCGGGGGGCGTGGCAGCCGAAAGCGTATGCGGTTTCGGCGATCGCCACGCCCCGGCTATTAGAAGCCAAAGCCCGTCGATGACGGGCTTTGACGTCGTGCGCGAGGCTTGAAGTGACGAAAGCGAGCGAAATCAGTCTGACCAAGCAGGCCTATGGCCTGACCGAGGACCTGATGACGCCGAACGCGGCCGTCTATTGGATCGACCTGGTGATCTCGGTCGCCCTGATGTGGGGCGGCCTGTTCGTCGCCGCGACGACGGGCAATCTGGCCCTCGGCCTGGTCGCCGGCCTGGTCAGCGTGCTGGCCCTCTACCGCGCCCTGTCCTTCATCCACGAACTGACCCACCTGCGGGCCGACGAGACGCCGGGCTTCCTGGCGGGCTGGAACATCTTGGTCGGCATGCCGCTGATGACGCCCTCCCTCATGTACGAGGGCGTGCACAACATCCACCACATCAAGGACCGCTTCGGCACGGCGCTGGACCCGGAATACCTGCCGCTGTCGCGCTTCACGCCGCTGAAGCTGGCGGTGTTCCTGTTCGTGGCCCTGCTGGCCCCGCTGGGCGTGATCCTGCGCTCGGCGATCCTGATCCCGCTGTCGTTCGTGGTCCCGCCGCTACGGGTCTATGTGCGCGCCAAGCTGTCGGCCCTGATGATCAATCCCGACTTCGTGCGCGAGGACCTGCACCGCTGGCGCGCCGGCTGGATCGCCCAGGACGTGGCCTGCTGGCTGTGGTCGTGGGCGGTGATCGCCGCCACGGTCATGGGCTGGCTGCCGCTGCGTTTCGTGCTGACCGGCCTGGCCATCTTCGCCGTCGCCACCTTCGTCAACCAGGCCCGCACCCTGGTCGCCCACCACTGGGACAATGACGGCGGCAAGATGACCCTGGACGAGCAGTTCCTGGACTCGGTCAACGTGCCGCCGCCGAACCTGGCGTCGGCGCTGTGGGCCCCGGTCGGCCTGCGCTACCACGCCCTGCACCACCTGCTGCCGCGCCTGCCGTACCATAACCTGGGCAAGGCTCACGCGCGTCTGACCGAAGCTTTCGCGGCGGACTCGATCTATCACCGCGCGTCCGAGAGGGGCCTGTTCGAGGCTCTGGCCGACCTCTTCCGCCGCGTCGGCCGCAAGACGCCGATCGATCAGCCAGCCCATTAAGCGGGAGTTGAGGGGCGGCGTGTAAGGAGGGTCTCCTCAACGGGGACTTTTCGGACGTGGCGACGGCCGGACATGTGATCGATTTCGCCGGCGCCGCCCATCGGCTGGCCGCCTGGCTGGCCGGCGCCGGATGTTCGGCACGCTGCACATCCCCGGCGAGCGGCCCAGGGACCTGATGTTCGGGGCCGTCGCCGCCGATCCGCACAGCCTGACCGGCGGATTGGCCACGCCGTTCGTCGAGGCGTTCCGATCGCCGACGGCTCCCGAACTGCAGGCGGCCGAATAAAGAAGCGACGCGGGACCGGCGGGGTCACGCGTCGCTATAGGTTTGGGCTTTTTCACGCGGTGGTCCGGCCGCGCCATATCCCCACCGGAGGGCCGACCGGACCGATCCGCTCGACGCGAGAACGCCGCCAAGGGAATGGATGCGTCAGCCTCGCGCCACGCCGACCCCGTAGAACCCGGCCGGGGACGGAGCAACGGCGGCGCCCGCCTTTGAGACGGGCGGTCATGAATCTGAGACTCCGCGCACGTCGTTATTCCAGGGCGTTGACGATCCCCGTCTTTCGGGGTCTGGCTTGCGGCTTGCCTGTCGTTGGTCCGAGTCGCCGCATGCCGTCTTCGCTGCCCCAGTTCCAGGCCGGCACCCGGATCACGCCGGGCCGCGAGGGCGCGCACGCCTATGCCGAGGCCATCGCTCCGGTGTTCGACACCCGCCTGGGCGACGCTGGCGAGCGTGGCCCGGATCTGGGCATCAACAGCTTCAACATCGGCCCGCTGGTGCTGGGCCAGGCGCATATGAGCGGCGGCGTGTTCGGCTATGGCCGAGACGGCCGCAAGATCGCCGCCACGGGGCTGGAGCTGGTCCTGGTGCAGATCATCGTCGAGGGCGAGGACGTCCGCTCCACTGGCAGCTCCACCGGCGGCGACGAGACCGTCGCGCGGACGGGTGACGTCTGCCTGCTGGACCTGACCCGCACCTTCGCGTCGCAGACCGCCCATTGCACCAACATCAACCTGGCCTTGCCGCGCGACGCCTTCGACGCCCGTGACATCGACCTGGACCCGCTGCACGGCCTGGTCCTGCGCCGTGAGAGCGCCGGGGCGCAGCTCTTGCGTTCGCACGCCGAGAGCCTGATGCGCGTGGCCCCCGACCTCGCGCCCGAGGAGGCCTATGGCGTTGGCCGGGCCACCACCGACCTGCTGGCCGGCCTGACCCTGGGCCATCGCGGCGAGGACACCCGCCGGGCGGCGGCCGAGACCCA
This sequence comes from uncultured Caulobacterales bacterium, assembly GCA_903900155.1. Taxonomy (GTDB): domain Bacteria; phylum Pseudomonadota; class Alphaproteobacteria; order Caulobacterales; family Caulobacteraceae; genus Caulobacter. The sequence goes on along the minus strand of CAIUMD010000078.1, from coordinate 15,720 downwards.
GCGGGCTCGCCTGCGCCGCTTCATCGACGCCAATCTGCACGATCCGGACCTGGACGCCGAACTCCTGTGCCGCCGGTTCGGGGTCTCGCGGGCCTCGCTCTATCGCCTGTTCGCGCCGCTGGGCGGGGTCAGCGAGCACATCCGCAACCGTCGCCTGCGCCGGGTGTTCGAGGCCCTGTCGGACCCGGCGCAGTCGCAAGGCATGGCCCAGGTGGCCGAGCGCTATGGCTTTACCGTGTGGTCCAGCTTCAGCCGGGCCTTCAAGAGCCGCTTTGGCATGACGCCGGGCGAAGCGCGCGGGCAGGGGGCGACGGCCGCCGCCCGGGCCAGCGTGCAGCAGGCCGCCAGCGGCGACCTGTCGGACTGGCTGCGGGCGCTGGACGCCGCCTAGAGCATTTCACCGATCCGAACGGATCGGTGAAATGCTCCAGGTCTTTGATTGAGAGCCCTTTTTATCCGACTGATCGTTTCGATCAGATCGGAAAGGGCTCTAGGTCGTGCCTTCCTTCTGCGCCCGCTCGCGCAGTTCCTCGTCCAGGCTGGCCGTGTCCCAGGCCCCGCCGGCGTCGCCGGGGCGCATGCGGTGCAGGTCGGCGTCCAGCAGGCGGTCCATGGTCTGGGCCGCGTCGCGCGAGGCCAGGATATAGGCCTCCTCCTGGCCCCACATCGGGCGCAGCTCCTCGAACATCCGCCGGTCGTGGCGGCGGAAGAAGGCGGCGGCGCGATGGGCGCGGTGGGCGCGGAAGCCCAGCTTCTGCAAGGCCGTCGAACCCAGGGCCAGGGCCGACTCGAAGGTCTCGCGCTCGACCGCGTCGGCGCCATTGGACAAGAGGTCGTAGGCGTGGCGGCGGTCCCAGGCGCGGGCCAGGATGATCAGGTCGGGGAAGGCCTTGCGGGCGGTCTCGACCAGCTCGACGGTCTTCTCGCGGTCATCCAGGGCGACGATCAGCATGCGGGCCCGCTCGGCCCCGGCGGCGCGCAGCAAGTCCAGGCGCGTGGCGTCGCCATAGTGCACCCGGCGGCCAAAGCGGCGCAGCAGCTCGATCTGCTCGATGTCGCTGTCCAGGATGGTCGACTTGAAGCCGTTGGCGGTCAGCAGGCGGCCGGTGATCTGCCCGAAGCGGCCAAAGCCGGCGATGATGATGTCCGGCTCGCCCTCGTCGAAGTCGCCGGTGTCGGGAACGACGTCGGGAATGGCCGCGTCCATCAGGTCGGCGACGCGCTCGTACAGGATCATGGCGACCGGGGTCAGGGCCATGGAGACCGCGACGGCGGCGGTCAGCAGGGCCGCCAGCTGCGCGCCGATCACGCCCGCGCCGACGGTGAAGCTGAGCAGCACGAAGGCGAACTCGCCCCCTTGCGCCAGGGCCGTGGCGACGGCCAGCGCCCCGCGCTTGGGCGCGCCGAACAGGCGGGCGATGCCGTACATGACCAAGAGCTTCAGGGTCATCAGCCCCAGGACGATGCCGATCAGCTGCAAGGGCTGGCTGGCGACCAGCGGCAGGTTCACGCCCGCGCCGACGGTGATGAAGAAGAGGCCCAGGAGCAGGCCCCGGAACGGCTCGATGTCGCTTTCCAGCTCGCGGCGGAACTCGCTTTCGGCCAGCACCACCCCGGCCAGGAAGGCCCCGAGGGCGGGCGACAGGCCCACGATCTGCATCAGGCTGGCCACGGCCACCACGATCAGCAGGGCGGCGGCGACGAAGATCTCGCGCAGGCGGGCCTTGGCGATGAAGCGGAACACGGGCCGCACCAGGTAGCGACCGCCGCCGATCACGCCCGCCACGGCGGCGAACACCGACAGGGTCTGGGCCCAGATCGGCAGCTCGGCCACCAGGCTGCCGCCGCCATGGCCGCCGCCGGCCTGGGCGCTATTGGCGGCGCCGGTGGCCAGCAGGGGCAGCAGGGCGAACATCGGGATCACCGCCAGGTCCTGCAGCAGCAGCACCCCGAAGGCGGCGCGACCGACGGGACCTTGCCTGAGGCCCTTCTCATCGAGGGTCTGGAGCACGATGGCGGTCGAGGACATTGCCAGGACGAGGCCCACGGCCAGGGCCGTCTGCCAGGGCAGGCCCAGCGCGAGAGACGCGCCGGCGATGGCCAGGGCCGTGCCCAGCACCTGCGCGCCCCCGAGGCCGAAGATCGCCTTGCGCATGTCCCACAGCATCGAGGGCTGCACCTCCAGCCCGATCAGGAACAGCAGGATGACGACGCCGAACTCGGCGAATTTCATGACGTCGGCCTGGTCGCCGACCAAAGCCAGGGCGAACGGGCCGATGACCACGCCGGCGATCAGGTAGCCCAGCACCGAGCCCAGCCCCAGCCGCTTGGCGATCGGCACCGAGACGACGGCCGCGCCCAGATAGACCAGGGTCTGGGTGAGGAAGTTCTCCATGCCGTCCTACGCCTCCACGTTCTTGGGCGATAACGAGGCCACGCGCGCCTTGTAGCGCTCAGCCTCGGCCTTGAGGGCCGCGTCGTCTTTCACCGAAGCGCCGTGAACCACGAACGGCGTCTCCCACTCCATGCCGCACAGGTGCGCGGTCTGCTCCAACGGCCGCAGGAACTCGTCCATCGAGAACCGGTTGTAGCCGTGCATATGGTAGGCCTTGGCGCTGGCGCCCGTGGTGCAGGCCACGAACAGGCGCTTGCCCTTCAGGGCCTCGCCGTCCTCGCCATAGGCGAAGCCGTGCAGCCAAACGAGGTCCAGCCACTCCTTCATCAGGGCCGGGGTCGAGTACCAGTACAGCGGGAACTGCAAGGCGATGACGTCGTGCTTCACCAGCGCGGCCTGCTCGGCCTCGATGTCGACCACGAAGTCCGGATAGCTCTCGTACAGGTCCTTGAAGGTGACGCCGGAAAGGCCTTTGGCCGCCTTGGCCAGGGCCCGATTGGCGCGCGAGCGTTCAAGCGCCGGGTGGGCCAGCACCAGAAGCACGCCCGAAGCGCTCCTGGGGGTGGCAGGCGTCACGGAGCCGGTGCTAGCGTCGGACATCAAGCGGCCCTTCCGGAAATAATTTCATCAAGGGTTGAATTTCTGCGCGGCTCGGGCGACACGGTTCGCCCAAGCACTGAACTAGCAAGTTCGGGATAGGGAGACACCATGGTCGACAAGGTGAAGACAGACGCCGTCGAGGCCCTGGCCGGGCTGTTGTTCGACGGCATGACCATCATGGCCGGCGGTTTCGGCCTGTGCGGCATTCCCGAGAACCTGATCGCGGCGATCCGCGAGGCGGGGACGAAGGACCTCACGGTCATCTCCAACAATTGCGGCGTCGACGGCTTTGGCCTGGGGATTCTCCTCGAAAACCACCAGATCAAGAAGATGGTCTCGTCCTATGTGGGCGAGAACAAGCTGTTCGAACAGCTCTACCTCAGCGGCGAACTGGAGCTCGAGTTCAATCCGCAAGGCACGCTGGCCGAACGCATCCGTGCGGGCGGAGCGGGCATCCCGGCCTTCTTCACGCGCACCGGCTACGGCACGCTGGTGGCCGAGGGCAAGGAAACCCGCGCGTTCGACGGCGAGATGTACGTGATGGAGCGCGGCCTGACCGCCGACCTTTCGATCGTCAAGGCCTGGAAGGCCGACGCCGAGGGCAACCTGATCTACCGAAAGACCGCCCGGAACTTCAATCCGATGATGGCCACGGCCGGCAAGAAGACCGTCGTCGAGGTCGAGGAACTGGTCGCGATCGGCGACCTGGACAAGGACGCCATCCACACGCCCGGCATCTATGTCGACCATCTGGTGAAGGGCGCGAAGTTCGAAAAGCGCATCGAGCGCGTCACCACGCGCCCCAAAGAAAACCTGGCGAAGGAACAAGCGTAATGGCCTGGACCCGCGATGAGATGGCGGCCCGCGCCGCCAAGGAGCTGCAGGACGGCTTCTACGTGAACCTGGGGATCGGCATCCCGACCCTGGTGGCCAACTACATCCCGGACGGCATGCACGTGACGCTGCAGAGCGAGAACGGCATGCTGGGCATGGGTCCCTTCCCCTATGAGGGCGAAGAGGACGCCGACCTGATCAACGCCGGCAAGCAGACGATCATCGAGCTGGATAGCAGCTCGTATTTCTCGTCGGCCGACAGCTTCGCCATGATCCGCGGCGGTCACATCGCCCTGTCGATCCTGGGCGGCATGCAGGTGTCGGAGACCGGCGACCTGGCCAACTGGATGGTGCCCGGCAAGATGGTCAAGGGCATGGGCGGGGCCATGGACCTGGTCGCCGGCGTCAAGCGCGTGGTGGTGGTCATGGACCACTGCGAGAAGTCGGGCGCGCCCAAGCTGCTGAAGGCGTGCTCGCTGCCGCTGACCGGCGCCGGGGTCGTCGATCTGCTGATCACCGAACTGGGCGTCTTCGAGATCAATCGCGGCAAGGCGCCGGTGAAGCTGATCGAGCTGGCCCCGGGCGTGACCGTGGACGAGGTCAAGGCCAAGACCGAGGCGGCGTTCGAGGTTTCTCTCTAGAGATCGGTGGCGCAGCAACCTCGCCCTTCGACAAGCTCAGGATGAGGTTGCTGGTTATCGCCGCGCTCACATTCGGACCTCACCCTGAGCCTGTCGAAGGGCGAGGTCCGCCGCACGGTCATTTGGCCAGCCAATACGGATGCTCCAGGGTGAGCGCCACGTAAAACACCGACCATCCCGCTTTCGCGGGGACACTCGGTTGGGGGCTATTGGGCCTGATGCAGTGGCTGCGGCGGCAGGCCGGTGATCGGGTCGCGGGGCAGGGGGGCGAAGCCCTCGGCGATGAACAGGTCGATGCGGCGCGAGCGTTTCTTGTCCAGCCGCACGCGGGCGATCTGCAGGCCCGAGTGGGCCTTGAAGTCCTGCTCGATCTCGGGGCGATAGCCGCCCTCCAGGCTGACGATCAGGGCGCGGCGGCCGTAGGACGCGTCCAGCGGCGTCTGCGCCTCCGCCTGGTTCTGGGCGTAGGCCTCGTGCACCCACATTCTGAGAGGCGGCGCGCCCGGCTGGCCGAAATAGTCGCGGCCGTAATAGGCGGCGGCGTTGTAGACGAAGCGGTCGTCCATCGCGACGGCGCTCAGGGGGCCGCGCAGGGCGGTCTCTTCCCGCGAGCGCTCGATGATCGCCTGGACCGTCTGGTCCCAGCCGCGCACCCGCTTGAAGCCGTTCGACAGGCCCGTGGCGTCGACCACCCTGGGGCTGACCATGCAGGCGATGAAGAAGGCCGCGAACACGGCTTGCAGCGCCAGACCGCCGATCATCCAGCGGCGGGCGTTCCAGCGCAGCAGCCAGCCGGCCGCCAGCACCGAGCCGGCCACGAAGGCCGCCCCGGCCCAGTTGGCGTTGGCGCGCGAGACGAAGGCCTCGCCGGCCACGATGATCAGCGGCGGGGCCGAGAAGCAGATCAGCAGCAGGTCGGGCGAGGTCATGCGCTTCCTGATCCCCAGCCAGATCGCGCCGCCCAGCAGCGCCGCGAACGGCACGGGCCCGAACACGCCGAACTGCGAGCCGACGAATTCGATCAGCTCCGGGAAGTTGAACAGGGTGTGCGCCCCCCAGTTGGCGTTCGAGGCCGTGTGCTTGACCGTCGAGAATTGGTGGCTGGCGTTCCAGGCGAAGTTCGGGGCCAGGGTCAGGACGAAGGCGGTGACGAACAGCACCGCGGCCGCCGGGCACCAGCGGTCGCGGGCGGGCTTCGAGATCGCGTAGTGGATGACGATGCTGCCCAGCACGTAGATCGCCGCGTATTTCGACAGGAAAGCGCAGCCCAGCGCCACGCCCATGCCGGCGGCGATGAAGTAGCGGCGCGGAGCGGTCTCCACGGCCAGGGCGACATAGGCCCAGATCGTCAGGGACAGGAAGAACAGCAGCGGCGCGTCGGTGGCCATCAGGCCCGAGGACAGCACGACGCCCGGCATCAGGCTGTAGATCGCCGCGGCGACCAGGCCGGCCCAGCCTCCGTAAAGGTTCTTGGCGATGCGATGGATCACCAAGGCGGCGGCCCCGTGCAGCAGTGCGGCGGACAGTCGCACCCAGGGCTCGGCGTCGCCGCCGATGTGGGTGGTCAGCCAGATCAGCCAGGCGATCATCGGCGGCTTGGAGAAGTAGCCGAACGCCAGCTCGCGCGACCATAGCCAGTACTGGGCTTCGTCCGGGTACAGCTCAAGAGGTGTGGAAAACAGGGCGACGAGCCGCACCAGCGTCAGCACGGCGACCCCGATGAGGGTCAGCCGCCAGGCGCGGGACTCGATCGAAAGTGCCGAAGATTCGTGTGCGATAGCCATGACGCCTAATTAGCCAAGTAAGAAAAATCTGACCATTTCTTCCGCGTTATCCGCCGTTTATGACAGTTTGGGGGAGGTCGTGGCCTTTCCGTCACCAAACCTTCTAAAACTTTCGCTAAACGGCCCCAACGATGCTCATCCGTGCCGTTCAAGGCCGGCGTGTCGAATAATGAGGGGATCCTTCAAGATGAACATGAGAAATTTCGCCCTGGCGACGACCGCTCTGGTCGGTTGCCTGGTCGCTGCCGGCTCGGCGATGGCCCAATCGTCGGGTACGGATGTCGTCGAACAAGTCGTCGTCACCGCGGCCGGCCAGAAGTCGATCGACGGCGCCGTCGTCGCTGAGGTCGCGCCGAAGTCGCGCTCGACCATCACCCAGGAATATATCGGCCGTCAGGCTGCCGGCCAGACGATCATCCAGACGCTGAACAGCGTCCCGGGCCTGAACTTCACCAACAACGACCCGTACGGCAACAGCGGCGGCAACATCCGCCTGCGCGGCTTCGACGGTAACCGCATCTCGCTGACCTTCGACGGTATCCCGACGAACGACACCGGTAACTACGCGCTGTACTCGAACCAGCAGCTGGACCCGGAACTGATCGACAAGGCCAGCGTCACGACCGGTCAGACCGACGTCGACACCCCGACCATCTCGGCCACCGGCGGCGTCATCAACTACACCACCCTGAAGCCGACCAAGGACTTCGGCGTCACCGCCGACGCCTCGTACGGCAGCTTCAACTATCGCCGCTTCTTCGGCCTGATCCAGAGCGGCGAATTCGGCCCCTGGGGCACCAAGGCCTGGGCCTCGGCCTCGTACACCATGTACGACAAGTTCCGCGGCGCTGGCGACCTCGAGAAGAGGCAGTTCAACGCCCGCATCTGGCAGGACATCGGCTCGAAGGGCGACTACATCGCTCTGTCGGCTCACTGGAACCTGAACCGCAACTTCAACTACAACACTGTCCAGCTCGGCGCCGCCGACCTGTCGCTGATCCCGGAAACGGCTCAGTACGGCTGGGACTACGACTTCCGCAACAACACGACGGCCACGACCGGCATCTACGACTGGATCAAGCCGACGGCCATCGCCGGTACGCGTGACACCGACGCCAACGCCAGCACCTGGTGGGGCGGCCGTATCAATCCGTCGAACACCGGCAACATCCGCCTGAAGTCGCGCTTCTCGCTGACCGACAACCTGATCTTCACGTTCGACCCGTCGTTCCAGTACGTGATGGCCAACGGCGGCACCCAGCAAGTCGCGGTCAACGAATACGACGCCAAGCTGGTCGGCCGGGCCACCACCTTCGCCAGCTGTAAGGTCGGCACGATCGGCGCGACCAACCGCGGCGTCGACCTGAACGGCGACGGCGACTGCATGGACTCGGTCCGTTACATGTCGCCCTCGAACACCAACACCCGTCGTTACGGCCTGAACACCTCGCTGATCTGGCGCCTGAACGAAGACAACACCTTCCGCCTGGCCTACACCTACGACCGCGGTCGTCACCGTCAGACCTCGGAAGCTGGCTATGTCGATCAGGCGACCGGCTTCATGAAGAACTGGTTCGGTGGCAAGGAAACCTGGGGCGGCGACCGCATCCTGGGCGCCGATGGTACGCTGCTGCGCTTCCGTGACCGCTTCTCGATCGCCGAGCTGAAGCAAATCGCCGTCGAATATCGCGGTCGCTTCTTCGACGACAAGTTCGAGATCACCCTGGGCCTGCAGCGCAAGGAATTCAGCCGCGATCTGAACCAGTTCTGCTACACCCAGAACGGCACCAGCAACGTGCTCTGCACGACCGAGGCGCCGTCGGCGACCCTGGCCAACGGCAACCTCAAGTTCGCCAGCCAGAACGCGGCCAACGAGTACATCGCGCCGTTCGCCTACAACGCGACCGTCAAGAAGACCCTGCCTAACGTCGGCGTGTCGTTCCGCCTGGACAGCCACAACACGTTCTACGGCAGCTACTCGGAGCAGATCTCGGCTCTGCGTACGGACAGCTACTACACCGTCCAGCGCCTGGCCAACGGCTCGATCGGCTCGCTGAACGCCCGTCCGGAAGCGACCAAGACCGCTGAAGTGGGCTACCGCTTCAACATGCCGGGCTACTACGCCACGGTCAGCGCCTATAAGACCCAGTTCAAGAACCGCGTCGTCAGCACCTACGACCCCGACACCGACACCAACCGCGAACGCAACGTGGGCTCGGTCGAAGTGAAGGGCATCGAAGGTCAGATCGGCGGCAAGATCACGAACGAACTGTCGGTGGCCGGTTCGGCGACCTACACGGACGCCAAGTATCAAGACCCGCTGCAAATCCGCGCCAACGTCTTTGCCCCGATCAACGGCAAGCGCCTGGTCGAGACCCCGAAGATCATGTTCGGTGGCCGGATCAACTACGAAGAGGGTCCGTTCTCGTTCGGCGTCCAGGGCAAGTACACCGGCAAGCGCTACGCCACCGACCTGAACGACCTGGCCGTCGACGGTTACGCCGTGTTCGACCTGGACGTCCGCTACAGGCTCGATACCGTCCTGAAGAACTCCTACGTTCAGCTGAACGTCTTCAACCTGTTCGACAAGGAATACTACGGCAGCCTGGGCACTCAGATCACGGCCGCTTCGGCCGCGACCAAGACCCTGTACGGCGTGACCAACCAACCGAACGCCTACATCGGCGCCCCGCGCACCGCGCAGGTGACGTTCCGCGTCGACTTCTAAGTCACGCTGACATCCGACTAGGGAGAAGGGCGGTCCTGCGGGGCCGCCCTTTTTCTTTGTCATCTGCGTTTGCTACTTAGGGGCCTTGACCCCATCAGCCGGAGGGGCCATCTGCGCCCCCTTTCGCGTTTCACCCCTTCAATGGGCTTATCGATGACCGTCACCGTCCCCGCCGAATGGGCCCCGCACCGCGCCATGTGGGTGGGTTTCCCCAGCCACGCCGAGCTGTGGCAGGAAGACCTTGAGCAGGCTCAACAGGAAGTGGCCGCCCTGGCCCGCGCCCTGGCCGGTCCGGGCGGCGAGCGCGTGCGCCTGATGGTCGTCGGCGACGAGGCCGAGGCCGCCGCTCGCGCCCTGCTGTCCGACACCAGCGTCGAGATCGTCCGCGGCCAGTTCGGCGACATCTGGCTGCGCGACACCGGCCCGATCTTCGTCGACGCCGGCGGCGCGGCCTCGGCGGCCGGCTTCAAGTTCAACGGCTGGGGCGGCAAGTACAGCCTGGAGGGCGACGACATCGTCGCCGAGCAGATCGCCGCCGCCTCGGGCGCGCCGCTGGTCCGCAACGGCTTCATCCTGGAAGGCGGGGCCCTGGACCACGACGGCAACGGCACCATCCTGACCACCCGCCAGTGCCTGCTGAACGACAACCGCAACAGCGGCTGGGACGAGGCCTCGGCCACGTCGGCGCTGGCTGACGCTCTTGGAGCGAAGAAGGTGCTGTGGCTGGGCGACGGCCTGCTCAACGACCACACCGACGGCCACGTCGACAACCTGGCTCGCTTCGTCGCGCCGGGCGTGGTGGCCTGCCCGATGGGCTTCGGCGCCGATGATCCGAACGCCGAGGTCTATGCCGAGACCGCCCGCCTGCTGGCCGGCATGACCGACAGCCGCGGCAGCCCGCTGCAGGTCGCCCGCATCCCCTCGCCGGGCAAGATCCTGGACGAGGACGGCGAGCCGATCCCGGCCTCGCACATGAACTTCCTGATCGCCAACGAGGCGGTCATCGTGCCGATCTACGCCGAGGAGTCGGGCGCCTTCGCCGTCGAGGTGATCAAGGGCCTGTTCCCCGAGCGCCAGGTCATCGGCCTGGCCTCCACCGCCATCCTGACCGGCGGCGGGTCGTTCCACTGCATCAGCCAACAAGAGCCGGAGACCGTTTGATGGCCCGCACGCTCAGCGTCGCCGCGATCCAGACCGCGTACGGCATGGATCTGGCCGAGAACCTCAAGAAGACCGAGCACTTCATCCGTGAAGCCGCCGGCAAGGGCGCGCAGGTCATCCTGCCGTCGGAGCTGTTCCAGGGCCCGTACTTCTGCGTCGCCCAGGAGGAGCGCTGGTTCGCCCAGGCCCATCCGTGGCGCGAGCACCCGGTCGTCAAGGCCATCGCGCCGTTGGCCGGCGAGCTGGGCGTGGTGATCCCGATCTCGATCTTCGAGCGCGAGGGCCCGCACTATTTCAACAGCCTGGTCATGGCCGACGCGGACGGTTCGCTGCTGGGCGTCTATCGCAAGAGCCATATCCCGGACGGTCCGGGCTATATGGAGAAGTACTACTTCCGCCCGGGCGACACCGGCTTCAAGGTCTGGGACACGCGTTTCGGCCGCCTGGGCGTCGGCGTCTGCTGGGACCAGTGGTACCCCGAGGCCGCCCGCGCCATGGCCCTGATGGGCGCCGAGGCCCTGTTCTATCCGACCGCCATCGGCAGCGAGCCGCATGACCCCAGCCTGGACACCGCCCTGCCGTGGCGGCGCGCCATGCAGGGCCACGCGGTGTCGAACATCATGCCGGTGATCGGCGCCAATCGCATCGGCTTCGAGCCGTGGGACGGCTATCCGAACGGCGGCCAGACCTTCTACGGCTCGTCGTTCATCGCCGACCATCGCGGCGACCTGGTCAGCGAGCTGGGTCGCGCCGACGAGGGCCTGGTCAGCGCGACCTTCGATCTGGACTTCCTGACGACGCACCGCGCCGCCTGGGGCTTCTTCCGCGATCGCCGGCCGGAGTTCTACACGGCGCTGGCCAACGGCCGTCCGGCCTGATGATCCAGACCGACCGCCTGGTGCTGCGCCCGGCGGTCGACGCCGACCGGAAGGCCATCGCCGTGATGAACGCCGGCGCGTGGCTGGGCGGGGTGCGCGACCGCGCCGCCAGCGACGCCTTCGTCGATCGCGTCCAGGCCCATGAGTTCGAGCACGGCTTCGGCTTCTGGGTGGTCGAGCGCCAGGGCGACGCCCGGGTGATCGGCATGACCGGTGTCTGGTGGGTCCCGGCCGAGATGGCCATGCCGGACATGGTCGAGATCGGCTGGCGCTTCCATCCCGAGGTCTGGGGCCAGGGCTACGCCACCGAGGCGGCCAGGGCGGCCCTGGCCTACGGCTTTACGCGCCTGAAGCTGCCCGAGATCATCGCCTTCACGGCGCGCACGAACCTGGCCTCGCAGAGCGTCATGCGCCGGATCGGCATGGTCCACGACCCGGCGCGCGACTTCGACCATCCGGGTCTGGCGGAAGATCATCCGCTGAGGGCCCATGTGGTGTTTGTCGCGCGGGGCTAAATCCGTGGGGCCGAGAGCGGGCCCTAAGCGCCGCAGCCCTCCGGCGCGCCCTTGGCCTTGGAGGCCGCCACCTCGGCCCGCGCCTTCTCCAGATCCGCCATGAAGCCCGGATCGTCGTGCAGTCGCGTGATCATCGCCGAGCCCAGGTAGCGCCCCGCCTCGACATCGCTCTGGAAGTGGACGCCGCAGACGATGCGGCTGTCGCCGAACGCCTTGCCGCGCGCCAGGATCGGCGACGCCTTCTCCGGGACCAGCTCGGCGATCACCGAGGCCCAGGCCCAGCCGATCAGGCCGTGGCCGGACGGATACGAGCCGTCGGTGTTGATCCAGGCCTCGCGCGGCACGCAGATCGGCGCGGTGTTGCCGACCGGCGGGCGCGGACGTTGGAAGACCGCCTTGACCGGCTGGTAGATCTTGGCGGCGTCGTCGGTCAGGCGCAGCAGCAGGTTGGCCAGGGTCGGGGTCGCCTCGGCGCTGAGGGTGACGCCGGCGGCGCACGAGAAGGCCTTCAGGCCGTTCTTGCCCGACAGGTCGGCGTCGGCGATGGCCCGGCTCCAGGTCTCGGTGTTGACCAGCTTGCGGGTCTCTTCGAACTGGGCGCGCTCGGCCTTGCCGCGCGGGCTGTCGGCTTCGGGCGGCGGGCCGATGATCGTCGCCGCGTCGATCGCCCCGGCGGGCAGGTAGCCGGGCGGCGGCTTCACCCAGCCGGCAGAGGGCGCGGTCATGGCGACGGCGGCGGGCCCGGCCGCATGGGTCTTGAAAGGATTGGGCGGGCCGCCGCTCGAGCAACCGGTGAGCGCCAGGCTGGCGGCGGTGATCAGCACGAAACGGGTCATCGAATACGTCCCTGAGGTCATGCGCCCACAGAGGGGCGCGAAATTCTCTCGTCAAGCGAAAGCGGATTGACGAGCGGATATGTTATTTCATAACACTTCTTCGCAGCCGCTCCCCCGGCCAAGTTTTCGTGGTTTCAGAGACCTCTCCATGCTCCGTCGCGTCGCTTTCTCCGCCGCGAGCCTCATCGCGCTCGCCGCCGCCGTTTCCGCCCACGCCGCCGATGCGCCCGCGACGCCGCCGGAAACCGACAACGCCGTCGACAAGGTCGTCATCACCGCCGCGCCGTACGCCGTGTCGCTGGACACCGTGACCAGCAGCGTCAACGTCATCACCCGCGACAAGCTGGACGTTTTGCCGCCCGCCGGCCTGGGCGACATGCTGAACGGCCAGCCGGGCCTGCGCTCGACCTTCTACGGTCCCGGCGCCAGCCGTCCGGTGATCCGGGGCCTGTCGGGCCCGCGGGTGATGGTGCTGCAGAACGGCGTCGGCCAGGTCGACGCCTCGTCGCTGTCGCCCGACCACGCCGTGGCGTCCGATCCGGGCGAGGCCTCGCGCATCGAGGTGCTGCGCGGCCCCTCGACCCTGGCCTATGGCGGCTCGGGCATCGGCGGGGTGGTCAATGTCATCGACGACCGCGTGCCGTCGTCCGCGCCGGCCAAGGGCTTCGAAGGCCGTCTGGCCGGCTCGGTCTCGTCGGTCGACGACGGCAGGTCGATCAACGGTTCGGCCAAGTTCGGCAAGGGCCCGCTGGTGTTCGCCGTCGACATCGATCACCGCAGAAGCGGCGATTACGACGTCCCGACCGCCCCGGTCTCGTCGCGGCTGGCCCGCGCCAACGGCCTGACGGTCGATCCGGACAAGACCGTCAAGAACGCCGACGTCGAGGTCGACGCCTATGGCGCCGGCGTCTCCTACGTGCACGACAGCGGCTTCCTCGGGGTGGCGATCAAGAAGATCGATACGACCTACGGCGTGCCCTACAGGCAGGTCCTGGCCCCGATCGATCCGAACGCCGAGGGGCCGGTCGCGATCCACCTGCAGCAGACCCGCTACGACCTTCGCGGCGAGCAGGACATCGACCTTGGCCCGTTCGAGAAGGTCCGCCTGTCGGTCGGCCACGCCAAGTACGGGCACGCCGAGATCGGCGTCGACAGCGGCGAGGTCGGCACCCGCTTCCTGTCGAATGGTACGGAAGGTCGCCTCGAGCTGGTCCAGAAGGAGCGGAACGGCTGGCAAGGCGCCTTCGGCTTCCAGGCCTTGGACCGCCATTTCCAGGCGATCGGCGACGAGGCCTTCGTGCCCTCGACCAACATCACCGAATATGGCGTCTTCACCCTGCAACGCCTGGACAAGGGCGACTGGGGCGTCGACGCGGGTCTGCGCTTCGACAACCGCGAGCTGAAGACCGCCTTCGCCAACAGAACCTTCAGCAATGTCTCGGGCTCGTTGGGCGTGTTCTACAAGCCGGCCGAGCGCCAGTTCCTGGCCCTGACGGTGTCGCGCAACGGCCGCGCCCCCACCGAGGCCGAACTGTTCGCCGACGGCCCGCACCCGGGCACCGGCGGCTACGAGGTCGGCGACGCCGATCTGAGGTCCGAGAAGGTGGTCTCGGTCGAGGCGACCTATCGCTACACCGGGGATCGTCTCCGCGCCGAGGCCCATCTGTGGGGCGCCCGGTACAACGGTTTCATCGAGGAATTCCGCACGGGCGCGATCGAGGGCGACCTGCCCGTGCTCCAGTATGTCCAGAGCGACGCCCGATTCCACGGCGCGGAGGCCGAGGTTTCGTATGTCGCCTGGCGTAGCGGCGACCGGTCGCTGAAGCTGGAAAGCACTTATGACTGGGTGCGCGGTTCGACCGACCTGGGCGTGCCGCCCCGCGTGCCGCCGTGGGCCCTGACCGGACGCGCCATCTGGAGCAGCGACCGCCTGGAGGCGCAGGGCGAGGTCCGCCGCGTGGCCAGCCAGAACCGTGTCTCGACCTACGAGCTGCCGACCGACGGCTACACCCAGGTCAACGCCATGATCACCTACAAGCCGATCGCCGACTCCGGCCTTCGCCTGTTCGTCGACGGTCGCAACCTGACCAACGAGACGATCCGCGAGCATGTCTCGTTCCTGAAGGACTTCGCGCCCTCGCCGGGCCGCTCGGTCCGCGCCGGCTTCGCCTGGCGCTTCTGAGCCTGAAGATGCGCGATCCCCAGCAGCCCCCGGGATCGCGCTGGTCCGGGACCTGGATCGTCCTCCCCCCTATTCAGGTCCCGGACTCTCGCCTGAAACGGCGGATATCAAGCTTAACGGCTCGCGCTGGGGATGAATCCGGCGCTCACAGTCCCGCTATGACAGCGGCCCAGATTGCCGCGTTCCACGGGATCGGCTAGAACGCCGAGCCTTTGCGGTCGTCTTGAAGCGTTCGAGCGTCCGTTCCTAATTCTGTCGTAGAGCTCTTCATGACCCAGTCCTCCGGCGAAATCACCGGCAACGTTCTGTTCTACAAGTCGCCCGAGCCGCTGAACCGCGAGCAGCACGCCAAGCTGGCCCTGGTCCACAAGGACAAGCCGTATGGCTTCGCCGCCGCCGGCACGGCCGTGCCGCTGACGGTTTCGGAGTTCGCTCCGGCCGCCCTGACCTTCCCGGTGATCTTCGCCGGCGACGACAAGGTGCCGCTGGCCGTGATGGGCCTGAACCAGGCCGAGAACCTGTTCATCACCGCCGACGGCGCTGTTGAAGCCAATGTCTACATCCCGGCCTATATCCGCCGCTATCCGTTCGTCCTGGCCAATGACGACACGCAAAACCGCCTGATCGTCTGCATCGACGTCGGTTCGGACCTGCTGTCGACCCAGGGCGACACCCCGCTGTTCGACGCCAAGGGCGAGCCGACCGAGTACACCCAGAACTGCATCAAGTTCTGCGACGACTTCGAAGTCGAGCGCCTGCGCACGGACTCGTTCGTCCAGATCCTGAAGGACTTGGATCTGTTCGAGCTGAAGAAGGCCATCTTCCAGCCGCAGGACGAAACCGGCGCTCCGAACGGCGAGCCGGTCACCGTCGCCGAGTACTTCGGCGTCTCGGAAGAGAAGCTGAACACCCTGTCGGCCGAGAAGCTGAAGGAACTGCAGGAAAACGGCGCCCTGGCCCAGATCTACGCGCACCTGGTGTCGCTGCTGGGTTGGGATCGCCTGATCAACAAGACCATGCTGCTGCAGGCGCAAACCGGCGCCGTGAACTAAGGTTCACGCAGGTCGAAAGATCGAAGGGGCGGTGAGGCGAAAGCTTCACCGCCCCTTTCTTTTGCTGCCGGAGGGGCCGAAACCTCGTCCTTCGACAAGCTCAGGATGAGGTTT
>CAIUMD010000077.1 GCA_903900155.1 uncultured Caulobacterales bacterium | reverse complement strand
CGTACCGATCTTCGACTGACGCATAGACGGCAATGGGGACGGACATGCAGTCCGCGCCGTGTGAACACACGGCCTCAGCGGGTCGCCACCAGCGAACCTTCTCAATTTCGCTAATGAGGACTTCAGGACCTTCCGGAGACACGACGCTCCGAACGTTCCACCGTTAGGTTCTCGCCATCACCAACCGGCAGCGTGCCCAGGAACCCAACCAACGCCAACTGCTGCGACCGCGGCAGCCGGCAGTAGAACTTCAGGAGCTGCAGCGCGCCTGGCTCGCCGAGCAGCTCGGCAAGCTCATCCGCGAGTCCATTGCCCGCGCCTTCGGTCCCGAAGAGCTCCGCCACGGGGACCTGCAGGAAGTCGGCGATCTCGGCGAGCTTCGACGCGCTGACTCGGTTGGCGCCCTTCTCATACTTCTGGATCTGTTGGAAGGTGAGCCCGACGGACTCCGCCAGGGCGTTCTGGCTGACACCTCGCGCCTTGCGGGTCATGCGGATACGCGCGCCGACGGCCGTATCGATCGGGTGCCGGAGGGTCTCGGGTTTCAGAGCCATTTTCTCGCCTAGGGTTTGCGCCCGGAGCGAGAGTATTCTGCCGGCTAGCGACTTGGCCTTTATCAGACTGAGTCACCACAGGGCATCGAGCTCGCGGACGGCGGTATGAAGCAGGCCGTAGATGACGGGAAAGTCCTGCACGAACAACTCCGCCGTCACCACCTCAAGCTTCAGCATGACGGCCTCGCGGGTGGTCGCCTGCAACGCCGCAAGCTTGGGGGCCAACACCTGACGCTCGGCGCCCAGTTGATCCAGCCGCGCGTCGATCGCCCGTAGCGGCGGGGCTTGGTGGACGTACCCCGACAGATGGTCTGATCCCGCCCGCCGGCCCGCATCCATGAGCCGGTCTTCGATCTCCGCCCAGCGGTCGAGCAGCCGCATCATCTCGGCCTTGTTCGCCAGCCAAGCCCGGCAGACCACAACGCAGTCGTCGCCGGGTGCACCGGCAATGGCGGGCGCCGCCAGACCGGCCGGCGCCGCGAGAACGGCGCGGCGCGAGAGCCGAGGGATGCGAGGTTCGGACGGATCGGTCATGGCCGTCTCCAGGTCTAACGCCCGAGGCGGCGCGCGCCGCCGAGGTAGAGATTGGCGGCCGTCATGGCGGCGCCAGGGTCCGGCAGGCGCCAGGACAGGTACTGCGGGTAGCGGAAGGCCTGGGCATGATGGGGCCGGCTGAGCCGGCCGATCACCGCGCCAACCCAATCGGCCTCGACCGTCCGCACGCCGTCCTGCCCCTGAGCCAGATGCCACGCCCAGGCGAGGTCGTGGCCGAGCCACATCAAGCCTTCATCATCGCACCCTCCGCGGGCGATGACGCCCTTCAGACCGAGCTCCAGCCCGTGACCAAGCAAGCCGTAGAAGGGCATGCGGACGCGTTCGAAGTGGGGAAGCCTGAGCAGGCCCTTGGCCGCCTCGACGTAGGACGTTCCAAGGTCGAGATAGCGGACGCTACGGATGTTGGCTGACGAGGTCATGACGGCATTCCACGACTGGCGCCGGCGCCTAGTGCGGCGTGTAGAGGTCCCAAGGGCCGGTGCAGTGTTGGCGGATGAACTCACCGATGTGGTCGAGGGCGACCAGATCGTCGTCATCGCCACCGTTTTTCATGTTCCAGCGGAGGTAGCCGAACTTAGCCCTGATCGCAGGTTCGTCGAGCGAGGGCGTCAGGATGATGAGCTTCTCCAGCTTGTCGGCTCGGCGGAAGAGCGCATCGCGCGGCCGCTCAGGCTCTTCCGGAAGGCTCCACGCCAAGTCCATCAGCGCGTAGGCCTCCGCGACCCATCGGTCGAACTGGTGGGGAACCGCACTGAAGTCCGCCACCGGAACAAGCGGCGTTGCCGAAGCACCAGCGAGAAGGGTGCGCCGCGATAAGGGCGAGAGCGATGCAGGCTTGGATGTGGACATGTACAGTCTCCCGGCGGCGACTCGACCGCGCAGACGCACAACAACGATGATCAACCATCGATACGCACACATTGTGCGCGAGTCAATCCAAATGGCGCGTTTCGGTTGGCGCAGCGTATGATCACGCCTTTACAGCTCAGGCTGGCCCGCACGGCTCTTGATCTGACGATCCGAGATTTGGCGCGGTTGGCAGACGTGGCGCCGTCGACCATCACGCGGTTTGAATCGGGTAGCGCTGGGTCGCAGCGTCGAACGCTCGATCATCTACAGAAGCTGCTCGAGGAGCGCGGCGTGGTCTTCTTGCAAGATGACGGTGATCGCGGGCCAGGTATCCGCGTGAAGCGCTGACGCGATGAGCGGCGCACCCTAGAGCGCGTCGAACAGTCCCTGGAACTCCGCCTCCGCGTAGTACCGCACCTTCGACACCAGCAGCGGCGAGCGCCCCGGTCGGGTGAGGATCATCACGTGGTCCGGCCCCAGACCCCGTAGCCGACGACGGGTCTGCGGACAGAATTGTTGCGAAGCTGCGGACGCGCCGAAGCGCCGAAGCGCCGAGGCTTCCATATCCACAACTCGCACGTGGCTTGCTTGCCCGCCCAAGCCCGGCGACTTTCGTATGAGCCGACGTTCCGGACATCAGCGGAGGATGGTGTGCGATGTCGGACGCGGCTTATTTGCCGAGATGCCCACGCCCGAAGACCAGTACGGTCACAACACCGATGACGATCAACAAATGCCAGATGGTCCAGGCTTCGTTCAGCGGAACTGGTTCGGGCATGTCCTCTCCAGCCTTTGGCTCGGCGGATAGGCGCTTCGGGGCGGATTCCCGAGGTCTATGTGACAGCGAATTCCGAAATGCTCACTGGACAAGGCTGGCGGTCGTCGCCAAGCCGATCATTACTTGGGACCTCGTGGCGGCCTGCCAGCGCGTCCAATCCCGTACCTGATAGGGGCAGGCCGCCGACCGTCCCATCTGGACAGACAGGCTAAGGAAAGCGTTCGGCTAGGCTGCAACTAGCGCCGCCTTAAGAGGACCCAGCACATCGCGCCGCTTGGCCGAGAGGGCTTCAGTGTCGCGCAGGCGCCCGTGAGGCGTCAGGAGCGCTGCGTTAGCGCCGCCGGAGACGGTTCGCGCTCATCTGCCGCCCAGTAGGAGACGGTGGCCAGCATCTCGCGCGGGTTGATCGGCTTGGCCAAGTGGGCGTCCATGCCGGCGCGATGGTAGTCGGCGACCTGGGCAGGCAGAACATTCGCCGAGAGCGCGATGATCGGCAGGTTGGCGAACTCGCCACCCAGGCTACGGATGATCCGGGTCGCCTGGACACCGCCCATCACCGGCATCTGCACGTCCATCAGCACCAGATCGTAGGCTGAGATCTGGACCGCCTCGACGGCTTCCGCCCCGTTCGAGACGACGTCGACCTCAACGCCGACCGAGCGGAGGATGGTGCACACCAGCTCCTGGTTGGCTTCAGCATCTTCGACCAGCAGCAGGCGCACGGGGCCAGCATCGATGGCGAGGCCCTCTTGGACCACCTGATCGACATCGGTAGCGTGGGCAAGGACGACGGAGAACCAGAACGTCGACCCAGACCCGATCTGGCTCTCGACGCCGATCTTTCCGCTCATCAGCTCCACCAGACGGCGGCAGATGGCCAAGCCCAGGCCGGTTCCGCCAAACTCTCGCGAGATCGAGCCGTCGGCCTGCACGAAGCGCTGGAAGACCTGGTCCAGGGCAGCCGCGGGAATGCCGATGCCGGTGTCGGATATGGCGAACCGGCAAAGAGGTTCGCCGCGTGGCCCGAGGTCTTCGCTGACTCGGATCGTCACCTGGCCATGGTTGGTGAACTTCACTGCGTTGCTGATCAGGTTGAGGAGGATCTGCCGCAGCCGCCCAGCGTCAGCGGTTCGGCCGTCGTTCAACCCGTCGTCGATGATAATCTCCAGGCCGATACCTTTCCGCTGCGCCTGGTCAGCCAGCAGAGCCGCAGTGTCGCTGACCAGTTTACGCAAACCGAACGGCGCGCTCTCCAGTTCGACGGCACCTTCCTCCAGCTTGGAGAAGTCGAGCACATCGTTAACGATCGAGTGCAGCGCCTTGCTGGCGTCTTCGATACGGCCCAGCCAGCGGCGCTCCTGCGAGCCCAGCGCCCCCTCGCGGGCGAGCAGCTCGGCGAAACCAATGATGGCGGTGAGCGGAGTGCGCAGTTCGTGGCTCATATTGGCCAGGAACTCAGCTTTCGACCGCGCCCCGGCCTCCGCCCGTTCTTTGGCCGCGACCAGCTCGCGCTCCATTGCGTCGCGCTCGGTGATGTCATTAGCCACCCAGATCTCGCCGACACTGTCGTTGCAGGCGCGGAACTCGATGCGGCGCACCTCGCCGTCCTTGCGCCGGATCGAGCCCTCGACCGTCGCTGGAAACCCCTGCGCTCGCTGGTCGAGATATCGGGCGAGCAGCTTGCCGGAGCTGTCACTGTAGAGCTTCTCGAACCAGGCCTCGAGCGTCGGAAGTTCGGCACGGGCGTATCCGGTGACGCTTTCCATCGCCGCATTCATCGACAGAACGCCGGCGCGCACGTGCACAGCTCCGGCCGGCAGCAATTCAATGATCCGGGCCAGGCGCTCAGCGACCTGGGCGTCCGGCTCTGCGGCCTCCCATGTTCGCGTCATGGCCTATCTGTTCCATTCGCAACTCAATGCCTCGCGGCGATCACGTCGAGTAACGGGGAAATCTTAAGGTTGCATGGAGAGGGGGCCTTCGCCACGGCGGTCCCCATGTGGGATGACCCCTTAGCCAACGCCACCCGGAACAAAGGTCTACCTTTCCGGCGCGGGCGACGACCAAGACGTTGAGATCGAAGTCCTGGCGCAATCGATGCTCGCCAAGTTCATCGAAACCGACAAGGGCTTCCAGGTGTGGCGTAAGGCGAACCCGGAATCGCCGTGAGGCAAGGGGCGCCTCAAATGGGTTGCCGCACGGGCTGGTCGCCGAGGGTCTCGTCCTCGTCGCTGACTAGCGTTCGAGGCGCGCTGCGCCCTCTATCTTGACTCGGGCCGATCACGGATTCGAATCGGCAGCTCACTTGCGGTCTTGAGCGCCGTCGGGGCCTCAGTTTCGAAAGTGTCGGGGTCGCCTGAGGCTCGCGTTGCCTGATTCGCCGGGGCCACCCGCGATTCTGATCTTCGGACAATCCCAACAATACCGATTCGGTCGTCCTATTTGGGACGATTCACGCCCTTGGGTCTCTAGGGGCGGCGCCCAGACTCATCGGACCTTCGGCGGGTTCGCCCGAGGCGCCCTACTGCGTCGGTCGAGCGCCGGAGATCACTGATGACCTAGCGACGAGACCCTGAAACGGCGAGAGCCCCCCGTTGGCGCGGGAGGCTCTCGGAGATCGCAGATGCCGTTGTGGAAGGCGGCGAATTGACTGGTCCAAGGTATGGGGCGTCGTAAGGCGCGTCAAGGACCAGACGGGGAAGCTTTGCCCCGCGTTCGGCGATCTTGGCCCCGATCAAGCGGCTTCGTCCCAATGAAGGGACCACCATGCAGACCGCCCATTCCAACGAATGGCGGCCAGGCTTCGCCAAGCGCGCAGACAACTTCGACCAGGTCTGCGCCCAGGCCGAGGCCTGGCGCTGGCGCCCGGGCGAGAGCATCGCCCGCGTCGCCGCCGCCGTGCTGAAAGGCACGCCTATGCTCAGCGCGCCGCAGCGCCTGACCCTGCTGCTCTACGTCGAGCACCTGAACCAGGATCGCCTGGAGCAGGACATCGCCTGCGTCTGGCCGTCGACCAGCCTGGTGGCGGAATACCTGGGCTGTAGCGAGAGCCAGGCCCGGGCCAACCGGCGCGCCCTGGAGTCCGCCGGGTTCATGGTGCGCGACTACACCCGCGCCAACCGGCCGGCCGGGCTGGAGGCCTATGACCTGCGCCCGTTGATGGCCCGCCTCGACGAGCTGGAGGCGGTGGACGTGGCGATCCGCGAGGCCGCGGCCGCCCGCAGGGCGATGTATTCTGAAGCGGTCGCCTTCCCGATGAAAGATAGCGCCCGGGCGCCGGAATCCCGGCGCCTAGAACAGTCCCACGAGAACTCTAGTTATTCTGTACGAGGAAAGGACGCGGCTACGCCGCGACATAGTTCACCCGGTCGGCCCGCTTCGCGGCCCGAGATCGGCCAACCCAGCAACGACTCGAACACACGCCAGCGCACCGGAACAGCCACCGCCATTGGCTCTCCGGGGGGAGCCAGTGGTTTCGTCAGCGGAAAACCGGACCCGTCGG
The DNA here is from genome assembly GCA_903900155.1 of uncultured Caulobacterales bacterium. GTDB lineage: Bacteria > Pseudomonadota > Alphaproteobacteria > Caulobacterales > Caulobacteraceae > Caulobacter. Next base: position 68,620 of record CAIUMD010000077.1, on the reverse strand, counting down.
GGTACGCGGAAATGGTCCGTGCCGAGCTTCGGACGGCCGCCCTGGTCTGCCCGTCTCTGGCTCCGCTGGTCACCCCTGCCCTGCTCGCCAACCCGACCGGCGCCACGCCAGAGGACGCCGCGCGCGTGGCGGCCGCCGCGGCCGAACTGCTCCCCCAGCCGGAGCGGAACAATGACCAGACCGCCATGTGGGGCTGGCGCAAGCATGGGATCCGCGTGCTGGTGATGCTGGCCATCGCCGTCGAAGACCCCGAAGTCCGCTCGCCCTGCGGCTATTTCGGCAAGCTGACCGGTCAGGACCGCGGCGCGGCCGACCTTCGGCTGAACCTGGCGCGGATTCTCAGGTCCAAGGGCGCACCGCCACCGCCGGAGGCCGCCCCCGCGCCCGTTGTCGAGGAGCCGCCGCCGCTGATCTTCAGTCCCGGGGTCGAGGACCATCCTTGGCCGGACATCGCCAGCCACCTTCGGGCGATCGTGCGCGAAGGCGCCTGGGGCAGCTGGTTTGGCCAGATCGGTTTCCACGGCGTGGTCGACGGCGTCCTGACCCTGTCGTGCCGCACCGAGATCGCCGCCGACCGGATCAAGCGCGACTTCATCCCCGCGATCCTGCAGGCGGCCGAGGCCGCCGAGGTGTTCGTCGACCGGGTCGTTCTGACGGTCCGAAAGCGGTGAGGCGGGCCTATATCTGCTCGGCGGGTGGCCTGGCGCGGCGGGAGACGCAGGGGGTGTGACGATGGAATGTTTCCGGATCGACGAGAGCGGCTACACCGGCTTTGACCTGCTGAATCCTGAGCAGCGGTTCCAGGGCGCGGCGGCGATCGCCATCAGCGACGAGGAGGCCGCGCGGCTGATCAGGGCGCATTTTCCGCGCCTTCAGGCCCCGGAGCTGAAATACCGGGCGCTGTCGCGCCGGCCGGGCAGCCGGCCGCACCTGCTGGCGCTGCTGCGTGACCTGCTGCAGGGCTACAAGTGCGTCACTCATGTCCTGGACAAGCGCTTCATGCTGGTCCTGAAGTTCTGCGACTACGCCGTGGAGCCCTGGTATTACGAGCGCGGCGCCGACTTCTACGCCGACGGCCAGAACTACGCGATGGGATCGCTGCTGACGATCCTTGGTCCGACAATGCTAGGGGCCGCGCCGTTCGAGGCCATGCTCGCGGCGTTCCAGCAGGCGATGCGAGCCAAGACGCCTGACAGCCTGGACGCCCTCGTCGCGGCGGCCCGCCGCACCAACTGGCAGGCGATCCCCGAGGCCATAGGGCCGCTGGCCAGGGATGCGTGCCCCGATTGCTTGGCGGCGATCGCCACGCCCGGCGTCACGACCGACCTCGCCATGGTGACGATTCAGGCCCTGATCAGCCGGATGGAGGTCATGGCCGACGGCCCCTATCGCGTGGAGCACGACGAGTCGAAGAACCTCGCCACCTACCATGACCTCCTGCAGGCGTTCATCGACCACACGGGCGAGGTCGAGCTTCGCCAATCGGCGATCGCCAGCTTCAAGTTCCCGCTAAAACTGACCGAACTGACCCAGGTCGACTCCAAGACCAGCCCCGCCATCCAGCTCGCAGACGTGATGATCGGCGCGGCGCTCGAGGCCGGCAACATCATGACCGGGCAGCGCACGGACGGCCTCGACCCAGAGGCCCTCCTGCCGCTGTTCAGGGACGATCAGCTGATCCACATGCTCCCGAGCCTGGACTTCGAGGCGCAGAAGGCGTTCCGCAAGGGCGCCCAGGCGTCGCAGGTGATCGACTATTTCGCCGCGAACTTCGGCGGCAAGGGCCTTTGACGAGTTTGACAGACCTGATAAGCTTGACGAGTTTGACGCGAAAGCCCATCTTCGAGGCCAGGAGAGCTCCATGACCCAGCCACGTGAACAGGATCGTCAGGCGGCCGCGAAGCGGTCCCGCAGCGCCAAGGCGGGGGCGGCACGCTCGGCCTCAAGCGGCCAGTTCCTGCGGGTCCACGCCGACGACGACGTCACCGAAGTTCCGGTCTCGAAGGTGCGCTACGGCCGGATCGTCAACAAGTCCCGCGTGCTCGGCAAGGTGATCGCCGGCTACGCCGACGCCGCAGCCAAAGCCAAGCGGACGGGCAAGGCCTATGTGATCACCTATGTGGTGACCCCGGACGGCAAAGCCGAGGCCATGGCCGAGAAGCTGGCGGAGGGTTCGCTCGACGCCGCGGTCGCCCGGGCCAAGGCCCGCGGCGCGACCAAGGCCGCCGAGATCCTGAAGGGTCCTGACATGCTGACCGCGCGCGACTTCGGGCCGCTGATCGGCGCCTCGCATGAGACCGTCAACACCAAGCGCAAGCGCCACGAGGTCCTTGGCCTGGAGGGCGCGACGCGCGGCGTGAAATACCCGCGCTGGCAGGTGACCGACACCGGCCTGCCGCTGCCGGGCCTGCCGAAGCTGTTCGAGATCCTGGGCGAGCAGCCCTGGACCGTCTTCCGCTTCCTGAAGACGCCGCACGCCGAGTTGGGCGGCAAGACCGCCCTCGACGTGCTGAAGACCGGGCGCGTCGACGCCGTCGACACGGTCGTGAGCGTCGCCGAGAACCAGGCCGCCGGCGCCTTCAGCTAGATGGCGGCCGTTCCCGCAATGCCGGGTCCGGCGTTCGCGGGACGCGCGCTGGTCGTGAAGACCGTTGCCGCCGGCGAGGTCTGGCGGCGGATGTACGAGACCCGTTTCCCCGACCCCTTGGGCTGGGGGCCTGGGCTCAACCGCTTCAGCGATCCGACCGGCCACGCCTATGGCGTGGTCTATCTCGGCTCCAGCGCCAAAGTCGCCTTCGTCGAGACGATCCTGCGCGACGCGGCCGACGGCCGAGGCGGCGATTTCATGGTCGATATGGCGGAGATCGAGAAGCGGTCGCTCGCCCGCCTGCGGGTGATCCAAGACCTCCGCCTGATCGATCTGACGGACGACAGCTGCCTGCGGATGGGCGTACCCTCCGATGTGGTGGGCGCTAAGGATCAGACGTTGGCGCGCACCTGGTCGGCCGCGATCCATGCGCACCCGGACCAACCGGACGGGGTCTATTTCGCCTCGCGGCTCAACGGTCAGGGTTGCATCGCGCTCTACGACCGGGCGCTTGCAAAACTGGAGGCTGTCTCCACGCCTCGTCTCCTCGATTGCGGCGTCGAACTGGCCCAGATCCTCGACGACCTGGACATCGCGATCGCTTAGAGCGCGACAATGGGTCGTCGGGACCGCCGTTCACCGCGCTCGAAGGTCGCGCCAGCGTCTTGCCCACACAGCCCTGCCCAGGCTGTCACGGGCCCTCCAGCGGGGCCGTCAGCTCCGTGACCAGGGTCACCGGGCCGTAGTAGCCGAAGTCCTCGCGCACGCAGGCGAGGGCCAGATCGACGTCGCGGTAGGTCTTGGGCTTGTCGGACTTGAACATATTGACCCGGTGCTCGCCGGGCCGGCTGCTCAGGCGCACGAAGATCGTCCAGCGGCGGTCCTCGCCCTGCACCAGGCGGACATCCTTCAGGCCGCCGCCGTTCTGCAGATAGGCCGTGAGACTGCGCACGCGGATGGCGTGTTCGGGATTGTGGGCGGCGATCCACACCTCGTCGTCACGGCCCGCCGGCGTCGCCCGCTTGTCGTCCTTCTTCGGCAATGGATATGGCCCCGTTAAGCATCGCGAATCCCGTGAATCCGTATCAGGAAACGAGCCGGCGCGCCGTACAGATATGTTTGCGCCCCGGCGCATTTATTGCAGAGCTTACAGTGGATGATCGGATAAGTAGAATATTAGTCAGCCCGCACTTCTTACGCGAGTAAGTAAGAGTGGTGTTCGCCGAACCCAAAACAGATCCGGAGAAAAGACTAGAGCCTACTGCTCTTAAACGTGGCGTCAGGTCACGGTCTCACGTTTGAACGGGCACAGTAGCCGCGCGCCTGACGGTTGGGCAATCCACATTTGTGGGGGAGCGCCCTCCCCCTGCGCCGCAGCCCCGAGGTCTGCGTCGACCCCCACCAGCGGGGAGGACCCCGCAACGCCCCCTAAGGAAGGCGGCGCCGGCCGCGACCGGACCGGCGCCGCGACGCGTCAGGACCGGGTCCAGATCAGGCTGAAGCGATCGCCGCCGGCGTCTTCGACCAGGGTCGCGAACAGCGGGGCGGCGAAGGCCGGATCGTCGATCTTCACCGACAGGTAGTCGCGCTGCTGGGCGCTGGTCTTGCGCCAGGCGGCGCCGAGCTCGGCGTCCGTCCCCTCCGGTCCCCGGCCCGTGCCGGTGGCGAAGATGCGGTAGTCCGGCGCGTTGTCGCTGGCCTTGTCCGCCTTGCGGATATCCAGCTCCACGTCGAGGCTGAGGGTGCGGATCGCCCCGCGGAAGGTGTCGCCGCGGCGGGTGAAGGTTCCGATGGTGGCCATGGTCTTGCTCCTGTCTGATCTCGACCGCGCCGATCGCGGTCTCGATGGCGCTCAGGAGGCCGGCGCGGAGCGGCGCCGCACCCGCCAGGGCGTCAGACGCCGGCGGCGGCTTTGTTGCCGCGCGAGGAGGCGCATCGCGACGGGGAAGAAAGCCTGGCCGCCGCGCGTTGCGGCGCCTGACGAGGCTGCAAGCCGTCGCCGGCCAGAACGCCAGACGAAGAGACCGCCTGTCGGCTGGGCTTCAACGGGGAGCGAACCATATCCCCACGGGCTGTCGCTCCGCGGAGGTTTCGAGGGTGCGATAGGTGACTTTCTAGACGAAAAGGGCCATGCTCTTTCCGGTGCTGCGGCACGCCTGACGATGGGTCGCCGCTCCTGGCCTGCCCGAACGCCGGTCCTCGCTCGGACCGGACGCTCCAGGAGGCACGATGGACGGCCCGACGTCGACGACCCGCCGCGCCCGGTTCGGGCGCCTCTGGCGACGTGCCCGCGAGCTGTTGCTGGCCGTGCCGATCCTGATGGTCGGGGTGACCGTCGCCGACACCCTGGCCGATCCGGAGCGGCCAGGCCCTCTGACCTGGTGGGCGCTGGGCGCGGCCGGGGCCGCGATCATGCTGTACCTGGCCTTCCCGGGCCGGGACGAGGACGGACCTAGCTGAAGGTCCGCCAAAGGTTGGGGAAGGGCGGCGGGGGGCGAACAGAGGAGCGTCGCAGACGCCGAGGAGCCGAGACCATGCCGAGATCTGCGCAACCCCCGCGGCCGGAGCGTCGGCCATGTCCTTGAGGGCGATCGTCGAGGTGCTGGGCGGCGACCTCTACGACGGGGGCCGGCGCGCCAACATTCCGGCGCCCGGCCACAGCCGCGCCGACCGTTCCGTGTCGCTGCTGCTGAAGGACGATCGGGTCATCGTCCACACCTTCGGCGACGGCGACTGGCAGGCCGTGCTCGACGACCTGCGCGCCAAGCGCCTGATCGACGCCCACAATGCGCCGCGTTCGGTGTCGTTCGGCCCGGGCGACGACCGAGCGGGCGCGCCCGAGCCGGACGTCCGCCGGCTCGACGCCGCCCGGCGTCTGTGGGAGGCCGGCCGACCGGTCGCCGGCGCGCTGGCCGAGCGGCATTGCCGCCTGCGCCACATCCAGCGCGCGCTGCCCGGGCCGCAGGTCCTGCGTCACGGCGGCGAGACGCCGGTCTCCGCCTATGCCGAGAGCCGCTTTCGCCGCCCGGCCCTGCTGGTGGCGATCAGCGCCGCCGACGGGTCGTTCAGCGCCGTGGAGGTCACCTATCTGGCCGCCAACGGTCAGCGGGCGCTGGACCTGCGGCTGCCGCGCAAGACCGTGGGCCTGGTCCCGCCCGGCAGCGCCGTGCGGCTCGACCCGGCCGCGCCGGAGATGCTGGTCGCCGAAGGGGTGTTCACCACCTTGTCGGCGACCGAACGCTTCGGCCTGCCCGGCTGGGCGCTGCAGTCGACGCGCAACCTGAAGACCTGGTCCGCGCCGGAGGGCGTGCGGAAGGTGTTGATCGCCGCGGACCGGGGCAAGGACGGCGAGGCGTCGGCCGAGATTCTGGCCGCGCGGCTGCGCCGCCAGGGCGTGACGCCGACCATCGCCTTGCCGCCGGAGCCGCATGGAGACTGGAACGAGGCGGCGCGGCCCGCCTGAGGGGCCGGCGCCTGGCCGGACCCCGCTAAAGGCCGGAGGAAGGGCTGGGGTGGGCGCGCCCAGGGGCAGGATGACCCTCGCCCAGGCGCTGGAGCCTGATCCCCATGACCGACATCCAGTCCGCGTCCGTCACCCCGATGGACGACATCACCGTCCGCCTCGGCGACCTCGGCCTCGCGCCGGAGAACCTCCGTTTCCAGGAACCGGCCGACGACGGCGTGCCGCAGCTCGCCGAGACCGTGCTCGCCGCCGGCGTCCTGATCCCGCCGATCGTGCGGGCGGGTCGCAAGGGCGAGCAGCCGTTCATGGCCCTCGACGGCCGCCGCCGGCGCTTCGCCCTGCTGGCGCTGCGTGATCGCGGCGACCTCGACGACGACTATCCCGTCGTCTGCAAACTGGCAGTGAGCAAGGGCCAGCAGGCCGCGGCCATCGTCCTGCCCAACGCCGAGGTCGCGCCGGTCCACATCGCCGACATCATCGGCGCCATCGGCAAGCTGCGCAAAGCCAAGATGGACACCGCCGGCATCGCCCGCGCCCTGGGCTACGCCGAGCTGGAGATCAAGCGGCTGGAGGCCCTGGCCGCCGTCCACCCGAGCGTATTGAAGGCCCTGCGCCAGGGCCGGCTGACCCTGAAGCAGGTGCGGCTGTTCGCGCGCCTGCCCGACAAGAAGCAGCAGGCCGAGATCGCCCAGACCGCGCTCGATGGGCATTTCCACGACTACCAGCTGCGCCACGTGGTCGAGGGCGATCGCGCCACGGTCCAGGACGACCGCTTCGTGCTGGTCGGCATGGAGCGCTATGTCGCGGCCGGCGGACGGGTCTCGACCGACCTGTTCGGCGAGCTTCCCGACAGCCTGCTCGATCCGGAGATCCTGCAGGGCGCCTGGCGGGCGCGCATCGAGCCGATCGTGGAGCATCTGAAGGCGGCGGGCCTGGCCGTCTATGTCGGCCGAGACGGCGGCTATCGCGCGCCGGACGGCTTCTTCAACCTGCCCTACGTCTACGGGCGCGACCTGAGCGAAGCCCAGGCCGAGGCGCTGGCGGCGGCGCGCGCGGAGGTGGTCCGCGTCGCCGGCGAGCTGCAGGATGTCGAGGCGCTCTCGGAAGAGGCGCCGGCGGCGCTCTGCCCGCTGTTCAGCGCCCAGATGGCGGTCGATGGGGCGCCCCTGACCCGCAGCCGGCTGGGGGCGGTCCTCCTGACTCCGGCCGACGGCTACGGGGTGTCGGCGACCTTCTATTCAGTCCCGATCCCGGCCGAGGAGCTGCCCGACGAGATCGAGGGCGAGGAAGAGGAGGACGACGACGGCGCGCCCTCGGGCGGCTACGGCCGCGCCTCCAACGACGTCGAAGTCCCGCGCGCCGACGTGGAGGTCGAAGGGTCCAGTCACATCTTCCACGAGACTCGCACCGACGTCGCCACGCGCGGCCTGATCCGCGACCTGGCCGACGATCCTGGGGCGGCCCTGACCGTGCTGGTGGCCCAGCTGTTCAAGAACCTGGCGCTGCACAGCTCGGGCGGCATCGAGGAGTCGGCGGCGGCCATCAACGCCACCGGCTATCGCCGCGGCTCGACGCCCTCGATCCCCGCCCTGGACGGCGAGGTGCGCGCCCGGCTGGACGCACGCCGCGCCGCCTACAAGGCCAGCGGACTGCGGCCGATCCCCTGGGTCGAGACCCTGGCCCACGGGGACAAGATGGCGCTGATGGCCGAGCTGACAGCCATCTCGCTGAACGTCCGGGAGGGCCGCACCACCTCGCTGCGGCATGCGGCCCGGGCCGAGGCCGCCGAGATCGCCGCCCTCTGCGGCGCCGACATCTCGGCGCACTGGACGCCGGACGAGGTCTACCTGGCCGTCCATTCCAAGAAGCAGCTTCTGGGGCTGCTCGACGAGATGGAGGTCGAGGACGATCGGGCCAAGGGCCTGAAGAAGGACGAGCTGGTGACGTTCGTCGCCGAGGCGGCGGCCGAACGCCAAGGGGCGCCGGCCGCGCTGGCCTGGGACCGGGCGATCGAGGTCGACGCGAGCAAGGACGACGACGTTGCGGTCGATCCGGCCGCGGACGATCCCGCTGGGATGGAGCCTGCGGCTCGGATCGCCGCCTGACCACCCCTCCCCGCTCACCTAAAGCGACAGCCCAGCCGACGGCCGGGCTGTCGCCCTTTCTGGAGGCCGGCATGGCCGGCTATTCCACCCTTTTTTCCTGCTGCTCGACGTGGGCCGCTCGACGCCTACGGCGGCGGGGCCCAGGCGGTCGACCTCGGCGCCCGCAAGAGCCTGACCTGGGCCGACTGCAGCCAGTGGCTCGCCTTCCAGCTCCCCGCCGCGCGGCATTATGATCTAAAGGCTCCGCCCCTCTTTGAGAGTGACTTGCAATCGCAGTAGGCCTGCTGTAGCGCATGGCCATCAATCGGGGGGCGTGATGCGCACTATAGTGAGGCTTCAGCTGGTGCTGCTTGTTACCGCGGCAGCGGTTCCAGTGCAGGCGGCGGAACTAGCGGATCGACCGCCCGCAGGTGGCGAAGCCGCTCGGGACCTCGGTGTTGAGGAAGTGATCGTCACCGCGACGCGCGTGCCAACTCCCATCACGGCTATTCCGAACACCGTGCGGGTTCTCGATCGTGAGGTCCTCGACACCCAGCTCGCCGTCAGCACGAGCCTGGTGGACAGCCTGAGCTTCTCAATCCCGAGCTTCGCGCCAGGGCGGCAAAAGATGACCAGCACGGGCGAATCCCTGCGCGGCCGCACGCCTTTGTATATGGTCGACGGTATCCCCCAATCGACGCCGCTGCGTGACGGCAAGCGGAGCGGTTTCACGGTCGATCCAGCCTTCGTCGATCGCGTCGAGGTGATCTACGGGGCGAACGCCATCCAGGGCGTGGGCGCCACCGGTGGCGTGATCAACTACGTCACCGTCGCCCCGCCTAAGACCGGAAAATGGCTGACCCGTGCTGCTGTCGATCTGACGACCGACGATTTCCAGGCGAATGGCTTCCATCAGAAGGCGTCGCTACTGACCGCCCGCAAGGTGAACCGCTTCGACTTCGTGGTGGGTGGAGCCTACGAGATCAACGATCTCTACTACGATGGCCGTGGTCGACCGGTGGGGGTCGATACGGTGCAGGGTGACATCATGGACACCCGCGCCTGGAACCTGTTCTCCAAGCTTGGCTTCGATGTCGATGAAGACCAACGCCTCGAGCTTACGGCCAACCTATTCGAGCAGGGCGGCGACGGTGACTACGTTGGCATCCCGGGCAGTGTGAGAGGCGGCATTCCCGCAACGTCGAGGAAGGGTGTCCCAGACGGCGATCCCACACGCAACGAAGCCATGAACCTAGCCCTCACCTATCGGCACAGAAATCTGGGCGGTGGTGAGCTGACCCTGCAGAGCTTCTACTACGACTTCTATGCGCTCTACGGCGGAAACCGGAACGCCGTGTTTCAGGACTCAGCCATCGCGCCAGTCGGCACGCTGTTCGACCAATCGGCCCTGAGCTCAGAGAAGTACGGCGCCAAACTCACCTATGCGCGCCAGGACACGCTGTGGCGAGGCCTGCAGGTGGTGGCCGGCGCCGACCTGTTGAACGACCAGACCTTCCAAGAGCTGGCGCAGACGGGGCGCCTTTGGGTCCCCAAGATGATCTATCGAGGCTGGGCCCCGTTCGTTCAGCTTGAGCAAAAATTATTCGCTGAGCGCGTGCGAGTGTCCGGCGGGCTGCGTTACGAAAACGCCAAGCTTGAAGTTCCGGATTTCACAACCATCGCCAGCGCGAACCGCACCTCCGTGCGGGGTGGATCGCCGAGCTTCAACAAGTTGCTGACCAATGCTGGCGTGGTGGTCGAGCCGGTGGAGGGGCTTTCCCTGTTCACCTCTTACGCGCAGGGTTTCACTATGCCCGATGCCGGCTTGATCCTCCGCGCGGTGCGCACTCCCGGGCAGACGGTGAATGGTCTCGTCGATCTACAGCCGGTGATCGCCGACAACATCGAAGTCGGCGCCAGCTATCGTGCGAACCGCCTGGAACTGTCTGCGAGCTATTTCTGGTCGGCGTCTGAGCTGGGATCGCGGATCCAGGTGATCGGGGGAGCCGGGGTGGTCCAGCGGGAAAAGACCCGCATCAAAGGCTTCGAAGTCGCCACAAGCTACAGCTTCCCCGGTGGCGCAAAGGTGGGGGGTTCTTACGCCGCCCTTGAGGGCCGCTACGACAGCAACGCGGACGGCCGGCTTGATAAGGATCTCGATGGCCGAAACATCTCGCCGGATCGGGTGAACCTCTACGCCCAGACGCCCTTCGGGCGCGGATTCATGGGGCGCGTGCAGCTGTCCCATTTGTTCGACCGCAAATTCGATGGCGGTCTGCCCCAGCACAACTTCAATGGCTACACGCTGATGGACGCTCTGGTCAGCTACGAACGCGACAATCTAGGCAGGTTTACCTTGGCAGTTTCTAATCTTTTCGATGAGTACTATCTCACCTATTTCTCCCAGACCTCTACGTTTGTGAGCGACACCGACTACGTGGCGGGCCGCGGTCGCGCGGTTTCCCTCCGGTGGCAACGCACTTTCTAGGCCGGCTCCGGCAAACGGGCGCGTGATGAAGTTTGTGGATCTGCTGCACCGCTGGACGGGTGGCCTGCTTGGACTCCTGCTGGCGGCGCTGGGGCTTTCGGGGGCTATTTTGGTCCACAGGGACGCCTGGGTCATCCTTCCGCACGCTCGTGACGCTCAGCTGCAGGACCTGGCGGTCGTAGTGGGGTCGGTCGAGCGGCTACTGGCGGCGTCGCCGCGGCCGAACTCGATCACGTTCGCATCAAAGGATTTCGGCCTGCATCGGGTGCGTTTCACCGGCGAGGCTGGCGCATACGCGGATCAGTCTGGCGCCATCGTGGCGCAATGGGGCGACAAGTGGGACCGGCCGGAACTCTGGCTGTTCGATCTTCACCACTACTTGCTGGCAGGCAAGACGGGTGCGCTCGTCGCGGGGTGGGTGGCTCTTATCGGGCTGGGTTTCGTCGCTACTGGCCTGATCCTGTGGTGGATCAGACGCAGAACGTTCGCGTTTCGGCTGTGGCCGGCGCGGATGGATCGCCCGAGGATTCTTCGTCAGCACCGCGATTTTGGCGTAGTGGTCGCACCGCTGCTGACGCTGTCGCTGCTCACAGGCGCCATGATGACGCTGCGGCCGGTGGCGGACGTGCTGCTGACCCCCTGGGGACCCTCCGTAGAGCTTCGCGGCTCGCTCGCAGCGCCGCAAGCCAGGGGCGGCGCTTCGACTCAGCAGCTAAACTGGACGCGGATTTTTGGAGAGGCTCGCCGGCGCTTCCCAGATGCGGAATTCCGCGTGCTCAGCCTGCCTGAGAAGCCTGGTGGCCTGATCTCCATTCGCATGAGGCAAGCGCCGGAATGGCTGCCCAATGGCCGGTCCACCCTTTGGTTCGACGCAAGCGACGGGCGACTGGTGGAGGCGCGGGACGCCCTATCGATGCCGCGGGGCGCCCAAATATTCAATGCTGTCTACCCGCTGCACGCTGCGAAGGTGGGGGGCCTGCCTTACCGGATCGTCATGACCGCCTCGGGGCTGGCACTTTGCTTACTGGGCACATTGAGCGTTTGGACATTTTGGTTCCGAAGGCCCCAGGCTCTCCGATCGTGCGCTGGCGCGGTCGCGTCGTTGCGCACTGAACAAGACTCGCGCCGAACCAGAATGTGAGTTATGCACATAATTCGGTAATCTCGGAGGCGATCGTGCGCATCTCGACCGCGGACTTCATCAAGAACTTCGGTTCGCTGGCTGACCAGGCGCTGGCCGAGCCGGTGCGGATCACCAAGCATGGCCGCGACCGGCTGGTGATGATCTCGGCGGCGGAATACGACCGGCTGAAGCGGCGCGATCGGCAGGTCTTCCGGTCGGAGGATCTGCCCGATGAGGTGCTGGAGCTGATCGCCACAGCCGAGTATCCCGCCGAGTTCGCCCATCTCGATGATGAGCTCAAAGACTGGAAGCCATGAGCTGGCCGACTCCTCGGGCCGGCCTTGTCATTCGATATTCCTACCTTTGGCGCAGCGAGGCGGCGGCCGGGCGCGAGGAGGGCGTCAAAGATCGGCCATGCGCCGTAGTGCTCGTCATCGAGACCGATGGCGACGATGGGGTCGTCTACGTCCTGCCGATCACCCATAGCCCTCCGAGGGATCCCGATGACGCCGTAGAGCTGCCACAGGCCACGAAAATCCGCCTGGGTCTCGACAGCGAGCGGTCCTGGATCGTCGTCAGCGAAGGCAACAGCTTTGTCTGGCCTGGCCCTGATCTTCGGCGCGTGGGCGACAAAGGTCCCGAGAGCGCAGCCTACGGCTTTCTGCCGCAGGCTCTCTTCAACGTCGTCCGGACGCGGTTCATGACGCGTATTCGAGATCGTCGCGCCGGCGTGGTGGCGTGGACGGAGTAGACGCGGAACCCCACAGGACGTCGCTCAAGGATGCGCCGCAAAGCGTATTCGATCTCGAGGCGCGCCAGGTCCTCGCTTAGGGCCTCACCGGGAAGCGACGGTCTTCCGATGACGCGCGAACGCCGCCCTCAGCTTGCCCGTCGGGGCCGAAGGCTGGTCCAACGCCGCGAAGAAGGCCGCGTGATCGACGGGCTGCAGCGCCGTGCGATCAGCGTTGGGTTCGTCGATCACCTTGATGGGATTCTGGCCAGCCGGCATGGGTGCTGCTCCTCCCCGACACTTGTAAATCCCAAGGACGGGCTGGTCCAGAGATCGGCGGCGCTCATCGGGGTGCGTCATCACCCGCAGGTCAAAGGAAAAGGCAGGGGGCGGACGGGCGAGCCCGTCGGGACTGGAGGGAGGCGCCCTCCGCCGCGGGTGATCCGGACCTGCTCCATGAACGCCATGCTTCCCCTGTTCGCCGCCGCCGCAGACGGCGCCGACCATAAGGCCGCCAACATCCTGGCCGCCGCCCGGGCGCTTTGCCCGCAGCTCAACCGCTCGCGGGCCCTGGACCGGCGTCTCGTCGCCAGCGTGATGACCACGACCTTCGGGGGATCGGACACCGAGGGGGCCTGGATCTGGCGTGACGCCTATGACGCCGTCGAAGCGGCCCTGGTGCTGCAGATCCGCCGTCTCGGCCCGCAGATCGGCCGGCTCGAGGACGCCCCGGCGGAGATCGCGGCCCTGCTCGCCAACCTGGCGGAGCTCGGCCTTACCCACACGCGCCGCAGCGAGGAGCAGGTGGCGCTCGACCAGTTCTCCACCCCGCCGCAGCTCGGCGCCCTGGCCGTGCTGGCCGCCCAGGTCCGCGCGGGCGACCAGGTGCTGGAGCCGTCGGCCGGCACCGGCATGCTGGCGATCCTCGCCGAGGCCTGCGGCGCAACCTTGACCCTCAACGAGCTGGCCGCCGGTCGCGCGGGCCTGCTCGAGGGATTGTTTCCGGCCGCCGCGCGATCGGCCCATGACGCGCAGCACCTGCGCGACATCCTCCCCGGCTCGGGCGGATTCCACGCCGTCATCGCCAATCCGCCGTTCCAGCGGCTGGAGGAGCACCTGCACGCCGCCCTCGACTGCCTGGCCGAGGGCGGGCGTCTGTCGGCCATCGTCCCGGCCCGGCTGTTCGAAGACGCGGCCGCACAGCGCCGCCTCGCCGAGCGCGGACAGGTCGTCCAGCGGCTCGCCTTCCCGACCCGGGCCTACGCCAAGCATGGGACCTCGGTCGAGACGGGCCTGCTGGTGATCGATCGGTGTCCCTCGCAGCCGGCCCTGGCGCCGGTGATCGCGGCGGAGACGCTGGCCGATGCGGCGCGCGCGGCCGCCGGCGTGGTCACTCGGCCCACGGCCCAGCCGCGCCAGTTCCGGGCCTTGTCGCAGGTCGCCGTGCTCGCGCCGCGGGCCCGTTCCCTGGCTTCGCCGTCGACGCGCCTGGCCTTCCTCAACGCCGCCGCCCCGCTCGCCTATGAGACCAAGCCCTGGTCGGGCGAGGGTCACGATGTCGGCCTCTACCAGGCCTATGCGCTGGGCCGTATCGCCTTCCCGCAGGTCCAGCCGCACCCCTCCCCGCTCGTGGAATCCGGGCCGATGGCCTCGGTCTCGCCGCCGGCGCCGACCTACCGGCCGCAGCTGCCGCCGAAGGTCGCCGCCGAGGGCCTGGTGTCCGACGCGCAGATGGAGACGGTGATCTATGCCGGCGAGGCTCACGCCCAGGTCCTGCCGGGATCGTGGATCGCCGGCGCGGCACCGCACCAGGTGGTGCTGGTCAAGGACGACCACCCGGGCGCCGTGTCGTTTCGCAAGGGCTTCTTCCTCGGCGACGGGACCGGCTGCGGCAAGGGCCGGGAGATCGCCGGGGCCATCGCCGACAACATCGCCCAAGGCCGGCAGCGCGCCGTCTGGCTGTCGAAGAACGACGCCCTCCTGGAGGACGCCCGGCGCGACTGGAGCGCCATCGGCGGCGCGGCCTCCGATATCACCCCGCAATCGTCGTGGAAACAGGCCGACGCGATCCGTCTCGACCGCGGCATCCTCTACACCACCTACGCCACCCTGCGGCAGCCGGCCCGCGGCGACCGCCCCTCGCGGCTGGACCAGATCGTCAGCTGGCTGGGCGCCGACTTCGACGGGGTGATCGTCTTCGACGAGGCCCACGCCATGGCCAACGCTGCCGGCGGCGGCCCAAAGTCCGGCAGAGGGGGCGGCCGTGGCCCGAAGAAGGCCTCGCAGCAGGGCATGGCGGGGCTGGCGCTGCAGAACCGCCTGCCGGACGCCCGCATCCTCTATGTCTCGGCGACGGGGGCCACGACGCCGGAGAACCTGGCCTACGCCGCCCGGCTTGGCCTCTGGGGCGGGCCCGAGGCCCCCTTCCCGACCCGCGAGGCCTTCATGGACGCCGTCGAGACCGGCGGGGTGGCGGTGATGGAGCTGATCGCCCGCGAGCTGAAGGCCATGGGCCTCTACATCGCCCGTTCGCTGGCCTTCGATGGCGTGGAATATGAGGCGCTGCGCCATCCGCTCACCGAGGACGACATCGCGATCTGGGATGCCTGGGCCGACGCCTATCAGCTGATCCACCAGAACCTGCGCGCCGCGCTGGAGGCGGTCGGCGTGACCGAGGACGGCAAGGCTAAGTCCGGCCAGGCCGCCTCGGCCGTCATGTCGGCGTTCGAAGGCTCCAAGCTGCGCTTCTTCGGCCACCTCCTGGCCGGCCTGAAGTCCCCCTCCCTCGTTGCCTCGATCCGAGGTGATCTCGGCGAGGGCCGCAGCGCCGTCGTGCAGGTGGTTTCGACCAACGAGGCGGTGATGGAACGCCGCCTGGCCGAGATCCCGGCCGAGGAGTGGAACAACCTGGCCGTCGACCTGACGCCGAAGGACCAGGTGCTTGACTACCTGATGGGCGCATTCCCGATCATGGCGATGGACGCCGTCGAGGACGAGGACGGCAATGTGACCATGGTCCCGGTGGTGGTCGACGGCGCGCCTGTGGTCAGCCAGGAAGCGTTGCGGTTGCGCGAGGAGCTCGTCGCCCACCTCGCCTGCCTCCCCGCCGTCCCCGGCGTCCTGGACGCGGTGCTCGACGCACTGGGAACCGAGATGGTGGCGGAGATCACCGGCCGCAGCCGCCGGGTGGTCCGGCGCGACGGCCGCCGCGTCGTTGAGCGGCGCAGCGCCTCGGCCGCCAAGGCCGAGACCGACGCCTTCATGGCCGGCAAGAAGCGGGTGCTGGTGTTCTCCGACGCCGGCGGCACCGGGCGCAGCTACCACGCCGATCTGAGCGTCCAGAATCAGCAGCGCCGGGTCCACTACCTGGTGGAGCCGGGCTGGCGGGCCGATGCGGCGATCCAGGGCCTGGGCCGTTCGCACCGCACCAACCAGGCGGTCGCGCCGCTGTTCCGCCCCGTGACCACGGACATCCACGGCGAGAAGCGGTTCACCTCGACCATCGCGCGACGCCTCGACAGCCTGGGCGCGCTGACGCGCGGGGAGCGGCGGACGGCCGGCAACGGCCTGTTCCGCGCCGAGGACAACCTGGAGAGCCCCTGGGCCCATCGGGCGCTGCAGGCCTTCTATGTCGCCCTGCATTTCGGCAACGTCGAGGCCATGGACCGCGAGACCTTCGAGGCCAAGACCGGCCTGCGCCTCCTCGACCATGACGGCGACCTGAAGACGTCGGACGACCTGCCGCCGATGAACACCTTCCTCAACCGACTGCTGGCGTTGCGGATCGCCGACCAGAACGCGCTGTTCGCGGCCTTCGACGAGATCCTCTCCAGCATCCTGGAGCGGGCCGCCGCCGCCGGCGCGCTGGACCGCGGCATGGAGGACATCGAGGCCGACGACCTGGTCGTCAAGGACGAGGAGGTGATCCGCACCGATGCGGTCACCGGCGCCGAGACCAGGCTGCTCACCTTCCAGGTCCGCACCCGCCGGTCCCTGCTCGCCGCCGAAGACGCCCTGGCCGGGGTCGACCCGGAGGCGACGGTGTTCGCCGTCAACGCCAAGTCCGGCCGGGCGGCGCTGGTGGTGCAGGGTCTGACCACCACCAACGATGACGACCGGCTGATCCCGGCCGTGCGCCTGGTCCGCCCGGAGAAACGCACCATCGCTTCGCTGAAGGGTTTCGAGGAATCGGCCTGGGAGGCCTGCGAGGCGCCGGTCTGGCGCGCCGCCTGGGACGCCGAAATCGCGCAGGCCGACCCCTGGATCACCCGCGAGCTCGTGGTGGTCAGCGGCCTCCTGCTGCCGATCTGGGCGAGTCTGCCGGACAAGCGCACCTCGGTGCGCCGGCTCAAGGCGCCGGACGGGCGACGCTGGCTCGGCCGGGTGCTCGACCCGGCCCAGGTCGTTCCGCTGAAGATCGCGCTGGGCCTGACGGATACGGCCAGCGCGGTCGCAAACGGCGACGCGGCCAGCCGCCTGGTGCTCGGTGAAGGCGCCTCGGTCGCCCTGGCAGGCGGCCTCTGGCTGCGGCGCGCCAAGGTGATGGACCGCCAGCGGCTGGAGATCGTCGGCGCGGCCTCGCAGCGCTCGACGTTCACGGCGCTGGGCTGCTTCGTGGAGATCATCAGCTACACGCCGCGGGTGTTCGTGCCGACCGACCGGCCGGACGTGCTCACCGCCATCCTGGCCAAATGGCCGGCCCAGAGCATCCTGCTAGCGGCCGCTTAGGGCCGAGCGACAGCGCGAGGAGCCGCCGGTCCGACCCGGCGGCTCTCTTCGTGCGGGGCCGCGCGGCCGTCTGGGGAGGGGAAAGGAAGGGACGGAGCGGGCAAGCGCTCCGGAATGGGTCCGGGGCGACGAGACCGAGGTTCCTATGTCCACGCCCCTAGACGATCTGATGGCCGACATCATCGCTCGCATCGAGGCCGGCACGCCGCCGTGGCGCCAAGCCTGGAGCCAGGCCGGCGCCGATCCCGCCCTGCCCCTGCGGGCCAATGGCGAGCCCTTTACCGGCAGCAATTCGTGGCTGCTGTCGTTCGCCGGCGCGATCCGCGGCTACGGCTCGCCCTACTGGTTCACCTTCCGCCAGGCCCTGGCGATCGGCGCTCCCGTCGCCAAGGGCGCCAAGGGCTCGCTCGCCATCCTCTACAAGACCAGCGTGGTCGAAGAGGGCCGCGGCGGCGAGGCGGGCGATCCCCGCGGCGAGGATGCCGACCCGAAGGTGTTGCGCTATCTGAAGACCTACGCGGTGTTCAACGCCGACCAGCTGACCGACTGCCCGGAACGCTACCGCGCCGGCCCGCCGGTCGACCCGGCCGTGCGCGCCGCGGCCCGCAACGCCATTCTCGACGCCGTCCCGGCCCAGATCGAGTATGGCGGCGCCCAGCCCTGCTACATCCCCTCGCGGGACCTGATCCGCCTGCCGGCGCCGGAGGCCTTTCATTCGGTCGACGATTTCCTGGCGACCAAGGCCCATGAGCAACTGCACTGGTCGGGCGCCGCGCACCGGCTGAACCGCGAGTTCGGCCGCCGCTTCGGCGACGCGGCCTACGCGTTCGAGGAGCTCTGCGCCGAAATCGGCGCGGCGGCGCTTGGTCTGCGCATCGGCCTCAAGCCGCAGCTGCTGGACAGCCACGCCGCCTACCTCGCCCACTGGGCGAAGATCCTGAAAGACCGGCCGGGCACCCTCCTGGAAGCCTCGGGCCACGCCCAGCGCGCCGTCGACTTCCTGCTGGCGTTCAGCCAGCCGGTCGATGCCGCCGGCGCCCTGGCCGCCTGATCCATTTCGACCTTTCAACGACAAGGAGGACGCCGCCATGGGCTGGCTGTTCATGCGATCGCTGGGCGGGCACGCGACCCCGAAGGCCTATATCGACGCTCAATTCACCTATGTGCGGCCTGAGGGCCGCTCGCGCGTGCTGGCCTCGCGGCAGGTTGGCATGCGGACCTACTATGCCGCCGTCGAGCACGTCGCGGTCGGCGCCGGCTCCCGGGAGGTCTGGGGGCTGGTCTGTCTGGTCCGCCACAACCCGCGCGACCGGGAGGGCTACGTCTTCGGCTACAAGACGATGTCGGAATCGATGGGCCCGGTCGAGGACGCCTGCCCGGCCGACGTCCTCGACCTCCTGACCCCGACCGACAAGACCTTCGCCCTGGACTGGCGCGCCCGCTGCCGGGCCCGGCTGGCCGAGCGCCGGGCGGTCCGGGCCAAGCCCGTCCCCCGGCCGGGCCAGCTGGTGGTGTTCGCCGCGCCGATCCGCTTTCGCAACGGGCGCAGCTTCAGACAGCTGCGAGCGGTTCGCCTGCCGGGGCGCGCCCGTGGCCTGGTGTTCCAGGCGCAAGACGGCGGCCTCTACCGTATCCGGGGCCTTAAGGCCCTGGATTACACCATCGCACCGGCGACGCCGCCGGCTTTGGCGTGAGGCTGCTGGGCCGGGGGCTTGGAGGAGAAAGGCAGGGAGTAGCCGGGTGCGCTCGAAGGGAGCGCGTCTGGAGGATTTTCCCCATGTCCCTGCCCGGTTGGAGCGAAGACCGCGTCGAACGCCTGAAGGCCCTGTGGGCCGATGGGCTCAGCGCCTCCCAGGTCGCCAAGCAGCTCGGCGGCGTCACCCGCAACGCCGTGATCGGCAAGATCCATCGGCTGGGCCTGGCCGGCCGCGCCGCCGGCGTCCGCATCGCCCGCCCTCGTTCGGCGTCTTCGCCGCGTCCTCGGCGCCCCGCCGCGCCCAGGGCCGCGCCCCGCGCGCCGATGATCGCCGCGCCGGTCGCCGCCCCTGCCCCCGCCCCGGAGGGGCCAGGGCTGATCGCCTCGATGTCCGATCTTTGCGGCCACGTCTGCAAATGGCCGATCGGCGATCCGAAGGCGGCCGACTTCAGCTTCTGCGGGCGGCCTATGGACGGCGCCGGCCCTTACTGCGCCGGCCACGGAGTGGCGGCGTTCCGGCCCGGCAAGCGCACCCTGCTGGCCAAGGATCCCGTCATCCGGCGCGTGCTCGCCGGCCTGGCGGCGTGAGGGGGGCGACCATGAGAACCTTCGATGTCGTGGCCGCCCAGGATGTCCCGAGCTATGGGGCGTTCACCGTACAGGCCGAAGATCCCGCCTCGGCCTTGGCCGCCGCCAGAGCTCGGCTCGAGGCGGACGCGGGCCTGCTTTACGACGCCCAGCCCGATGGCGCTCACAGCCTGCGCATCGTGGCCCTGCAGGAGGGCGACCAGGACCCGCTGTTCGCCGATGTCAGCCTCGATCCCGACGCTCCGTTGTGGCCCGGAGCCGCCGTTCGCGGCGCCTTGCTGGAGACCACCTCGATGCTGGCCCAGCTCGTGGTCTCGCTCGGCGAGGCCGGGGAATACCCCGACGAGCTGGACCGGCTGGCGGCCAATCTGCGGCTGCTCGGCGACGGCGACGCCGCCGCCATGGACCTGGCCGCCGCCCGCCAGACGACGCCGCCCGAGGCCTGGGCGGAACAGGTGATGGTGTGGAGTTTCGAACAGCCGCCGGCGCCGGGGGATGGAACATGACCCCCAGCCCCTCCGATCGGATCAGGGAGCTGCGGGCCTATCTCGAGCGGTTCGACCGCTTCCGGCCCGGACCGCTGGTGATCGCCGAAGCCGCGTCGGCGTCGGTCTAAGGCGATGCGCTTCTTCGTCGGCGTGCATCGCCCGCGCATGGGATGGCCGCTCAGCCTGCGCGGTCATCCCGTCTGCATTTCCGCCAACGTCCTGGCAGGCCGGACAGGAAACGTCGCCTTCGTCGGCCAGAGTGAAGGCTGGATGCTCGATTCCGGAGCCTTCACCCAGATCGCCCTGCGAGGCCGGTTCGACCAGTCGCCGCAGGACTACGCCGCCCTGGTGCGCCAGTTTGGCGATTGGCACGGCTCGGGCCTGGAAGTCGCCGTCTCCCAGGACTGGATGTGTGAGCCCGATGTGATCGCCGCGACCAGTCTGTCGGTGCGCGAGCATCAGCAACTGACCCTCGACCGCTTCGACGCCATCGCCGCGGCGGGGACGGGACGCACCCCGCTGATGGCGGTCCTGCAAGGATGGCATGCGGCGGACTATCGCCGCCACCTCGACGCCTATGGCGACCGTCTGGACAAGGGCGCCTGGGTCGGGGTCGGCTCCGTCTGCAAGCGGCAAGGCAATCCCCGGGCCATCGGCGTCATCCTGGAGACGATCCTGCGGACCCGGCCGGATCTGCGGTTGCACGGCTTTGGGGTGAAGCTCACCGCCCTGCAAAGCCCGGCCGTCCGCTCCATGCTCTATTCCGCGGATTCCATGGCCTGGTCCTACGCCGCCCGCCGGAGCGGGCGCGACCAGAACGACTGGATGGAGGCCTATCTGTTCGCCGAGCGGATCGCCGGCCGCAGCCGGCCCATGGCCGGCGGAGCACAGCCCTCCCTGTTCTGACCGCGCGTTGGATCGCGAGCTGGCGAACCGGCGCGGTCGCGTCGGGAGGCCGCGAGAGCGTCTAGGCGGCGGCAGGGCCGACCAGGCCGGACGGGTCCGGCCGCAAGCGTGCGCGGCGCAGCCCTTCGGGCGGACATCAGATCCCTTTGGCTCCAGTGACCTCGCCACCGTCCGTCGCCCCCACAAGGGACGCTGCGCTCAAAGCCCTTGTGGGGGCCGCCGAGCCGTCGGCGCGGGGGCGGTCACGAGCCGACGGGCTCCGACATCCACTCCAGACAGGGACTTCACCCCATGCAGCTTCACGCCCTTCCCCCGACTTCCGACCATCTGACACCCTTCGAAGCCCAGGCGCTCCTTCTCGAGGATCCGCGGCCCCACCCGCCCGAGGACGCCCTCCACCAACTCGGCCAGGGGCTGATGAACGAGCTCCTCGATGTGATCTGCGACACCGCCCTCGAGGACGTCCAGGCAATCATCACCGAGACCCTGATCGGCGCCTTCCATTCGGCCGCGCAGCGCATCGAGCGCGATGCGGACAAGGCCCGGGACACGCTGAACGGCCTGATCCGCGACTTCGACGGTTCGGAGATCCTCGACGTCGAGATCCAGGACGCCACCCGCAAGGCCCGCGCCGCCGATGTGGCCACCTTGGCGATGGAGATCGTCCGAGACGCCGCCGCAGCCAGCTACACCACGGCCACTGGCGAAGTCTGGAGTCCCTGGAAAGGCACCGTGCGCGCCTCCCGCACGACCGCAGCTCAGATTGAGGCGCGTGACGCGATCCGGGCCAGCAAGGCCCGCAAGCACGCCGCCGTCAGTCCGGGCGCCACGGTCGTCGCCTTCCGGGCGGCGCCGCAGGCGGATACGGCCGATGACGCAAACCGCATCTTCGACGCCCTGAACTGGGCGCTGTCGCAGTGGCCGGACATGGCGCTGGCCACCACGGGCGCCAAGGGTGGCGAGAAGATCGCCATCAAGTGGGCCAAGCAGAAGTCGGTGACGCTCGTTCTGGCCAAGGCCGATTTCGACAAGAACGGACGCGCAGCTCCGTTCCGGGCCAATGACGAACTGATCGCGCTGGAGCCGGTGTGCGTGCTGACCCTCGTCAACACCCTGAACCCAGAGCGTGGAACGGCGTTGCAGCCGTTCGGTCCGGCGCTCAACCTCGGTCAGAAGGCGGCGGAACGCGGCATCCGTCACCAGCCGGTCAAGACGCGGGGCTGATCCGAGTGGCGTGGCGGCTTCGGCCGCCACGCCTTTCTGCGTCAGCTTTTCGCCGGCGCGGCGATGTCGGAGGCCAAGCCTGCAGAGCCGGTCGGCGCGGAGAGCGCGGCCGCCTTGGGTTCGACGTAGGAGCCTCATGGGCGTCGGCGGCGGTCAGCCCGCCGTCGTCAAGACGGCCGTGACGGCGATCAACGCCAGACAGATTCCCGCCCTCGTCGCATGCGGCTGAAGCTGCGGTGCTCGCCAGGGTCATGGGGCTTTCCAGCTTGGCCTTCAGAGCCTGAGATCGCGGTTCTGTTCCAGCGCACGTCGGTGAGCTGGCGGCCTGGATCTCGGCGGACGTCCGAGCGGATGCCCGTTCCTTCCGGCATTGCGTGTGGACGTCGAAGGATGTGGTGACCGCGAGCGGTCGCATGCGTCGAAGCGTCCCCCAGATGGAAGCTGCCGGAACGGAGCTCGTCCGCGATCCAGTTCGCGACCCTAGGGCGGGCCGGTCATGAGCCAAGGCGACCTCGCCGGTGGCGAGGCGGCGCCGACGGACCCTCACGGCTTTCGCTGCGCTGCAGGCCGGTTTCCATCGGCGCCGACCTTGGCCCCTGCCCTTTCCCCGCCCTTGCCGGGCGCGAGATCGCGGGAACGAGCCCGCAGATCCGGCAGCAAAGCGGGAGACGACAATGACGACGATGGCGATGGCGCAAGCGGTTTTCCAACATGCCCACGACTTCTATGACACAGGCAGCTGGTATGTGGTCGCCGAGTGCTGGGACGTCCTGGCGATCGCCGAGGAACTCGACCGCCACGAAGAACGCACGGCCACGGCTTTCGAGCTGGAGGCGGCCGCCATCGCTCACTTCCATGACCTGCTGCACAAGGGGCAAGCCACTCGGCACTAAGCCAGGGGCGCCGCCCCGATTGGCATGCGGAACAGATCTCGAACGATCGTCTAGGGCTTCGGGTCGCGGTGCCCATGAATTTGCCCCGACGACCGCTGGTCGTCATCGGCTCGCGCTGCGCGCCGCCGCACGCTGGTCGTGCTCGAACGCCTCGGCGAATTGTTCCAGCTCGGCCGTGTTCATGCCAAGGCCTCGGCCCACGGCGCGCCATTGCGACACGGCGCGCTCGACCTCTCCGAGGATCTCGCGCGCCCGGACCGCCGGGATCCGGAAATACGGCAGAACCGACATCAGGGCTTCGATCGTCGCCTCGGGCCCGGCCTCCTCCGAGACCCAGGTCTTGAGCTCCCGCGCCCGCTCGGGGAACGGATTGACGTCGAACGCCGGGGCGAGCCGCCATTGGCCCCGGTCGACGTGCAGGAAGCCATGGTTGCGCAGGTGGTCGTCGACGTTGGTGACGAGGATCGAGAAGGCGATCCGCCGCCAAAGCTCTTCGGTATCGGCTTGCGGCGCTGCGCCATTGGCCCTCAGTGCATCGACGATCTCGGTGTAGGCGTGCTCGCCGGCCTCAGCCTCGACACCCAACATGGTCGCGGCGGAGACATACATCAGCCGTCCACCGCCGTCGGGGCGGTCGAAGCGGCGGATCAGCGCGACCCAGGCGCCGTCGCTCTCGACCAGGCTGCCATGCGCGGCGTCGATACCGGCGGCGGCGGCCAGCCGCAGCGCCAGGATCTCGCCCTTGGTGACGGGCCGATCGTCGGCCACGCTCGGGAACTTTCCGATCGACAGCCGGCCCTCGGCGTCGATGACGGTGCATTTGGGCCGCAGACCGCCCAGGGACGTGCCGCGGCCTCGGAGGAAGCGGAGGTCGGCGGCTGTCTCGCTGTTGGTCTCCACGGCGCGCGAGGCCGACAGGAGCGGGCCCAGTTCGATCAGCGGCGGCGCGGTGCGCCGGCCGTCCTCACTGGCGCGCTGGAACACGCCGTTTTCGTCGCGAAAGCGCAGCGCCCCCACCCGGCTGGCGTCATCGACCGCGAGCAGGAAGTCGAGCCCGTTCAGCGCGGCCGCTTCGCCGCCCTCCCCTGCCCGCCGCGCCTCCTGCCGCCGCTTGGCGTGGTCGCGCAGGATCACGCGCCGCGCCCAGCCGTCCGGTTCGGTGTCGGCGATCGCCCCGTGGAAGACCGATCCATGGCGACCCTTGCGATGAAATTGCGGGCCGGCGACCAGCGACAGGCCGGGCTCGATCGCAAAGCGGTCCTCGGCGGCCAGCCACTCGGCGTCATATTCGAAGGCGGCGTTCTCCCGCGCCCCCTGGGCGTCGTAGCGCAGCGTTCCGAGACTACGTCCGTTGTCGCCCAGGGCGATGGCGATGGTCCGCTTCATAGGGGCTTCGGCGCCTTCTTCGGGCGCACGCGCTTGGGCAAGCGGTCCACGTCGAGCAGCAGGCCGACGTCGTCGCGCCGAGGATCGACGATATCGCCGACCGCCTCGCCGAAGCCCAGGACGTACAGCGCCATGGCGTAGATCCCCATCGAAACCGACGGATCGCCCTTCTCCACCTTCAGGTAGGTGGTCTTGGCCGCGCCGACGCGCTCCGCCATCATCACCGCGGTCAGATTGCGCTTGCGCCGCGCGGTGGCGATGTCGCTCCCGAGCTTGGTGAGCGACCGCCGCACTGGCGGCGGGAGGGATTCCAAGGCTGACGACTGCATCATAGGTCTCATGGAATGGCCAGAAAGATCAACACCGGCGCATATATACGACCTTAAAGGCCAAAACGTCTATCCCACGCACCGCGCTGTTTGGCGAGTGGCCAGGCGCTGCTGGGTTTGCGCGGAGGGGCGTTACGCCAAGCCTTCAAAGCCGGGCTTGAGGACCGCCGCGGGCAGGATCACTCGCCACCCTGGCGCCAGACGGCCGGCGCCCGCGCGGGCGCCCAAGGCGTAGCGGTTCTGTTTAGGCGCCAGGGCCTGCAGGCGCCCCAAGGCGTCAGCAGACACACCGAGCTGATCGCGGCGGCTCTCCAGCCACCAGCCTGCCGCGCCGGCCGCTGTGGCGTTACGCAAGGCCGCGAGGCGGTTGATGAGCCGATCGGGGTCGAGCCGGCCGATCAGGTCGAGCGAGCTGATCAGTTCGTCGGTTCCGCCGGCGAGATCAGGCCGGTCGAACAGATCCGCGACGGTGCATTCGAGAGTCGTCACCGGGACCGCCTGGCCGAGACGGTCGACCGTGGTCAGGTCGGCGTCGCCGAACGGCGCGGGCGCCTTGATGAACCGGCAGGTGAACCCTTCGGCCGCCAGCACCCCGGGCTGACCCGGCGCCACGACCTGCAGGTCGAAGCTTTCGGAATAGGCATAGCCCTGGAGTTCGAGCGCGGAGTGGTAGGCGATGACGCCGCCCGGGCGCAGCCGGGAGGCCGCGAGGAAGCGATCGACCGACCAGGTCTCGGCGTTGGCGTGCTTGGGTACGGAGGCGAACACGCCGCGCGCGATGCGGCTGATGTTGCCGGCCTTCAGGTGTTGGGCCAGCATACTGCTCACCACCTTGTCGCTCGCCGTCCGGCCGATCGCGCGCGCATAGTCGGCGCGGTCAAAGACCGGAGCGGCGCTGAAGAACGGAGCTGAGCGCTGCCGTGGCATGGAGGCTTCTAGTTCGCCAAACGTGAAGAAAGATATATATAACCTGTAACTTTCTTCCGTCAGGGGGAACTAAGCGGGCTCAGCCGGACGGTTGCAGCCAGAACCGCCCAAGAAGCTCCGTCAAGGCGCGTTCGGCGTCCGCCCGGCTTCCGCCCGCCTGCAGCAGAAGGGTGACGTGGACCTCCTTCTTGCCCTTGGGCTCGACGCGAAGCAGCGGCTGTCCGGTCGGCGACGAGATGACCTCGGCCGACGCCTTGCCCGACCTCTGGGCCGATCCTGACTTCTTGGGGGCGTTGGCCGCCGCCACGAGGCGCCGAATGACGTCCTGCGGCTTGAGGGGAGCCCCCTCCCCTTTCGTCTTGGCGATGGCGGTTGCCTCGGCCAGCACCCGCCGCTCGCGGTCGTCCGGCTTCAGCAGCGGCTTCAGTTGGGTCACGTGCTTGATCTTCAACTCGTGCGGATCTTCGAACGCCGCCACGACGTCGCCGGGCAACCGGGCCAGGTCGAGATAACGGCTAAGCCAGGCTTCCGACACCTTCAGCCGCTCGGCCATGTCCTTCTGGCGCCCGCCATAATGACGCCCGAGGGCCTTCAGGTAGTCCCGCGCCCGCTCGATGTCGCTCAGGTCTTCGCGAGCCCGGTTCTCCAAATCGGAGATCCGAAACGCCTCCTCGTCGGTGAGGTCGCGGACCTCCACCAGAAAGCGGAAATCGGTGTAGTTGTGCGCGCGCAGCCAAGTCACCGTCCAATGCCGGCGCGCGCCACAGATCACTTCAAAGTCGATGTCGGCCGCGCCGCGCACCCGGCGGACGATCGCCGGGACCTCCTGACGGCCCTGAGCCTTGAAGCTTTCGATCAAATCCGCGCAGCGCGTCTCGTCCAGCGCGGCGTAGTCGCGATTGTGCTCGCTCCAGAGCCGGCAGCGAGCCGGATCGACCTGCTCGATCGCACGCCCCACGACCGCGCCGGAAGCCAGCTCGGCCATGCGGTTCTCGCGGCTGGCGAGGACGCCGATCGGCATGCGGGTCGGCGCCTCCGGCTGGGGCGCGGCGTCGTCGAGCGAGCCCATCAATCCGGCGGCGAAGGAACGGTTCTTGGAGCTCATGAGCGCGCCCTTTTGGCTCGAATTGCACCGGTGCAATTTCCGATTTCACGGGTCATGCGTGGCCCTCCTTGCGGAGTCGCTCGACGTGGCTGGGCCACGTCTGTCGCACGTCCAGGAGGATCTCCTCGTTGACCCCGTTGAGATAGGTCAGGCACCGGTTGCGCACCGACTTGCTCGTCATCGGGCTGTTCATTTCGTAGACGGTCATCAGGCGCGCCGTGACGTTGTCGATCTCGGCCGAGTCCTTCATCGGCGTCCGGATCATGGCCAGGCCGAAGACCTGGCGCATCAGCGCGAGCAGCTCCTTCTGCATCGACTTGTTCTCGTCGACCTTGGAGGCGACGATCCGCACGAAACTGAGGTCGGGCGCCATGTCGCGCGACGCCAGGGTGTTGAGCGTCTCGTCGAGCATGGTGAGGAAGGCGGCGGTCGAGGAGAAGTCCATCACCGTCGGCGGCACCGGGATCACCAGGGCATTCGCCGCCCGCAGCACCGACAGCGAGATCGCGCCCAGCGCCGGCGGCGGGTCGAGGATGATCACGTCGAACCGATCGGCGATCGAGGCGATGCCCTGGGCCAGTCGGTCGAGCAACCGGCCGCCCCCGCGCGCCATCCGCGCGGCCAGTTCATATTCGGATTGGAACAGGTGCAGGTTGGCCGGGATCAGCTTTAGCCCATCGAAATGCGTGTCGAGCAGCGCGTAGTCGAGCGAGCGCATGTCGTCTTCGCGCAGGAACGGATAGAGCGTCTGGTCTTCGGTCAGGTCGAGGTCCGGCACGTAGCCGAACAGGGTCGTGCTGGAGGCCTGACTGTCGCAGTCGATTAGCGCTACCCGGTAGCCCTGGATGGCCATGTATTGGGCCAGGTGGACCGACAGGGTGGACTTGCCGACCCCGCCCTTGAAGTTCTGGACGGCGATGACCGCGCAGGGGTCTTCGGGCTTGCGCCAAGGCCGCGTGCCGAACACCCCGCGCATGTCGTTGACCTGAGCCAGGGTGTAGCCGACCCGGCGGTTGGTCTCGGTGCGCGGCGGCTCGGGCAGGCGGCCATCCTTTTCCGCATCGCGGATCGCCGCCGGCGTGCGGCCGACCAGTTCGGCCGCCTCGCTGATCGAGAAGAGCGGCTCGCGACGCTCGCCAGAGCGCGCCGCGCGCGCGCTGTCCCGGAGGTTCTCGACCACGGCGGAGGCCCGGCGCGCCAACTGCGAGACCGGACCGGCGAGCGAGGGGGGGGCGGCTTCGGCGATATTCGACATGGGACCTCACAGCCTCCGGGCAAGTTTCGAAAAACCGGCCCTAACCGCCCAAAAAGCGAAAGTAGGACCGCCTGGACGCTATAAGCGCATTATTAAGGGCGTGTTAACGCTATGGGAGCCAGCTAAATCCCGATTCCAGATTTTCGGCCAGACCTATCCTGTCCGATTGGGGGAGTTCCTGCCCGGGCGGGGGCGCCGGCGACCCGAAATTGCAACGGTGCAATTCGCCCGACTGACCCTCGCCGCGCGACCGTTCTGTCCCCGGGGTGCGTCCGTGCACGAGGAAGCCCACACAGGCCGCCCCTCGACGCAGGTCGCTCGGCCGGTTCCGAGCTATCCTGACCGGCTGGGGGGCGAAGGGAGGGATGGCTCGGCCCGGAGCACTCGCCGGCCACGTCCCCTCCCCTGCCCCGTCCGCAATCGTCGGGTCCGCCCAGCCCGATACTTACCCCGCGAGCCCCAAATTGCACCGGTGCAATTTCCAGGTTTCCGCTGGACGTCGGTGCGACGGGCGCGGGCCTTGGAAGCGGTGAGGTCGACGATCGAGGTCGCCTGAGCTTGTCGCTAGGACGGGGATCTGGCGGCCCCGCCGCAGCGAAATTGCACCGGTGCAATTTCGCCCCTCAGGGGCGGCCACGCCGGGCGGCAAACGCCTGGCAGAACCCGGTCCACGACTTCACCAGCTTCGCGCCGGAGAGGTTCGACAGGCGCGCGCCCATCTGCTCGCGATAGGCGTCGGCGATCAGGTCGCGCGCCCAGCCGCCGCCATGAATGCGCGCGATCTCCCCGAAGGGCTCGGATCCGTATTGCAAGGTCCCGGATGGAAACCGCACGGCCGAGTCGTTCGCCTTGGGGCCGCTGGTCGACCCCGGGACCGGAGCGGGGAGGGCAGGGGGCCGCGCCCGTGGCTTGACCACTTCCCCCTGGACCGTGCCGGACAAAGAACCTTGATTGTTGTCATCGTCGACCGCCACCAGCTGGGCTGGCACGCTCTTGGGGTGGAAGGTGAACTCGATCTCGACAATCGTGCGGCCGCGACGGATTTCGCGCCAATCCACGGTGAAGTGGGCGAGATGGTCGATCTCGGCCTTGGCTTTCTCGAGCACCTTGCGGCGGAGTTGGGCAAAGTCCTTGTAGAGCTCCGGCGCAATTCCGAACGCGGCGCGGATGGCGGTCATGTCGCCGCGCCAGACGGACTGGCGCCGATACAGCCGGAGCGCTCCCATCTCATAGAGCCGCAGCGCGTAGCTGGAGCGGAAGCCGAGTACGGCCTGGCGGTTCAGCACCGCATAGGTCTCGGACTCGCGGATCAGCCGCCGGGCGTCAGGCGTGAACTCCCACTCGATCCAGCCGGCCTCCGAGCCCTCTTCGTCGACTTCCTCGCGCGACGACTGGATCAGGGAAAAGCGCTTGGTGGCCTTGCGGCCTCGCCAGGACAAGTCGTCGACGGCGAAGAGGGTGCGGTGCAGCTCCTCGAGCATGTCAGAGATTCGCTCATTGCCCTTGTGACCGCGTCGGATGTCGGCCTTGCGCATCCGGTGCGCCACGGGCTCCCAGGCGTCCCCGCCCGCGGTCAGGATCATCAGCGCCAACAGGCGCGCCGCCGTCAGGCTGAGCGACTGGCCCTTGACGAAGCGGACCTCGACCAGGTTGCCGGGCTTGGCGAACTCGTCGCCATCGCGCGACTGCAGGGCGTGCGCGACGCGCATGGCGCGGCCAGGCGTTTCGTCGGCGCCGTCCTCAAGCTCCGCAATGTGCGCCGTATCGACCAGCCGGCGACTCCGTGCTTCCAACCGAGGCCAGCATTCCTGACCTCGAATCAATTCGCAAGTCAGGATACAACAGGTCCAGGGGGTGGCGCCCCCAAGCGGTCAGGATGACCCCGCCGGGTCAGGCCAGAGCCCCCGTCCGGTCAGGATCGATCCCCCATCGGGTCAGGAAGGCGCCCCCGAGCGGTCAGGAACAATCCCCTAACTTATTGTTTCTCATGCCCTTATGCCGCCCTGAATTAGAATCCTTAGAATCTAGAAATCCCGCTGCGCCCAGCAGCGGGCGTTTTTCAAAAGTCGATATGAAAAGACCCACGATGCCGTCGCCGCCTGGATGTTCAGAACCGCGCCCAGGATCCTGATAGCTGTGGCGGCGGCTCTAAGCCTCATCCGCTCGCGGAAGCGCAACAGTTGCGAGGGGCGTCAGCGCCGAGCGGTACGCCAACTCATCCCGTCGTCGAAGCGGCCCTACCAAACCGCCTGCTCACCGCCCGCCGGGTCTCGCTCAAGAATCTCAGGGCCCTGACTGGCCTTGTCGTCGCCGTGTAGCGCGGGGCCAGGTCCATCGGTTTTTGTGGTCCGGGTGATGGTCCGCTAGGTGTAGCGGCGCGCAATAGTGAACGGCTCGACGCGAGATACAAGGCGTGTTTCGACGCATATTAGCTGAGACGTCTGTGCCTACTCGGCGCACATTGTGTGAGACTGAAACCACAATGGTTGAGACCGACGCGCGCTATTTGAGACCGACGCACGGTCGATGAGACGCTTCAGAGCGGCAGGCCCGCGGCGCGCATCTCCTCCATCAACTCCGTCGAGCGGGCGGGATCGAGCCCGCCGCGGAACAACTGCCGGATCTCTGCCGGCTTGGCGTCGAACAATTCCGCGAGAGACTTGAGATCGTAGCCGTGCCGCGTCAACTGCGGCTCTAGATCGTCGGCGCGGCGCGACAAGACGGTCTCGACGATCGCCTTGTCGATCGGCTTCACGCCAGCCTCGAAACCGGCCTCGAACACCCGCACCAGCGAACTGCTGAGCTGCAACGGCGTCTTCAGACGCACCGCAAGCAAAGTGGCGGCTTCCTCTGTGATGACGTCTTCAGGTTGGGCGTCGGAGTGGAGGGAACTCTTGAGGGTCCAGTCGAGAAAGTCACGCTGCCGTTCGCGCAACCCTCCGAACTCGAAAACAGTCGTCCGGTCGCCGACCTCTTCCATGCTGGGCCGCCGCAGGTCATTTTTGAGCTTGGGGTGGCCGACCAGAACGACGGAGAGTTGTCCGCCGCCTTCCACGACGAGTTCGATGAGACGTTTGAGCGCGGTCAGCGTCTTGGGGTGCAAGGCGTGGGCGTCGTCGATGAATAGGGCCACTGGCTTCTTGGCCTTGCGAAACAGTTCCTGAAGGTCGCGCTCACGTCGTTCACTCTGGCGGGAAATGACGACGGCCTTGTCCGACGACAGATCGTAGAACAGTGCGGAGATCAGCAGGGGAACCGTGATCTTCACCTTGTCCACCGTCAGGGACCTGGAGACGATGACCCGCCCTTCACGCTCAAGTTCGGTCCGAAGCTGACGCGATAGCACCGTCTTGCCGGACCCGATGACGGCGGTGAGCGCGATCAGCCGACCGCTCATGATCGCTGTGCGCAGGTCGCGCGAGATCTGAGCGTGGTGATCAGTCTCGAAGAATTCGACATCGACCGGCGATCGTTCGAGGCCGTAATATTCCATCACTTCGGTCAGCATCCGTAGAGCCCTCCTCGGCGCCCTTGGGGAAATCGCTCGCGTATCGCCGCCAAAATCTCCGGCCTAGCCAGCGTCCGGCGAAGCAGGTCATCGACAAAGCGGCGGTCGTCATCGGACAGCTTGGCCAGCGGGAAGCGCACTTCGTCAGCGATGGCCCGCCGGGCCGCCAGAACGCTCGGAAAGGCCAACTCGTGGAAGGGGTCGGGGTCGCGGAACGGTCTGGATGGAAGCGCGGCCGAATCCTGTTGAACGCCGATCATCACCACATCGTCTTCGCCGCTCAGCGCCGAACGCGGGAGCTTGAGCTGCGCCGCCAGCTCTCCGACCTTGTCGGCGCGAACCTCGCGACGACCCTTGCGATGTTTTCGATAGCGATGAAGGGGGATCGGGCCACCGACCGGGGTGTAGGGTCCGAAGCGCTCCTCGCCCTGTTCGACGAATAGCTCCTGATCGAAGAGGCCCCACCAGACGACAACGGTCTCGCCCGCCAGGTCAGGATCGACCTCATAGGTGACGCCGGCCACCGTGATCCGGCAGTCGATGCCGACCGCGCGTCGTTCGGGTTCACGGGCGAAGGTGCAAAACCGCTCCCAAGCGCACATCTGGCGCACGCCATCGGGCGGCAGATTGCCGAGCCAGTCATGAAGGCGGCTGTGCGGCTCGGATCGATGATCGCCGCTGTTGTAGGTGGCGATATAGCGGGCGAGCCAGCGGTTGGCCTCTTCCTCGGTTTCGGGCTGATGGAAGTGATAAAGCGTTTCGTGGGCGTCCTTCACGGTCCTGAACGGCCGCTCGACCTTGCCCTTGGCCCGGGCTGTGGTCCGCCGGCCATCGCTACCGGCTGGCATGTGGATTATCGCCTCGATGTTGAGGCTCTCCATCACGCGCTGAAACACCCCGGATTTCGCGACCGGGCCATTGTCGAGATAGAGCGTCGTGGGGACGCCCTGGAATGGATTGGCCTCGTCCGGCTTGGCCGACATGGCGTTGAACAAGAAACGCAGCGCCGATTCAGCGTCCTCGCCATAGACACAACGATATTCCTGATAGGCGACGCCGGAGCGGTCATCGACCACGCTGAACAACATCAGCGTCGGCGCGCCGTTCCGATCAGGATCGATCCAGGGCGGGACGGCGAGTTGCTTCAGCTCCGAAGGGCTCATGTCGAAATGCCACAACGCGTTCGACTGCTCGGCTTGAAACCGCACTGCTGGCGGCGGCCGGGTCATCCGCTCGTTGTCGTAGCCGAGGCGACGCATGTGACGGTTGATGGTCGAAGCGGTCAGCTTGCCAGGTGGAAGCTTCTGCAGGCCGTCCGGGGTCTCGACCCCATGCTTCTCTAGTAATTCGAGAATGCGGACCGTTGAGAGATGTCGCCCTTTTCGGTTGGTGGTTCGCACCTTCATCGCCGCGATGATCTCGCACCAACCTTCGACTTCGGCGCCCGACAAGACCCGCGGCCGGCCACGGTCGGCGCGATGTGCATGGCGGGGATGGCCGCCCCCACGGAGCAGACGATACAGCGTAGCCCGGCTGACGCCGTAGAGCGTGCCGGTGGAGAGCAAGAGTTGCTGACGATCAGGGTGTTTGGCCGGCAAGGCGGCCAGACGCCGACGGAGCATCACCAGCGCCTCAACGGGGACGCTGGTGCTCGGCGCCATCAGCCAGCCACTTGAAGCTGGCGCGGCCGAACTGCCGCTGGCGCATCGAGTAGGGCCTGGCCCGCCGCCTTGGGCGTTCCATCGCCGTTGACGTAAACATAGAGGGTCGTGGTGGTCAGACCCAGGCGGCGGGCCACCTCCGTGGCTTTGGCCTCGCGGTCAGCCATCGCCGCCATGGCCATCATCAACGTCGCCCGGTCCATCTTGCGAGGTCGGCCGCCCATACGTCCCCTGGCCCGCGCTGCGGCCAGGCCTGCGTTGGTCCGTTCTGAGATCAGCTCGCGCTCAAACTCGGCGAAGGCCGCAAAGATGCCGAACGCCAAGCGGCCGTTGGCCGTCGTCGTATCGATCTGCGCGCCAGCTCCGGCGATGACCTTCAGGCCCACCCCGCGCGTCCGCAACTCATCGACAGTGTTGACCAGGTGGCGGAGATCTCGGCCGAGCCGGTCGAGTTTCCAGAGCACCAAGGTATTGCCAGGCTGGAGCGCCTTGAGGCAGGCCGCCAGTCCCGGCCGATCATCACGCCGGCCGGAGGCCAAATCCTCATAGATGCGGTCAGGTTCGACGCCGGCTGCGGCCATGGCGTCACGCTGCGGCGCCAACGTCTGGCTCCCGTCGGCTTTGGACACGCGAACGTAACCCACCAGCACCCGGCCGCTCCGTCAGAAAAGACAGATCGGAGGGTGCAAGCTTGCGATCATTTCCGCAACGGGTTTTCTGGTGGCGCAGGATCACTCCTGGGCCAATTGCGGCGACCGTCAGGAAACCGGCCGTTTTCCTGGGGGGTGACGCGGGCGAGCCCATTGGCGTGATTAGCGTCTCAATGACGTCTCTGGTTTCGCGCGGCGCTGAAAGGCCAGGGCAATTGTTGCTGCGATTTCGTTGAGCTGCGCGAGGAACTGTTCGCCTGGAACTCCATGGTCCTGCACGAGGTGCATTTCGAAGGCTCGGCGAACGTGGCGCGCCGGTCGCACCGCTCGCGAGCGCCATCGAACGTGACTTCGGAAGCCACGATAGCTGGGCGGCGGAGTTCGCCGGCATGGGCAAGGCGCTCGGCGGCGGTTCCGGCTGGGTTCTGCTGGCCTGGAGCGAGCGCGACCAGCGGCTTGTCCATCAGTGGGCCTCCGACCACACCCAAATCGCCGATGGCCGGCCGCTGCTTGCTTTGGACATGTACGAGCACGCCTATCACATGGACTACGGGGAGCTCACGTCGACGCCTACATGAAGGCGTTCTCCTGGGGAGGCGACAACGCGCGCTTCGCCCGCGCCGTCGCCTGATACGCATCGATGTCGAATCGTGAGCGGCTGTGGCCCTGACGGGCTGCGCGGCGCCAATTGGACGAGCAGGCCCTTCCAATCGCGCTTGCAAGGCGGTAGCTATCGCCCACCGGGCCATCGCGGATCGCCCGGTTAGACGGCCCGGTCGTCCAAGATCCGCTCCTTGGAGCGTGCGCGTAAGGCGCGCGCAGGGGAGCGTGTGCCTTGGATTTCGGTTTGTGCGTCGAGCCCGCGTGGGCTTCTTTTTTCCTAGCAAGCGAACGTCACCGCGAAAGCCGGGTCGGTCCGCCTTGCTTGGGCGATTTCGCGAGCCATCCTTCAGCGCGGCCACGCAATCGCGCGTGCGATCTGAGCCACAGCGGAGTGATGGCATGACCGCGTCTGCCGAACTCGATATGGCTGCCGAGCCGCAGCCGCCGGCGCTGAGCTATCCGCAGCTGTTCTTACGCTTCCTGCGATTCGGGCTGATGGCCTGGGGCGGGCCGGTGGCCCAGATCGCGATGCTACGGAAGGAACTGGTCGAGGAGGAACGCTGGATTTCCAGCGCGCGCTTCAATCGCCTGCTCGCTGTCATGCAGGTTCTCCCTGGGCCAGAGGCCCATGAGCTCTGTGTTCACCTTGGCATGCGCGCCAAGGGCCGGCTCGGAGGCATGCTCGCGGGGCTGGCGTTCATGCTTCCCGGCTTCCTGCTGATGTTCGCCTTGTCCTGGCTCTACTTCGCGATGGACATCCAGTCGTCTGCGCTCGGCGCCGCCTTCCTCGGCGTGCAGGTGGGCGTCGTCGCCATGATCGTGCGAGCGGTGCACCGGATCGGCGAACATGTGCTGAACGACCGGTGGCTCTGGGGCCTGGCCCTCGGCGTCGGGTTGGCATCGCTCCTAGGCGCGAGCTTTTGGGTCGTGCTGCCCATCGCCGGGGTGGTCTATGCGCTTGCTGCATCGGGTCGGCAATCTCTGGCGCTCGTGTGCGCGTTCATCGGGGTCGCCCTAGCGACCGCCGTCATCTGGTGGTCGCCGGGCGTTCAACCGGGCGATGTGCAAGCCGTCGGCGCATCGGCTGGTCCGGTGGCTCTCTTCCTCTCCGGTCTCAAAGCCGGGTTGCTGACGTTCGGCGGAGCGTACACGGCCATCCCGTTTCTCCGGAACGACGCGGTGGGGCGGGGTTGGATGACCGACGGTCAGTTCCTCGACGGTCTGGCGCTCTCGGGCATCCTGCCGGCGCCGTTGATCATCTTCTCCACCTTCGTGGGCTACGTCGGCGGCGGCCCGATTGGCGCCCTAGCCATGACCGCCGGGATTTTCCTGCCCGCCTTTGCGTTCTCGCTGATCCTCTACGATCGTCTGGAAGCCGTCCTGGAGGTCAAGCAGCTGCACGCGCTCCTGGAGGGCGTCGCTGCCGGCGTGGTGGGCCTGATCGCCGCAACGACGCTGCAGCTCGGGCAGGCGACGGCGGAACGGGTCCCGGTGCTCTGGCCAGCCCTGGTCATCTTTGCTGGCGCGCTTGCCATCCTTTATCTTTGGAAGAGCAAGCTCAACATCGTGGCCGTGATCTTCGCCGCCGGGGCGGCGGGCTGGTTCGCCTATGGGTGAGCAAAGCCCCCCCGCGGGGTCAGACGCCAGTCTGGACGCCCACGTCCCCATAGCCGGCCCAACAAGTTGTTGACTGTCGAAACCGTGTTGATGAGCCGCAGCGCACGGGCGCTGCGGCGAACGAGGAGAATATCTATGAAGCGAATTACGCTGACGCTGACGCTCGTCGCCGGCGCCTTTTTTGGCCAAGCCGCGAGCGCGGCCCCTGACTGGGCCGCCGTGGGCCGCGCACTGGGCAAAGAGGGCGCTGTGCAGCCCGGCGGAGTCTATCGAGTCGGGATGCCGCGGACCGATCTCAAGGTGACCCTGGACGGGGTGCCGATCAGGCCTGCGCTGGCGCTCGGATCCTGGCTTGCGTTCCAGGACATGGGCGACCACGCCATGGTCATGGGCGACCTGGTTCTCACGCACGAGGAGGTGAACCCGGTCATGAAGGTTCTCGTCGAAAACGGCCTCGAAGTGACCGCGCTCCACAACCACCTTCTGCGGTCCTCGCCGGCCACGATGTACATGCACGTAGGTGGTCACGGAGATCCGGTGAAGCTTGCCGCGGCGCTGCAGAAGGCGATCACGCAAAGCAAGACCCCGATGGGGGCGGCATCCACGGTCGCGCCCGCTACGCCCGCTCCCGCGATCGACACGGCCGGCCTTGACCGCACGCTGGGCTACAAGGGCAAGGCCACGGGCGGCATCTACCAGTTCAGTGTTCCGCGCGCGGAGCCGGTTCGGGAAGCCGGCGCTGTGGTGCCCGAAGCCATGGGCTCGGCCACGGTCATCAACTTCCAGCCCACCGGCGGCGGCAAGGCCGCCATCACCGGTGACTTCGTCCTGACGTCCGACGAAGTGAACCCGGTGATCCGGGCGCTTCGGGCGAACGGCATAGAGGTCACCGCGCTCCACAACCACATGCTGGACGACGAGCCGCGACTGTTCTTCATGCATTTCTGGGCGAACGACGACGCGCTGATGCTCGGGCGCGGGCTTCGGTCGGCGCTGGATCACGTCAAGGCCGCCAAGCCATGAGGACCTGGGCCGGCATGGCGGCGACGGCGGTCTTGGCCGCCGCGCTCTCCAGCGGAGTGACTTGGGCCGTGGCGGGCAAGGATCGTGAGCCGACAGCGTTGCAGGGGGTAGGCCCGAACGGGCCACCGCTCACCATGACTGTGGCGGGGCTCCAGGCCGTTTGCGAGGTCAATGGCTCAGACCCTCGGAGCTGGTGCGCCGGCTACCTCATGGCCGCCGCCGACACGCTGCAGGCTTTCGGCGCAGGAGGGCACAAGGCCGGGACCTGTGCTGTCTCCTACCGGGTGGAGGATCTGGCGCCCCTCTACACGGGATGGGCGCGCCGATCCCCGCAGGCTGCGGATCTGCCGATGCTCGCCGGGGTCAGTCTGGCATTCCGCGAAGCCTGGCCCTGCCCCTAAGGCTTCACGGGGACACTCGGACAAGGCGCTAGGTCTCTTGCAAAGGCGCTCGCCCCGGCGTTTACGTGCGTTTCGAGGTGATACTCGTTCCGACCGATCCAGTTCAGATATCCGGCGCGCAGCGGTCGTCGGATTGCGGAGGATCGTCGCACACGCCATGGCGATCACCCGCAATGCCTCCCGCTCTGAGACGCGTCTCACCGACCGTGGGTCGGTCTCAAATAGTGCGCGTCGGTCTCAATCATTGTGATCTCAGTCTCACACAATGTGCGCCCCGGAGCGGCGAACGTCTCAGCTAATGTGCGTCGAAAGGCGTCATGAATCTCGCGTCGAGCCGTTCACTATTGCGCGTCCCTACAGCTAGGCGCCGTGGTGGACTGTCCGGCGTTGCGGGCGGCGTCTGAGGCCTCCTGGGGGCGCGGTTGGGCTTGGCGTCGGGTGAGCCGGCGGTGGCCGCTCAGCGCCGTCTCCAGCCTGTGGGGCGGGCCCGGGCGGGGTCGTCGGTCCGCGCGATCAATCACGTCAACCTAGGGCAGGCCGGGTCCGGCCAAAGTCGACCTCGCCGGCGAGGCGGCGCGGCGTGAGCCTCCGGCCTTCGCTGCGCTGCAGGCCGGTTTCCCGCCGCGCCGGACTTTGTCCGTCCCCTCCAGCCCGCCCTTGCAGGTCGCGTGATCGCGGCAGGGACCGCGAGCCGCCGGGGCTTTTCCCGACGGCAGATGGAGAAAGACGATGCTGAACAAGGTCCAACTGATCGGCTTCACCGGCGCCGACGCGGAAATCCGCACCACCTCCGGCGGCAAAAAGGTCGCCACCCTGAGGGTCGCCACCAGCCGCTACACCAAGAAGGGCGGCGAGCGGAAGGACTACACCACCTGGCACACGGTGGAGATCTGGAACCAGGGCACGGTCAACTGGCTGGAAAGCCGCGGCCTGCCGAAGGGCTCCAAGGTCTTCGTGGAGGGCGAGATCCGCCACGACCGGTTCACCGACAACGGCGGCCAGGAGCGCTTCTTCTCGAAGGTGGTGGTGGCCACGCCCCAGCACGAGGTGAAGTCCCTCGACCGTCCCGAGCACAACGAAGCCGGCGACGAAGACTAGGTCGACCGACCCGCCCGGCCCCGGCCGGGCGGGTCTCTTCGGCTCGACAGGCGACGCCGGTCATCGCGTCGCCCGTCGGAGCAAGGATGTCGCGATCCGGCGTTGGCGCCGTGGTGGCTAAGTTGCGTGCGTCGCGCGCGAGAAGCTCTCGCCTTGAGGTGCGATTTCTCCTAAAAAGGTCCATGCTGGGCGGCGCGGGGGAGGGCGCGTTGGAGCCGGCCGATCGAGAGCACGCAATGATCCCTGGCTTTTCGCGCGTGACCCCGCTGGCCCATCGCCCGCTGCTCGGCGCAGGTCTGGCGCTCGCCATTGTCCTGATCGTCGCGAGTTTGTTCGGACCGCTGTTGTTGTGGAATCGATCCGAGAGCGAGCCGCTTGGCCTTTATGCGCGGGCGACCGAGCAGCCTGCCGTCGGCAGCCTGATCGCCTTCCCGGCGCCGCCCGCCGCCTTCCCCTACGCCGACGACCGGATGTCCTATCTTCGGCACATGCCGATCCTCAAACAGGTGGCCGCCGCCGAGGGGGACCTAGTGTGCACGACGGGCGGCGTCCTGACGATCGATGGCCGCCGGGTGGCGCCGATCTTCGCGGTTGATCCGCGTGGGCGGCGACTTCCGCAGTGGCGCGGTTGCCGCCGTCTGACGGCGGGTGAGTTCTTCGTCTTTTCCGACCGCATCCCCAACAGTTTTGACAGCCGCTACTACGGCCCGGTGAGCGCCCAGCAGGTGCTTGGCGTCTACCGGCCGCTGTGGAGCGCGTCCGAGGCTCCTGGAGATCTCTGATGGATCCTGCCGCCCTTGCCGGTCTCTGCGCCCTGCTGGCTCGGGGCGCGACCGCCCAGCCGCTTCCCGGCGGCGTCAATTGTCCGCCGCCAGCCGCCGCTGCGCCGCGCCCGGCGGCGTCGCCAAGAGCTCTGATCGGCGCACCGGGTCTGGCCGCCCAAGTGGCCGACGCGACAGCCCGTGAGGCCATCGCCAGGGTCGCCTACGCCGAGGCGGCCAACCAGGGCGACTCGGGCCTCGCCGGCGTGGTCTACACGATCCTCAACCGG
Organism: uncultured Caulobacterales bacterium; assembly: GCA_903900155.1. Lineage (GTDB taxonomy): Bacteria > Pseudomonadota > Alphaproteobacteria > Caulobacterales > Caulobacteraceae > Caulobacter. Next base: position 29,008 of record CAIUMD010000077.1, on the reverse strand, counting down.
CTGCAGGACGGCCGGTGGGGCGGCAGCGTCGAGGCGGTGGTCAACGCCCGCGGCCAGTTCGAGCCGGTGATGCGCGCCGGCGGGTCCTGGCGGAACCTGCGGCCAGTGACGGACGCCCAGCGCGCCCGGATCGAGACCATCCTCAACCTGGCGCTCGAGGGCCGGTTGCCCGACCTGACGAACGGCGCGCGGTTCTTCCAGAACGCCTCGATCGTGGCGGCGCGCGAAGCGGCCGGCACGGTGTCGCCGGGCCTGACGAATTTCGGCGGCGCACCCGCCTCGGCGATGATCGGCGACCACACCTTCTACGCCGAAGCGGGCAGGGGAGGGGGCTCGGCCAGATCCAACGCGCGGGCCCCCGCGGCGACCGCTCCGCCGGTGGTGATCTTCGTCGGCGAGAACCGCGCCGCGGAACGCTCGGGGCTGCTGCCGAGGACGCAGGACTCCTCCGATGCCCCTGCACCCCTCGTGGCCCCCGAAGACGCTCCAGCTCCGGTGGCGGAGATGGCGGTCGCGGCCGATCCGGCGCGCACCATGTTCATCCTCCCCGACGGGCGCGGAAGCGATCGCGGCCGGCGCTAGGACGGCGCTTCCCAGACGCCGTCCAGGTCGGCGTAGTCGGGGTCGATCTCGCCGGGACTGAGGCCGTCGTCCTCGTCATCCGCGAGCGCGGCCTGGGCCATGGCGTCGAAGTCCGGAAGGACTTCGCCGGCGGCGGCCAGGGCGGTCTCGGCGTCCTCATCGAGATCGCCGCCGGGCCGTAATGGAAGCGGCGCGTCGCCGAGCAGTTCGCGGACGGTCAGCCGGTCGCGGACGCGGTCGACGCGGCGGTCGAGGATGTCGACCAGGCGTTCGAGCAGGGCGTCACGATCCTCGACGTCGAAGTCGGCCGCTTCGGCCAGGAGCGCGCCGCCGATGATGATCTTGCCGCGGGTCTCGCGCTTGCGCTGGTTGATCGCCCAGAGCGCCTCCAGACGTTCGACGCGGGCCTTGAGAACGGCGAAGCGCTGGACGTCGTCTTCGATCTCGTCGAGGGGCGTGACGTGGCGGCGGTTATGGATCCCGACGTGCCCCTGATCCCGCAGCGCGGCCTCGAGCTCCTCCAGGCGAAGGGTGAGGGCGTCTTCTTCGGAGAGGCGGCGGCCGGCCTTGCGGTCGGCTTCGCGGGCGGCCCAGAGCTCCTTGCGGCGCTGCTTCTGGGCCTCGCTGCGGGGCCGGTACTTGGAGCGGCGGGCATTGCGGCGGCGTTTGTCGACGGTCGCCATGACACGCACCATCCGTGGAAAAAAGAACGTGATGGGCTGCCTCTACCAAAATGCGGCTGGATGGTCGATAGTGGTCGGCAGAGCAGTTTGTGGACAATGGCGCATATACCCATCGGTTGGGCTACGCCCACCGACGGATGCGGTCAGGCTCCGCCCGACACCCTCAAACCGCTGCGGCTGACGACGGCCTGGGGTTTGAGCCAAGGGCCAGGGCCCTTAGCGATCCGCCGGCCTGGCCGGCCTGAAGAGAGTGCAGCGTGGCGTCATTCCTGTGCCAGGTGCAGACCATTCAGAGAGCCGCCGGCCGATCCGCAGTGGCGGCGGCAGCCTATCGGTCGGGCGCGGCGCTGGTCGACGAGCGGCTGGCGATGGAGTTCGACTTCGCCAACAAGGACGGCATCGAGCACGCCGAGATCATGGCGCCCGAGACGGCGCCGGCGGCGCTGCACGACCGCGAACGGCTGTGGAATGCGGCCGAGGTGGCGGAGACCCGGCGGGACGGGGTGCCGGCCCGGGAGCTGCTGGTTGCCTTGCCGCACGAGCTCGATTTCGAGCAACGCCGCGAGCTGGTGCGGGCCTTCGTCCAGGAGCACCTGGTGGCCAAGGGCATGATCGCCGACATCGCCATGCACCGCCCGGGCAAGGAGGGCGACCAGCGCAATTTCCACGCCCATATCCTGGTGACGACGCGACGGGTCGGGCCGAAGGGACTTGGCCTGAAGGATCGCAGTTGGCGCACGCCCGAGCAGGTCCGCGAATGGCGTGCGGGCTGGGCCAAGATCCAGAACGAACACCTGCGTCGATACCTCGGTCCGGACGCGCCGCAGGTTTCGCATTTGAGCCTGGCCGAGCGCGGCGTGGACCGGGCGCCAACGGTGCATATGGGGCCGGCGGCGACGGCGCTGGAGCGCAAGAACATCGCCTCCGAACGGGGCGAGCAGAACCGTGATGTGCGGGCCCGCAACCGCAAGGTCCGGGAGGTGCATGTGGCGCTGGAGGAGACGATCGACAAGCTCGCCGCGCGCGAACCGATCATCCTGGTTCCGGTGCCGAAACTCGTGACCGACGCCGCGAAAGTCCGCGACGATTTGATGGGTCAGCGGGATCAATGGATGCGCGATCGCGATGCGCTCACGCCGCCCAAAGTGCTGACCGAACGCCAGGTCGAGCGTGAGTTGACGGCGGAGGCGGCGGTCGCCTTTAAGGGCGCGCAGGCGCGTCTGCGACACACCGAACAGCGGGTCAAAAAGACCCGCGAGAAGCGCCTGCATCTGGTCCAGTGGATCCGCAATCCGGCGCGGATGATCTGGGCGAAACATGCCGAATTGAACGCCCTGGCGCGGGCCCGAGCGGAGGTTCGGCGGCATGAAGCGGCCCTGCAGGTGCGGCAGGCCTGGGCGCGTTCGGAGGCCGGCCAGGCGTTCATCGCCGCGCGCCGTCAGCCCAGTGTCGCGGCCGCCGCCGATGCGGCCCGCCAGCGCCGCACGCTGGAGCGTAAGATCAAGCGGATGGACAAGCGCATCGTCACGGCGACGCGCACCTACAACGACCTGCGCGTCGCCCATGAGCTCGGTCAGGCGGCGTTGAGCGTGCCGCGCACTTCACCCGACGCGACGCGGTTCGTGCGCGACGTGGGCGCGCCGGCGCGGGCGGCGATCCAGGCCTATCCGGTCCAGGCGCGGCAGCTGGCGGTGGAACGGCTGAACCGCGGGCAGGGGCGCTCGATCGGCCGCAACCTGTTCCCCGGACGGTAGAGGGCGCGTGGGATGACCAGGGCTCAGAAGGCGCGCATCCTGCTCCCGGCGACCGCGCTGTTGCTGCTGCTGGCCGGGGCCCTCTCGACGCAGTATGTGGCCCACGCCTTCCACTATCCGCGCGAGTTCGGCCCGGGGCTCTTCGACGTCTGGGCGGTGCGGATCTATGCGCCCTGGGCCTTCGTCGGCTGGTACGGCCGCTATGCGCGGTCCTACCCCGAGGCGTTCGAGATGGCGGCCATCCTGCCGCTGGCGATCCTGTTCATCCCGGCGATGGCAGCCATCGGGTTGAGCCGACGTCTGCGGCGCTCGCCGCCGAAGTTCGGCAAGGGCGCCTGGGCGACGATGCTCGATGTCGAGCGGGCGAAACTGGTCCAGACCGGCAAGCAGCTGAGCGGCCGGGTGCTGGGCCGGTTTGGGGATCGTTACCTGGCCTACCGCGGCATCGAGCACGCCATCATCGTCGGCGCCTCGCGCAGCGGCAAGGGCGCCGGACACGTGGTCCCGACCCTGGTGTCCTGGCCGGAGAGCGCCTTCATCTACGACCGCAAGGGCGAGCTCTGGCACATCACGGCCGACCATCGGAAGACCTTCAGCCACGTCTTCTACTTCGCGCCGACCGACCCCAACACCGTGCGCTGGAACCCGCTGTTTGAGGTCCGCAAGGGACCGATGGAGATCGCCGACATCCAGAACGTCGTCGGCATCCTGGTCGACCCGCTGGGCCGCAAGGCCGGCGACTTGAACTTCTGGGACCAGAGCGCGACGGACTTCTTCACCGCGGTGATCCTGCATGTGCTCTACAGCGAGCCGGACGAGCGCAAGAACCTGGCTCAGGTGCGGCGGCTGCTGATCAATATCGAGCCGACCCTGCACGCGATGCAGAACACGCTGCATCGGCATCGGCCGGACTATCACGCGCCGGACGGCAAGGCGCGGGGCGCCGACGGCCACCCGATCCCCGAGGTGCATCCGGAGGTGCTGCTGGGCGCCACGGCGCTGGCCAATCTCGACGAGCGGGTGAAATCCAGCGTGCTGGCCACCTGCCGGGCCTCGCTGTCGCTATGGGCCGATCCGCTGGTCGAATACGCCACCAGCTGGTCCGACTTCTCGATCGGCGACCTGGTGTGTTCGACGGCGCCGGTGAGTTTCTACATGATCACGCCGCAGGCCCACGCCGACCGGCTGGCGTTCCTGGTGCGGGTGTTCACGCGCCAGACGATCAACAGCCTGATGGAGAGCGAGCACGTCGACAGCCGCGGCCGGAAGAAGCGGCATCGCCTGCTGCTGATGCTCGACGAGTTCCCCAAGCTCGGCAGCCTGCCGTTCCTGGAGAACGCCATGGGCGAGATGGCCGGCTACGGGATCACCGCCCACCTGATCTGCCAGAGCTTCAACGACGTGTTCTCGAAGTACGGCGACCGCACGCCCCTGTTCGACAACATGCACATCACTGCGGCCTTCGCGACCTCGGAGCCGACCAGCATCGAGAAGGTGGTGCGCCGCGCCGGCAAGGCGCTGGAGATGCGCGAGAGCTTCAGCGATCCGCGCACCTTGTTCGGCCGGGCGCATCGCTCGACCTCGCAGTCGGAGCAGCAGCGCTACATCCTCTCCGAGGAGGACGTCCGCGGCCTCGACGACCGCAAGCAGTTCCTGTTCGTCAACAACTGCAAGCCGATCCTGGCCGACAAGATCCGCTACTACGAAGAGCCGTTCTTCCAGGATCGCACGGGGGACTATTTCCACGGCGTGCCGGCGAAGGTCCGACAGTCCCGGGGCCAGGCGGACCTGCCCGGGACCGCGACCATCGACTGGAAGGGCGTGAGGCCGGTGAAGGCCGCGCCCGCGCCGCACCAGGCGATCACGCCGATCGCGGCGCCGGGCGAACCCGCCCCGCCGGAGGCGATCGACGCCGACGAATATATGGCGCCGCAGTCGATCGACAGCCTGCGGCCCGACGAGGACGACAGCCTGCCCGGCACCGCCTAGTCGCTTTCCCCGCCTAACCCGGAGTTCCCATGGCCGTTTCGCACCCGATCGCTCAGGACCGCAAGGTCGCGGCCCTGAAGCAAGCCATGGGCCCGGTGATCGCCGCAGCGCTGGCTGACCGCATGGTGGTCGAGGTGATGGTCAATCCCGACGGGAAGATCTGGGTCGATAAGATCGGGGAGGGGCGTTCGTTCACCGGGCAGAGCCTGGCCAGCGCCGACGCCGATCGCATTCTCCGCCTCTTGGCCGACCACGTGGGAGAGGTCGTGACCCGTGACCGGCCGCGGGTCAGCGCGACCCTGCCGGAGACCGGGGAGCGGTTCCAGGGCGCCTTCATGCCGATCGTGCCGAGCCCCGCCTTCGCCATCCGCAAGCGGCCGGAGGTGGTGTTCACCCTCGACGACTATGTCGAGCAGGCGATCATGACGGCTAGCCAGGCGGCGGCCATCCGCGCGGCCGCCGTCAACCGCGACAACCTGCTGATCGTCGGCGGCACGGGGTCGGGCAAGACCACCCTGGCCAACGCCATCCTCGCCGAACCGGCGTTCGCGACCGACCGCGTGGTGCTGATCGAGGACACGGCGGAGCTGCAGTGCTCGGCCGAGGACAAGGTGCAGATGCTGACCAAGCGCACCGAGCCGGTGGTCACGATGACAGACCTGGTCAGGGATACGCTGCGCCTGCGGCCCGATCGCATCATCATCGGCGAGGTGCGCGACGGCTCGGCCCTGGATCTGCTGAAGGCCTGGAATACGGGCCATCCCGGCGGGCTGGCGACCATCCACGCCAATAGCGCGCTGGAAGGGCTGACGCGGCTCGAGGACCTGATCGGCGAGGCGACGCCGCGGATTCCCTACCGGGCCATCACCCAGGCGATCAATGTGGTGATCTTCATTGAACGAGCGCCAAATGGCCGGCGGGTCAAGGAGGTCAGCCGGCTGGTCGGCCGCGAGGGGGAGAGCTACCAACTTGAAGCGTTGACCCACTGACCCCCTCAGCTCGGAAGGCAGATCCATGATCTCGGCCGACTCACTCGAGCGGATGTCTTGAGCGCAACCCTAACCTTCTAGTAAGGTCAACGTTTAGTCTTACGAATACCTTGTTCTATACGAAATATTAACCATAATACTGTCTGGTGTCCCCTTACTTCGGTAGGGGTGCGACATGGCCAAGATCGACGGCGACGGCGAAGGCGCCAGCGGCATCGCGCTCTCCGCACTCAGGGCGCAGCAGGCGCGCATGCGGATCATCGCTGAGAACATGGCGAACTCCAGTTCCACGTCCAGCGTCCCCGGCGGCCAGCCCTACCGCCGCCAGGCGCCGGTGTTCGAAGTCGCGAAAACCGCCGACGGCGGCAAGGGCGTGCGCATGAAGGCGGCAGCGCCCGACCTCTCGCCCTTCGGCAAGGAGTACAATCCCGGACATCCGGCCGCGGACGCGGCCGGCTATGTCCTGCTGCCCAACGTCAACGGCCTCATCGAGGGGCTCGATATGAAGCAGGCCATGCGGGCCTACGAAGCCAACTTGAACGTCCTCGAGACCCAGGACGCCATGGAAAAGAGCACGCTGTCGCTGCTGCAGAAATAGTCCGGCCTCGGGCTCAGCTCACCGGATCCACACAGCCAGAGCTACGCTAGCCGTCAGGACCACGATGGCCGCGACCAAAACGGCGATCGCCCATAGCGAAGGTTTCGCCTCGGGACTGGCCGGCGCGGGACGCGAACCCGCAGTGCGCCCTGGGTTGTCCTCAGCCATCCTGCTCACGCAGCCCGTTGTGGATCGCCGTGGCGGCGATGGCCGCTTCGCCGACAGCGACGCTGATCTGGTCAAGGCCACGCACGACGTCGCCCGCGGCGTACAGTCCAGGAACCGAGGTCTGCTGATGGGCGTCGACGCCGACGCAACCGCCCGCGTCCAAGGTAACCCCGAGCCGAGCCAGCAGCTGCGTTTGCGGAGCGACTCCGAGCGCGCCATAGGCCACGTCGAAGGCGGGAAGATCTTTGCCTTGCGGGTCGGCCGCCAAGATGGTGTCACCGACAAGTCGCAGGGATCCTGGCATGAAGGAAACGATGGCCACGTCCTGGGCGGCCAGCCTGTCCCGCAAGCCAGCGGAGAGAACCGCTGCGTCGGTCAGCAGGCTGACCGATGGACTGTAGGAGCGCAGGAACAGGGCCTCCTGCGCGGCGTGGTCGTCGTTGCCGATGATCGCGGCCCGCTTTGTGCCCACCTCGAACCCATCGCAGATGGGACAGAACCTGAGCACGCCGCGGTCGATCGCCTGCCGGGCGCCCAGGAGCTGCGGCCAGCGATCGACCACGCCCGTCGCGAACAGCACACGGCGGGCGAGAACGGCGCCCTCCTGGGTGCGGACCCGCCAGAGATCGCTTTCCGGTTCGATCGCCAGCGCCGCGTCGCGCCGGATCGGGCTTCCATAGCCGCGGACCTGGCCGTGCAGCCGGGCGAGGAGATCCTCACCCGTAATCCCGTCTGGGAAGCCGGGATAGTTGTGGCTGCGCGGGATCAACGCCGCGCGGCTGAATCCCTTGTCCGCGATCAACACGGTCCGCCGAAACCGCAACAGGTACAGCGCCGCGACTAGCCCTGCGGGACCCCCGCCGATGATGGCGCAGTCGATCGTCTCGGCCATGGGACCTTGCGCCCTTCGCGGTTGGTGTGTCCCTGGGGATACGCGTCGGCCCGTGGTCCCCCCTTGCGCGCGACCCGGTGCGCCGGCCAGAGGTGCGGGGGCCGGCCCGGCGTGTCGGATGCACCGATCGACCGGTGGCTCGATACGAACGTCGATATCTTCCGCGAACCGACTGATCAGCCCATAGCCCTTGGACAGCGAGGCGCCGCCCTTCCGAAGGCAAGCCCGAGCTGTTGCAGGCCATAGGGGCTCTGGATGATCCAATAGTCCTTCTCGACGAGGGCCGGCGCGATGCCCTGCTCGTCGGCGACGATCTGGATCAGATCGGCGAACTGTGGGTGGTAGGTGTCGCTGATCCATCGCCGGCTAGACGCGGCGGTCATGCCGCCGCGCGCCTGAAGTTATAGGTTCGCCCGACCTCGGGTTACGCGCGGGATCGGTAGTGCTCGATCACCAGGTAGGCGGCGATCGCCACGCCCGAACCCACCACCCAAAACGCCATCCACGCGTCGGCTGCGTCCGCCAGGATGCAAGTCATCACGCCGCCCAGGCCAGCGAGGGGCGTCGCTAGGAGCAGGTCTCTGCGAGGCAACTTCACTTGCTCACTCGGGCTTTGACCGGCCTTTGGGATCGGGCGACGGATCATCATTGGCGGCGATCTCACGGGCCAGGTCGGCGAGACCCTTTCGGACGCTACGCCTTCGGATGCTCAAGAAGGCTTCCGCCAGCGCCTTGCCGTTGGGTTCCGCGAGGAGCTCCTCCACCACTCCACTCCAGGTTTTCGCATAGGCGTCGCCCTCGGGCGTCGCCGGATCCACGAGACCTTCGAAGAAATGACTAACCGGCACTTCCAGACATCGCGCCGCCTCATAGAGTTTTGAAGCGCTGATCCGGTTCGTCCCACGTTCGTACTTTTGGACTTGCTGGAAGGTCAGGCCAAGACCGCAGGCCAAGCGTTCCTGGCTCATACCGAGCTGCCGACGCCTCAACCGAAGGCGATTGCCAACGTGGATATCGACCTGAGCTGGCTCCGAGCCCATGTGAAGCGTCTCCTCGGGGGCCAAATCCAACCTCCACCCCGCTGATAGGACATATATGTCCTAGAAGTTGTCGACGCACCGTTAAATCCATCGTGCATGGATTGGAACAGGGTCGTCGGACGCAACGTGCGGCGTCTCAGGTTGGCGCGCAAGTTGACCCAGGAGGACCTTGCCGGAGAGGCTGGCCTGGCCATGCGGCACTTGGGGCGGATCGAACGTGGGATCAGTAGTCCGACGGCCGCCATCCTCGGCCGGCTTGCAGAAGCGATGGAGGTGCGGCCTGGGGCGTTCTTTGCGGAGGAGCATGACGATGACGGCGCGTAGCGGTAAGTCTTCGTCGAAGGCTCGAAATTCTGTTTACGCGGGATAGAGATCTCACCCAGGCCGCCCGTTTTGAAGTGTCAGGTCAGAGGGATTCGGGTCGGCCGAAGGGCGGCGCTGAGCTTTCACGGCGCGCAGAGCCCGGCGCCAGGGGACGGCGCACGAGGCACGCCGAGGTCGACGCGCTCTATTCGATGAACACGGCGATAGCCGTTCCGCATTTGCCGACGCGGCTCGGGACAGGCTGGAAGGCGGCATTCCAAAACGCCGCAACATTCGTTCAGCGGGGCTCGCCGAGGCGCATCGTTTCGACGACAGCGACGATCTGGGGCGTGATCGCGGCCCCGATGGTCAGGACCGCGATGCACTCGCCGTAGGCTTCGGCTGACGCGAGATTGATGAGCGAGCGTTCGTCAAACCAGCGCAACCCGGCGACGAGCGTCACGTCCTCGGACTGATGGGTCATGGCCTCATTCCAGACTTGGCTGTAGAGGCCCGCATCGTCAAAGAGGATGCGCCAGATGTCACTTTCCGTACAGGACGGCTGGATTGCGATCTGCACGCGTCGAAGCTCGCTGTGCATCTTCTCAAGGAAGGCGCTCATGACTGCCTTCGGCTTGTCACCTGCCAACTTGCATCGCGCTAGCTCTGCGTCCGCCGAGATCCAGGCGACAGCCATGAAATATCGGGTCACGCCCGCCCTAAATTGAGCCTCGGCCGGATCGCTGGTGGGACCGATGACGACCTCGTCCCGGGTGCGCGCGACGATCTCGAACAGCCGGTCCCCAATCGCGTCCAATCGTCGTATCTCCGTTCAGCTCTGGCCGGTTTGAGACTCAACCGCATCTGATTGTGTATACGCACCGTCAGAGGGGTTCCCCGCAGCGGCCACGTCCCAACTCGACACCTCACTCGTCGATTTGCGCGCCCGGCGCGCGTTTCGCGGATGCCTTCGGAGACTCAGCGGGACCCCGTCGGAAGTCCGCGCGATGACCAGTGCACATGAACGATCCGCCAAATGCCCGCCGTCTTCTCCAAGATCATGGTCTCAGTGGTGATCCGCGGCTGCGCCTTGCCTTCGGCTTGCGGGCGAACCGCGCCTTCCGAGGCGACCCAGGCGAAGTTCCCGCGCCCGCCGCCGCTGCGACGAGTTAGGGTTTCCGTCGCTAGCTTCGTGAAGGCCGCGTCGGCCGGCAGATGATGGGCTGCGTAATCCGACCGCGAATGCTCGGCGCCGCCGGCCTCGAAAATTAGGACGGCGCCCGCGAGCAGGCTCTCCGCTTTGGACGTGTCGCTCGCCTTCAGAGCCGAGTGAAAGGCATCCACGACGGTCGCCGCCTCGGCGGCGGCGGGGGTGAGATGCGTGGTCGTTGGCGTAGGACCCTGGGCCGGATCATGAGCAGACGCCGACATCGGTGCGGCGAGCAGTGCCGCGGCTATGACCGGGACGAGTTTGGCAAGACGAACCATCTGCGTGCCTTTTCAGCGGGGGCTGGCTTGTGATTGGAAGTCGGCGCAGCGAACATGCACGCCTGCGGGGGGAATGGGTTTGTCCGACGAGTTGACACGTGAACTGCTGAGCCGGTGGCGGAACGATCCGGCAGGCGCCTATCAGAGCTGGTTTCTCTGGGAGGACCGGCTGAAGAACTTCCGGTCGATCCGGCGCGGCGTCCAGCAGGTGGCCGCGGAGATCGCGGCCGAGCGGTTCGGCGTTGCTTACCGCGGATCGTCCCTGGAGACCGTCGTCCATTCGATCGCCGAGCAGCGGCAGGTGTTCAAGGGGGCCGACCACGCCTTCCTCTGGAAGCCCAAGCTGCGCATTCCCGACATCTATGAGCATCCGGGCAACCAGCGCGCCTTCGGCCAGCTGCTCGACGCCTGCGTCTGTTGCGACACCGAAGAGCATGTCCTGGCGGAGATTCACCGGATCGATGCGCTGAAGATCAAGGGCCTGGGCCCGGCGGTGGCCAACATCCTCTACTTCCTGCACCCGACCATCGCGCCGCCCTTCAACACCGCGATCGTGCGCGGCTACAACGCCTTGACCGGCGCCAATGTGAAGCTCGGCCGCTGGGACGAGTACCTGGCGATGCGGCAGGGCCTGATCGCCTTCAATCGCAAGCACCGTGACCTGCTGTCCAATGACCTCGGCGCGGCGGCGGCGTTCTGTTTTGACCTGGGCATGGGCCTCTATGCGCCGCCGCCCCGTTCGAATGACGCCGCTGCGCGGGCCGATTGGGCGGCCGACCTGGCCAGGGTCCGCGCCGAGGCCGCCAAACCCTCGGCGGCCGAGGCGGACGCGCGGACCCATACGGAAATCCAGGGCTGGCTTCGCGATTTGGGGCGCGCGCTCGGCTACGACGTGTGGATCGCGCAGAACGACCGTGGGCGGTCGTGCGGGCTCGGTCGCCTGGGCGATCATTGCCTGGAGCGCTTGCCGAGCGCGCTCGACAGTCGCCCAGGCGCCGAAGCAGTGCGCCTGATCGATGTGCTGTGGCTGAACACGGCCGGCGCCATCGTGGCCGCCTTCGAGGTGGAGCACACGACCTCGATCTATTCCGGGATCGTGCGGATGCTGGACCTCGCGCTGGGCGGCGACGCGAGCGGCCTTCACAGCCTGTTCCTCGTCGCGCCCGACAAGCGCGAAGCTGACGTGCGCGCGCAGATTGCCCGCCCGGCCTTCAGCCGGATCGCAGACCTGAGCGTACGCTACCTGCCCTATAGCGCCCTCGAGCAGCATCGGGAGGCGATGGCCCGCTTCGGGTCCGGGGTCGCGGCGCTGGAGAAGGTCTCCCACCGGCTCACCTAGCCGAAGGCCGCATGTCGGTATCGAGCTGCTCGGCCAGCAGCTTGCGGGCGCGGTAGACGCGGGTCTCGATGGTCTTGATCGAGACGCCGAGGATCTGTGCGGCGTCCTGCTGGCTCAGGCCTTCGAAGGCGGTCAGCAGCAGCGGCTCCTTCAGGGCGGCCGGCAGCCGCGCGACGGCGCGGTCCAGCCGCATGGCCTGCTCGTCATCCAAAACGCCGGCCTCGGCGCTGGGCGACGGGTCCGGCGCGTTCAATGCCTCGCTGTCCTCAAGGCCGCCCGATCCGAAGATCACGCGGCGGACCACCATTCGACGGCCGCGGTCGCGCGCTTTGTTGATCGCGATCGTGCGCAGCCAGGCACCGAACGGACGTTGCGGATCGTAGCGCTTCAGCGCGCTCCAGGCGGCGATGAAAGCCTCGTGGACGGCCTCATAGGCTTCGTCGGCGTCCCCGGTGTAGCGGCGCAGCAGGCGATAGAGGCCATCCTTGTGGCGACGAACGAGCACGGCGAAGGCCCGATCATCCCCAGCCGCGGCTGATCGGGCGAGGATGTTGTCGGACGCCTCGGCGTCCACCGTCACCTCGTGTCTTCGGTCAGGGACCTGACGACAGTTTCGTCGAACCTGGCCGTCTGATCTGGCGTCAGCACCGCGCGCATCGCCAGGGTGTGCACGATCGTCTCCTTCTGGAGCTCGCCCATGGCGCGGTGGAAACGGTCAATCGCCGCCTGCACCTGCGGCGTATAGGCATGGTTCTGCTGGAAGGCCTGCGCCAGTTGAGCATTGGCCGCCCGCATCTCGGCCTCGAGCGCCTGACGGCGGGCCTCATGATCCCGTTCCATGCCGGCGATGCGCCGTTCCTGGTCGGCCGTCAGACCCAGCTTTTCATGCACCAGCTCGTGCAATGGCGTCGGCCGTTGCATCCGATGCGTGACGTATTGCGCGCCGCCCCAGACCCCAAGGATGGCCACCAACACTGACAAGATCAGCGTCAGCGCCATGCTTCTCATCACGCTCACCGGTGGCCCTCCAGCAGGTTGGACGGCGCCAGGTGGGCGCCGCTGGAGAAGGCGCCGTCGTGCTGCGGCGCCAGGGCTGCAGACGCCGCGACCGCGCCGCCCGCCGTCAACCCCATCGCCAGGGCCAAGCTCACCGAGGCGAAGCGAACCGGCGCGAGGGCGGCGAGCGCACGCGCGTCGCGCCGGCGCGACGCGATGCTGCGGCCGATCTGCGCCTCCAGTCCGTCCAATGAACGGTCAGCCGGGCTGGCCGCCAATCGATCGACTAGCTCATCCAAGCGTTCGCTCATGTCGAAATCCTTCAAGGTCGCCCCAGGAACTATACGTTCCAGACCGGCCCAAACCCCTAAAGGATCATTGGACGAAGCGCACCGCGAGCCGCCAGCGCCAGCTGACGCTCGCCGCTAAGCCAGCGGAAATCAGCCGCCGTGCGATTTCAGCCAGGCCTCGAGTTCGGCCTTGCTCTTGGTGTTCTCGTCGATCGTCTTCTGGGCGATCTTCTTGGCGTCCGCGTCTGCGCCGTGGCGAAGCTGGATCTGCGCCATGTCGATGGCGCCTTGGTGGTGGGCCATCATCTTGCGGGCGAACGTGGCGTCGGGCGTGGAGCCCTTCGCGCTCATCATCGCCTGGTCCATCTTCTTCATGGCCGCCATGTAGTCGTTCATGGCCATCATGTTGTGATCGCCCTTCGCGCCCTTCATCCCCGGCATGGCGCTGTGGTCCATCCCCTTCATGGCCCCCTGATTCGACTGCGCGGACGCCGTGCTCGCCCCCGCCGAGAGCGCCGCGATCGCCGCGAGGATCGTAAGTGTCATTCGCATCTTCGTTGTTCCGTCCTGACATAAAGGCGCGACCTCGGCCTCTAGCCTGGTCACGAACGCGAAGAGAACCGCCACAACGGGACTTCGTTGCTTGAGATCCGCAAAGAGGCCCGCGCCAAAAGCTTCCAATGATTGGAAGGGGCGCGATGCGGACCGACTTTTCTTGACCACGACTCTACGCTGCACTGTGGAGCGCCACGGCAGTCGTAGCCCTGAGGGGCGCGCTGGCGCTGGCGCGTATCCCAAGAACAGCACCGACGGAGCCTTGACCTTCCCATGATGGGAAGCCCTATCTGACTTGGGCATCGGAAGAAGGAACCCTGCGATGCCCGAAGCCGCGACCCTCGACGCCATCGATCTGCCCGTGCTCGGCATGACCTGCGCGAGCTGCGTTGGCCGGGTCGAACGCGCGATCCTTGCCGTTCCCGGCGTGCGCCGGGCCAGCGTCAATCTGGCGGCGGAGCGCGCCCATGTTGAAGGTGGCGACCCGGCCGCCGTGGGCGCCGCCATCCGGGCGGTCGGCTACGAGCCGCTCGAACATGCCGTCGAGCTTCGGGTCCGCGGCATGACCTGCGCAAGCTGCGTCGGCCGGGTCGAGCGCGCGCTCAAGGCGGAGCCCGGGGTGTTGGACGCCCAGGTCAACCTGGCGACCGAGCGGGCCACGGTGCGGGTCCTGGATGGGACGGTCACCTCTGAACGCCTCGCCGCGGTGATCGCCCAGGCCGGCTATGACGCGAGCGTGGTGGAAGCGGCAGGCGGTCCGAACGAAGACCGCGAGCAGGCCGCACGTCTGGCGGAGATTGGCGCTCTGCGCCGTTCCGTCATGCTCGCCGCGGTCGCGACCCTTCCGCTTTTCACGTTGGAGATGGCGCGTCACGTCTCGCCCAGCGTCCACCACTGGCTGGCCACGACTTTGGGCGAACAGCCCTGGCGGCTTATCAGTCTCGCTCTGGCGAGCTTCGTCCTCTTCGGGCCGGGACTTCGCTTCTACAAGAAGGGCGTGCCCAACCTTTTGCGGCGCGCGCCGGACATGAATAGCTTGGTGGTGCTGGGCGCCACCGCGGCCTGGGCCTACTCGCTCATGGCGACGCTCTTTCCCCGGGCGCTGCCTGCCGGGACGAACAACGTCTACTACGAAGCCGCCGCGGTGATCGTGACCCTGATCCTGCTCGGCCGCTGGTTCGAGGCCCGCGCCAAGGGCCGCACGAGCGAAGCGATCAAGCGTCTGCTGCACCTGCAGGCCAAGACCGCCCGGGTGCAGCGCGGCGGGGAAGATGTCGAGCTGCCGATCGAGGCGGTCCGGCCCGGCGATCTGGTGATCGTCCGGCCCGGCGAACGCGTCCCGGTGGACGGCGAGGTCCTCGACGGCGGCTCCTTCGTCGACGAGTCGATGATCAGCGGCGAAGCTATGCCGGTCGAAAAGGGACCGGGCGCGGTCGTGATCGGCGGCACGGTCAACAAGACCGGCGCCTTCCGCTTCCGCGCCACCAAGGTCGGGGCTGACACCCTGCTGGCGCAGATCGTCCGCATGGTGGAGCAGGCGCAAGGCGCCAAGCTGCCGATCCAAGCCCTGGTCGACAAGGTCACGGCCTGGTTCGTGCCCGTGGTGATCGCGCTCGCAGCGCTCACCTTCGGCGTCTGGCTGGCGTTCGGACCGGCCCCGGCGCTCGGCCTGGCGCTCGTCAACGCCGTGGCCGTGCTAATCATCGCCTGCCCCTGCGCCATGGGCTTGGCCACCCCCACGTCGATCATGGTCGGCACCGGTCGCGCGGCCGAACTCGGCGTGCTCTTCCGGCGCGGGGAGGCGCTGCAGGCGCTGCGTGACGTGAAGGCCGTGGTCTTCGACAAGACGGGGACACTTACCCTGGGACGTCCCGCGCTCACCGCCCTGCAGGTCGTCGGAGGATTTGGCGAGGACGAGGTCCTGGCCGCGGCCGCCAGCGTCGAACAGCGCTCCGAGCACCCGATCGGCGAGGCGATCGTCAGTGAGGCGCGGCGGCGGGGCCTGACCCTGCGGCCGGTCGAGGATTTCCAGGCCACCCCGGGCTTTGGGGTGACCGCGCGGGTCGATGGCCGTGAGCTCGCGATCGGCGCGGCGCGACATCTGGAGGCGGCCGGCATCGACGTTTCCCCGCTCTCGGGGCGAGCTGACGCCTTGGCTGACGCGGGCGGGAGCCCGCTGTTCGTCGCCATCGATGGCCGTCTGGCGGGCGTGCTCGCCGTCGCTGACCCGATCAAACCGACCTCGGCCGAGGCGGTGGCGGCGCTGCATAGGCTTGGCCTGAAGGTGGCGATCGTCACTGGCGACCATCAGCGCACCGCCGAGACCGTCGCCCGAATGCTCGGCGTCGACGAAGTCCTGGCCAACGTCTTGCCGGACGGTAAGGCGCGCGCCGTGGAGCGCTTGCGCGAGCGCTATGGCGCCGTCGCCTTTGTGGGCGATGGGGTCAATGACGCGCCCGCCCTGGCCACCGCCGACGTTGGCGTCGCGATGGGGCAGGGGACCGACATCGCCATCGAGAGCGCCGACGTGGTGCTGATGGGTGGAGATCTCACCGGCGTGGTGACGGCGATCGGCCTGTCACGGTCCACCCTGCGCAACATCCGGCAGAACCTGGCATGGGCGTTCGGCTACAACGTCGTGCTGATCCCGCTGGCCGCCGGCGTCCTCTACCCGGCCTTCGGTTGGCTGCTCTCGCCGATGCTGGCGGCGGGCGCCATGGCGCTGTCGAGCGTCAGCGTCTTGACCAACGCCTTGCGCCTGAGGGCCTACACGCCGCCGCGGCTGGCGGCGCCAGGGGAGACCGCATGAATATCGGCCAAGCTGCGCGCGCGTCCGGCGTGTCCGCGAAGATGATCCGGTACTATGAGCAGATCGGACTGATCCGTCCGGCCGATCGCACCGACAGCAACTACCGCAGCTTCAGCGAGCGCGACGTCAACGACCTGCGGTTCATCAAGCGGGGTCGCTCGCTGGGCTTTTCGGTCGAGGAAATCACCAACCTGCTGTCCCTGTGGCGCGATCACACCCGTCCGAGCCGTGAGGTCAAGGCGATCGCTGACGCCCACGTGTCCGACCTACGCGCGCGGATCGCCGAGATGCAGGCGATGGCCGACACCCTGGCGGCCCTTTCCGAGGGCTGCGCGGGGGATGACCGACCAGACTGTCCGATCCTCACCGACCTCGCCGCCGGGCCCGCCCCGCCAGCGGCTAATGTCGGAGACCGCGCGGGCGCGATCTCGTGATGCGCCCAGGTTGGTTGGTGGCGCTCGCGTTTTGGCCGACGGTGAGCCAGGCGAACCCCGCCGACTATCGCTTCGAAGCCGTCGCGCCCATCGTCGAACGCGGCGTCGGCGTTCCATTGAAAGTTCGGATCTGGTCACGCACGGCCAATGCCGCCATCGCAGGCGCGGAAATCCGCGACGCCTACGTCGACCGCTCCCCCGAAGGTCAGGCGGGCGGCGGGCTGCCCGCGTTCTTCACGCCGAGTCTAGAATATGGAGTCTACAATTTCCGGGCCGACCTACCGACCGACGGGACCTGGGCGCTGAAATTCACCGCGCGCCTCTTCGGTGAGGCCCAGCCGCTGCCGGCCAGTGTCGTATTCAAGGTGGTGGGCCGCCTTGCCGTTGCAAAGCCGCCGAGCCGGCGGCCCTAGCCTGCGAGACCGCCGGCGCCCGGGACGGGACGCCGGCAGGCGGTTCTACTTCGGCTGAATCGCCACCACTTCCGGCGCCCCTCCGGTCTTCAGCGTGAAATTGACCTGCTGGCCCACCTTGAGGCCTTTCAGCAAGGCGGGGTCGGCCTTGAACGCCATGGTCATCGCCGGCCAGCTGAGGGCCGCGATCGGGCCGTGCTGCAGCGTTACCGAGCCGCCCTTGGCGTCGAGCTTCTTGATTAGGCCCGCGCCTTGGGCGCCGGCCGCCGCGGACGGATGGTCCATGCCAGGCATCTTGGCCATGTCATGGCCGGCCTGAGCGAAGGCGGGGCCGCTGAGGGCGAGCGCCGCGACGGCGGCGAGGATCAGTTTCATTGATGGTCTCCTGGTCTTGTATTTCGGGTGAGGCGCGCACGGCCCCACGATCGCCCCGCTTGGTTTACGCACGAGGCGGGCTGCGCCCCTCACGCGGCGTCCCGCACCGGCCGGGTCGAGTGGCGGTCGCCCCTGAGGGCGTCGTGGGACGGGCCGCCGCACCGTGCGCGACGCCTGAGAGGCGGTCAGGCCGCAGACGCCGCATAGCCGGCGTCCGCGATGGCGCGCATGACGACCTTAGGGTCTGCCGCGGTCTCGGCCTCGACCTGCTTGGCGCGAAGATCCACCCGGACCTCAGCCTTGGGATCGACGCGCTTGACGGCCTCGGTCACCGATCGGACGCAGTGTCCGCAACTCATGCCTTCAACGTTCAGGCGAAGCATAGCTCATCTCCTCGTTTGGGTTCGCTCCGCCCGGGTACATAGGGATTCCCACGGTGGGAAGGTCAAGGGCCCCGCCTTCAAGTAAACGCGCCAGCAAGCCTCCTATGATAGCAAGCTTTTGTCTTTTCTATCCATTTTGTCTGTTCGCGAGGAACCGCCTCAGGGCGCGGCGGTTTGACGACCATTCCCCGCAGCCAGAGGAGGCTAAGCTATGCACGTCCAGGAAATGATCGCGACCCATCCGCATGTCCGCGGCAATACCAACGATGCGCTGATCCGCTGTATCGAGGCCTGCTACGAGTGCGCCCAGATCTGCACGAGCTGCGCGGACGCGTGCCTCGGAGAGGACATGGTCAAGGAGTTGACCCAGTGTATCCGGCTGAATCTGGATTGCGCCGACGTCTGCCTGGCGACGGGCTCGGTCTCATCGCGGCGGACCGGGACCAACGAGCTCACCATCAAGCGGATGATCGAGACCTGCGCCGAGGCGTGCCGGCTGTGCGGCGACGAATGCCAGAAGCATGCGCAGATGCACGAGCATTGCCGCATCTGCGCCGACGCCTGCCGTCGGTGCGAACAGGCCTGTCGCGAAGCCGCCGACACCATTACGCCGACGCTTCAGTAGAAGGCGGACCCCGGTCAGCGCCGCGCGGCCGCCAACTGGGCGACCCGCGCGGCCAGCGGGCCCCGCGCGCCGCGGAACGGGACGCCATGCCTGCGCATGACTTCACGGGCGGGACGTTCCACCAGATGATGCGCCAGCATCGCCACCGGAACCACGCCCGCGAACATCACCAGCCAAGTCCCCCAGGGCAAGATGTCGTGCGTAGCCGGCCAGAGCTTCTCGACGCCGCGCGTGAACACGAGCTGCCAGGGGATGCACACCATGTAGACGGCGAAGCTCACCTCGCCCAGATAGACCCACAAGGGTCCGCTGAGCAGGCGTGAGCCTGCGCTCGACAGGTTGGCCAGGCAGAGGATCAGCGCGCCGAACAGGCTGACGCTCAGCCAGTCCGGCCCCCCCACCAGCAGGGTGGCGACGGTCGCGCCAAGACTGGCCGCGAGCGCGGCGACGGCGCCTGGGGCGGACTTGACGAGGTCCGTTCGCCACAGCAGCCAGACGCTGCAGCCGAGGGCGAAACAGGGAACGATCCGCAAGGCGCCCCAGAGGATGGTCGCTCGGGTGAGCGGGAAGCCCGCCAGGTGTTGGAAGCCGATGTTGAGCCCGATCAGCATTAGGACCGCCAAGCCGAACGCCAGACGCGGCCGATGGCGAAGAGGCCAGAAACCCGCCGCGAAGAGCGGGAAGGCGAGGTAGGCGAACCATTCAGCCGAGATCGACCAGGAGGGATGATTCCAGCCGCCCATCGGCGCCAGACCCCAGGCCTGGGTCAGGGTGAGCTGAGCGGGCAGGGACGACCAGACGATCACGTGCTCGCCGGCGTTCATCCCCATGAGCGCCGCCACGCCGATCAGCAGACCCAAGCCTGCCAACGTGGCCAGATGCACCGGATAGATCCGCGCCAGGCGGGCCCAGAGGAACTGGCTATAGACGAACCGGCCCTCGCCGAAGGCTTCCATATAGACATGGCTGAGGATGAAGCCTGAGAGCACAAAGAACAGCTCGACGCCGAGATAACCCTTGGCGACCAGCGTCGGCATGCCGATCCCGAGACTCGGGGTGAAATGGAAGGCGACGACCCACATCGCCGCGAAGAAGCGCATCGCGGTGAGGGGTTTGAGGTTCTGGGGCATGGGCCGCTCCGGATGCTGGCAGGGCGATCCTCGGCCGACGATCCTAACATTCAGCAAATACGCGCGTGGTCGGGTGAGAATAGGGCTGCGGGGTTAGGCCTTCCCATCGTGGAAAGGCTGGTTATCGCCGCCGCGACGACAGCACGTTCCTGAACATCTGCGCAAAAATGACCAGCTTTGCTGGTGGAACTGAGTCCTACGTCCTCGGTTTGCACGTTGGAGGCTGGTCAGATTTCCGTATCGACCAACTTGTCCCGCTGAAACATTACAATCGTTGGAAGGTACGATGCCAAACTCAGACAACACCGACCTGCGCGGTTCGGACTCGGTCCACGAGACCTTCGGTGACTACGACCTGTTCATCGGGCGGCCGAACAGCGATTTCCATTCCAGCAGCATGCCGATGAGCGCCCAGTTCGGACGCAACGGCTTGGATATCCTGACCGGCGGGGCGATGGCCGATGACCTGATGGGCGGCCGGGGTGCGGATTTCCTGAACGGCGGCGCCGGCGCAGATCACCTGGATGGCGGGGACGGCTCAGATTTTCTGACCGGCGGCGCGATGGACGACGCCCTGCGCGGCGGCGATGGTCGTGACGTCCTGGATGAAGGCGATGGCCACGGAGATCTCGAAGGCGGGATGGGCGACGACTTCCTGCGTGGGGGCCGCGGCGCCGACGCCTTCGCGGTCGATCCGACCAGTGGCCACGATGTCATCTACGATTTCAAGCCGGGCGGTCCGATGTTCGATCACCTGGCGCTGCGCGATATCAAGCCCGAGGACTTACGGTTCGAGGACACCACTTTCGGCGTGAGGATCAGCTGGAACAATGACCAGGGATCCGTCCTCTTGGTCGGCGTGCAGAAGAGCGAGCTGGCGCAGAGCGATTTCATGTTCGCGGACGACCGCTATCTGCTGCAGCCGACCAGCGCCGGGGCCGATCGGTTGAGCGCGATCAGCTTCGCCAAGGACGAAGGCGGCGCGCTCAGCGCGCCGGCCGCGGCCGGCAACACGGCCGCCGAGACGTTCAACTTCGACGACTTCCATGTCCAAAGGGGTAATGAAACCGCGGACGTGATGCAGGCCACGGGCGATCGCGACGCCTACTTCGGCCTCGGCGGCAACGACAAGCTCTTCGGCGGCGCCAATGATGATCACCTGGCCGGCGACGGCGGCGCCGACACCTTGGACGGCGGTGACGGCATGGACGACCTGCGCGGCGGCGCCGGCAACGACCAGCTCTATGGCGGGGCAATGGGCGACAACCTGATGGGCGACGACGGCGCCGACCAGCTGTTCGGCGGCGCCGGTCATGACATGATCGACGGCGGCGCCGGGAACGACACCTTGAACGGCGGCGACGGCGCGGACGCCTACATCGTCACCCCCACGAGCGGCCAGGACGTGGTGGTCGCCGGATTCGACGCTGGGCCCGGCGCGTTCGATCACATCGCCTTCGAGGGCGGCATCACGCCGAGCCAGGTCCAGGTGGCCGACACCGCCCAGGGTGCGCTGGTCACCTGGGGCACGAGCGCGTCGATCCTGCTCGTCGGCGTCACCGCCTCGCAGATGTCGCAGGACGATTTCATGTTCAGCGATGTCGAGGGCGGCGGCTACGTCAACAATCCGCTGATCCAGACGGCCGGCACGGATTTCCTCTTCGTCTGACGAGTCCGGGCGGCCTAGCCACCCGCCCCAGGCGTCGCGGCGACATAGAGCGATATCGACCCGGTCGGGGTGGGGATAACCCCGTGTTCGGCGACGCCGACCAGTCCCGCTTCAGTCATCAACTGAGGTAGCTGGCCCTTGGCGTTGAAGCCGGTCCGCTCCCAGCCGTCGAGGGCCTGGACCTGGCGGAACAGCAGCCGCATCAGCAGGGTGCGTTGCAGTCCGTAATCGGCGACGACCACGCGAGCATTCGGCCGCCCCAGGCGAACCATGGCTTTCAGGATCTCCGCCTTCACCGGCACGTCGCACTGGTGGAGCACGAGGCTCGAGATCACCTTGTCGGCGACGCCCGCCCCCAACCTGCGGTCGGCCTGGTCGCCATAGCCCTCGAGCCACTCGACCTCGACTCCGGCCGCGTCCGCCTTTGCCCTCGCGATCCGCAGGACCGCGGGATCCGGATCGACGCCGACGACGCGGGCCGCTGGACAGCGGACCTTGATGGCGACGGCCTGGGAGCCGGTCCCCGCGCCGATATCGACGATCAGCTCGCCGGCGACAGGATCGAGCAGATCCAGGAGGGCCGCCCGCCAGCGCCGTTCGCGGGTCATGACGGCGATCACCCGGTCGTTGTCGCCGGTCAGCTCGGGGCGCCCCAGCGCCGGTACGAAGTCTTTCTGCTCGGACATCATGCACCTCTCCAGGTCAGGATGCGGGCGCGGCCTCGTTCGGTCTTGAACCGAACGCTTGCCGCGCCGGGCGCTGGCCCTGATCATTCGGCATGAGGTCGGCGCATCCGTGGTCAGGGCAGGTCTGGTTCGGCGAGGACTGGGCGTGCTTCGAAGGCCTTTGCGGGGACGCTGAAGCCCATCGCCATCTCGCCGCGCAGGTCGTGGTCGGCCTCTCCGGCCCTGCTGCGGTAAAGGGCGCGAGCGGCGTCGTGGTCGGAAAGGCCGTCCTGATCGCGCCGGGCGTTCTCCATGCGATCGTTCCATCTGACCGGATGGTGCGCGTGATCTATCTCCAGAGTTTCGGTCGGCTCGCGTGCAGCTGGGATGTCGGGACATGGCCCGCCATCCCGCACGCCACCCTGGCGGGATGGGCGCGCAGTCTGCACGGGCCCGACCCGAGCCGGACCGGCTGGACCCGGGGTTGGCCGCCGCACTGCAGGCGTTGAGGCGATCCCCGGAGGCCGATCTCGATCTGGGCGGCGTCGCCCGGCGCGCCGCTCGCCCACTGGCGCGCATGGCTCCAGCTCGAACGCGCGATCGGGGCGCTGCGCCGCGGCGGGTCGCTTGCTGCGGCGGCGGCGCTCGGGGGCTTCAGCGACCAGGCCCACCTCGGCCGGACGATGCGGCGGTTCTTCGTTATCACGCCGCTGACAGCGTCCCGCGTGGTGCGCGCGCGGACCATGGGGTGAAACGTGACGCCTTTTTCGATATTTCTGTAAGGGTGACCGCCGACCCGGCGCGTATACCATGAAATGCGCGGCGTCGGAGCCGCGCGGTGTCATTCGCCTGGGATCTCGCATCGACATGAAGGACTATGATCGTCGCCAGCTACTGCGCGGCGCCTCACTGATGGGCGGCGGTCTGGCCCTGAGCACGTTGCTGCCGGGTTGGGCGCAGAGCGCCACGGTCGGCACAGGCCCGACGCTGCCGACCCTCACCGGCCCGAATATCGATCTGCGGATCGGTCATTCTCGCCTGAATGTCGATGGCCGCATCGGGCACGCAGTCACCATCAATGGGACGGTGCCCGGGCCTTTGCTGCGGCTGAAGGAAGGCCAGAACGTCCGGCTGTCGGTGACCAATGACTTGGACGAGGACACCTCAATCCATTGGCATGGGCTCCTCGTGCCCTTCCAGATGGATGGCGTTCCGGGGGTCAGCTTCCCGGGGATCAAGCCGCGACAAACCTTCGTCTATGAGTTCCCGATCAAGCAGTCCGGCACCTACTGGTACCACAGCCACTCCGGCCTGCAGGAGGCCGAGGGTCACTACGGCCCGATGATCATTGATCCGGCGGATCCTGACCCGGTCGCCTACGACCGCGAGCACGTCATCGTGCTCTCCGACTTCAGCTTCATGCACCCGCACGTGATCTTCAAGCGGATGAAGCAGCAGGGCGGCGTCTTCAACTTCCAGAAGCAGACCATCGCCAGCCTGCTCGCGGGCAAGGACCAGACGCTCCAGGAACGGATCGAATGGGCCAAGATGCGCATGGATCCGACCGACATCTCCGACGTCACCGGTGCGGTCCTCAAGTTCCTCATCAACGGCCACGGGCCGAAGGACAACTGGACCGGGCTGTTCACGCCGGGCGAGCGGGTGCGCCTGCGCTTCATCAACACCGCGGCGCAAATGGTGTTCGACGTGCGTATCCCCGGGCTGAAGATGACGGTCGTGGCCGCCGACGGCCAGAACGTGCGCCCCATCGAGGTCGACGAGTTCCAGATCGGCAACGCCGAGACCTACGACGTCATCGTGCAGCCGACGGAGGACAAGGCCTTCACCATCGTCTCAGAAGCCAGCGACCGTTCCGGCATGGGCCGCGCGACGCTGGCCCCGCGTCCCGGCATGGTCGCCCCGGTCCCGCCCCTTCGCGCGCGGCCGCTCGCGACCATGAAGGACATGGGCATGGATATGAGCGCCATGCAGGGCATGAACATGGGCGGGTCCGGCGCAATGGCCGGGATGGACCATGGCGCTGCGGGCCACGACATGGCCGCGATGCCCGGAATGGCTGGGATGCCCGGCATGGCTGCGCCGCCCGGCATGGCGCCGCCCAAGCCCCGTGGCTCAGATGCGATGGGGAACATGGGCGGCATGAAAATGTCGATGCGCGACCCCCAGAACGCCCCTGGCGTAAAGCTTGGTCCCGGAGTCCAGACCATCGCGCCGATGCCGATGGATCGGACCGGCGAACCCGGACAAGGGCTGGAGAGCGTCGGCCATCGGGTGCTGGTCTACAAGGACCTCATCGCGCTGACGCCGAGCGTCGATCCACGAATACCCACGCGCGCGCTCGACATCCATCTGACTGGCAACATGGAACGGTTCATGTGGGGGTTCGACGGCCTGAAGTTCAGCGAAACCAGCAAGCCGTACACCTTCGAGAAGGGAGAGCGGGTTCGGGTGACGCTGATCAACGACACTATGATGGCCCACCCGATCCATCTGCACGGTCATTTCTTCGAGCTGGCGCACGCGCCACCGGGCTACGGGCCGAGGAAACACACGGTGACGGTGGCGCCTGGCGGCAAGGTCTCCTGGGACATCACGGCGGATCCGGGAGATTGGGCCTTCCACTGTCACATGCTCTACCACATGCACGGCGGGATGTTCCAAGTGTTCAGCGTGCGGCCGCTCGACGGAGCCGCCGCATGAACCGGCTCGCTCTGATCTCGCTGGTCCCCTTGGCGTTGGCGTCACCTGTCACGGCGCAGACTATGGACCATTCCTCCATGCCGGGCATGGCCATGCCGGCCGAGCCGTCAAAACCGGCTCAGAAAGCCCAACCGAAGGCAAAGGCCAAGCCAGCGGCGCCGGCCCGCCGTGCCGCGTCGCCAAAGGCGCCCGCGAAGCCGGCGGCGGCCGCCGACGCGCATGCCGGCCACACCATGCCGGGCGGCGCAGCCCCGATGGACCATTCGGCGATGCCAGGGATGTCGATGCCTGCCCCGTCGCCGGGGGCAGATCGCAGCGCCATGCCGGGCATGACCATGCCGGCCGCTCCCGCGCCGCAGGACCATGGCGCCATGCCAGGGATGACGACGCCGGCGCAGGCCGCACCCGCCGATCATGCCGGCATGGCGGGGATGAACAGCGCTCCGGTGGCGACAGCCGACATTCCGAAGACGCCGCCGCCGCCGCCGCCGACGGACCGGGCGGCCGACCGCTTCTTCTCGCCGGCCGCCATGGATAGCGCTGTTGCGGAACTGCGCCGCGAGCACGGCGCGGTTATAACCTCGAAGTTCATGACCAATCTGGCGGAATACCAGGCGCGCAAGGGCGCGGATGGTTATACTTGGGACGGCCAAGCTTGGTTTGGTGGCGACATCAACCGCTTCGTGCTCAAGAGCGAAGGGGAGGGGACCCGCGGCGAAGGCGTCGAAGCCGCCGAGCTGCAGGCGCTCTATTCCCGCGCGGTCGGCGTCTACACCGATGTCCAGGTGGGGATCCGGCAGGACTTTGAACCGCGCAACCGGACCTATGCGACCGTGGGCTTCGAGAGCCTTTTCCCCTATTGGTTCGACGTCGAGGGCGCCGCCTTCCTCTCCAACAAGGGCGAACTCCTCGGGCGCATCGAAGGCGCCTACGACGTGCGGCTGACCAACCGCCTGATCTTGCAGCCGCGGGCAGAATTCAATTTCGCCGCGCAGAACACCGCCGAGACGCGGACCGGCTCTGGCCTGTCTAACGCTGAGTTCGGGCTTCGCCTGCGCTATGAGGTGCGTCGGGAGTTCGCGCCCTATATCGGCGTCTCCTGGGACCGGAAGTTCGGCAAGACCGCGGACTATGCGCGCGCGCTCGGCGAAGACGCCGAAGCGACGAGCTTCGTCGTGGGTATTCGCGCCTTCTTCTAGCTCCGCAGTTCGTAGGGGAAACGCCTCGGCAATGTTGAGGCGATAGGCGCAACTCTTAACCCAAAATCGGGGGAATTGTGCCGCGCCTGTCGCTTCAACTGCACAAATGGATCGCCTTGATTGTCGCGATCCAGGTGGTCGGCTGAGTCGCCGGTCGCCTAATCATGAACTTCGGGGTCTCGCGCCACTATTACTACCCTCTGATCTTGACCGCCGCATTCGCCCACGGTGGTGACCGGCATCGTCCTGCTCCTGTTGCGTGCCTCCGGACCAACCTTCGGGGGCTCTCGGCGGGTTCGCCTCGGCAAGGTCTCGCAGGCTGCCTCTATCGATCAGAGGCCCGGCTCCTAAGTCCCCAGCGCAAGCCGCCAGAGGCTTACCAGCCCGAGGCGCGCCGCATTGGGGACCCTCGCCCACCGTCCCAGGCTCTGGTCATCGCCGTTGTTTGGGCTGTGCGCTCTTGCTTCAGCTAGCCTGAGGGCCGGGCTCGACCCGGCGCGTATATAGAGAAGCAGGGCGGGGGACCGGCATGGGATCAGATAAGCCGCTTCGACGAGAAGGCTCACCGCTGACGCCCTTCCCGAACAATCTGCCAGCGCTGACCTCGGTCCGCTTTGCGCTGGCCCTCGGGGTGGTGCTTTTCCACTATCAACTCCAGTGGCCCTGGGACTCCATGGCATCGACGGGCCTTCTTGATCGCGCCCGGCTCGGAGTCGACGCCTTCTTCGTCCTGTCGGGGTTTGTCCTTACTCACGCCTACCGTCAGACGCTGGAGGAACGGCGGCTGGACTACCGACGCTTCCTGGCGGCGCGCTTCGCACGCGTCTATCCGGCGCACGTCGCCGTCTTGGCCTTTGTCCTCGTGATGGTCGGCGCGGCGACCCTGATGGGCGCGGAGTATGATCACAGGCTCTACAATCCGCTCGGGTTGCTCACGACCCTGTTGTTGGTGCACGCTTGGTTGCCCGAAACGGTCGTGGCGGAATGGAATGGACCGTCGTGGTCGCTGTCCGCCGAATGGTTCGCCTATCTCGCCTTCCCCGCCTTCGCCTGGGTGGGCCTGGTCCTCGCGCGCCGGCCCTGGGTCCTGCTCGCCCTGTCGGGGCTGGTCTTCCTGGTGCTGGATCTGACCTATCAGGCGGTGTTCGGCGATGTGGTGGTCCACGCCGAACTGAACATGGGCGTGCTGCGGATCATCCCCGAATTCCTCTACGGTATTGGTCTCTACCGACTGGGACAGCGGCTGCGGCCTACGCGGCGATCAGCGATCGGCGCGTCTTGGCTGTCGGCCATCACCCTGCTGGCGCTAATGCACCTCAAGGCGGACGACCGGATCGTCGTGGCCGCCGCCGGGCCCCTGATCCTCAGCCTGGGCCTGCTCTCGAAAGCGAGCGCCGATCGTGCGCTTGCCCAGCCCTGGATGCTGGCCAGTGGCGAGGCCTCCTACGCGCTATATCTGGTTCACATGCCCATCCTGATCGGATGGAAGGGCGTCAACTCCGCGCTCACGCAGCGCCCGAGCGCCTATGTGCTGGCGTGGTGGGAGATCGCCTGCCTGCTCGCGCTCACACTTTTTGCGGCGTTCGCCGTGCACTACTTGTTTGAGGGGCCGGCCCGAACCTGGATCCGGCGCCGAGCTGACCGCCTGTGGCCCGCGCCCGGCTCGCGGGCGGCCATGGCGCCCGGATCACAGCCTCCCGACATCTAGCCAAAGGACGAGACAACATGATTTCCCCGGCGTTCCATCGGCGCGGTCTTCTTGTCTCCGGCGCCGCTGCGCTCTTGGTGAGCAGTTGCGCCCGCGCAGCCAATCCGAAGACTTTGGTCGTCTACAAGACGCCCTATTGCGGCTGTTGCAAGGGTTGGGTGGCCCACATGACTCGCGCCGGCTTTACGCCGACGATCAATGAGCTGGAGGATCTGGCGCCGGTGCGCGCCCGCTATGGCGTGCCGTTCAAACTCTCCTCCTGTCACACCGGGGTCATCGGCGGCTATGTCATCGAAGGACATGTGCCCCCGGACGATGTCGCGCGACTGCTGCGGGAAAAGCCGAAAGCCCTCGGCCTCACGGCGCCGGGCATGCCGATCGGCTCTCCGGGCATGGAAGTTCCCGACCGTCCAGCGGAGAGATTTGACACTCTGCTGCTCTTGGATCGGTCTGGACGGACCCAGGTCTTCGCGACACATGGGGCCTGATTAGCCGGCGTGCGCGAGCGTCGTCTCGCGCCCGGGAGGCCATGAGCCGTCGAGGATGACCCCGTCAAAGCATGGCTGGGCGTCGCCACCGTCCGAGGCTTTCGGATGCCTTCATGTCGATGGGTCGTATTGCGCCCAACTTTCTCGATCTGAGTCGCGCTGCGCGGGCAGCTTTGTTATACTTCAAACATGGAGCGGCTACGGTTCTTCGTCCTCGTGGCGGCGATCCTCACGTTCGCCGTCAGCGTGCCCTTCTCAGTGAACCGCGCGGCCCAATGTCCGTGTGCCGCATCAGCGCCCTGCCACTGCCCGCTCGTGGACTGCAAACTGCTTCCTGCGACCGGTTCGTCCTGCCACTGTTCGGTCTCCGCCTTGTGCTCCGCAATGATTTTCGACCACGCCGCGGACACTGGGTCGAGCGCCTGGCTGACGCCGTCGCGGCTCGATCCGCATGGGCTCCGCCTGGTTCCGCCGCTTCGACCGCCCATCCTTGAGACGACGTTCGCCGCCTGAAGGCGGCCGTTCAAACGCGGCCGGCGTCCGTTGGCCGCAATGTCTCAGGAGAACATCATGAAGATTATTCGTAAGCGGAGCCTCGACCCCACCTTTTCCTGAGCCAGGCGGCCGGTGATGTTTGCGATCCCCTCGGGCGGATCGTTTCATGTCTGATTTTGACCCTACGCTTGACCCTAAGCCGGTCGTGGTTCGGCGGCTGGAGGTGCT
>CAIUMD010000076.1 GCA_903900155.1 uncultured Caulobacterales bacterium | reverse complement strand
TAGCACCTTTTGCGGAGAGACCGGCCGGCACGCTGCGCAGGCTGAAAGCTCCCCGCGCCGGCCTCTTGCCCCCACCAACACCAAGGCTCAAATCAACCCAGGACTCTCGTTATCGCTGGATGAGAAATGGGGGTCACGTCAACCTCAATTAACGGCGGCGATTTCACCATCAAAGGCGTAAGCCTGGAAGCGGCGACGAGATCGTACCGTGGCTTCTCAGTTTACGGTAATACCCAATATCTGGACGCTAGGGCGGACGACAACATTCCGCTTCGCGGTGATCTTTTGCGGACAGCTGGCAAAAAGTTGGTCTCGGCTCCAGAATGGATAACTAATCTCGGTGCCCGCTATGAAATCGGAGGCTTCTATTCGTCCATCACCTGGAAACGCGTAGGTTCCCAATTTTCCACGTTCGTGAATGACCAGTCGATTCCAGCGATTGAGACGTTCGATGCTGGGATTGGCTACAAGTTCCCGGATAGAGGTCCCCTCAAGTCTCCCACGGTTCGCGTCTCCGCGACGAATCTCGGCAATAAATCCTACATTGCCAGCATCCCAACGCCGACGGCCAACGCGGTCGCCACAACAGGGGTCAACGGCACGGTGATGCCGGCCGCCGTCCCGATGTATTACGTTGGTGCAAACCGAGCTGTCATGCTGACGCTCACTACCGAGTTTTGAGTAATTCAAACCGGTCCAGCCCGAGGACGCTAGCTTGGCCAGTCGCCAAGCTGGTGTCCTCGGGCTTCAGGTTTCAAGTCAATCGTTGTGTAGGGAAGCCTCAACGCTGGTGTTGTGGCGGTCGCCCGGACCCGCTTGCGAGGTACTATGAATGAGCCGTTCCGGATAAAGTATCGCCACAGAATTCTGGCGATCCTATTTATCACATCGATAGTGTCATTTGTGGACCGGACAGCCATGTCCGTGGCGCTCCCGTACATCAAAGCCGATTTCAAGCTGAGCGCCATTGAAAGCGGCATGGTCATCAGCGCCTTCTTTGCGGCCTACTCTATCGCCCAAATTCCCGGCGGCTTGCTGGTTGACTACCTAGGTGTCCGTCGGGTCGCAACCGTTGCTCTTGTTTGGTGGTCGATGTTCACCGCTATCACAGGTGCAGCGGGCAGCTTCGTCCTGATGCTAGTTGCACGGTTCTTTTTTGGGCTGGGCGAGGGCGTGTATCCGACATGCGCGTTTAAAGTCATGGCAGTATGGTTCCCTAAACATTCTCGGGGAACCGCAAACGCGATCATGCTTTCGGCCAGCCGCCTTGGCCAAGCGATTGCGCCGCTCGTTGTGGTCTGGATCATGGCGACAATGGGCGGCTGGCGCCACGTTTTCTACATTCTCTTCATACCAGGGCTCATCGCCGCCGCGCTCTTTTGGTTCTTTGTGCCAAACACTCCTGCGGAGGGGCGCGGCGTGCCGCCTGCAGAGCTGAAGGAACTGATCGAAGACGAAGGCGGCGTTAAGGGGGAGAGCGCAGACAAAGCCGTCTCGCTATGGGCGGCGCTCCAGGACACAGCGCTTCTCAGATACGTTCTGATCTATTTCCTTTTCGACTTCGCCTATTGGGGGTTTCTAACTTGGTTCCCGACCTATTTGGTCGAGGAGCGCGGCTTTTCGATGATTCAGATGGGTATCGCTGCGTCGCTTCCTTTTTTTGCGGGAACGGTCGGCTGTCTGCTTGGCGGTTGGGCGTCCGATCGACTGTTTGGAGAAAATAGGCGCGTACCTGTAATTGTTCTTCCGGTAGTATCCGCGGTCGTTCTTTATCTGACATACATCTCCTCCTCTTTAGTGATGATCATTATTGCGCAATCTGTCCTGAATTTTGCCCTTAACATGTTCAGCTCGAGTTTTTGGGCGCTACCGCTCAGCTCAATACCAAAAGAAAAAATGGGAATATCGAGCGGCATCATAAATACAGGTGGTCAACTGGCCGGCGCATTGGCTCCGGTTGCTGTTGGAATTTTAATTACGCTGGGTAAGGGAAACTATGCACTCTCGTTCGGGGTTTTAATCGCCTCGCTTGTGCTCACTGGTCTAGTCGCGCTCAACTTGCCCCGATCTCAGCACAGTCGGCAAAACGCCACCCATGCTTAGGGGCCCCAACCGGTAGAGACTTGGCTTTCTGTGGCGTCGAAGGCGCATCGTCACGGCGCGAACAACTGGTAAATCGCGGAAGCCAGGCGGTAGCGAGGCTGCGATGGGACTGTCAGGTCGATCCTATGATGATCTCGGCACCTTATACGCTGCCAAGTCGCCAGAAATCTTGCGAGTATGGGAACCAGCGAGAAGGTCTTGCGGCTTTTATTTTCGAATCCTAATCAATCTGTGCAATTCGTAATTTCCCCTGAAGTAGTCCGTCCCGTTACCCTCTCTCAGAATACTGGCCGCATCGTCACTGCTCTCGCGTGATGTTGGCAAACGGATGGCACGGCGCCCGCGAGCTATGGGTGCTTTTTTGGGAACGGCAACCATGCTCAGAATCGGCGTCGACATCGGCGGAACTTTCACTGATTTCTGCGGCTGGAGGGAGGGCGACACCGAAGTTATCAGCCTCAAAGTCCCCTCAACGCCGCCAGCATTTGAAGAGGGTTTCCAGCAAGGGTTCGAACGCCTTCTTGAGCGTCTGCAACCGACGGAGAGTGAAACCGCTCTCGTCATGCACGGGACGACTGTAAGTACGAACGCTGTCATTGAGCGCAAGGGCCCGAAGATCGCCTTCTTCGTAACGAAGGGCTTTCGAGACCTTCTCGAGCTTCAACGTATGGGTGTCCGAAATCCCCTAAATATCTTTGAGGTTCGCACAAAGCCGTTAGTCAGCCGGGCCATGGTTTTCGAGGTGGATGAGCGGATCGTCCGCGGCGGCGCAGTCCGAACGAGCGCCGATGAGGCGGCTGTAGAAGCGTTGGTACGTCAGGCCGTAAGCGCGGGGGCTACCGGATTCGCGGTGGCCCTACTGCACAGTTATTCGAACTCGGACCATGAGCGACTCGTCGCACGGGCGATCCGAACCGTCGTGGGTGAGGAGGCGGAGGTCAGTCTCTCGAGCGAGATATGGCCGCGGATCGGCGAATATGAACGAGCCATCGTTTCTGTCCTGAATGCCTTTGTACGCAAGCGGATGAACCAATATCTGGGTGCGGTGGAGGACTATGTCGCCAGTCGCCTTCCTGGATCCCAGCTCTTTGTTACGCGATCAAATGGCGGCGCAATGGCAGCTTCAGAGGCGCGGCTGTACCCTGTGCACACACTCTTGTCCGGACCTGCATCAGGGGTCACGGCTGTGGAATACCTTGGTCGGGCGCTGGGTGAGCACAGCATTCTTACAATGGACATGGGGGGAACCAGTACGGATATTTCCCTGCTCCGGAACGGCGAAGCGCTAACTTCAAACTCGGCCGAAGTCGGCGACTTTCCGGTTGTCATGCCAGTAACTGGCATTGAGGCCATCGGCGCCGGCGGTGGGTCGATCGCCAAAATTGATCACGGCGTCCTTCGC
This sequence comes from uncultured Caulobacterales bacterium, assembly GCA_903900155.1. Lineage (GTDB taxonomy): Bacteria > Pseudomonadota > Alphaproteobacteria > Caulobacterales > Caulobacteraceae > Caulobacter. The sequence continues at coordinate 126,836 of CAIUMD010000076.1, read as the reverse complement.
ATCGGCCCAACCAGCGCGGGGTCGTACCCCGGTCCGTCGTGTTTTGGCCGCGGCGGCACGGAGCCGACTTTGACCGACGCATATCTCCTCGCAGGTTATCTTCCCGACGTGCTTCTGGGCGGGGAGATGAGGCTTGACGCTGCGCTGGCGGCTAAGGCCATGAAGCCCATAGCAGATGAATTGAACACAGACCTGCTGAGCGCTGCTGAGATGTGTGTCGCCGTTGCGAGCTCGAACATGGTCGCAGGTGTCCTTCCCTACCTTGCCCGACAGGGCGTGGATCCCGAAGACCTGACACTCCTCGTTTATGGGGGCGCTGGGGCAATCCATGGACCGCTCCTGGCCGCTGAACTCGGTATCAATCGGGTCCTAGTGCCGAGCACGCCGTCTGTATTCTGCGCGTTGGGGGGGCTCGTTTCGGAGCTTAGCCACGACAGCTTGGAAACCATCCACGGCTCACGCGTCGACGGGGAACAGCTCGCGTTGAAGTTTGCAGCGCTCCGGAGTCATGCAGCCGCATGGCTTTCGCGCCAGGTATCTGCCGATCGGCTGATCTCAACGACTTTCGAACGATGGGCTGAGATGCGTTACGTCGGACAATCGTTCCAGATAGACGTTCGGCTACCTGATGACGCCCTTGAAGCCAAGGACATCGGTGCGATGGAAGCGGCATTCCATAGCGAGCACGCGCGCGTCTACAGCCATAGTGATCCAAAGGCGCCGGTCGAATTCGTCAATTTGCGCTTGCGCGTGCGTGGCGCGATGTCGATTCCCCAGCCGAGTTCACCCCCGCTCCCGCCCCCGGGCTCGGGTGATGCAGCCAAAGGAACGCGATCAATGCGTTTCCATGGTCAGACGATCGAGCGAGTGCCCATTTACGAGAGAGCGCTTCTGCCGCTGGACCAGACCGTAATCGGTCCCGCGGTAATCGAGCAGCCTGAAGCAACCATCGTCGTCCCGCCAGAGTTCACAGCAAAAGTCGGCGCCTTTGGCTCTATTCTCATGATCCGGAGCTAACCTATGGACGCCATTCGCACCGCTATTATGAATAACCGCTTCAACGCTATCGTTGAAGAAGGTTCGGCCGCAATTTACAGAACAGCATACACAACATTCGTTAAAGTGTCGCAAGACTATCAGTGCGCGTTGGCAACAGCGGAAGGCGACATGTTTGCCTACCCGATGATGTCGGGTGTAAACGTGTTTGTTGGATCGCCCCTCAGGCCGGCGCTCGACGCCGTCGGGATTGAAAACCTGAATCCTGGTGACATCATAATCACAAACGATCCGTTTAATACGGGCGGCCTGGTGACCCATATCATGGACGTCACCCTCCTTTACCCGATTTTTCACGATGAAAAACTCATCGCTGTCGGCTGGGCTTTTGTACATTCGTCGGATGTCGGTGGCGCCGTTCCGGGAAGTATCTCGCCTGCGTTGACCGAGGTCTTCCAGGAAGGCCTCAGAGTTAGACCCGTTAAGCTGTATGACCGCGGAGTTCTGAACGAAGCGATTAAGTCTATTTTCCAAGACAACAGCCGCATCCCGGTCGAGATCTGGGGAGATATCACGGCGATGATATCCGGCCTGAAGAGCATGGATCGACGGCTCGGTGACCTGTGCGTCCGGTATGGGGCAGACAGCGTCGTGGACGGTATGCACGACGTCATTAAATACGCAGAAGCCAAGACGCATCGAGTTATCGCGACGATACCTGATGGAGTTTATAAATTCGCGGACTACCTCGAGGGAATAACAGACGGCCAATTGGCCTATTTCACTGCAACAATGACTGTAAGCGGCAACCTCATTGAGGTTGATTTTGCTGGCACCGATCCTCAACTCGCCGCAGCTTACAATCTTACGACTGGAACCGCTACTCACCCATACATTATTCAATGTCTTTATGCTTACGTTCTGACAGTTGATCCCCTAACTCCGCGTAATGCCGGGATTCTCCGCGCGATCAACGCCCATGCGCCAGCCGGCACGGTATTGAACGGCGTTTACCCATGTTCCGGCGGGTCACGGGCGGCCTCCGCGACGCGGGCATATGACGTCATTCTTGGCTGTCTCAACCAGGCCTTTCCTCAAGGGCTGGCCGCGGCGGATTCAGGCGCAGCTGGAGTCATAGTCGTAGCAGGACCAGACCCGCGTTCAGGAAGAGAGCGGGTAAGCGTAATCAACACAATAACTGGAGGCGGCGGTGGGCGACGGGAGTGCGACGGAGTTGATGGAACGGCAGTCCGATATTCTCAGCGGTCCGTCCCTGTTGAGATCATCGAAATCGAGACATCACTGATTATTCGCTCAATCGCCAATGTGGTCGATAGCCGGAGCGCGGGTCGCTATGTGAGCGGCGCGGTGCTGCAAATGGTGATCGAGTGCACCGCCGACCGCGCCATCATGACGGTCAGGAACATGAACCGCTTCGTGTTTGCGCCATGGGGCTTTCGAGGCGGTGAACCAGGTCAATTGGGTCAAACGATCGTCAATCCCGGGACCCCTCACGAGCGCTCAATAGGGAAGATCTCGGTCCTGGAAATGCGCCGGGGGGATGTCGTCCAGCTCACGAGCCCCTGCGGTGGCGGCTTCGGTGATCCTTTGGACCGTGACCTAGAGGCCATCGCGCGCGAGATCGAGGACGGAATGCTGTCGCTTAAGCGCGCAGAAGATGCCTACGCGGTCGTTTTCAAGCCCGATGGAGCAATTGACGCGGGGGCAACTTCCGAGATGAGAGACAAAGTGCGTCAAGCTTGTGCGACCGCGGAATTTAGCCTGTGTGCTGAACGGCAACGGCATGACCACGTCTGGGGAATGGATGTGCGACGGGAGCTCGCCGCCCTGGCGTTAGGGCAAAACTCGCGCGTCCGTAGTCAGCTGGTGCTCAGCGTGCACAATCGGCTGCTAGCTGAGGGAAAACCGGTTGATCTTGAACGGATGCGGTTTGCACTTGACGAAGAGGTTGCGCGTCTCGATGGCCGGTCTACAGTGGCCGCTTAGAAGGCGCAGGTCCTTGGTTTTCCGGATCCTGGTCTGACCGTTTACCAGAGCGATCGAAACGGAAGTCGTCCGTCTCCCATGGACGGGCAGGGTGCGGTGTTGTTGGCATGAGCCCGTCGATCGATCTTGGAAGCATGAGATGCTTTATCCTGTTGACGCAGGACTTGCACTTCGGCCGAGCCGCAAAGCGGCTTAATATGACGCAACCGACGCTCAGTCAGCAGATCAGAAAGTTGGAAGCAAATCTTGGGGTGCAGCTCTTCGCTCGCTCAACGCGAAGCGTAGAGTTGACGCCAGCCGGGGCGACGTTTTTGCCCCTGGCTCAGGAGGCGCTGATCAAACTTGAGGAGGCTGTCCTACTCTCTAAACTTGCCGCCGGAAATCTCTCGGCCGGCGGTGAACTGCTGAAGATTAGCGCTATCGAGCCGGCCGCCCACACACTGCTACCTCGCGTGTTGGCCCGATTCCGAAAGAGGTTTCCCGACACCCGGCTCGAGGTGAGCATCGTCGACTCATCAGAACTCCTGAGAGCGATGGATAGGGGCGAATCGCATGTTGGCTTCATGCGGCGACCTACGAACGCAAACCTACTGCAGTTTCGGCCCCTATATTCAGATCGACTTCTGGCGGTAATCCCGAAGAGCTCGCCTCTCGCCAACCGAGCAGAGTTACGGTTGACTGACTTTGTTGGACATCGGGTTTTTACCCTAAATCGCTTTGAAATATCCTGTTTTAGATCGGTCTATGATAAGGCCGTCGCCGCCGGAATCGAGCTTGACACAAGCTTGCATGCTTCAAGCACAGCGGCGGCCATAACTCTGGCGACAGCTGGGCTAGGCATCACCTTCCTCCCTGAGTGGATCGAAAAGGTGATCGGCAGTGAGGTCGTCCTTCGAGCAGTCGAGGATTTAACCGAAGAGCTATCGATCGGTATTAGTTGGCGAACGGACAGCCCAGTTCCTGGGGTGCTTCCCTTCGTTGAGTATGCCGAGTTAGTGTCTCGCCAACGCTGACGCCGGCACAACTCGCCGGGCTGAGTGAACGTGGTGATCGAGCGCACCTATCGCCAGCCGACATGATGAGTCTTGTTGCCCCTCAAGGCGCTTTTCAGCACTCGGCCAGGTTCACCGCAAGCCCGCCGAGCGAGGTTTCCTTATAGATATGGCTCATGTCCTCGCCGGTGCGCTTCATGGTGGCGATCACCTTGTCGAGGCTGACGCTGTGCTGTCCGTCCCCAAGCACGGCCAGGCGAGAAGCGTCGATTGCCTTCACAGCTCCCATAGCGTTGCGCTCGATACAGGGAATCTGCACCAGGCCTGCGATGGGGTCGCAGGTGAGGCCCAGGTTGTGCTCCATGGCGATCTCAGCGGCGTTCTCGATCTGGGCGTTCGACCCACCCATCACCGCGGTCAGCCCGGCTGCGGCCATCGAGCAGGCCACCCCCACCTCGCCCTGGCAGCCTACCTCTGCCCCGCTGATTGAGGCGTTCTTCTTGTAGAGCGCCCCTATGGCCGCTGCGGTCAGCAGGAAGTGCCGGCGGCCTTCTACCGTCCCATGGTGGAATAGGTCGTAGTAGCGAAGCACCGCAGGGAGAAGGCCGGCTGCTCCGTTAGTGGGAGCAGTCACCACCCGTCCGCCGGCTGCGTTCTCCTCATTCACCGCAAGCGCCCAAAGGTTCACCCAGTCCAGCGCCGCCAGGGGATCGGCCAGCCGGCGGTCCGTATCGCAGGTGAGCGTCTTCAGCACTTGGCGGGCGCGCCTCTGGACCTTCAGCCCGCCAGGCAGCACGCCGTCCACCTTCATCCCGTGGTCGATGCAGGCGTACATGGCGCTCACGATCTCATCGAGTCCGGCATTGATCTCCGCTTCGCTGCGCTTGGCCAGCTCATTGGCCAGCACCAATTGAGAGATGGTCAGGTTGGCTGCCGCCGCCCGCTCCAGCAATTCCCCGCCGCTGTCGAAAGGGTAGGAAACACCTGGCCCCGGATCAGAAGGCGTGTTCAACGCCATTTCGTCCTCGTCGCGTACGAAACCGCCGCCCACCGAGAAATAAGTGCGCTCGTCAACACGGTTGCCTACCACATCATAAGCAATGAATTTCAGTGCATTAGGATGCTGTGGAAGCCTGGTGCGGCCTTCCCAAACAAGATCCCTAGCTTCGTCGAAGTCGATGTCAGGTCCGTCACCCAACTTCAGCCGCCCGCGCTCACGGACTTCTGCCACAACGGCGTCAGCTGCGTCGGGGTCAAGGGGCCTTGGCGTCAATCCTGCCAGTCCTAGAATCACTGCCCGGTCAGTCGCATGCCCACGTCCCGTCAGGGCCAGCGAAGCGTAGAGGATCGCCTCAATCCGGGTGATGCGATAGAGACGTCCCGCGCCCGCCAGGTGGCTGAGGAAACGGCCCGCAGCCGTCATCGGCCCCATGGTGTGTGAGCTAGATGGTCCCACGCCCAACTTGAAAAGCTCGAAGACGCTGACGTTCATCGCGAAGGGCCCAGCAAGGTGATACCATATCCCGCCAACCCTGCTGCCGGAGGAGCGGGCCTCACCGCTTCAACCCGGTGGAACAAGCAGGATCTAGAGGACGGTAGCCGTCTGTCATCAGCGCGGTAATTGTTTCGGCTTCAAGGAGCCCAATGGCTGGAAGCAGATCATTGTCCGCCGTAAACATGCGACCATAACAACCGCTAAAAACGTCCAGAGCGCCCTGATGAAGAGGCACTGGAACGTTTGCCAGCGACGCTAAGAAGATGATCGGTACGATGCCGAACGGCACATCTTCTGTGATCCACCGGGTGGAGATGTTGTCGGGGCCAACCGGGTCACGTCCCCGGTCCGCCTGGGCTAGTGCAATCTCGGAAACCGAGGTGCCAGCAATGTCATAGGATAGCCGGTAGTGGTCGAAGACCGTCCTAACGGTCTTGCCGAGCGCGGTGGCGACGGCAACACGCTCTAGGTCCATTGCTTCAATCAGGCGCCCGACCGTAGGGGTCAACATTCTGTTCTGACCCCACGGTTCGGCGCTCTCTATGCGCGTCAGGTTGCAGAGGGCAGTCGCCACATGGATTGGTGGGTTTAAATTGCTAAGGGCGATCGTGAGGAGGTCATCTTTCAGCGCGAAACGATCCCCAAATAACGTTATGCAAACGCCGAGCCCGCGATCCGAATATCTGGCGGGGAGCGTGGCCATATCGACCTTATCCCGAATTACTCCGATATTGTATTGGTTCAAACCTCGTGGCTTACAGGTCACAATCGTCGTGCTCCAGGCGACAATAGGGATCGTCAGGCCGCGTTCTGCGAGTATTTTAGAGAGGTAGAGCGCAGAGAACGACAGATGCGAACTTATGATCACAAAGTGTCGCTCTTCCAGAAGCGGGCTAAGCCGGTCTAGTATTGAGCGGTGGCAATACGCGGGCAGGGCGAGCACTATAACGTCTTGATTTGCGAGGTCCTCGACCGACGTGCAAACCGTGGGATTGAACGACCCTTCGAGGGCGCCCGTGATAATCAGCGCCTCACCGTTGCGAAGACCCTCCGTCTGCTTCCCAGATGGTGACCAGACACAAACCTCATGCCCATAGTGCGTGAGGAGGGATGCGTACCCCATCCCAATATTGCCCGCGCCCGCTACTCCAACTTTCATGATCTTCCTTCCGGTTGGTAGCGCCTGATAGGCCCCAGCATAGGTCTAGGTTCTGGCGCGGCAGCTTGCCTCAGTGGCGAGGAGATGCGTTCTCAATCGGCTCAACCTGCACGCCCGCCAACATGGCAACCGTCATCGGAACGAAAGGCGGCCGGGGATAGTAAAGGCCGACCGCATCCGCTGGCGCGCCGGCGACGGACTTGACGAGTTCATGCACTGGGTATCCGCACTGGCGCCCCTGGCAGGCCCCCATACCGGCCCTCGTGAATGACTTGAGCTGGTTTGGTCCTGTACAGCTGCCGCGGATTGCGGCGTTCCGTAACTCTCCGGCGCTCACTTCTTCGCAACGACAAAGAATGGTCGCGTCGTCGGCTTCCGTGCGGGCAATATTCGGAGGGTAGAGTCCATCGAGGAAGCCCCGGAAGGCGGTTTGGCGGGAGTGTGAGGATCGTAAAGGGGCGGCTGCGGAATTTGCCTCATCGAGCGAGAGCACGCCGCTGTGCAAAAGAATGCCGATTGCCGCGATTTCACCTTCAATCTCAGCATTCACCGCACCGCCTATACGCGCCCCGTCTCCAGCAAGATACAGGCCCCTCGGGCCGGCATTCATCCATTGATCACGGGCGAATTTAAATGCGTGTTGGTGTTGATCCCAGGCTAGGTTTGCCCCTGCGGAAACCGCTAGGTGGTGGCCGGGGACGAGGCCTTCGTGAACGAGGAGCGTCGCCGCAGCAATCTCTCGCGTCTTGCCATCAGTTGTCGTGAACTCGACGCTCTCGAGCCGCTCGCGCCCTTTCGCGACAATTTTGCCAGAAATACCAATGTGGGGGACCTTGCTGAACATGGGCAGCCAGGCGAGGCCTTTGAGTATCTGATCAGGCTGGGTGATTGCTCCTCCAAGACCACGAAGGGCCCGCCACCACAGTTTTGGAGGGGTTGTATCGAGGTAAGCGACGGGCTTCGCCCCAGCCATACGCATCTGCTGTAGGTATAACAGCGGAAGCGGGCCGCTTCCGGCGACGATGACCGGGCCTTGCGGTAACTGGCCGGCTGTTTTCAGAAGGATCTGAGCCGCGCCGACCGTCATAACGCCCGGCAGCGTCCACCCGGGGAAAGGGACAGGCCGTTCTTGCGCTCCAGTCGCCAGGAGTAGAGACCGTCCCTTCAATGAATGGATGACGTCATCCTTCACGTATTCGACGGTCCAGTTGGGGTCGATACGGCTCACCTGGGCGTCCGCGACAAACTCAGCTCCGCTTGCAAGGAACGCATCGATTTGCTGTACGCCGCGTCGATATTCGTCGCCCAAAATGTTGATGAGGGGGCTTCGCGCGTTACGCCGCGCATTCCGCCATATCTGACCGCCGGGTTGGGATTGGGAATCGAGAACGACCACAGAAAGATCGCGCCGAGCGGCTCGCCGGGCGGCGGCCATGCCAGCTGGCCCCGCACCGACGATAATGAGATCAATCTCGCCAGGTACTTTCACGCCAGCCTCTTGGGATAGTCATAACGGTCGATCTTCATGCCCGCGGTAACGGCCTGCTGGCAGCTGCGGACGGTCCCTCTACTTTCGAGATGCACCAGGCATTCGAAGCAGACTCCCATCATGCAAAAGGGCGCTCTAGGCTTCCTGGAGGGATAGGACGTCCGCGTGTGAATATCGTCGAGACGTAGAAAGACAGCCGCGATCGGCTCACCTTCTCGAGCTTGAACGCTCTGGCCATCTATGAAAATCTCGACGGTCGGTCCCATCGGATAAAGAGGTTCGCCGGTCATGCCGTGGCGCCCACGTCAAAGCGGCTGCCAGAGAAGTCTTGGTAGTGTCCAACCGGACCTCCGTCCGATAGCCAATCAGCCAGCGGGCCAGCGTGAAAAGCGGCGAGGGTGACAGCAGAATGGCAAGCCGCGACAAAGACGCCGGGGTGGGTGCGGGATCGGTCGTAAATCGGAACCCCATCCGGCGTGAGTACACGCAGACCGGCCCAATGCCGGACTACACGCAATTTTCCAAGGTCCGGCATGATGTTGAGCGCCCGATTGGCAATGGAGTTTCCGCCGCTCAGGGTCACATCAACCGAGCGGCCGACATTCTCGTTGGTAAAGCCGAGTTGAAACGTGCCTGTCGCGTTTTGACGAAGACCGCTCGCCGCAAATGGAAACACCGGTTCCACTCGCTCTGTGACAAGCAGCTGTCCCCGTTGCGGAACGAGGGTCAATGGCAGGTCGAGGCTCGCAGCGAGCTCAGTCGACTCGTTTCCCGCAGCTAGCACCACGCGTTCGGCGGCAATGGCCCGAGAATTTGTTGTAAGACGATACGCTCCATCGGCGGGGGTGATGGCGCTGACCATTTCCCCGGTCACCAGCGTCCCGCCCGACCGAACGAACCCATCCAGCAAGGCGCGAAGGGTGAGCAACGGATTGACGTGACCGTCCATAGGGCTGAACGATGCGCCACAGACTTTTGGCCCCAGCCGAATACCGGGCAGCATGTTCTCGAGGCGCGATCGCTCGCAAATCTCGACCTCGTAGTCGGGATGGGAACCCACCATTCGCTCGGCCAAGGCTCTTTGAGCCTCGAACTGGGCTTCCGACACACAAAAGTTCAAGCCGCCGCTAGGCCGATATTCTAGGTCAATACCCGTAAGGTCCTGGAGCTCGGCGGCGAAGCTCGGCCACAGTCTTGAGCTCAGCCTTGTGACACGCTGATAGGGTGGGCAATTGGCTCCCTTGCCTTGGATCCAGATGAGGCCATGATTTGTACGCGACGCCCTCAGGCCGTGGTCTGAACCGTCTACTATGACAACTCGACGGCCGGCCTTGGCCAGCCCATAGCCAATGGCTGATCCGGCTATACCGCCGCCTACTATTGCTATGTCGAATTCCCGATCCATTCACGTCCATCGATCTAATGCTGGATCTTAGGATACGGCCCCACTTCTCTCCCTCAAGGGTGCAACTGAGCATGTGCCCATACGAGAATGTTATGACCCGGGACGCTGCGTCGGCACATTCGCGTCGACCTCGGCCATGCGCCTGAGGGGCCGCGCGCCAAAATCTGCGCGTTACTGCTCTGATTTAACTACAGTTTCTGCTCAGGGGCCGAAAGGCGGAACCGCCCGCGCCGACGAAAATCGGTTCACGCTGTTGCTCCACCCGCCTCCTGACTAATTCGCGTCAGTTATCAATCGCGGCAACTTTCAATTATGCGCACTACCGCAGGCTTCTATTGAGCAGTGGTACGAGTAGATCGAGCACCCAAGGGTGCGGCCACAATCCTTATTATGCGGATGGATGATGCTACAGCCGCGTCAATTGGAGGCCTTCCGGGCGGTCATGTTGACGGGCGGCATGACATCAGCGGCCGACCTCATAGGGATAAGCCAACCCGCGATCAGCCGGTTGGTCCGCGATATGGAAGGAACAACCGGCCTTCTGCTTTTCGAGCGCATCGGCAATCGGCTGAGGGCGACACGTGAGGCGAGCATACTGTTTAAGGAAGTGTCCAAACACTTCACAGGTATCGCGCGCATCGAGAACGTCGCCGCCGAGCTGAGGAACTCCCACATGGGTTCTCTTCGGATCGCATGTTACACGGCCCCGGCCTTGAGTTTTATGACCGGCGTGATCCGAACGTTCACGGCCAATCGGCCGGATGTCACGATCTATCTCGACACAATCCCTATTCGGAGCGTTCTCGAGTTAGTTGCTCTGCAACAATACGACTTGGGGATATCCGTTCTTGCCGGTGACTACGCAGGGTTAGACGTCGAAACGGTTCCAAAATTTCGGGCAGTCTGCGTCGTCCCGCCTGCCCATCGGCTAGCTGCCAAACCGTCGATCCATGCGAGTGATCTCGAAGGCGAAGCCCTCGTCTGCCTAGGACCGTCGAGCCTACTTCGCACCCAGACTGACGCTATCCTCGATGCCCAACGTGTTAGCTGCACGCGCCGTATAGAAAGCAGTCTTACGATGAGCGTGTGTGATCTCGTCAGCGCCGGTCTAGGCGTTGGGATCGTGGATCCATTCACTGCGAGCTATTACTCGTCGGCCAGCCTTTGCCAACGCTCGTTTGGCCCAGCCATCCCATATCATTTTGCGATAGTGCTCCCCAGTGGGAGCCCGCCGCCGCGGCTGGTCATTGAGTTTCGATCGGTCTTGATGGCGGCGCTTTCAGCACTCCCATACGAAACCATCTGACGCGGGCGCGCCGACATGACCCTGCGTAGAATCACTGGCATCGTGAAATCGGGCGGGTCCACCGTATGCCTGATCTTCCTCCCCTGGATCAGGATCACTGCCTCCCGGCCTTTGGGTCGGGAGGCCATTTTAAGAAAATTCGTGACATAGACCATGTCCGACGACCGCCCCATTCGACCGCTCAGCGAGCGCCAACTGGATTGCCTACGATTGGTCACGGAGGGGCTTTCGTCTGCACATATTGCGAGGCAACTCGGGTTGTCGCCAAGAACCGTAGATGAATACCTGACGGACGCCTGCGCCCGTCTTGGCGTACGCACGAGAGTTCAGGCCGTCGCCGTAGCAATTCGGCTCGGTTTACTAAACTGACCCCGTAAACATGCGGGCGGGAACGTGCGGGAATTGACGGCCGCACGCGCCCTGACGAATCAATCAGGAGTAGTTGTCGTGAGAAATCACGCCACGCCGTCGCCTGGACCAGGCGGCGTTCCCGCCGACGCGACTGAATGCGCGCCGGCTCCGGTTTGGGGGCGACCGAACTCGGAGATGAGTATGTTGACCCAAGATTCTAACAACGAGCGTCTGGGCGAGTCCAAGAGCTTCCTCGAAAGAGCTGAGGACCTGTCGTCCGCAGTCGCGGTAGCGCGGCACATCACCGATCGCCAGCTGCAGTGCCTTGCGTGGGTTCAGCAGGGGAAGAGCGCCACCGACATCGGCGCCATCCTCGGGCTATCGGCCCGCACGGTCGAAAAGCACATCCGCAACATCTGCGGCCATCTTGGCGTGAAGACCAGGGTGCAGGCGGTGGTGCGCGCGAGAGAGCTCGGCCTGATCGCGGCCGGCGCACCGTAAGTTTACGCCCTCCAAGTGGGTAAGCTTGCGCCTCGCGCGGCGAGAGGCCCCAAGCCCACAATCGCCTGTCATTCACTCACGCGGGCGCCTGCCATGGGTCTCTCTCTCGCCGCCGCACTAGCCCTTGCCGCGCAATGCGCGCCCTCGGTCGCCCCGGAGACCCTCCTCTCGGTCGTGCAGGTTGAGAGCCGCTTCGAGCCATTGGCGATCGGCGTCAACGGCGCCCCGCGGGTCACGGTCACACCGGCCTCGGCGCCGGAGGCGGTGGCGTCGGCCGAGCGGTTGATCGCGGCGGGCCGCAGTGTCGATCTCGGCCTGGCGCAGATCAACAGCCGCAACCTCGGTTGGCTTGGCCTTAGCCTCGCCGAGGTGTTCGAGCCCTGCACGAACCTGAAGGCCGCGGCCCGGATCCTTCAGGAAGGCTACGCCCGTGGCGAGGCGGGTAGGGTGGGCCAGCAGGCGGCGCTGAAGACAGCGCTCTCCTTCTACAACACAGGCCATCCCCTTCGTGGATTGAGCAACGGCTACGTCGCCAAGGTCACCACGGCGGCCGGCCGTCTCGTGCCGGCCATCGCCTCCGGCCTTCCGGGCGCGATCCCCGTGGTGTCCCCGGCCGCTGAACCGCCGCCCGTGGCGGCGGCGCGCGCCTGGGACGTCTTCGGCGAGGTCCGCAGCGCAGCCAGCTTCTTCACCACCGTCGCCATCGCAGCGTCAGGAGAATCCCAGTGAGCATTCGGAAGACAGCCTTGATCAGCCAGGTGGCCGTGGCGGGCGCCATCGTGCTGGCCAGCGCCAGCCCTGCCTTCGCCCAGGCCGCCGGCGGCGTCGGTGGCAACGTCGGCACCTTCATCCAAAACATCATCGATTTGCTCAATTCCAATGTCATCCGCGGCCTCGCGGTGATCGCCATCATCGTTACCGGCATCGCCTGGATGTTCGGGCATCTCGACATGCGCCGCGCCGGCACGGTCGTGATCGGGATCATCGTCATCTTCAGCGCTGCGGCGATCGTCGACCTGATCACCGGCGGCGGGGGCGCTTGATCCGATGTCTGCTGCGCCCGAGGAACGCCTCGCCGAAGACACCCTGTTCCTGGCCTGCACGCGGCCAGCCATGATCGCCGGCGTGCCGATGGAGGCCGTGGGCCTGAACCTCATGGTGACGGCGACTGTGTTTCTCGCCGCGCACTCGCCGGCCTATTTGCTGATTGCGCCGGCCGTCCATCTTGTATTTCGCGCCATCTGCAAACACGACCACAACGCCTCTCGCGTGCTTTGGATGTTCGTCGACACCAAGGGACGCGCCCGGAACGGGTCGCTCTGGGGCGGGAGCTCCTCGACGCCGCTTCCCGTGAAGCGCCGTTACGCCGCCACGGAGGTCAACCGTGGCTGACCTCGCGCTGCATCCGCGTGCATCGGCCTCAGCCTTGGGGCGCGAGCTCGATCCGCGGGGCGCGCTTCCCTATGCCCGCCACGTCACGGGTGAGATCATCGCCCTCGACACCCAAGCCCTGATGATGACCTTTCAGCTCGATGGGGCGAGCTTCGAGACCGCTGACATCCGCGACCTCAACGACTGGCACGCGAAGCTGAACGGCGCTTGGCGCAACCTGTCGAACGACCGCCTAGCGGTCTGGCACCATCTCGTCCGACGTCGTCACGAGGGCTACCCCGGCGGGGCCTTCCGGTCTGCCTTCGCGGCCGAGCTCGACGGCCTCTATCGCGCCCGGCTCGGCGCGACCCAGATGTACGTCAACGAACTCTTCGTCACCCTGGTCCTGCATCCGGGTCGGGATGTGACCGATCGGGCCAGCGCCTGGGTCGCCCGCCGGGGACGTTCGGACGCGGACGAGGCGGACGGCGTCAAGCGCCTGCAGGACGCCGGCCGCGACCTGACCCAATATCTCGGCCGCTATGGCGTGCGCCCGCTCGGCCTCTATGAACGCGACGGCGCGTGGTTCTCCGAACCGTTGGAGGTGCTGCGCCTTGTCCTGACTGGACGGCGCGAGCGCGTGCCGCTCGTGCGCGGTCATCTCGGCTCGGCGGTCTATACAGCCCGGGTGATCTTCGGGCGCGAGGCGCTGGAGATCCGTGACGCGGCCGAGGCGCGCTACGCCGGCATGTTCGGGATCAAGGAGTATCCCGCCGTCACCCGACCGGGCCTCTGGAATGGGCTCCTGTCGGCGCGATTCCCGTTCGTCGCCAGCCAGTCCTTCACCTTCCTCTCCAAGGCCGCGGCCCGAGCGGTGATGGAGCGCAAGCAGAACCAGATGCTGTCGGCGCGCGACCGGGCCGCGTCCCAGATCGCCGGCCTCGGCGACGCCTTGGATGATCTGATGTCCGGCCGGTTCGCCATGGGCGACCACCAGGCCTCGGTCCTGGTCTATGGCGACGACCCTCGTCAGCTCGCCGACCACCTGTCGGGCGCCCGGGCGCTGCTGGCGGACTCCGGCCTCGTGACGGCGCGAGAGGACTTGGCGCTGGAGGCCGCCTTCTGGGCCCAGTTCCCTGGCAGCTTCTCGCGGCGCGTGCGGCCGGCGGCCATCACCTCGCGCAACTTCGCGGCCCTGGCCCCCTTCCACACTCATCCGGCGGGCCGGGCCGAGGGCAACCACTGGGGCCCTGCGGTAGCGGTCCTGCAGACCTCGGCCGGCTCGCCCTTTCACTTCAACTTCCACGTCGGCGATCTTGGCCACACCTTCATCTGCGGCCCGTCGGGGTCGGGGAAGACCGTCGTGCAGAACTTCATGCTGGCGGCGCTGGAGAAGTTCGGCGCGCAGCAGGTCTTCATCGACAAGGATCGCGGCGCCGAGGTCTTCGTCCGAGCGTGCGGCGGCACATACCTGACCCTCCGCAACGGCGAGCCGACCGGCTTTGCGCCCCTGAAGGCGCTCGAGTTCACGCCTGGCGCCGTCGCCTTCCTCGGCCAACTGATCCGTCAGCTGGTCGGCGCCCAGGATCGGCCGCTCTCCGTCCAGGAGGAGCGGGCCATCGACCAGGCGATCACCGCCCTCGGTCCGCTTCCGGCGGCGCAGCGGTCGCTATCGGCCTTGCGCTCGCTGCTCGGCCAACGCGACGCCGGCGGCGTCGGCGCACGGCTGGAGAAGTGGTGCCGGGGCGGGGCGCTCGGCTGGGTGCTCGACAACGACGCCGACGCCCTGGGCTTGGACGCCCGGTTTCTCGGCTTCGACATGACCCACGTGCTGGACAACCCCGAGGTCCGCACGCCGATGATGATGTACCTCTTCCATCGGCTGCAGGCGCTGGTCGATGGCCGTCGCCTGGTGATCGACATCGACGAGTTCTGGAAGGCGCTCGGCGACGAGGCCTTCCGCAGCCTCGCCCAGGACGGCCTCAAGACCTACCGCAAGCAGAACGCCTTCATGGTGTTCGGGACCCAGTCACCGGCCGACGTCCTGCGCAGTCCGATCGCCCACACGATCCTTGAGCAGTGTGCCACCAAGATCTTCTTGCCGAACCCGCACGCCGCCGAACGCGACTATGTCGACGGCTTCGGCCTGACCCAGCGCGAGTTTGCCCTAGTCCGGGAGGAGCTAGCGCCTGAGGCGCGGCAATTCCTGATCAAGCAGGGCCTCAACTCTGTGGTGGCCGAGCTTCGCCTCGATGGCTTGGACGACCAACTCGCCATCTTGTCCGGCCGCACCGAGACCGTCGACCTGCTGGACCGCATCCGGGCCGAGGTCGGCGATGACCCCCCCCAATGGCTCGCCCCCTTCCACCGTCAGAGAAAGACGCTGCTATGAGACGCTCCCTCATCCCCCTCGCGCTCGCCGGCGCGGTCGCGTTCGGCGGTTCGCAGGCGCATGCCCAGCTCGCCGTCTACGACGCCACGAGCTATGCCAAGCTGATCGAGCAGGCCACGACCGCCGTGAACCAGCTCAACGAACTGAAGACGCAGGTCACCCAGGGCCAGCAGCTCTTCTCCAGCCTCAACGACAAGTTCGGCGTCAGCCAGATCGCTTCGGCGCTCGGCGTGCCGTCGCTTCGATCTTTCCTCCCCGACACTTCAGCCCTCAGTGCCGTGGTGAAGGGTGATTTCACGGCGCTCGGCGCCATCGGCGCCAAGGCTGACGCCATCCGCACCGCCAACCGGCTCTACACTCCGGCCGACGGCGATGTGCTCGGCGCCGAGATCGAACAGAGCGGTCAGCGCGTCGCGCGCGACCTGGCGCTCGGCCAGAGCGTCACCGACGCTGGGGCGGTGCGCCTCGAAGGCCTAAAGGACCTCCAGGCGGCCATCGACACCGCGCCGAGCGCCCGCGCGGTGATGGAGCTCCAGGCCCGCGCGACCACCGAAAACGCCATGATCGCCAACGATCAGATGCGGCTGCAGGGCATCGCCATGGCCCAGGCTGCGGAGGACCGCCTGGCCGCCCAACGCGAACGCGAGCGGATGGCGGCGGCCCGCGAGGCTCGGATGGCCGCCTACAAGCAGGGGTTCCAATGAACGCTCGGCTCGTCTCCGCCCTGGCGCTGCTAACCCTCGCGGCCTGCTCCCCGGAGCCGCGCAGCACCAGCTACTTCGAGGCCCATGCTGATGAAGCCGCGCAGGTTGTCGCCGACTGCAAGTCCGGCGCTCACCGGGGCCAGGAATGCGTCAACGCCCAGGCCGCCGTCGCCTCCGCCCGCCGCGACGCGCGGATGGACGCCTACCGCAAGGGGTTCTGACCGCCGTGGCCGAGACCCTCCACATCTTTCAGCCCGCCTACCAGTTCATCGAGGACAAGCTCGACGTCTTCCTGAACGAGCGGGCCGCATCGGTGATGTCGGAGGTCGCCGGCCCTCTGCGGGTCGCTCTCGTGCTCTATGTGATCCTGTACGGCTTCGCCATCCTGCGCGGCGCGATCCAGGAGCCCTTCATGGACTTCGTGGTGCGCAGCATAAAGCTGGCCTTCATCGTCATGCTGGCCACGACGGTGGCCTATAGCCACTACGTCACCGACCCGCTTTTCCATGTCCTCCCCGACACCCTGACCCAGGCGATCAGCGGCTCGGGCGTCCCCGACGTAGGCTCGGCTTTCGACCAGTTCTTCAACCGCGCCGCCTATCTCGCCGAGAAGATCACCAAGGAAGCGAGCCCCATCGACTTCGGGCCCTGGATCCTCGGCGCCGTGGTCTACATCGTCGGCGCCCTCGCGGCCGCCATCGGCTTCGGCGTGGTCCTGATCGCCAAGGTCGCGCTGGCGCTGTTGATCGCCCTTGGCCCGATCTTCATCGCCTGCACCCTCTTCGAGGCGACGCGGCGGTTCTTCTTCGGCTGGCTGAGCCAGGCCGTGAACTACCTCGTCCTCTTCGCCCTGATCATCACCGTTTTCCAGTTGATCCTATCGCTGGTCGCCCAGCAGTGGGGGAACATCGACGGCTCCGATCCCATGGCGGGCGGTCTCCTGTTCATCGCCCTGTGCCTGCTCGGCGCGATCTTCTTCCTCCAGACCCCGGCCATCGCCGCCGGCGTCGCCGGCGGCGCTAGCGCCGGCCTCGCCGACTTCGCCAACGCGGCCTCCCTCAGCGGCGTGCCGCGCCCCGGTTCGCCGCAAGGTCCCCAGGAGGCGGCGCGCAGTGCGCCGAGCGGTGGGGGCTCCATCCGTCCAGCCGGAGGCCGCGCCTGATGCGTCCAATGCTTCTGATCCTCGTGCCATTGCTCAGCTTGGCGGCCTGCGCCAGCAGCGGCGGCGGCAAGCTTCCCGTGTGCGATGGCAAGCACCTCCGTACCGGCAATCCTTACGGCAGCGTCCTGGCGCCGACGCCTGAGGGCGACCGGAAGGCGCCGGCCGGGACCGTGGAGACCACGCCGAAACCGCTTTCCGCCATCGAGCGGCCCAGCGCCTTCGGGAGCTGCGCATGAACGCCGAACGAGACCTCAGGACCTACTTCGCCGAGGCGAAGAGCTGGGACGCGGACCGCATGCGGGCCGAGGTCCGATCACGTCGGTTGGCGTGGGGCGTCGCCGGCTTCGCCTGCGTGCTCGCGACAGTCGCCGTCGGCGCCGTGGCGGTCCTGGCCCCGCTGAAAAGTGTCGAGCCCTTCGTGGTCCGGGTGGATCGCGCCACAGGCGCTGTTGACGTGATGACCGCCCTGAGGAGCGAGAAGCCGCTCACCTATGACGAGGCGGTGACCAAGCACTTCCTGGCGCAGTATGTGCGCGCCCGCGAGGGTTGGCTGGCGCCGGCCGCCGAGGCCAACTTCCGCCAGGTCTCGATCATGTCGACGCCCGCCGAACAGCAGCGCTGGGCCGATCTCTACCGGCCCGCCAATCCGTCGAGCTCGCAGGTCGTGTTTGGCCAAACGGCGGAAGCGCAGATCGACATCCGCGCGGTGAGCTTCGTCTCCGACGGCGTCGCCAACGTCCGCTTCCATCGGATCGTCCGCCAAGGGCCGCAGGTCACCGAGAGCGATTGGATCGCCACCGTCGCCTACGCCTACACCAAGGCGCCGATGGGCGAGGCCGATCGGCTTCGCAATCCGCTCGGCTTCCAGGTCACCAGCTACCGGGCCGACCCGGAGGTGGTCCGATGAGGCCCGCCGCCGTCATGCTCGGGGCTTTGGCGATCGCCGCGGCGTCGCCGGCCGTCGCCCTCGACACGCCGAAGGCCGGACCTTCCGATCCGCGGATCAAGACCATCGACTATGATCCATGGGCGGTGGTCCACGTCACCGGCGTCTTCCGCACAGCCACCCAAATCCTTCTCGGGCCCGACGAGACGATCCTGCATGTGGCCGTCGGCGACGCCACCGGCTGGGACGTGGCGGCCGAGAAGAATATCCTCTTCGTCAAGCCCAAGGCGCCCAGGGCGCCGACCAACCTGATCGTCACGACCGCGCGCGCCGGCGGCGAGACCCGCAACTACACCTTCGAACTCTCGACACGCGCCGGGTCATCGGCGCGGGGGACGGCGGACACGGTGTTCGGCCTGCGCTTCCGCTATCCCCAGGATGAGCGCGCCGCCGCCGCGGCCGCCCTGAGCGCCCAGGCCGCGGCGCTGGATCAGCGGATCCTGCAGCTGAAGCTCGAGCGGGCCGTGGTCGAGGGCAAGCGCAACCTGAACTACGGCGTCCAGGGCGCGACGGCCCTGCAGCCGTCGGAGGTTTCCGACAACGGTCGCTTCACCGTGCTGCGCTTCCCGGCCAATCAGCCGGTCCCCACGATCTACCAAGTGGAGTCGAGTGGGACCGAGAGCCTGGTCCCCTTCGACGTGCGCGGGGAATTCGTCGTCATCCACGCCGTCGCCCGGCAGCTGCGCCTGCGGCGCGGCAAGGACGTGCTCTGCATCTACAACCAGGCGTTCGAGCCCTATGGCGTCAACCCCGCCACGGGGACGGCCGCCCCCGACGTCCAGCGAACCGACCAGGGAGGCCCGCGGCCATGACCGACGCCACCGACCTCAACCCGGACGCCCCGCGCGTGGAACGCGACGCCCCCTCGGCGCCCGCGTTCGAACGATCGATCTCGCCGATCGCCGGCCGGCTTGGACCCGGCTGGGCGGGCAAGGGCGTCGTCCTCGCCGCCCTCGTCGCCGGCTGCGGCGTGTTTGTAGCCGCCGGCTGGGGCCACGACCGGCCAAAGCCCGAACCCGAACGCGATGAGCCGGCCCGCCAGGTGGTGCCGTTCGAGCCGGCCGCCAAGGATCCCGCCCCGACCCTGGCGGCGCCGGGGGCCGGCGCCCCCGTGCTGGCGTCCGCCGGGTCCGGCGAGACGGTCCCGGCGATCCGTCCGGGGGCCGGGACCACGCCGGCCGGAGCCGGCACGGCGGCCGACGCGGTTGCGCGTCGTCAGGCTGAGCTGGGCGCCATACGCGGCGCGCCGATCCTGGCCTACACGCGGACCGGCGGCGGCGCGGGGCCCGTCGCGCCGACGCTGATCGCGGCGGAAGCTCAAGGCCGCGCGGAGGGGACCGAGCTCGACCAGCTGCGGCGCGCTTCGGCGATCGGACAGGCCAGGGCGGCGAGGCTGCCCGACCGCAACTTCCTGATCGTCGCCGGCGCCAACATCCCGTGCCTTCTGCAGACGGCGATGGACTCCACCACGCCGGGCTATGTCAGCTGCCTGATCCCCCGCGATGTTCTCTCGGACAATGGCGCCGTGGTGCTGCTGGAGAAGGGCACCAAGGTGCTTGGCGAATACCGCTCGACCCTGAAGCAGGGCCAGCGCCGCCTGTTCGTGCTCTGGACGCGCGCCGTCACGCCGGCCGGGGTCGCGATCGCGTTGGCCTCGCCGGCCGCCGACCCGCTCGGCCGCGCGGGCTTCGACGGTGACATCGACACCCACTTCTGGGACCGGTTCGGAGGCGCCCTGCTGCTCAGCATCGTCGATGACGCGGCTTACGCGGTCGCCGGGCCCAACACTGGGTCCAATGTGACCCGGCTGCCGTCCGACGCCGCCGGCATTGCCGTCCAGAACTCAATCAGCATCCCGCCTTCGCTCCGCAAGGCTCAAGGTTCGGAAGTCTCGATCTTCGTCGCCCAGGACTTCGATTTCTCCGGCGTCTATGGCCTGAGATCGCGGTGACATGGCCCACGACACCGCCGTCCTCGAGCATTACCTCGCGCCGCTCCAGGCCCTGCTTGAGCCGGAGGGCGTCACCGAACTGGTGGTCAACCGACCAGGCGAGCTGGGCATTGAGCGGGCCGGCGGCTGGGAGTGGCGCGCCGCCCCGGAGTTGACCGAGGGCTGGCTCGCCACCCTGGCCAGGGCAGCGGCGGCCTTCACGTCCCAGGATGTCGCCCCCGATACACCGATCTGCTCGACGGTGCTGCCGCGCGGGGAACGCTGCCAGATCGTCATTCCGCCTGCCGCCGAGCAGCTGTCGCTGACCCTGCGCAAGCCGTCAGAAGCCACGTTCGATCTCGACGCCTTCGCCCGCAATGGGTTGTTCGATGATGTCGCCCTTGCAACCAACGACCTGTCTCCAGCCGAGAACCGGCTCTTGGCCCTGCGGGACGCCGGCGACTGGCCAGCCTTCTTCCGGCTGGCGGTGCAAAGCCGGCGCAACGTCCTGATCTCCGGCGCGACGGGGTCGGGCAAGACCACCTTCGCCAAGGGCCTGGTCCGTTTGATCCCCGATGGCGAGCGGCTCTTGACCATCGAGGACGCCCGCGAGCTCATCGTGCCGCATCGCAACGCCGTCCATCTGCTCTACGCCAAGGACGGGCAGGGCCTCGCCAAGGTCGGCGCCAAGGAGCTGCTTGAGAGTGCGCTCCGCATGCGCCCCGACCGCATCCTGCTGCAGGAGCTTCGCGACGGAACCGCCTTTTTTTATCTGCGCAACGTCAACACCGGCCATCCAGGCTCGATCACCACCATCCACGCCGATAGCGCCACCCTGGCCTTCGAGCAGTTGACCCTGCTGGTGAAGGAGTCGGACGGCGGGCGAGACCTAGCGCGCGACGACATCCGCGCCCTGCTGCAGATGCTGGTCGACGTGGTGGTGCAGCTGCGCCGGGTCGATGGCCGGTTTCGCATGACGGAGGTCTGGTATGAGCCGCTTCGCAAGCGCGCCCTGGCCGCTTAAGGCCGCCTATGTCGGAACCCTGGCGGCCGGGGTCATCGCCGGGCTGACGACCTTAGCGGCCGTCATCGCGCTTGCCGGACTCAAGCGCCTGTCGGCCGACATCGACCCGGCCCAGGTTCCGGCCTGGTTCTGGTATTTCCGCGCCGACCCGCTGGTGCAGCGCTGGCTTGGCATCGGCGCCCTGGCGGCGCTTGGCGGCGCCGGCGTCGCGACCGTCGGCATCATGAAGAGGCGACGTCCGCCGCTGCATGGCGCCGCGCGCTGGGCGTCTGAGGCCGAACTGGTCAGCGCCGGCCTGCGCGCCCAACAAGGCGTCGTCGTTGGTCGCAAGGGCGGCCGGCTGCTCGTGTTCGGCGGCTCCGAGCACGTCATGCTCCACGCCCCGACCCGCAGCGGCAAGGGCGTCGGCGTGGTCATTCCAAACCTTCTGACCTGGCCGGATTCCGTCGTGGTCCTCGACGTCAAGCGCGAGAACTGGGAGGCGAGCGCCGGCTTTCGCGCCACCCATGGCCAGGACGTGGTGCTGTTCGATCCGCTCGATCCGGAGGGCCGAACGGCACGGTTCAATCCGCTTGGCCATATCGACCGGGCGGACTCCATCGCCGTCCTCGACGAGCTTCAGAAGCTCGCCGTGATGTTGTTCCCACCGCCGCAGCATGGCGACCCGTTCTGGGCGGAAGCGGCGCGGACCGGTCTGATCGGCGTCGGCGCCTATGTCGCCGAGACGCCGGAGCTGCCGTTCAGCCTGGGCGCCATCTACCGCGAGCTCACGCACGGAGATTCCAGGAGCCGTCTGCCCGAGACCATCAAGGCCCGGGCCGACGCTGGGCGCCCGCTGTCCTATGGGTGCGTCAGCGCCCTGTCGGACTTCTGTTCGGCGTCCGAGAACACCTTCGCGTCGATCAAGCAGACCATCACCGCGAGGATGAACCTCTGGCTAAACCCGCGCGTCTGTGCGGCGACGGACGCCAGCGACTTCGATCTGCGGGACCTCCGGGAGCGGCGAATCTCGCTCTACCTCGGGGTCTCGCCGGACAACCTGGCTCGGGTCGCGCCCTTGTACAATCTGCTGCTGCAGCAGTTGGTTGACCTTAACACGCGTGAGCGGCCGACCGCAGATCGGCACGCGGTGCAGGTGCTCATGGTCATGGACGAATTCGCGCGGCTTGGGCACGCGGCGGTCATCGCTCACGGCTTCTCCTACGTCGCTGGCTATGGGTTGCGGTTGTTGCCGGTTCTTCAGAGCCCGGCTCAGCTCCGCGCCGAATACGGCCCCGATCTCACCGATGAAATCATGGCCAACTGCGGCCTGGAGGTCGCTTTCGCGCCCAAGGAGTTGAAAGTCGCCCAGGACCTCTCGGAGCGGCTGGGCTTCTGGACCTACGCCGGCCGATCCACCAGCCGGCCGACCCTGCTGGGGAAGGGCAATCGCAGCACCACCGAGTCCGACCAGCGCCGCGCTCTGATGATGCCGCAGGAACTAATCCAGATGGACCCGGGCCAACTCATCTTGCTCCGGGCCGGGATGCCGCCCGTGCGCGGCCGCAAGATCCAATACTGGCGCGAGACGGCGTTCAAGGCGCGGGTGATCGCGCCGCCGACCGTCCGCGCTCATCCGGCCATTGGCGTCAGCGCCGCAGCTTCGGCGTCGCCACGCTCGGCTGCGGCCACGAGGCGGCAGGGCGAACTTGACGTGAGCCTGGTCGCGCCGGCCTTGGCGGCGGCGGGGTTCGAGCCCTTGCCGCCGGAAGGCGCGACCGACGCGGAGGTCGAGGGCTGGATGGAGCGCTTCATCGACGGGTCCGTAATACGACAGGAGGCAGATCATGCCCGATGAGATCGACCGCAATCAGATCGACAGCGAGGGCCGTGGGCGCTCGATGAATAAGGGCGATGTGCCCGAGCCGCTTCGCCGCCGTTATTTTCTGGACGAGCGCGGCGGCCCAGGCCTCGGCTTCTACGCCGACGCCCGCATCCAGACCGCCGCCTTCCGGGATCTCGGCGCTCGGCTGGTGACGCCCCGGTCTGACCCGAACGCAATCCGCGACATGGCGGCGGTGGCGCAGCACCGCGGCTGGACCGTCGTCGTCGTGCATGGCGGCACGGATTTCCGGCGCGAAGCGTGGCTGACCGCGTCAGCTCTGGGCATGGAGGTGCGAGGCTACCAAGCCAGCGAGCGGGACCGACAGGAGCTCGAAAAGCGGCAGGCGGCGCTGGCCCGCAAGAACAACCGCTCCGCCGAGGAGCGGCCGGAACAGACGGACCGCGAGGCGCGCGAAAACGCAGCGTCCGCCCGGAACAACCTGCGGGTGGTCGAGGCGGTCGTGCGCGCCCGGGTCGGCGATCGTCCCGCGCAGGAGCGCATACTCACCGCTGCGCGCCAGCGGCTGGCGTCCTGGCTCGAGCAAGGAGCGCATGTTCGGCCCGTCGACCTCGGTCGGTCTCAGGCCCAGCCGGATTCCCAGCGTTCGCGGGAACGGCAGCGCAGCCGCTAGGTCACCGGAAGTCCCGCGTCTTCTGCTTGAGCGTGTCGATGTGCAGGTCGGGGACGAAGATGTCCCGCGCCGCCATGCCTTTCGGCGCGGCCTCGCGCGTGTCGGGCGCGCTGGGCCCGCGGGCGAATTCGTCCCCCCGGCCGTGGGGCAGGGGGAAGGGCGCCTCCCGTCCGCCGACGCTGGCGAGCAGCTCGGAGAGGTCAATCACCTTCCAGGCGACCATGTGGACGACGTCGCCCTCTCGCTGGATGCGGCCGTCGATCCCGAGCATGGAAGCGGTCAGGATCACTCGTCGGTACTTCTCGTACATCTTGGGCCAGACCACGAGGTTGGCTGTGCCGGTCTCGTCCTCGACGGTGATGAACATCACGCCCTTGGCTGACCCGGGCATCTGCCGGACGAGCACCAGGCCGGCGGCCTTCAGGAAGCGGCCGTCCTTTGCCGCCATGGCTTCCGCGCAGGTCACGTAACGCTCCTTGGTGAGGTCCTTGCGGACAAAGGCTAGGGGGTGGTCGCGCAGGCTCAGGCCGACATGACCGTAGTCCTCCACCACCTCCCGGCCGCCGGTCATCGCCTTCAGGACGACGTCGGGTTCGGCAACCTCCGGGACGAGCTGCTGTTCGCGCGCCGCGGCCGCCGCGAACAGCGGCAGGGGTTCATCCCGAAGCGCCTTGATCGCCCACAGCGCCTCGCGCCGTGCGTGGCCGAGGCTCTCGCGGAAGCCGTCGGCCTCGGCGATCTTGACCAGGCTGGCCGCTGGCACGCCGGCTCGGCGCCAGACATCGTCGATCGAGGCGAATGGCTGCTCGCCGCGTGCCGCGACGACGGCCGCGGCGTCCGCGTTGGAAAGGCCGCGCACCATCCTGAGGCCGAGGCGCACCGCATGGCGGTCGCTGTTCGCGAGGGGCTCGAGGGTGCAGTCCCAGCGGCTGGCGTTGGCGCAGACTGGCCGCACCTCGACGCCGTGTTCTCGGGCGTCGCGGACGATCTGCGCCGGGGCGTAGAAGCCCGTCGGCTGGGCGTTAAGCAGCGCGGCGCAGAAGACGTCGGGGTGCCAGCACTTGAGCCACGAGGAGGCGTAGGCGATCAACGCGAAGGAGGCAGCATGGCTCTCCGGGAAACCGTAGGAGCCGAAGCCTTCCAACTGGCTGAAGGTGCGCTCGGCGAACTCCTGAGTGTAGCCGCGCTCGACCATGCCGCCGATCAGCTTGTCCCGGAAATGGCTGACCCCGCCGGTGAACTTGAAGGTCGCCATCGACTTGCGCAGCTGGTCGGCCTCGCCGGCGGTGAAGCCGGCGCACTCGATGGCGACCCGCATGGCCTGTTCCTGGAACAAGGGCACGCCAAGCGTCTTGCCGAGCACCGCCTCGAGCTCGGGTTTGGGATACTCCACCGGCTCCTTGCCCTCCCGCCGGCGCAAGTAGGGGTGAACCATGTCCCCCTGGATCGGTCCGGGGCGGACGATCGCCACCTCAATCACCAGGTCGTAGAAGGTTCTGGGTTTGATGCGGGGCAGCATCGCCATCTGCGCCCGACTCTCGATCTGGAAGACGCCGAGGGTGTCGGCCTTGCGGATCATCGCATAGGTGCGCGGATCTTCGGCCGGGATGGTGGCCAGGTCGAGGTCGATCCCCTTGTGGTTCTTCAGGAGGTCGAGGCCGCGCTTCATGCAGGTCAGCATCCCGAGCGCCAGGACGTCGACCTTCATGAATTTGAGCGCGTCGATGTCGTCCTTGTCCCATTCGATCACCTGGCGGTCCTTCATCGCCGCCGGCTCGATGGGAACCAGCTCGTCCAGCCGATCGCGAGTCAGGACGAAGCCGCCCGGGTGCTGGCTCAGGTGCCGCGGCGTGCCGTGCAGCTGGCGCGCGAGGTCCAGCGCCAAACTCAGGCGCCGGTCGCCTAGGTTGAGATTCAGTTCGGTCGCGTGCTTTTCCTCAACGCCGCCTTCCGACCACGACCAGATCTGGCCCGATAACATCTTGATCAGATCATCCGAGAGGCCGAGCGCCTTGCCGACGTCGCGGACCGCGCCCCGGCCGCGATAGCGGATCACCGTCGAGCAGAGCGCCGAGCGATCGCGGCCGTAGGTGTCGTAGATCCACTGCATGACGATCTCTCGCCGCTCGTGCTCGAAATCGACGTCAATGTCGGGCGGCTCGCGCCGCTCCTCGGAGACGAAGCGCTCGAAGAGCAGGTCATTACGCTCGGGGTCGATGGAGGTGATGCCGAGCACGTAGCAGACGGCCGAATTGGCGGCCGAGCCGCGGCCTTGGCAGAGGATGTCGCGGCTGCGGGCGAAGCCGACGATGGAGTTCACGGTCAGGAAGTAGGGCGCGTAGCCCAGCGTTTCGATCAGCCGCAGTTCGTGTTTGAGGCTGCGCACGACCTTGTCGGGCAGGCCTTCGGGGTAACGCCTCGCTGCGCCTTCCCAGGTCAGTTCGGCGAGGGTGTCCTGAGGTGTCTTGCCCGGTTCGGAGACCTCGTCCGGGTACTGGTACTTCAGCTCATCCAGGCTGAACCGGCAGCGATCGGCGATCTCAAGCGTCCGCGCCAAGGCCTCGGGATATTTGGAGAACAGCCGGTGCATTTCCTCGGCCGGTTTCAAGTGGCGGTCGGCATGACGTTCCCGTCTAAAGCCCAGTTCGTCGATCGTGCAGCCGTGACGAACGGCGGTGACCACGTCCTGCAGGATGCGGCGGTCCGGATGGTGGAAGAGGACGTCGTTGGTGACGACGGTGAGCACGCCCGCCTGGACAGCTAGGTTCGATAGATCGTGCAGTCGCAGCGCGTCGCCGGGCCGACGCCGCAGGCTCAAGGCCAGGTAGGCGCCCACGGTAAACGTCGCCTTCAGCTTGCGCAGACGCTGGGCGCAGACCTCGTCCGGCTCGTCGGGCACGAGAATGGCGGTCAGCCCTTCGGCATAGTCCGGGAGATCGGCCCATTCGAGATGGCATTTCGCCTTGCCGGCCCTGCGTTTGCCCAGACTGAGCAGACGGCACAGCCGCGCATAGGCAGACCGATCAGTCGGGTAGACGAGGATGCTGGCGCCGTCGGCGAGGTCGAGACGGCAGCCGACGATCAGCCGGACATTCGTGACCTTGGCCGCCTCGTGGGCACGCACGATCCCGGCCAAGGAGTTGCGGTCGACGATGGCCACGGCCTCAATGCCGCAGAGGTTGGCCTGGCTGAACAGCTCCTCACAGGAGGAGGCCCCGCGCAGGAAGGAGAAGTGCGAGGTTGCTTGCAGCTCAGCATACCGCATCGGGTGTCCAGAATGTTCTTTATTTGTTCTATTCCGCGAACAGCTTCCTGACAATGTCAGCCGTCGGCCCCGCCCGATTTGACATTGTCGGGAGGTTCGGGCATCTATCCTGACATTCGAGGATGCCTGGCATGAGCGACGGCCCCTACAAGACCCTAAAGATGAGCGTGAAGTGGAAGGCGCTGGCGAAGCTCGCCGGCAATGCCGCCCATAGCGCCGCCGAAGTTGCCGAGGCCGTGCCGGCCGCGCTGGCGGCCGACTGGCGGGAGATCGGTCAGCCGTTCCTTCGCCAGATGCGCGCCGCCCTCGGCGATGACGAGCGCGGCATGCTCCTGCCGGAAGTCGCCAAGCAGGAGGTGGCCCGGTTGCGCTCGCAAGCCAGCAACCCGATGGAGGCCCTGCTGGCGGACAACGCGATGGACGTGCTGCGCGACGGCTATCGCGGCGCCGCCGCTGTCGAGGAAGCGGCGGCCGCGACCATCGCCGAGCGCGCTGACCGAGGTCAGCGCCAGGTCGAGGAACACTACCGGCGCGAGGCCTCGCAGGGTAAGGCCGCGGACATCCGCGCTCGCCTGACCGACTCGATGGCGGCCGCCGATCTGAGAAGCCTTGCGTCGGCCCTCGTCGCCGGCGCCGCGGCCCGTGATCTGACTTCGTCTGTCGACCGGTCCGGTCTCGATGAAGGAGTAAGCTTGTGACCGCCCTCGCCACCCGCCTGGTCGACGAATCCATGGTCGTCGACGTTCTCGAGCCCGGAGCGCCGGTCCGGGAAGACGCCGAGCTTGCCGCCCTCGGCGACGCTATCCGGCTGTCGACGGAAGGTCTCGAAACCTACTTTTTCTCCAAATGGCGCCCTGCGCTGTTCGATTTGCTCGTCGTCGCGGCGGCGGCGGAGTACTGCGATGCGGCCAAGGCGCGCTCGACCGTTTCTTGGTCGCGCAGCTTCGACGTGCGAGTGGCGGTCCACGACGTCGCCCTCTGGTCATCGCCCGCGGTCAAGGGAGCCTTGGAAGACGCCCTGATCTTCCTGACCGGCGATAGCTGGACTTTCAGCTTCGTGGCGCGCCAGCGCAGCGCCGAGACCAGCCGGCCGCTGAGCCTTGAATTGCCGGCGGGGGCCAAGGCCATCATGCCCTACAGCGACGGGCTGGATTCGCGCGCCGTCCACGCCATCACCGCCCAAGCGATTGGCGGTTCGGCCCTAGTGCGCGTGCGCCTGGGATCAGTGGGCGTGGACGATCCGCAGCGTGAGCGTCGCCGCGCGGCCTTCACCCTCGTGCCCTACAAGGTCCAGGTGCCGATGCGGAAAGAATCCTCGGCCCGGTCCCGAGGGTTCAAGTTCGCGGTCGTCACCGGGGTGGCGGCGCAGATCGCGGGCGTCGACCGGATTGTCGTCACCGAGAGCGGCCAAGGCGCCTTCGGCCCGATGATGGCCGTCAGCGGCCAAATCTATCCGGACTACCGGGTCCATCCGCTCTTCACCGCTCGCGTCGAGCGCCTCTTCGAGGCCCTGGTGGGTTCAACTGCGCGCTACGAATATCCGCGCCTGTGGTCCACCAAGGGCGAGACCCTCGCCGAGGCGGCGAGGTTGGCCAATCCTCCGACCTGGGACGACACCCGTTCCTGCTGGCAACAATCGCGCCACGCCTCCGTCGATGGCCGACGCCGGCAGTGCGGCATCTGCGCCGCCTGCATGCTCCGGCGCATGAGCATGTTCAGCGCCGGCCTGTCGGAGCCGGTCGACGCCTATGTCTGGGAAAACCTGTCCGCCCCGACCTTCGAAGAAGGCGTGGCGGCTGGCTTCACCGGCATTACCGGCTCCATGCGCGAGCACGCCATCGCCGGCGTCCTGCACATGGACCACCTGGCTGACCTCGCGACCGCCCCGACCGCGGCTCGCGCGGTCCGGCGGATCGCGCGCGAAACTGCAGAGGTCCTGCACGAGGATCCGATCGAGATCGAAGCGCGGTTGCGTTCGCTGCTAGTCCGCCACGCCGCCGAATGGCGTCTGTTCCTTGACGCCCTCGCGCCAGACTCCTTCGTGCGGGGCCTTTCGGCCGTCCAGCCATGAGCGAAGCGCTCACCCCTCAGGAAGTCGGCGAGCGGCTGCGGATCGCGCGGGAGGCGGCGAAGATCACCCAGGCCGCCGCCGCCGCCGCCCTCGAGGTGGCGCGCACCACCGTGGTCGCCATCGAGCAGGGCCAGCGTCGGGCCAAGCTGGATGAACTCCAGCGGCTGGCCTCGCTGTACGGCGTCTCGCTGAACGCGCTGCTGCGCCGTGAAGCGGTGCAGGTCGACCTCAAGCCCCGCTTCCGGCGGATGGGCGAGCAGGACGCCGGCGTCGAAGGCGCCGTCGCCCTCCTGACCACCCTCGTCCAGGCAGAGCTGGAACTCGAGGATCTCCTTGGCGTGCGGCGCGCCCGAAACGATCCGCCCGAACGCCCGCTCATGCCCGGAGACGTGGTCCTGCAGGCGGAGCACGATGCGGCGGAGCTGCGCCAATGGCTCGGCATCGGCCAGGCGCCGGTGCACGACATCGTCTCGCTGCTCGAACTTCAACTCGGCGTCAGGGTGTTCGTTCGCCGCCTGCCGGCCAAGATCTCTGGCCTGTATGCCTACGATGAGGCCGCCGGTCCCTGCATTCTCCTGAATGCCGCCCACCCGCGCGAGCGCCGCGCCCAGACCGGCGGCCACGAGCTTGGCCACCTGGTCTCGACCCGGCGGGCGCCCGACGCCCTCTACGACGGCTCGCCCGAAGCCAGTCGGGAAGAGCGCTACGCGAACGCCTTCGCCCGAGCGTTCCTCACTCCGGCCCGCGCCGTCATGGCGATGTTCCGCGATGTCACCGCTGGCAGCTCCTCCTTGACCCGGCGCCACGTCATCGTGCTCGCCCATGCCTTCGGCGTGGCGCGCGAAGCCATGGTCCGCCGCCTGGAAGAGCTTGGCCTGACCAAGGCCGGAACCTGGGACTGGTTCGAGCACAACGGCGGCATCACCAACGACCAGGCGCGCCAAGTCCTCGGCGACTCCTGGAGCGTCGACGCCCGAAAGGCGGACGCCGCCCGACCGGTGTCGCTGCGGCTCGGCATGCTGGCGCGCGAGGCCTGGAAGAAGAACCTCCTCAGCGAAGGCCAATTGGCCGGGCTGCTGCAGCTCGATCGCGTCGAAATCCGCGAGCTGATCGACGCTTTCGAAGACGAGGAGGTCGATGACGCGTCCTCCCGTCCGATGCTCTGAGGCGCGCATGGCCGTCGCCGATGCGAGCGTCTGGATCAATCTCGCCGCCACCGGCTGCGCGGACAGGATTCTCGGGCTCTACAACGGAACCCTTGAAATCACGCGGACCGCGCTCTCCGAGTTGGAGCGGGGCCGCGACAAGGGGCGGCAGGCTGCTGATGAAGTGGCCGCGTGGTTGCATCTCGGCCTGCTGCAGGTTGTCGACCTCGACCCACAGGATGAAGACTTGTTCCTGAGCTTGGTGGCTGGCGATGCGGCCCAGACCTTGGATGACGGTGAGGCGGCGACGTTGGTCTATGCCCAACGGGCCGGGGCGGTGGCCTACATCGACGAGCGCAAAGCCACGTCGCTGGCGGCAGTACGGTTTCCGAGTTTGATGGTCGCTTCCACGGTGGATCTGCTGTTCTCCTCCGACGTTCGCCGCGGCCTCGGCGAAGCTGACCTCGGCCATGCGCTTTACGGGGCGTTGGTCGAGGCGCGGATGCGCGTAGCGGCGCACCACGCAGCTGAAGTGGTCGCCTGCGTTGGCCGCGAGCGGGCCGAAGGATGCAACAGCCTTCCGATCAGTGTACGGCGCGCCCTGAGGACCTAGCCGAACAGCCCGTGCATCCACCAACTCAGGTCGCCCGTCGCGGCGCGCTCGCCGTCGCCCCGCCGGAACACCCAGAAGCGCTTGCCGGCGTCGTCCTCGAGCTGGAAATAGTCGCGCACCGCGTCGAGCTCGCCGTCGCGGCGCCACCACTCCCCGAAGATCCGCTCAGGGCCGTCGGCGCGGCGCACCCGACGTCGGACGCCCCGCCAGGTGAAGGTGACCGGCGGCTGGTCGGGCAACAGCGCCACCGCCTCGATCGGCTCGGGCCGGGTGAGCAGACGGCTGGGCCGAGGCCAGCGCTGCGGCCAGCCGTCGCCCGTCTCGGGCGCGGTCGGCTCGATCTTGCGCACCGACCGCTCGGGCACATCGCTCTGCGCCGGCGCGGCGCGGTAGAGGCGGTGTCCGCCCGAGCGGTTGGCCAAGGTGTCGATCAGATCGGTGACGTCCGGGACTGGCGTCTCGGTCAGGTCGTTGGCGACCACCCTCGGCGTCAAGGGCTCGGCCAGGGGCGCGGCCAGCACCATGGCCTCGACGCCGAAACCCGGATCGACCGCCTCCAGCTTGTCGCAGAGGAGGCGGGTCAGGCGCTTGATATCGCGCACCGGCTTGGCGGTGCCGACCCGGATCGCCTCGATGCGGTTGTCGACGCGGTGGAAGCGCAGGTCCAGCTTGCGGGCGCCTAGGCCGTCGGCCTCCAGCGCCATGCACAGTTGCTCGACCAGCTTCAGGGTATAGCGGGCCAGGGTCTCGGGGGCGCCGACTGGTTCGGCGAAGGCGCGCCGAACTTGAATCAGCTCGGGGGCCTCCACGGGCTCGATGAGTTCGGCTTGGCGCCCATAGGCGTGATCGAGACGGCGGGTCAGCTCCGGCCCGAAACGCAGCGCCAGGGGCGCGCGGGGCTTGGCTTCCAGCTCGGCGATGCTGTCGATGCCGACCTGGCCCAGCCCGACGACGGTGGCGTCCGCCAATCGGAGGGCGCGGACCGGCAGGTGAGCGACGGCGCGGCCCGATTGCTCGGTGGTGACGACAAGCAGGGGTTTGGCGACGTAGCGGGCCAGGGCGTGCGCGGCGCCCCAGGTTCCGGCCATGGCGGCGCGGGCGGCGACGCCAGTCGCCGCCAGCCGCGCGACCATGTCGCCGAGCAAGGCCTCTTCGCCGCCGAAGAGGTGCGCGGCGCCGGTGACGTCGAGAACCAGACCGACCGGCGGGTCGGCGGCGACGATGGGCGAATAGCGCCGAAGCGCCCAGACCGCGAGCCGATCCAGGTGGGCCAAGTCGCCCGCCGGATCGGCGTCCTCGACGATCAGTTTGGCGCAATGGGCGCGGGCCTCGGCCGCAGGCAGGCCTGGCCGCACGCGCTGGGCCAGGGCGGCGGCGTTCGCCGCCAGCACGACCTTACGGCGGCCCTCCCGCCCGACCAAGGCGACTGGCGTCTCAGCCGGCGGCGCGGCGCGCCCAAGCTGGCGCTGTCGTCGATCGGTCGGCCAGGTCGGCAGGTAAAGCGAGACGACCCGTCTCATCACAAGCTTCCAGTTCGAAATCAGCAGGTTCGCCCGCCTTGCAGCGGAGGAGCTCGACCATCCATCGCGCCCGGCCAACGCCCGCCGCCGGCAGAGGCGTCGACGGCATGGCGGTGATCCGCCATCGCGTATTGGCCGCCGTCGGTTGTCCAAAATCGGCGGCCTCGGCCTGCCGGCGCCATCGCCGCACGGCGATCGCCAGGGTGCCGGTCTCCTCGGCGCAGAGCTGGAGGCGCCGCGAGGCGGTCATGGAGAGCCGCGACACCTCGCCGACCACCGCGCCCAGACCGCCGTGGCGCAGGCCTTCCTCGAAGGTCGCCAGCACCGACTTTTCGTCGCCGGCCTCGAAGTAGACGAGGCGGTCGGGCGAAAGGCCGACCTGCGCCAGCGCCGGGGCGAAGAGGTCCGTGCGCGTGACACACCAGAGCACCTTGCCCCGCGTGCGGGCCGCGACCCCCGCGGCGAACAGGGCCGAGGCGGCGCCATCGACCGCCCCATCGCCGCCGCCGGCCACTTCATGGAGGGCCCCGAGGACCAGGCCTCCGCCGGGCAGCTGGCGATCCACGGTGTCCACACCGAACGGCAGCACGCCCTTGCGTGGGCGGCCGTTGGCCTCGATCCGCTCGATCTCGGCGCGTAAGGCCTCGAAGGCGGAAGGGGAGAGACTCGACGGCATGGACTCCGGAAGGGCGACAGGTTACGCATGTTCCTCATTCGTTCCGCTCGCGGCGAGCAAGAGTCAAGAGGCCGTCATGAACTCAGCTGTGGGGAAGGGGCTGTTCGCCGACGCCGAACTCCCGCCGCCGAGGATCGCTTCGACCCTTAAGATGCCGCCCAAGAAGGCGCTCGACCGCTTCCATGTCGGCCAGGTCGGCGACGACACCATCGAGACCTTTCTCCAGAACGGATTCTCGCTGGCGATCTGCTGTCGTGAGTGCAAGCGCCTTACAGAGTGGACGCCGCCGGACTTAGCGCGACGCTTCGGCGCCAAGCTCAAGCTTCGTGTGGCCGATCTCTGCGAGCGGCTTGTCTGCGCCGGAGACGAAGGCTGCGGTGCGCACGACATCGCCATCTTCCCGCACCTTTACGACGATCCGACCTGGCGGTGGGCGCCGCCGACCGAGACATGAGCCGGACCTCGACCTTTACGCTGAACTTGCGGCTCGACCAGGAGCGGTGGGAAGGCATGGAGCTGCAATGCGCCGGCGAGCAGGCCGCCATAGACGCCGGCCGCGACGCGTTGCAGGCACATCGAGCTAAGACCGCGATTGGCTGGTCAAGCGACCTGCGGCGCCGTGGGGGTCGGGATCGGGTCGATGTCCAGCGCGCCAGATCGCATCATCTGGCTCGGCGAATGGGAGTGGTCGGCCAAGGACGGCTGGTGCTGGCAGTCCAGCGACTAGGATTGCAGAGACGCACCCACCGCCAGGTCGTCGAGCTCGCTCGCGCTTGGGACGCGGCCCAACTCGACCATCTTTCGGAGCAAGCCCACAAGCAGCCCGCTGGCAAAGCCGTATCCCTTGCGGAGGCTCGCCGCGTCCGCGCCCGCGCCGTGGACGACCTTCGACCGGGTGCCATAGGCCTTCTTGATCTCAGCGAAGTGCGCGGCCTTTGCTGTGACATCGCCATCGAAGAGGATCGCCGCATGCAGGGCGATGCGACGGCTGAGCTCGGCCTCGACGCCGAGCAGCCCCTCGATCCCGGCCCAAAGCAACATGATCTTCGCGTCGTCATCAAAGAGGTAGTGCGCGTTGTTGTAGTAGCGCTGCGCCGCTTGGAACCGAGGTTCATCGATCAGGGCGCCAAACCGCTCGTAGTGGGACGCCGCCCAGTCGAGTTCGGCCCGACCTGCCCGCGCTGGGGCCGACAACGGGCGGATCAGCACATTGCGGTTGGCCAGGGAAAATTCTCCCCCGGAGACGCTGTACAGCGACATCATCGGCGACCGACAAGCCAGGGCGAGGAGACTGAAATCCCAGAGGCAGTTCCACGCTTTGCGGGCCAGGGCCTCGCCGCCCTCCGGGTGCTCTATCTCAAGGGAGAAGTTCGCGAGCGGTTCGAGATTCAGGATGGTGACCGCCGAATGAAGTTGACCCATCGTAGTCCCGAAGGAAGGGGGATGGACCGGGATGGTGGGCGATACCGTAACCCCTGTCGCGATCGCGTAGTCTTCATCGACGCTCAGGCCGTGGCCGACGATGCGAAGCGATGTTCCGCTGCTGGCCGAGACCTTGATCATCGCCCTGTCCCCGACGCCTAGCCCGGCTGCGCTTCGTCTTGACGGACGCCTTGGGCGACGATCTGCAAGACGCCGTCCGGCAATGGGCGCTGCAGGTGGCGGACCTCGTCCCAGGGCGCGCCGCTGAGCCACAGGTCCAGGTCTACTTCCTCGGTGAGGATCACCGGCATGGCCTTGGCGTGATAGGTCTTCACCGGAGGGGCGGAGTCGGTGGTGAGAAAGCCGTAGGCCTGGACGTCCTCCCAGCCTTTGGACTTCATCCGCACGCAGGCGTGGGGCGTCCAGATGCCGGCGAAGAAGGCGAGGGGCCGTTCTTCGCCAAACGCGAACCAGATGTTCTTCCGCGTCCCCTCGAAGTCCTGGTCGGGTTCGGCAAACGAGGTGAAGGGCACCAGGCACCGATTGGCCGGGCCGAGCCACGGCCGCCAGTGCGCGTTGGGCTTGCCTTGGACGTTCATGGTGTTGCGGACATTGGTCGTGCCCTTGTCCGGCTCCATCCTCAAGAGCTCGTCAAAGTCGAACTCGGTCCCCTTCTTGCGCAGGGTGTCCGCCCGCTTGCTGGCGGCGTCGAACAGGGCCTTCTTCGAGGACGGCATGCCCCAGCGCATGTTGCGCATCTCGCGCTGACCGTCCTCGCCCACGATGATCACCGGCGCTTCGTAGTCCGGATAGATGCCCGGCTGCGGCGGCTGGTTGTTGTTGCGGTCGGTCATGGCGCGCGCGATCCGCGCGGCTTCCGCCCGGGTCTTCATCATCGCATAGAGATTGCACATTGGGGCCGTGTCCTCGCCTTCCACGGTCATATGAGGACTCGCCTCTGAGTGAGTCGACATAGTGAGAGACATTCACCATACCCTCGACATGATCTGGGATGAGCTTTGGCTTGAGACGCGGCGCCAGGCCCTTATTATGTAGTCTGTAGACCGTGGTTTTATCGGCGACAGAAGTGTCCCCGTTCATGGATGACGGGACGGGCGCTTCTGGCTTGGAATCTGCGGGCGTTGCGCACCGCCAAGTCGCTCTCACAGGAGCGACTGGCGGTGGACGCAGGCGTGGACCGTGCATGGGTAAGCGAGCTTGAACGCGAACAGGGCAATACCTCTGTCGACCTCCTGGACCGCCTGGCCGCGGCCCTCGACGTGCCGATCGCCGCCCTCTTCGCCGAACCGGCCGCGGGCGCCGAGAAGCCCCAACCCCTTCGCAAGGGCCGTCGGCCCCGTGACTGACTCCTACCGGTGTCGGTGACGATGGATCGGGCGCTGGTCTCCGCGCATGGCAAGATGGTCGCCCTGGTGGCCAGCGTGCTCCACGCCAAGGGCGTGACCACCACCGACGAGTTCGCGCGACTGATCCAGGTGTTCGCTGACACCGTCGGCGAAACCGACCCCGAGGAGGCTGCGATCCTGGAGCTGTGGTCGCAGACGGTCGCGGCCATGCTGCCGCCCAAGGCCAAGCACTAGCGTTTCCAGAGCCGAGCGATCCACCCGCCACTCTTCCGGTTCCGCTTATTGGTTCATCGGCGGATGCGGGACAGTCGCGTTTAGACTGCGCGCTCGTGGGCTGAGATCACAGCGACCTGCTCGGCGACCAGGGTCTGGAAGGCGGTGAAAGCCGCGTAGCAACGGTCGCGCTCCGCCGTGAGCAGGTCGGCGACCGCTGCCAGGTCGAGCGGCTCGCGCCCGCCGAAGCCGTAGCAGACACGGCCGGTTTTCTTGTCGACGATACGGGTCACTAACCCGGTCATGCCGACCACGAACCGCGGCGAGAAGCGGTGGTTGTAGGCGTTGCGGAAATCGCCCGTCGCATCCTTGAACGCCTTGGCGCCGATCCCTTCGAGACACAGCTTGAGGGGCCCATAGGCGGCCCAGCCCTTCCCGTAGGTGTCGGCCGTGTTCAGCCAGATCTCACCGTCCAACGGCAGGTCGTCCTTCCAGCCGGCGGGGTCTTTCGCCAAGTTGGCCTGGTGGCAAAGATGGGCGACGGCGAAGGCGAACCGGGACCGGATCACATAGGGGAGATTGACGGCGTTGGTCGCGAGCGTGTCGATGAACTCGTGCGTGGCGTTCAGCTTCTGCTGGTCGGAAAGCGGGGCTACGACCACGGACCAGGCGCGCAGTCGCTCCACGTCGTGGGTGAAGCCGTTGATGGCGTTGGCCAGCTCCGTCGAGAACTCGCCGAGCATCTGGGCGTAGGCCATCCATGTGGCGCTCAACGGACTCGGAAGCCCGCCCCACCCATAGGGCATGAACCGCCCGGTGAACGGGGTCGCCTTCAGCGCCCGTCGGAAGGATCGGTAGAGGGCGACGCTCATGGGGCCTGACGCCCGCCCGCCTGGGGACGTCGCGCGGTCTTCCAGCGCGTCTCGGTCATGGCCGGGCCGCCCGTTTGAAGCGCACACGGTCCTTCCCGACGACCAGAAAGGCGTCGTAACCCGCGTCGCCCCAGGCCTTGCGCTGCAAGTGGGTAGTGGCGGGATCGACATCATTGGCCCACCACTGCGGGCGTTCGGCGCTGCGTGGCAGCATGTTGCCGATGATCCTTTCAATCTCCACGAAGGTCAGCTCGACGTCCATCGGCCGCCGGCGGCGCAGATAGCCGGAAAGGGGATCATACTTGGCCATTCGGGCAGCATGCCTCCTGCGGCCAGGCCGACCAACCCCGTCCGTTTACGGGAGCGGGCTTAGACCGGCACGGAGGTCGGATAGAGGGCGAGATAGGCGTCCCGTTCGATTTCCGCCCAGGGCACATAGACGAGGCCTTTGGTCCGGTAGTCGCCGATGGCCTTGGCCAGGAGCTTTGCGGAGACGAACGGGGCGAAGACCACCGCGGCGTCGGCCGCGGAGCGTACCCGCTCGGTCTCCAGATGGAGACGCACGCCCTCGGCTGATGCGACCTTGTTCTTAGCGAAGCCGGCGACGAACTTTTCGCCGAGCACTTCCTCGAAGACGCCGCCTTCCAGCATGTGCAACGAATGCACAAGGAAGATCAGCTCGTTCACGCCGGTGGCCGAGGCCTCGGCGATCGCCTTGGCGAAGGCCCGGCGAAAGGCGGCCGCGTCCGGCCCCATGGAATGGGTGTGGTATTGCATGGGCGCCCCGCCGGATTCGACCCTCAGGGTATCTTCTCCTCAGGCGCCGCCGCAATCGGTTGACGCCGTCTTCGGCGGCTCGGCGACGGAGTAGAACTGGTCGGCCTCCCGGAACGTCAGCTGCACGCCCTTTACTTCGAACAGGCCGCAGTTGATAAGGTCCGCCGCGCCGGGGTCAAAAAGCGCGATGTTGAAGCCGTCGTCGCCGAAGTTGCTCTTGTAAACCACGCCGTCGGCGCCGGCGTGCTTGAAGAGTTCGGCGAGGATCTGCGTCGCCGCATAGTCCGCCACGTCGTCCGAGCGGGTGGTCGGCTCGGCGAAGGCGCGATCGATGTGGGCCCAGACCGCATCGGCGCGGTTTTGAGGGGGCGGCTCGTAGTTGAAGTCGTCTAGCTTAAAGAACAGCGGGTTCGCCTTGGGTCGGCGACCGCAATCGATCACGGTCAACGGTCGGTTGGTCCGAAACTGTCCGCAGGACACGTAGGAGCCCATCCAGGGCCGAACCTCGGACATGGCGGCCTCCTTGGTCGTCGCCAGATAGAGGCTGGGGATGCCGCGCGGGTTGGCGCGGCCGTCGGAGGCCCGGCCCTCCAACGGCTTCATGCGATCGGGCGGGTAGGCGCAGGGGATCTCGTCATCCGTTTCGGCGCCCATGGGTCGCCAGTCGTGGCCGACCTGGGCCCGCCAGAACAAGCGGCCCTTGGGAATCTCGACCTTGCGCGCCGCGCTGGTCGCGAGGACGGTCGCGAGGAAGGCCTCGACTTCTGGCGGGCGGATGTAGCGATACTCCCGCCCCACGGACCGGGCGAACGTCCAGTAGCTCCGCCAGGACGGAAAGTCGGGTGAGGGGGCCTCGGTCGGCATTTTGGTCTCCTTGCATCGCACTGTAGACCGGCGTTCAGACGGAGAACCACGGTGGCGACTGTTGAAGAGTGGCTGGCGCTCACGGAGCGGCTGTACGCCAAGGGAGTAGACGTCTTCGACGGCGCGCACCCGCTGGTGACGGAGGAGGGGACGCGCGATCCCAAGGTCGTCGCCCTCACCCTGCTGGCGCGCACGCTCAGCCACGTGAAGGCCGTGGTCCTGCTTCTCGAACAGAGCCAGATCGTCGAGGCCCGCACGATCAGCCGCTCCGCCTATGAGAACTTCTTCTGGCTGGCGGCCCTGGTGAAGAAGGGCGCCGCCTTCGTTGACGCAATCGAGCTGGACGACATCACGAGCCGCAAGAAGCGCGCGACCGGCCTTTTGGACTGGGCCAAGGCGCAGGGGCAGATCGAAGGCTATCAGGCCAATCTCGAGGCGTTCCGCGACCGCCTGCGCGAGGAGCATGGCAAGACCACGTCGATCGTCCTGCTGCAGGTCGCCGTCGACGGGGGAGTGGGCGACAGCATCATCGTCTATCGCGAACTCTCCAGCGACTCGGCTCATCCGACGGCGCAGTCGCTCAGCCGCCACGTCACCCTCAATGAAGGCGAGGACGGCCCGCCGTTCACCCTGCATGCGGAGCCGGCGGCGGACCCCGCCGAAGCCAGCGACACGCTGGAGCTGCTTTGCACGGCGGTCCTGGGCGCCATCGTCGCCGCGAACGAGGCCCTCGGCGGGGTCGACGTCGGCGAGCGGCTCGACGCCCTCGCCGCCGAGTCTCGCAGGCTCAGCGATTCCAACAAGGCGGACCGGGACGCACAGCAGGAGACGGGGGCGACTGAGGGCTGAGGGCAAGCTTCGGACAGGCTTGGGCGGGTCTGCCCTCGACAAGGGCCTGAGGGGAAAGCCTTCCCCTGCGGCCGAGCGCGTGCCGTCTCGGCCGACCCCTTCAGCGGGGACGCCCCCAGGCTGTGCCAAAACTCGGCGGCACAGAGCACCGGCGACTGCAGCGAAGCGCCGTGCGGCTCAGGCCGCTGGCGTTAGACGCTCCGCACCGAAGGCGTTCACCGCGTGGAGGATGTTGAAAGCCAAGATCGAGAGCGCGGCCTCCGCTTTCACCGCTCTGAGCCCTCGTGTGAGGAATCTGCCGCCGCCCGACATTCGCTTAATCGTGCCGAACGGGTGCTCAACAGTACATCGGCGCGTCACCATCAAGCTCGGATCGGCGTAGATCCTAGCCTCCATCCGATCGAGGGCCGCCTGATCGAAAAGTCGATGGATCGTCCTCTGGGCGCCGGGCGTGCATCGGGATTTCAGTCGACAGTCCTTGCACGTGGACGTTCGGTATCGGATGGCGCGGTTGCGCGTGTGCTTGCCCGACGGCCTCAGGGTCTCGCCGGCCGGACATCGGATGGTGTCGGACACTTCATCGTAGGTAAACTGGATCGGCCGGAAGAAGTCGGAGCTCATCGCGCCACGCTTGATCGGCGCAGCCACCTCGATGTTGTCACGCTCACATTCGGCGACAGCCTGGGCGTTCGAGTAGCCGCCATCGGCCAGGATTTTGAGCCGGTCGATCTCCAACACCTCCATCGCCGCCAGCGACATGGGGTGAAGGAGTTGGCTGTCGTTCGCCTCGTTGGCGACGTCGTGATGAATGATCAGTCCGCTGTCGACATCGACGACGCTTTGCATGTTGTACGCAGGGAACTTGGGCGCGCGGCCGTAGCCCATAGGCTTGGCGTCAGGCTCGCCGAAAACGAGCACCTTCTCATCGCGATCCGCCAAAACCTGCTGGCGGCGCACAAGACGATCCTTTCGGCGGCGCAGAGCGGCGATTGCATCCGTAAACGCCTGGCGGTGCTTCGGCTGATCGTCGAAGCCCTTGGCCGACGCCTCGTCCATGATGTCGAGCCGGTCCAGGTAGTAGCCGATCTCCTTTTCCGTGTGCGCCAGGTCGCGCGCAAGCCGATCTGCGCCGGCGATATTCTTGGAGCTGGCGACCGCGCGCATCTTGGTCCCATCCAGCGCGACGAGACGGCCGCTGATCAGGCCGGCTTCCCTGCAGAACTGAATAAAGGCGGCGCTCGAAGCGATGATGGCTTCCGGGTTGTCGTGCCGGAAGGCGGCGATCGTGCGGTAGTCTGGGGCCAATCGGCGGAGCAACCAGAGCGCTTCAAGGTCGCGAGTGCATGCGCGTTCCAGATGGCGCGAGGATCGGAGCTGGTTGAGATAGCCCCAGATATAGAGCCTGAGCATGTCGCCCGGGCGGTAACCAGGACGGCCGGTGGACGCGGCGACGGTGCGGCCAAAACCCAGTTCAGTCAGGTCGAGACTGGCGACGAACGCATCGACGATGCGCACGAGCGCGTCCGGGGCGACATAATCGTCGAGGCAAGGCGGAAGCAGGCTGGCCTGACCGCGTTCTGTTCCTTCGATAAAGCTCACGAACACCTCAGGGCAGGCCTTAATCAGGTGTAGATTCTAGTAGTGTTCGCGCCTCTCGGACAGACGTAGTCACAGTCTTGCGTTCGTACACTGAGATTTTCCTACATCGGCCGAGGGCCTTCAGTCTAAGGCATTGGCGAGCGCTACAGCATGTAACCCAGGTCCGATGCGCCGGTCGGATAGGCGAACATGGTGGAGCGAAGGTCGGCGGCGGTCAGGCCGTGGCGGATCGCCAGGCCGAAG
Organism: uncultured Caulobacterales bacterium; assembly: GCA_903900155.1. Classification (GTDB taxonomy): domain Bacteria; phylum Pseudomonadota; class Alphaproteobacteria; order Caulobacterales; family Caulobacteraceae; genus Caulobacter. The sequence continues at coordinate 85,615 of CAIUMD010000076.1, read as the reverse complement.
AGGTTGATCACCTCGTCGGCGCCCGGCCCCACAAGATGCGCGCCGAGGACCAGGTCACTGTGCTCCTCGATCAGCACCTTGTGGCCGTAGACCCGCTCGGCCAAGCGGCGGGCGGTGAACCAGTCCGGCGTCGAGGCGGCGTTGATGCGGAACACCAGCCCGCGGCGACGGGCCTCCGCCTCCGAGAGTCCGACTGCGGCGATCGGCGGCACGGTGAAGGCAACGCTCGGGACCCCGCGATAGTCCGGCTTGCGCGACGTGCCGTCCAACAGGTTGGCGGCCACCACCCTGGCGTCGTGGCTGGAGACCGGCGTCAGGGGCGGCCCGACGCCGGCCGCGTCGCCAGCGGCATAGACCCGCGGGTTGGAGACGCTTTGCAGATGGTCGTTTAGCTGCATGCGGCCGTCGCGCACGGTGACCTGGCCCGCCGCGAGGTCCAATGCGTCGAGGTCGGGCCCGCGGCCTGCGGCGTGCACCACCAGTTCGGCCGGGACAGCGAGGTCCGGCGCGCCCGGACGGCTGGCATGGACTAGCAGGCCGCCCTGGACCGGCTCGACACGGGTGACCGTAGCGCCGGTCTCGACGGCGATGCGGAGTTCATGGAAGCGCGGCATGAGCCAGCCGACCAGGTCGGGATCGAAATTCGGCAGCAGCCGCGCAGGCCGTTGCAGGATGGTGACCTCGGCCCCGGCGCGCGCCGCCAGGTGCGAGAATTCGGCGGCGACGTAGCCGCCGCCGATCAGCACGATCCGGCGCGGGAGGCGTTCAAGCTCCATGAAGGTGTCGCTCGTGACGACCAGTCCCTCGCCCGGGATGCCAAGCGGGATCGGCCGCGCCCCGGTAGCGATCAGCACGTGGCGGGCCTGCAAGGTCCGGCCGTCCACCTCGATCGTGTCTGGGGCGGCGAAGCGGGCGAGCCCGTGGACGGCGTCGACGCCCAACTCGGCGTAGCGATGTTCTTGTTTGGCGGGGATGGGATCGGTGAAGGTCCGCTTGAACCCCATCAGGCCGGGCCAGTCGATCGCTAGGGCGCCTTCGACGCCATGCCCGGCCATGCGCCTGGCCGCGTCGATCGCTTCCTCGCCGCTTACCAGCATCTTCTTGGGATCGCAGCCGCGGAGCGCGCACGTGCCGCCGAACGGCCGGTGATCGATCACGGCGACGGACCAGCCGGCGGCGCGGACCTTCGCAACGGCAACCTGGGCCGCCGTGCCGCTGCCGATGACGATCAGGTCGTAGGCCATGGCCGCAACTCCATCCGCATCGGCGCGAAGATCGCGCGGCCGACCTCCAGCGCTTCGGACAGGCTCAGGCGCACCCCGTCCTGACCGGCGGCCAGGCTGTTCGTGCGCCAGGTCTCCAGGTGAGCGTCATCGCAGAAGAAGGCCTGCAGGGTGCAGAGCGAAGACGCCGCGCAACCGGCGGCGTAGCGATGGCCGGACCAGACGACGATCCCCGAAGGCTCGACCTGATCCAGTTGGCGGCCGTGGCTCCGTGTGTGGATGGCGAGCGCACGGGCGCACTGACGGCACGCCGAGCGGACGGTGATGTCGCGCTCCAGCATCGCCCCGACGCCGAGCGCGTCGATGGCGCACATGGCGCCCACGGAGAGCCCGCCGGTCTCGACGTGATGCTCAGTCGGACCATCGGTGAACGGATAGGCGCCGCCTATCCGGCCGGCAACGTTGAGAATGAGGAGGTCGCGCCCGGCCAGACGCCGCAGCACGCTGTCGGTCTCAGCGATGGCGAGTCCGGCCCCGGCGGCGACGTCCGCGGCCTCCGGAGCGTGCCCGCTCATGGCGTAGGCGCTCAGGACGATGCCGTGGATTCGGCTCTCGGTCTCATCCAGCCCATCCCACTTGGGGCCGATGAAGGCCTCGACGACGGCCCTCAGGGCGTTTTGGGCCTGTGGTGTCGTGACCGCTCCCCAGTCTGGGATGATCACGCCGCCTCGAAACTCGACGGCGGGCCATCCGGTGGCTTCAGCGTGTGAGGTGGGCGTCGTCATCACGCGCGCTCCGCTCGCCACCCAAACTGAACCTTCAACCGGCGCAGCAGGAAAGCTGTTTCACATCCTTGGAGAAGGTCTGGGCCGCGAGCTTCAGGCCTTCCACCATGGTCAGATAGGGGAACAGCTGGTCGCCCAGCTCGCCGACGGTCATGCGCGCCCGGATGGCGAGCGCGGCCGTCTGGATGATCTCGCCCGCCTCCGGCGTCACCGCCTGGACGCCAATGAGCCGGCCGCTACCAGCTTCGGCGACCAGCTTGATGAAGCCGCGGGTGTCAAAGTTGGCGAGCGCGCGCGGGACGTTGTCCAAGGTCAGGAGCCGGCTGTCGGTCTCGATCCCGGCGCGGTGGGCCTCCGCCTCGCTGAGCCCGACCGTGGCGACCTGCGGATCGCTGAACACGACCGCCGGCATCGTGGCCAGGTCCAAGGCGGCCTCACCGCCGGTCATGTTGATCGCCGCCCGGGTTCCGGCCGCCGCCGCGACATAGACGAACTGAGGCTGGTCTGTGCAGTCGCCGGCGGCGTAGATGTGCGGCGTGCTGCTGCGCATGGCCGTGTCGATCACGACGCCGCCCTGCGCGTTGACGGCGACGCCGGCCGCCTCCAGGACAAGCGTCCGGGTGTTGGGCGCCCGGCCCGTCGCGACGAGCAGCTTGTCCACGCGCAGTTCGCCCTGGCCGGTGGCGAGGACGAACTCGCCATCGGCGTAGGCGACCTTGCTCGCCTGGGTGTGCTCCAGCACCTCGATGCCCTCGGCGCGGAAGGCGGCCGTGACCGCCTCGCCGATGGCCGGGTCCTCACGGAAGAACAGGGTATGGCGCGCCAGGATCGTCACCTTGCTGCCGAGCCGAGCGAAGGCCTGGGCCAGTTCGACAGCGACGACCGATGAGCCGATCACCGCTAGGCGCGATGGGAGGGTCTCGCTCTCAAGGGCCTCCGTCGAGGTCCAGTACGGCGTATCCGACAACCCCAGAATGGGCGGCTCGGCCGGGCTGGCGCCGGTGGCGATTAGGCAGCGTTCGAAGGTCACATGTTGCTCGACCCCGTCGGACTGGCGCACGAGCAGGCTGTGGGCGTCCGCGAAGCGGGCCTCGCCGCGCAGCACCGTGATGGACGGGGTGTCGGCCAGGATGGTCTCGTATTTCGCCTGCCGCAGCTCATCGACGCGCGCCTGCTGCTGGGCCAGCAGCTGCTCGCGCAGGATCGCTGGCGTACAGGCCCCGATCCCGTCATCGAACGGGCTTTCGCGACGTAGATGGGCGATATGCGCCGCGCGGATCATGATCTTGGACGGCACGCAGCCGACGTTGACGCAGGTTCCGCCAATGACGCCGCGCTCGACAAGGGTGACCTTCGCGCCCTGCTCGACGGCTTTCAGCGCCGCCGCCATCGCCGCGCCGCCGCTGCCGATGACGGCGATGTGCAGCGGGACGCCGCCGGCGCCGCGTTGCGCGCCGCCCGCGTCGGCGACCGAGGCGCGATAGCCGAGCGTCGCGACCGTGGCCGCAAGGGCCTCGGAGCTAACCCCCGCATCGGCCGCGATCTCCGCGCGCGCCTTCAGATAGGAGACGGCGGCCGAGCGCACGCCTGGGACGCGCTCCAACGCCTCCCTCACGTGCGTGGCGCACGAGTCGCAGGTCATTCCGTCAATGCGCAGGGCGATCGCGGCGGTCACGGGGCAGGCTCCTCAGCGCTTCACGGTGGATGGGTAGCCCGCGCCCGCCGTCGCCTTGGTCAGGGCGGCGACCGTGGTCTTGGCGTCATCGTAGGAGACGACGGCCTCGCGCTTTTCGAAGCTGACCTCGGTTTTCTCGACGCCGTCGACCTTGGCAAGCGCCGTCTTGACGGTTATCGGGCAGGCCGCGCAGGTCATGCCGGGCACCGCCAGGGTGACCGTCTTCGTCGCGGCCCACGCGGGCGAGCTGAGCGCGCCCATCAGGGCGATCAGGGAGACGAGCGTCTTCATGGGGACTTCCTTTCAGTAGAACAGGGGCAGGACGTAGGGGAACGCCAGCGCGACAAGGACGAGCGCTGCGACCGCCCAGAAGATGACCTTGTAGGTGGTCCTGACCTTGGGCACGGCGCAGACTTCGCCGGGCTCGCAGGCGCGGGCCGGGCGAAAGATTCGGCGGTAGGCGAAGACCATGGCGATCAGCGCTGCGCCGATGAACAACGGACGATACGGTTCCAGCGCGGTCAGGTTGCCGATCCAGGCGCCGCTGAACCCGAGGGCGACCAAGACGAGCGGGCCGAGGCAACAGGTCGATGCCAGAATGGCGGCTACGCCTCCTAGCGCCAACGCACTGCGGCCGCTTTTGGGTTCTGACAAGTCGACTCTCCTTCCGATCAACTCCGCCATCACGTTAGGAAACAGCCCTTTCGCGGGGTGGCGCGGGCGCATTGCGAGGCGGTGCAGCGAGATCCCAGATCGCGACGACCACCATCAAGGTCAGTCCGGGATAGAGGAGCCACGCCGTCGGCCAACCGCGGGTGGCCATGAGCAAAGCCGCCGCCAGCACCAAGATCGGCCCGATGACGCTCAGCGCCATTCGCGGCCACCGGCGATGGCGAAGTCCGCCGACCACGTTGGCGACGAGGGCGATCACGGCGAACAGCGGCAGGAGGTAACGAATAAAGACGCCTTCGTACTGGCTCAGAAACCCGAGGCCCAGCGCGGCGCCAAGGCTCGCAAGAGCCGGGAAGCACGCCGCGCAGCCCATGGCGGTGACGATCGAGCCGATGACGCCCGCCTTGTCGGCCGCGCGGGTGAGGGGATTCTGGATGGGCATCGCAATAGCCTCGGCGACTTCGTGGAACCGTCAGAGCGACGCTACAATCAGGACTGCAGCTTGCCCGTGGGGGCTGAGGATCACTACATACGATCTGTAGCGACTACAGACTCAAGCCCAAAATTGAGAGGCGCGAACAGCATGGCGGATACCGCGATTCCGATTGGCGAACTGTCCCGGCGCACGGGCTGCAACATCGAAACGATCCGCTACTACGAGCGGATCGGCCTGATGCCGGCCCCGCCCCGGCGGGGCCGCTACCGGAGCTATGGCGCGGACGACGTGGGCCGCCTCGGCTTCGTGCGACGGGCCCGCGAGCTGGGCTTCACGCTGGACGAGGTGCGCGCCCTGCTGGGCCTTGCAGGCGGCGGGCACGCGTCCTGCGCCGAGGTGCGCAACCTCGCCGCATCGCATCTGAAAGACGTGCGCACGCGCATCGCCGACCTGAAGCGGATGGAGCGGGTGCTGGCCGACTCGGTGCGGGCTTGCGACGCGGGGCAGGATCCAGGCTGTCCGCTGATCGAGGCGCTCCGCGCCGCCTGAGCGGCTGCGATATGATCGTGGCGGCTGCGACTTTTAGCACAGCCTGCCCCGCAACGCCCCCAGGACCAAACGGTGAGCAGCCGACGGGCGTGCTCGGTCCCGCCGCGTTCCGCGGCTCCTGCGGGTCCGCCCCTTCGGGCGACTTCGTCGCCGCTGGCCGCTCAACGGCGCTTTCCGCCCTGCAGCACCTGAAGGTGCGCAGGCTCCTTGCGGCCTTCTCCCTTCGCCGCGCTGACGCGCGGCCGTGGCTTGGGGCTCCGCCCCCGGCGCACTTCGGAGCGGCTTCCGCCCAGCTTCGGGCTGGCCAGGACCGGCAGGAGCGCAGGACTTGAAGCCCTGCAGCCGGTTCCCCGCGAAGCCGCCCCTCCGTTTGCACCCCCGGTCTCGCCGACGGGCAGGGCTGCAGGCGCGCCTTGCGCCTGCAACCCATGCCCCAAGGAGCTTAGCTATGACCCAAGACACCCCCATCCTTCATCAGGACGGCGACGTCATCGACGTGTCGCTTAACAAGTTGAAGAAGTCGCCGCGCAACGCGCGGCGGACGCCGCATGCCGAGGCGGATATCGAAGCCCTGGCCGCCAGCATCGCGGTGAAGGGCGTCCTCCAGGCCCCTGTGGTGGAGCCCGAGACGGACGAGGCCGGGGCGGCGACCGGCTTCTATCTGGTGACCATCGGCGAGGGCCGCCGCTTGGCGCTCGCCCTGCTCGCCAAGCGCAAGGTGGTCAAGAAAGTCGAGCCGGTGCGCTGCGTTGTGGACCTCGCGAACGATCCGCACGAAATCAGCTTGGACGAGAACGTCACCCGCTTCCGCATGCACCCCGCCGACGAGTTCGAGGCCTTTCGCGAACAGGCCGAGCGGCGGGGCCTCAGCGCCGAGGAGATCGGCGCTCGATTCGGCGTGTCGGCCCAGGTCGTGCGCCAGCGTCTACGACTTGGAGCGGTCAGCCCGGTGTTGATGGGGCGCTATCGCGCAGGCGACCTGACTCTCGACCAGATGATGGCCTATGCCGTCAGCGAAGACCACGCGCGCCAGGAGCAGGTCTTTGATCTGCTGGGGCCGGATCGGCCCCCCTATCTGATCCGCCGCACCATGACCGAAGCCAAGGTCGCGGCCACGGATCGGCGGGCGGTTTTCGTCGGCGCCGAGGCCTACGGCGAGGCGGGCGGGACCATCCTGCGCGACCTCTTCACCGAGGACGGCGGGGGCTGGTTTGAGGACCCGGCCCTGCTGGACCGGCTGGCCGCCGAGAAGCTGGCCGGGATCGCCCAGGACGTGCGGGACAAGGAGGGGTGGAAATGGGCCGAGGCCCACATGGACTATCCGCGCGCGCTCGGCCTCGCCCGCGTTTATCCGCACCCGGTGGAGCGCCCGGAAGAAGAGCGCGCGCGCATGTCGGCGCTGTCTGAGGAATACGACGCCCTGGTCAGCGAGTGGGATGCGGTCGAGGACCTTCCGCCCGAGATCGAGGCCCGGTTCGCCGAGATCGATGCGGCGCTTGAAGCCTTCGGCGATGGAACGGCCTTCGAGCCCGACGAGATCGCGCGCGGCGGGGTGTTCGTCATCCTCGGCCAGGATGGGGTGGCCCGGGTCGAGCGGGGGCTGATTCGCCCCGAGGATATCCCGGCGCCCGAGCCCCAGGGTGAGCCCGAAGGCGAAGACGCGAGCGGCGCAGACAGCGGCAATGAGGAGGCTTCTGCGGAGCCCGATGATGCCGACGAGGACGCGGGCGCCCCTTTGTCGGAGCGTCTGGTGCTGGACCTCACGGCCCATCGGACCTTGGCCCTTCGCGACGCCTTGGGGGCGAGCCCCACGGTCGCCCTGTCGGCGGTGGTGCACAGCTTGGCGCTGTTCGCCTTCTATCCGCCTTACGACCGGGCCTCCTGTTTGGAGATCAAGGGCGCCACCGCCTACCTCGACGGGCACGCGCCGGGCATCGACGACACCCGCGCCGGACGCAGCATCGCCCAACGCCATGAGCGCTGGGCGGTGCGCTTGCCCAAGGAGGCAGCTGACCTCTGGGCCTTCGTGGAAGGCCTGGGGGCGACGGATTTGCTGGACCTCCTGGCCCACTGCGCGAGCCTGACCGTCAATGCGGTGCGCACTGTTCGACCGGAAGCCGGGGGCGTGGGCGCACGCTGACCGGCTGGCCCAGGCTGTGGACCTCGACATGACGGGCTATTGGACGCCCACCGTGGCGAGCTACCTGGGCCGCGTCACCAAGGCCAGGATCGGCGAGGCCGTGCGCGAGGCGGTGTCGGAGGAAGCGGCCGAGCGGATCGGCGGCATGAAGAAGCCCGATATGGCGTCGGAGGCCGAGGCGTTGCTAGCCGGGAAGGGCTGGTTGCCGAGCCTGCTTCGGGCGCCGGTCCCGGTGGAGGTTGAGGTTCAACCCGAGGCGCCGAGTGTGACCGAAGAAGCCGCTTAGGGGAGGGGGCCGCGTTGCCGCTCTCTTCGCTCTGACCCTGGGCCGTTCGCTGACGAGGCGGGCGGCCCATTTTTCTTGCTTGAAGACACCGGCGCCGCCGGTGGTGTGGTCCCGGTCGCCGGGCCGATCTCCTCACCTTCGCAACCGACCCATGCCGCCTCTCTGGCCTGATAGGGCCGAGGATTCGGGCCGTACCGGCCCCGCTGATCGCCGCAACGCCGGCTCTTCGACTTCTTTCCCCTGGCGCCTGGGGCGCCATTCCTCGCGCAGCAAACAAGTCGTCGCCGGCGTCCTCCGCTGCGCTGCGGGCCTACGGCTGCGGCGCTCAGCGCCCCTCGTCCTGGAAATCGCCATCGAGGCCGCGATGGGCGCGGTCCGAGGAACAAGGAGAACTACCATGGCGACCATCGGCACCTTCACCAAGGACGACGCCGGCAACTACAACGGCGCGATCAAGACCCTGACCCTCAACGTCAAGCAGGCGGTCCTGCGCAAGGTCGAGAAGGACAACGACAAGGCCCCCGACTTCCGCATCTTCTCCGGCCAGACGGAATTCGGCGCCGCCTGGATGAAGACCTCCAAGGAGGACCGGGCCTACCTGTCGGTCAAGCTGGATGACCCGAGCTTCCCGGCACCGATCTACGCCAGCCTGGTCGACGCCAACGAGGGCTACAGCCTGATCTGGTCGCGCTGACTGGACTCCCGCCGAGCGCTCCGCCGGGACCCCGGCGGGGCGCCGCCTTCCCTACAACCCGAATCCAAGGAGGCCGCCATGTCGCGCCCCCACGAGACCACGCGCCCGGACCTTTACAGCCGGGTCACCAACGCCATCCTCGCCGAGCTGGAAGCCGGCGTGCGACCCTGGACCAAGCCGTGGTCCTCCGAACATCTGGCGGGCCGGATCACCCGGCCGCTCCGCGCCACCGGCGAGCCCTACAGTGGCATCAATGTCGTCCTGCTCTGGGCCGAGGCGGTCGCCCGGGGCTACACGGCGCCGATCTGGATCACCTTCCGCCAGACCCTGGCGCTCGGCGGCCATGTGCGCAAGGGGGAACACGGCGCCACGGTGGTCTATGCCAACCGTATCACCCGCACCGAATCCGGCGACGATGGCCAGGATATCGAGCGCCAGATCCCGTACCTGAAGGCTTACACGGTCTTCAACGTCGATCAGGTCGAGGGTCTGCCCGCCGACTTCTACTCAGTGACGGAACCCAACCTCGACGCCGCCCAACGAATTGATCACGCCGACGCCTTCTTCGCGGCGACCGGCGCCGACATCCGGCACGGCGGCAATCAGGCCTACTACGCCCTGCAGCCCGACTATGTGCAGATGCCGCCCTTCGAATGCTTCGAGGACCCGGAAGGCTACTACGCCACCCTGGCCCATGAGTGCACCCATTGGACGAGGCATCCGACGCGGCTCGACCGTGATTTCGGTCGGAAGCGCTGGGGCGACGACGGATACGCCCGGGAGGAGCTCGTGGCCGAATTGGGCGCCGCCTTCCTTTGCGCCGACCTGGGATTGGAGCTCCAGCCCCGTTCGGATCATGCCAGCTACATCGACAGCTGGCTCAAGGTCTTGAAGTCCGACCAGCGGTTCATCTTCACCGCTGCCGCTCACGCCCAGCGTGCGGTCGACTTCCTCGCGCAGCGACAAGCACAGGCGCAGGCCGCCTAGGCGCTGCGGGCGGGCGCCCGGCGCTCGCCCGCAACCGCGTTACTTCTCGCGCTCGCGGCGCGGAAGCCGCTCGACGGCGCTGACGAGTTGCTCGAACGCCTTGTCGTCCTCGAGCACGGCGCGAAGCAACTTCGGCAGCACCAAGTCGAAGTCGTTGTTGTTGATCGGCGACCCGTTCGCCGCGAGCAGAAAGCTGTAGGGGGTCAGATAACGCACCCGCAGCGCTGCCCGGCCGATTGTGTCGACCAGGTCGCCATCGATCTCGGCGGCGCCGTCATCGTACTCCCCGCGGCTGATCGCAATGCGACCATCCACGAGGCCGTATTCTTCGTCGTCATAGCCGCGATAGCCGACCCGGCGCGCGATATCCTCAGGAGCTGTGTTTGGATTGGCCCCGGTAGGCGGCATGGCGGCGACCTCGACATAGACGAAGTCGCCCCAATAGCCACGCCCGGGCACGGCTGCGATGCGGACGATTTCCAGCTCATGCACATCCATCAGATACCGCCGACCTTCGACGTGCTCGAACTTCTCGATGTGCAGGTTTCCGTCGGCCCACCACCAGAACGGGGTGCCGTTGGCGAAGGTCAGGGGCGGCGCGAGAAGCCGGGTCAGGCGCCGTTGGATGTCCGCAGGGTCGGTGAACCATCGTGGCTCCCTGACGCCGGGAAAGGCGGAGGCGAAGCGATCGTGGAACAGCGTGGTGCTCGAGCCCGGAAAGGGCTCCTTAGAGCGTTCCCACCGGGAGGGCTCAGGATTCGAGGCGGCTACAGCGATTGCCGGCCGGCGCCTGGGTGACGAAGCAGCCTCCGTGACGCGGCGGATCGCGAAGGTATTCGTGGCTGTGACGACCGCCTCGGGCGTCTGGGTCGCCCTAATGCGCGGGTTCTGCGCGACGTGGCGGGGGACTTCTTGGCGAAGGTAGTCCTGCAACGTTGCGTTGGTGATGTAGCCGCCGGGCCCGACGGCGTCCGGCGCCGCTCCGTTGAGCGCCTGGAGCAGAAAGTGGGTCCAGACCCCGTGGCCAAGATCTCGATCCGGATAGGACTGCTCGCCCGGACGGCAAGACATAAAGATCGCATTGAACGATGCCGACTGCAGGAGCCGGGCGAACTCGGCGGTATCCAACGGTGTGATCACCTTGCGGCCCAACGCTTTGAAGCGGGTCGCGCAGGCGTCGATGAAGGCGAGGACCCGTTGGCAAGGACTGGCGCGCACGACCCCGAGCAGGTCAGCGTCGAGGCTCAGAGTCGTGCCGGCGATGTTCGTGACCGACGTGTCCCAGGCCGTCAGCCGGTTGCCGGTCTCGTCGTGGAAACCGTGGCCGGCGTAGTAGAAGATGAACAGATCATCCTCGGCCAAACCCCAAGCGCGGCCCTTGATCTCGTTGACGACGCTGGCGTGGGTCGCGTCGCTGTCGGCCAGAACGACCACCTCGGGCCTGTGGTCGGCGAAGATCGTCTCCACAGCCAACTTAAAGGCTTCGGCGTCAGCTTTGGCGAACTCCACCGGTTCGATCTGGTTGGCGTCTGCCGGCCGGTAGTTCTCCAGGGCGACGATGACGGCCACGACCCTGGCGGCCTCAGGCAGGACCGCCACGCCGTCGACCAGGGTCTCGCGCGCCGCACCAGCGACTTCCGCTTCGGCCACATCGGCGGGGTCGAGGGTCTTGAACGATGAGTCCAAGAGGGCGGGCGGAAGGTCTCCGTCCTTGATCGCCCAATGGGTGCGGCCTTGCTCGAAGGGCTTCATGTCGAGGTGTCTGGCGAACTCGACGATCTTCTCGCGGGGAAGGTAGGGCCGGTCCGCGTCCAGCTCGATCTGGCAGCTCACGATCTGACCGTAGCGCGCGACATTCCTAAGCCGGCCATGCCGAACGATCTTGGCGTTCGGGCCATCGACGCCGATCTCGTACATCACGAGGGCCGGCGCGCCGTTCAGCTGGCGCAGGCTGGCGGGGTCGTCGGGGTCGATGATCTCACCGTACTTGCCGCTGTATTCCTTGAACCGATCAAGGTCCATGTCGAGGTGGGCGCCTTCCCACGCGCCCGCGACTCCCGACACAAGCAAATTGAACATCCCCGATCCGGCTCCGTCTCGAATTTCGGCAGGTTGATCTAGCACGACGCGCCCCTCTGGCCACGGCTGGGGCGACCCGCAGGGGCGGCGGGCGAGCGGGCGCGAGGCGTAGACTTACGCATCGCGCCCGCCGAGGGGAGGGGCCAGAGTGACGGGGTCGCGGTCTAGGGCAGGATAGCCTTCGCGGCGGCGGATCGTTACGCGAGGCGCGTCAGTGGCCAACTTCCAAGTCCGGATCTCCGAGAGCCTGGCGGGCCGTTTCGACGCGTGGGCGGCCGCCCAGGGCGGTCGTTCGCCGGCGTTGCGGCGCCTGATGGAGCAGGCCGCGAGCGGACCTGCGGCCGTCACAGGCCGCCCTGCGATCCGCCCGATGAAGCTGACCGTGCGCCTAAGCGCTTGGGACAGCCGGGGCCTGGCCACCGAAGCCGAAGCCATGGGCATGACGCCGAACGCCTGGGCGGCGGCGGTCCTCCGTCACCGGCTGCAGGGCCGGCCGACCCTGCGCCGCGACCACGAGGTGGAGCTGATCGCTCTGCGAGCCGAGGTCCGGCGGATCGGGGTGAACGTCAATCAGATCGCCCGGGCCTTGAACACGGCGGTGATGGAGGGCGCCGTGCTCGACCTGGAACTCCAATACCTCGACGCCCTGAGGATGGAGCTGCGCGCCCACATCGACGCGATCGGCGAGGCCTTTGCGGGCAACCTGGCCTACTGGCAGGCTCAGCCATGACCGATTTCCAGACCGTCCGCGGCTTCGAAGAGGTTTGGCGGCCCCCGGTCGCCATCCGGGTCCGGCTCACACGCGCGGTCCTTAAGCCCGCAGCGGGACCCAACGGTGCGGAGGTTCGGGCGCGTCTCGTGCGGGTGACGAACCGGGCGCCGGAGGTGATGGTCAAGGTCACCGGCCGCACGCGGGACCCTGGCCACCTGCGGGCGCACCTCGACTATATCAGCCGCAACGGCGAACTTGATCTGGAGAACCAAGATGGAATGCTGGTCGGCTCCCGCGCGGCGATCAAAGATCTCGCCGTCGACTGGGCGGCCGAGCAGTTGGCTGATCGACGGACGCGCGCCGATGCGCCGTTCAGCCATTCCGTCATCCTCTCGATGCCGGCTGGGACCAACGCGTTGGCGCTGCGCGACGCGGCGCGGGCCTTCGCCGCCAACACGTTCGCAGGGCGGCATGAGTACGTGTTCACACTGCATACCGACACGCCACGTCCGCACGTTCACCTGTCCATCTGTTCACGGGGCCACGCGGGCGAGCGCCTCAATCCGAATAAGGCGGATCTCGAGCGGTGGCGGCAGGACTTCGCGCAAGCGCTGCGCGATCGCAGCGTCGAAGCCGAGGCGACAGCGCGCCGGGCGCGAGGGGTGACCCGCAAGCCTGAGCGGACGCCACTGCGAAAAATGCGGGATCGGCACGAGGCCGGGAAGGGCGAGATGTCCCAGGTGCGGCGTGCCGCTTACCAGGAGGCCGCTAAGGCGGCCTTTCAGGGCGACACCCGCCCGAGGCCGTGGGAGCGGCGCTCGCTCGAGCGCCAAGCCGGCGTCCGCAGGACCTATCTCGCCCAGGCCGCGCTGTTGAAGGGCTCGCCCGATCCCAAGGACCGCGCGCTCGGTGAGAAGGTCGAGACGTTCGTGCGGTCCATGCCCGCGCCGGACAGCCAGCGCCTGGCTCTGGCCCGCGAGCTGCGAGCCGCCAATCGCCAGATGGCTCAGGACCGCCCCGCCGGACGGGATCGCGAGCGCTGAGCCGACCGCCGAGAGCTGCTGCAGGGGCGTAGACTTACGACTTTCGCCCGATGGGGCGCTCAGTCCACGTGTTCACCTGTGGCCGACCCAGGAGGTGAACATGCGAACGATCTCAATCATCAGCCAGAAGGGCGGTGCGGGTAAAACCACCCTCGCTGTCCACCTCGCAACGGCAGCCTCGATTGAGCGCGTCACGCTTCTAATCGACACTGATCCGCAGGCGACGGCAAGCCGCTGGGGGCAATGGCGGGGCGGTATGGATCCCGAGGTGATCGACTGCGGCGCGCCGTCGCTCTTGGGGGACAAGCTGAGTAAGGCCGAGGCGTTGGGCGCCGAATTGGTCGTGATCGACACGCCGCCCCATGCCGATGCGATGGCCCGGCAGGCGGCTAAGCTGGCCGACCTCATCCTCGTGCCCTGCCGGCCGAAGGCCTTTGATCTCGCGGCCATCGAGGCGTCGGCCGAGTTGGTCACCGCGAGCAAAAAGCCGGCCTTCGTGGTCTTCATGGCTGGTCCGCCGCGAGCGCCGCTGATTTATCAGGAGGCCCACGAGCTGATCACGGGCAAGTTCGGTCTTCCCATTGCGCCGGTTTCGCTTCCGGAACGCGGCGCCTTCCATCACAGCACCGCCGCCGGCCGAACTGCGCCGCAGTTCGCACCCGCCAGCAAGGCGGCCGCAGAGATCGCGGCGTTGTGGGCGTGGACACGAGAGCAGGTTCATCTGTCCACCTGTGAACAGGCAGTCGTGTTCGCATGAGCCGGTTCGCCTCGATCAAGTCCGAGCGGGCGCCGCCCTCAGCAGAGCCAGCCGCGCCGCCCGCCCTCCCAAGCGGGCCATCGTCGGCCAGGCCCGTCGCTCGCGAAGGCAAGAAGGCGGTAAGCGGATATTTTAGCGCTGAGCTCCGAAGGGCCTTGCATCAGCTCGGACTGGAACAGGACGTCAGTCTGCAGGCCTTGATGGGTGAAGCCTTCGATGACCTACTTCGAAAGTACGGAAAGCATCCTTTCGGCGAGCGTTAGCCGCGACGTCAGAATGGCGACCTCCATCGGTCACGTCGTGCCAGTGCGATAGAAGAGCACACGACCCGTAGGGATCAGCTGCAGGAGCAGATCGAATTCGGCGACGTTAGCGGTGAGCACCGCGAAGCCGAGCTTTTGCGCTTGAAGGAAGAGCACGCAGTCGTGCAGGCACTTTTGCCGGGCGTCCTGGGCATAGCCTTGAAGCCGCGCGAGCATACCTGCGAGCAGCGCCGCACGCCCCAGGACATCAGCGTCCGGTGTGAAGACACGATGATCGGGCATCGCCTCGATTTGCGCGCGCACCTGCGTGATCACCGCTGCGCTCCGGCGATCGTCAGGATTGAGGACGCCAACCGTGTGCGTCAGCTCCTGGATCGCGATCGTTGAATGATTGACCTGTCTGGCACCGACGAGTTGTTCGACCAGTGGAGGCGCTCGCCCCTGCATCTGATCGATAAAAACGCAGGTGTCGAGGAGGAGGGGCTGTCCGGCTAGGTCATCCTCGCCGGCGAACGGCAGCAGATCATCTGAACGACGCGCCAAGGTGCGACGGGGATCAAAGCGCGCCCAACGGATCGCGCTTGCAATATCGAACCCTGCCATTTCAGAACGTGAGGTCGAGGTCCGGGTCTACTGTGCCGCGCGCGGCCTTGAAGATTTCTGCGAACTTGTCTTCCAAGGCGATATTGGCGAGCGCGAATTCGATCAGGTCGGTGTCCGTCGTGATACCGGTGCGCGCCTTGGCCTTTTCGACGAGCGCCTGGCTCACACGACCGCCGATCCGGCCGCTCTTCTCGAGTAGCAGCCCGGAACGCTGCGCTGCGGCCATGACCGCTTCCACTTGTGTGCCATGCACGGTCGTGATCTGGCCGGTGCTGGCGTCGCGTTTCAGCGCCCACCGGCCAGATCCGGGCTTACGGCTCTGCGGCTTCGCGGCCTCAGCGCCCTGAACGGCGATGTTCTTGACCATGGCGTATGTCCAACAAAATTCGATTTCGTCTAACGTAGTGGGTGGGCCCGATCCAATCAAGTTGGCGCGTCTGAGAACCATGCGCCCCTGGTGAAAAAAGGCCGATGTCGACCTTGGACTCATGGTCTGCTAGCCTTCCACGCACGACCGAGCTCTCGCATTCCCGAGTCGAACGTCTGCGAATGTCCCCGATGGTAACGCGACTGTGATCGGGCAATTTCCTCAAAAAAATCAACAGCCCGATTTTTTGTCGGGATGCCAAGCGGGATTCCGCTGCCTGTCGCCGGATTTTAGCAGTGAATACAGTCGCTTAGGTGTGCTCGATACCATCGAGTGGGAGTAATTCAGGCCCCAAATCTGGCGCCGAATGCGTGGGCGGAACGCCGCACAAGTGTCCGAAACTGTTATTGAATTATCGAGGAATGTTTTCGCGTCTTTGCGCGCCGGCTTATCCGCCGTTGAGGTGGATGGATATGACGGCGCCGGCGCGTCTTGTGCGTCGGCGAAGCGCTCGGTACCGTCAGCTAATCGAACGGATTGACGGTATTTTCGTCGCCGCAAGTTACTGAAAAATATAAGGAAGTGAGCCGGCGGCGAGAAGGCTTAGCCGCTGACGGTACTCTGCTGCCTTTTCAGGTCTTGTCGCGACGGTTTCGGAGGGCGAAATGCTCACTGACACGGCGCTTAAGGCACTGAAACAGAAGGCGAAAGCGTACAAGGTCGCAGATCGTGACGGTATGTACGTCCACGTCACCCCAACCGGGCGAAAGTCGTTCCGCTACGACTACCGCATCAACGGGCGCAGCCGGCGTTGCGCGAGAGCGTGACCCCGAACGTTGGCAGCGCGTCGTCGTCGCCCGGATAGGGCAGGCTGGCCAACTGGCCATCCTCATAGACCACAGCTTCGACGTAGCTGGGATCGGTATCGGAAATCTCGACCCGGATCTCGAACTGACGCTGGGCGTGGTTGAAGGTCTTGGAAGAGAGATAGGGAGCCTCTGCCGTTATGAGCGAAAGGAGGTTGTTCCATAGCTTGGACGTCACCGTCGCGGTCGCCTCACCAGATTGGGTTCAAAATGTCCTCGTCGTGGTCTGAAAGCGATAGCGTACACGCCAATAGGCGATCGTATGGGCGCTTGATATGCGCCAGATTGTGCATAATATGTGCGTGATGTTACGGAGGCAGTTCATGGCGGCGACCGCGCAACGTCTAGACCCGCAAGCAGCGGTCTCCGGCTTCGTGGCCAGCCTGCAAGAGCCGCGGACGCCCTACATCTCGCCCAAACGCTTCTCCGAGGCCCTGGGCGTGCAGGTGTCGGGCCTAGCCAGCCTGGCTGGCGTCCACCGCAACACCTTGCGCAATCCCGGGTCCGAGCGCCTGCAAGGCAAGCTGCGCGAAATGCTGAAGGCCATCGCTGCGGCGACCCTGCTGACCGGAGACCTTCAGGCCGCACTCTATTGGTACCGCAACGAGCCCATCGCCGACTACGGCCACAAGACCGCAGCGGAATTGGTGGCCGAAGGGCATCTGGAGGCGGTCCTGGCCTTCATCGAGGACCTGGAGAACGGGGCCACCGGTTGAAGACCGTCGCGCTTGGTCCTGACGCGATCTTCCATCGGTACCTGACCCCTCGCTGGGCCTATCTGCCGACCAGCGGAGCCGGGGCCGCGAGTCAGGGCGGTCGCTTCAATCGTCCCGGCGTCGAAGCGCTCTACCTGTCCGTGGCGCCGCAGACCGCGCTGGACGAATACCGCCAGGACGCCTCGATCACGCCGCCAGCGACCCTGGCCGCCTATCAGGTCACGCTGTCGAACGTCGCCGACCTCTCCGCCGGGTACGACCCGACGGTCTGGGCCACGGCGTGGTCCGACTGGGATTGCGCCTGGCGCCGCATCGCGCGCCTCGACGGCAAGACACCGCCGTCCTGGCTCTTGGCCGACAACCTCGTGACCGCCGGCGTCAAGGGTCTGCTCTTCCCCTCGCTGCGTCATGCCGGCGGGGTCAATCTGGTCGTCTTCCTCGCGAATCTGGACGCTGGAGATCGAGTCGAGGTGCACGACCCCGACCATCGCCTTCCCAGAAATCCCGCCTCCTGGCACTAGCGCTAACGGACCTACGGCGCCGAAAGGCCCCTTGAGGGGGTGTGGTTCGGCCTAAGCGCCGTAAGGGTTTCTCGACACCCGCCTGAGTCTCGCCAGGCCCGGTTTCGCATGTCGCGGCGCCGGCGCGGAAACCCGGCGCATGACGCCCACGAAGCTCCTCATCGGCCAGATCTTTGCGGCCTTCGCGATCGTGATCCTGGGCGTGTGGGCGGCGACCCAGTGGGCCGCCGACCTGCTGGCCTACCAGTCGCAGCTGGGGCCGGCTTGGTTCGAGGTGCTCGGCAGGCCGGTCTATCGACCCTGGCAGCTCTTCGGATGGTGGTGCCACTACGAGGCCTACGCGCCGGCCGTCTTCGACAAGGCCGACCTGCTGGCCGGGACGAGCGGCTTCCTGGGTTGCGCCGGCGCCATTGTCGGGTCCCTCTGGCGAGCCCGCCAGACACATCGGGTCACGACCTACGGCTCCTCCCGCTGGGCGAGCGTCGGCGAAGTCAGCCGGGCGGGCTCTTCCGCGACGGCGGCGCCTTTCTCGGTCGTCCACGACATTAAGGGCGAGAATTGGATGCTGACCGCTGGCTGGCGGTCGCGGTTCTCGCATTGCCTGCTGTTCAATCCGCCGATCCGCGCTCGGCCCGCTACAATCCGCTGCTGGAAGTTCGCAAGGGCCCCGACGAGGTCCGCGACGTTCAGAATATCGCCGACGTCCTGGTCGATCCGGATGTAGGCGTCGGTCTTGGCGATATCGCGGGCCATGTCCCCTGGCGCCCGGCCTGAGCCGCCGTCACCGCTTCAACCGGCCTTTTTCAACACGATCGCCTCATAGGCGACCTTCGAAACGTCCGCCCTGCGCTTCCGAAGTCGGTCAATCAGGGGATTGCAGTCTCAGGCCGAACATCCTGCACCCGGAGCCATTACCGCGATGGGCTTCAGGGCGGATGATCGGGCTGCACGGAGAGATGGTTCAATCAGCGGCTCTGTGCGCTTGTTTTCAGCCAGTCGACGGTTTCAAATGGCCCAGCTTACCGAAATCACGGACGCCAGTTTCGACGAGGTCGTCCTGCAATCCAAGATCCCGGTGTTGGTGGAGTTCACCAGCGACGGTTGTGGTCTGTGCAAGCTCCTGGCGCCGGCCCTGGCCGATGCGGCCGAGGATTATGCCGATGAGATCCGGGTGGTCGTGCTGAACCTGGATGGATCGCCGTCCGTGGGCCAGACCTACAACATCCAGAGCGTGCCTCAGCTTTTCCTGTTTCGCGACGGAGCGCCCCGCGAACGGCTGATCGGCAATCAGACCCGCGGCCGGATCGCCGAGCTGATCGAGACCCATCTGGAGGCTTCGCTGTGAGCCTGCGCGCCTATGATGGTGATCCGGCTCTGAAAGCCAAGGTCATCAACGACGTTGCGACGGACGCCGATCGCGGTTGGTTCATCAATGCCAGCCTCGTCGAGCGGCAAGAGACCGCCCGGGCCGCGCATCTGGATCCTGCGTTCGTGGGGCTGATCACGACCGCGACGCTCCTGCCCTGGCCGGAAGGCAAGACGTCGGCGATCGAGGCGTTCGAAGCGCTTGCGCCCGGCGCCGATACCGCCGGCCTGGTCCGCGACTGGATGGTCGAGATTTATCGTCATCCGAGCCATGGGGTGGCGCGCAAGCTGGCTGCTCCGGCAGGGCGGCAGGCGGCTGAGGCCATTGTGGCCATGGTCGAGGCCGGTGGGCCAAAATCTCGCGCGGTCTGGAAATCGGCCCGCAGCACGCTTCTCGCCGCGCCGGGACTTCGTCCGGTCGAACGCGCATATGCTCGTGTCGTCGCGGCAATGGCCTGGGACATCGAGGCTTCGCCCGGCGTCGCCAGCGACGTCTGGATAGCTTGGCAGCACGCGGTGACAACCGAATGCGACCTGGGCGCGGGCTGGGACCAGGAAAGCCAGAACCAGATCAGCGAGGCGCTGCGCAAGGCCATGCAGCAGGCCTTCAGCGAGGTGGCGCCGCCAGGGCAAGACGCCACCCCGCAAGAGCTCAAGGATCATGCGGTTGAGCGCCAGGCCCGTATCGACGAGTTGCTGGCCAGGGAGGGGCTGGACCAGGACTGGCGCGCGCTTTCCGCCTATTGGGAAAACCATTTGGGGCCCCATCTTCGCGGTTGGCGCTCAACAGCCTTGGCGACCTTGTGTCGCGCTTGCCGCGAAGCGCTTGCG
Source organism: uncultured Caulobacterales bacterium (assembly GCA_903900155.1). Lineage (GTDB taxonomy): Bacteria > Pseudomonadota > Alphaproteobacteria > Caulobacterales > Caulobacteraceae > Caulobacter. Next base: position 66,045 of record CAIUMD010000076.1, on the reverse strand, counting down.
TTCGAGGCCGTCGCCGAGGGCGCTTCGCAGGCCGCCACCCACGTTGTCGGCGCTCAATAGGTCGTCGCTTCAACCCAAGTCGCTCGGGACCTGACGCGAGAACCTGTGGCGTCGGCTGTGATCATGTTTGGGCTTCCGACCTTGATGTCCTCCGCCCTGCAATCGCTTGGGGATCGATCAATTCGATCTGGGGCGGACGGTTTCTTGGCGAGCAGGCGCCGGCCGCGACGATCAGCGGCAACTGGTGTCGTTCCTGCTGATGGCGCTGGTGCTCGGCGCGGGCATGTCGCCGACCATCCGGGTGGGACAAGGCGACCGGCGGCCGCCCAGAGCCTGGGCTTGCCCTTTGGCGCTTTGGCCAGCCGGTTCAACCGCTCCCAACTTGCAGTGTCGGGCAAGGGATGTTGCGGGCGCAAGGACGCAGCTTTTCGGCCTCTCGCGCTACATCGCGCAAGACAAGTGCTTTGACCTGCGGTCGGCGGAAAAATCGCATCGAAGAGCGGGTCTTCAAAGCGCTTTCAACCCCGCAGTCCGCTGCCGTGTGGAAAATGGATCCAGCCAAAAAACTAGGTTTCGATCGAAATCCCCGTCCGGTCCTGATGATCGGCGCGTGGCTGGCGTCGAGGAGCGTCGTCGCCCCGTCTCCGGCCGTGAGCGCGATCGCGCGTCAGGTCTAGGGGCAGGCTATGCGACGCGCGCCAAACAAGACCCCGGGGGCCAGATTTCCGTCTGACCATGACCTGCGCCTGATCGCCCTGATCGAGGGACAGTCCAAGCTGTCTTTGAAGCGCCTGGCCTTCCGGCTGGGGGTCAGTTTCACGAGCGCGTGGCGCGTCCTTGAGCGCCTGAGATCGGAGGCGGTGATCCGCGAGGTCTCAATGGTCCGGCGAGGGCTGTTTTCCGGCGCGCAGGAATGCGTCGTCTACCTGCGCTGCGAAGCGTCCGATCGAGACCTGATCGCGGATCTCGAACAGAGGCTGGTCGCCGATCCGGCAGTGTGGACCGCTGACTCCGTGGCCGGTGCTTATGATTATCGGCTGAGCGTATTTCACCCCGATATCCTCGCCGCACAGGCCTGGTACTCGCAACTTTTAGCGCATCGCTCGGTCCTGGCCGGCAGGTTGCTCCTTGTGCGCAACCTGTTCGAGCACTGCAATTTCGCTGCGGCGATCCTCGGCTCGACCCTCGGCGCTTGCGACGCGGAGCCCCATCCTGAGCAGCGACCGCCTCGCGATGCTCAAGGCAGGCTCGAATGAAAGACCATGGTCAGCAGAATGGAGATCCAGGCATGAGCCGGGCGGCAAGGCGTTCAGAACCGCGCCACACCAAGGTGTTGATCATCGGTTCAGGACCGGCCGGCTACACTGCGGGGATCTACGCCGCGCGGGCGGCGCTGGACCCGCTGATCGTCCAGGGCGAGCAGCCGGGCGGCCAACTGACCATAACCACTGACGTCGAGAACTGGCCTGGTGACGTCCGGGTCCAGGGGCCGGATCTGATGGCCAGGATGGGAACGCACGCCCAGGAGGTCGGGACCAAGATCGCGTCGGACACTATCGTCGAGGTCGATCTTGCCCAACGTCCCTTCAAGGCCCTCGGCGACAGCGGCGTAGTCTATACTGCCGACACCTTGGTTATCGCCACCGGAGCCTCGGCGCGTTGGCTCGGGTTGGAGAGCGAGACCCGATATCGCGGCGCGGGAGTGTCGGCCTGCGCCACCTGTGACGGCATCTTCTTCAAGGGGGGGATCGTCGCCGTCGTCGGCGGCGGCAACACGGCCGTGGAAGAGGCGCTTCACCTGGCCCACTTCGCCTCCAAGGTCTATCTCATCCACCGCCGCGATACGTTGCGGGCGGACGCGACCAACCAGGCCCGCCTGGCGGCTCATCCTGACGTCGAGGTGATCTGGAACGCGGTCGTCGATAACGTCCTGGGCGATGGTCGCGGGGTGACCGCGGTGACGCTGACCGACACCCAGACCGGGGCGAGCTCCAACCTGGCGCTGGACGGGCTCTTCGTGGCGATCGGTCACGATCCCGCCACCGAACTCTTCAAGGGGCAGCTGGCGATGGACGAGGATGGCTACATCCTGGTCACGCCGGGCTCGACCGCGACCAGCGTCCCCGGCGTCTTCGCCGCTGGCGACGTTCAGGACCGCCATTTTCGCCAAGCTGTCGTCTCGGCCGGTATGGGCTGCATGGCCGCCCTGGAGGCCGAGCGCCATCTGATCGACGCGGGGAGCCTCGCGCCGCCTCCATAGCCACCGGGCGCGCCGGACAAGGCGCAAGCCCTTTCTAGAATGTCTCTGTTTCAGGATCCCATCCCATGACCCTTTCCCTGCTTGATCCTATCGCCTTGCCGCCTTTCAGCGCCCTGACGCCCCAGGCGGTGACCCTGGGTATGGACGAAGCCATCGTTCGCTACGAGGCCACGGTCGAGATGCTGATCAGCAAGCGGCCCGCCACCTTCGAAACCCTCTGGCTGCCGCTGGAGCGGATCGAGGCGGCGTTCGACACCTTCTGGGGCGCCGTCTCCCACCTCAACGCCATGGTCAACCAGCCCGAGCTGCGCGCCGCCCATGCCGCTGGCGAGGCCCGTCTGGTCGAGGTCACCACCCGCGTGCGTCAGAGCCCCGAGCTCTACGCCCTGCTGGTGGCGCTGCGCGACAAGCCCGAGTTCGCCAAACGGTCGCCGGAAGATCGCGCCGCGGTCGAGCATGTGATCCGCGACTTCGAACTGAGCGGGGTGGCGCTGGCGCCGGCCCAGCGCGCGCGTTACGCGGCCGTCTCGGCGGAGCTGACCGCGCTCTCCACAGCGTTCGGCGACGCCGTGCTCGACGCCACCGACGCCTGGTCTGAACATGTCACCGATCCCGGCCTGCTGGCCGGGGCGCCGGAGGCGGCCATGGTCGGCTTTGCCGCCGCGGCCAAGGACAAGGGGCTGGAGGGCTGGCTCGTCACCCTCCAGCAGCCCAGCGTCTCGGCGATCCTGACCTTCGTGGAAAACCGTGATCTGCGCGCCCGCGTCTACGAGGCGATGGGAACCCGCGCCTCCGACCAGGGGCCTCATGCGGGACGGTTCGACAATTCCGCCCGCATCGCCAGGACGCTGGAGCTTCGCCGCGAGATCGCGGCCCTGCTGGGCTTTGACACGCCCGTGGCCTGGTCGCTGGCCACCAAGATGGCCGTCAACGCGCAGGAAGTGCTCGACTTCCTGCGCGACTTCGCCGGCCGCGCCAAACCTTATGCCGAGCGCGAAATGGCCGAGCTGTCGGCCTTCGCCGCCCGTGAGCTTGGCCTTGACGCCCTGGAGCCCTGGGACCTGTCCTTCGCGTCCAACCGCCTGCGCGCTGAGCGCTATGCGTTCGAGGAGCACGAGCTCAGAGCCTATTTCCCGGTCGAGCAGGTGATCACCGGCTGGAAGGCCTTGCTTGAAGGGCTCTATGGCATCCGTCTGCACGAGCGCGAGGATGTCGACCTGTGGTCGCCGCATGCGACCTATTTCGATGTCGTCGATGAGGCCGGCGTGGTGCAGTCGGGCCTCTATGTCGACCTGCACGCGCGGGCGGGCAAGCGTGGCGGCGCCTGGATGGCGCCGGCGCGTCCGCGTCTGGCCGATGGCAGTCTGGTGGGCAAGCCGGCGGCCTATCTGACATGCAACTTCGCCCCCAAGCTGGATGACAAGCCCTCATTGCTGTCACATGGCGACATCAAGGTCCTGCTGCATGAGACCGGCCACTGCCTGCATCAGCTCTTCACCCAGGTCGATCGACCGGTCATCGCCGGGATCAGCGGCGTGGAGTGGGACGCCATCGAGCTGCCCAGCCAGCTGATGGAGGATTTTGCCTGGGACTTCGAGGTGCTGCGCGGCATGTCTCGGCACGTGGAAACCGGGGAGAGCTTGCCCCGAGAACTCTTTGAGAGCCTGCAGGCGGCCCGCTACTTCCAGGAAGGTCTGGGCACGTTGCGCCAGATCGAGATCTCGCTGTTTGACCTTTTGCTACACCAAGGCCAGATCGGCGATGATCCGGCCGCGGTGCTGGCCCAGGTGCGCGCCGAGGTCGCCGTCTTCCAGCCGCCAGCCTGGCACCGGTTCGCTCACGCCTTCACCCACGTCTTCGCCGGCAGCTACGCCTCGGGCTACTACAGCTATCTCTGGGCCGAGGTGCTGGCCGCCGACGGCTTCAAGGCCTTTGCTGAAGCCGGGCTGATCGATCGCGCCACCGGTGATCGCTTCCGGGCCGAGGTCTTGGCTCGCGGGGCCAGCCGTCCGGCCGCCGACAGCTTCCGCGCCTTCCGTGGCCGTGACGCCGATCCGCAGGCGCTCTTGGAGCGCAAGGGCATGGCCGCCTGAGGCGCGCCACGCCAAGCCTGCGGCCAGTCTTTCAGTGAGACTGGCCGCGGATCTGGCGATAGGCCGAAGCGGTTAGGCCAAAGCGTTCTTTGAACTGGCGCGAGAAGTGGGAAAGGCTGGCGAAACCCACCGCATAGGCGATCTGGGAGACCGGATCGGCGGTGCGCAAAAGCAGGTGCTGGGCCGTCAGCATGCGAATGTTCATCAGCAGAGCGTTGAACGTCGCCCCGCCGTCCGAACAGGTCTTGTAGATGGTCCGGGGCGAGCATTTCAGCTCCGCCGCCGCGTCCAGCGCCGACAGGCCAGGCTTGTCGATGTTGCGGATCATGAACTGCAGGATGCGACCCATCCGGCCCACGACCCGCGGCGTAGGCTGGCTGACGTCGACGCAGGCCGCCAGACCGGTCTTCAAGAGATCGGCCAACATATCCACCCCGGTTGTCGCCTGGGTGGCGCTCTCCAGCTTGAAAACCGTGCGGGCCAGGATCTGGATCAGCCGCGAGGCGAAGAAGTCATGGCCGATATAGAGGTCAGGACTGACCAGGGTGCCGTCCAGGAACCGGCGGATCGCCCACCAAGCGGGCAACTCGCAGATCAGCGCCTCGAGCGATTGCTCGACCTTCAGCGATAGCGGCAGCCAGCCGCAACAGACGAAGACATCGCCCGCCGAAAGGGTTCTGGCCCGTCCCCACTGCAGGACGTTAACCTCGCCCGCGCTGACAAACACCACTTGAACGTTGAGGCTTCGGTCTTGGCTGATCGCGCCGCCGCGCAGAGCCACGTCGAACTGGCCGCTGGCGATCTCGTGCCAGTAGGACAGGCCCTGTTCCGCGGCGCGCACCCGCCAGCCTTCGCCGACGACCTCTCCGGCAACGCGCGCGCTGCCGGAGAAGATCGCCTCGATTGGGGGCTGCGCCGTTGTCGTCATCTTCCCTGAAGTCGAGCTGGGACGCCGGCCCTTAGGCCGGGACGGCCAAGGCGGGCTTGGCGGCCCTGGCGCAGTCGATGAACCCGCGCTGGACTTCCGTCCGCCAGGCGCCGACGACCTGTTTGACCATCACGTCGTGTTCCTGTTGACGGCGATAGAGATCGGCCAGTTCCGGCGCGCTCTCCCACAGGGTCTTCATGATCGCCTTGTACTGGGCGTACTGTTCAGGATCGCCCTGGCGGATTTCACCCAACTGGGCCATCGCCTGGCGCGAGAACTCGCCGTGCTGGGCTCCGTAGGTCTGGCCGTCTTCCTCGCTCCAGTCTCCGGACCTGTAGGCGGCCATATAGACCGGGCCTGACCAGGCATTGAGGACGTCGGCGGCGATCGCCGGCGTGCGGTCCAGGCCCCAGGCCATCGACAGGATCGGGTCGGCGATGTCTGCGTCCGCGCCGGTCTCGTCGACCTTGGCCGACAGGGCCGCGCGCGCCTGGCGCCAGAGGCGCGGCTCTATCGGGGCGGTGCGGCTCTGGCCGATCAGCGCGATGATCGCCTCGGCCGGCGCCAGCAGCGGGGTGTCGATCAGCGGGGTCTTGAAACCGTAGACGGGGTGATCCCAGGCCCACAGGAACCAGCAGCGAATGATCTCGGCCTCGTCGGCGCCGACCGGGATGGCCGCGATCGCCTCCTCGTAGAAAGCTTGCGATCCAGGCTCCTGGGCATAGAGGCCCATCACCGGCAACAGGCAGCCGATCGCCGGGTGCAGGCCTTGGTCGGCGGCGATCTGGCCGGGATTAGCGTCCAGCACGTCGGGGGTCAGCCAGGCGGTGTAGGCCGGCCCCTTGGCGGCGATATCGGCGGCCAGGGCCTGCTTGCGGGCGATCTCGCCCTTGAAGGCGCCCTGACTCATTGAGCGCCTCCCACGAAGCGCTCGAACACCGCCGCCAGCTTGCCGCGGGTCATGCCGCCCGACAGCCGCTCCTTGGCCTCGCCGCCCTGCATCATGATGAAGGTCGGAACCCCCAGGATGTTGTAGGTCTCGGCGATCTTGGGTTCGGCGTCGATGTCGACCTTCACGATCTTCACCTCGCCAGCATATTCCAGCGCCATGTCCTCCAGCGCAGGCATCATCGCCTTGCACGGGCCGCACCACGTGGCGTGGAAGTCGACGAACACGGGGATATCGGACTTCAGGACGAGCGCCTCGAAGTCCTCGGTTTTGATCTCTTCAATACCAGCCATTGGGGATCCTTGGAGTTAGGCGCCGGTCGGGGAGGCGGCGCGGGTTGTCAGGGCCTTGCCGTCTTCAAGGGTGAGGACGGTGTCGTGGAACCGCTCGACGGCGGGGCGGTGGGCGACCGAGACCAGGGCGGCGTGAGGCAGGCGCTCGGCCAGCAGGTCGTAGAGGCGGGCCTCCGACTGGGGGTCCAGCGCGCTGGTGGCCTCGTCGGCGAAGAGATAGTCGGGCTTGGCCAGAATGGCCCGGGCCGCGGCGATGCGCTGCTGCTCGCCTGGAGACAGGATGCGGCTCCAAGGCTGGAAGTCGTGCAGGCGTGAGACGAACTTCCCAAGCCCCAGCTGCTTGAGCAGGGCTGCATAGGTCTCATCGTCATGGGCGTCGGAGGTGCGCGGATAGGACATCAGCCCCGCCAGCGTGCCGTTCGGCATGTAGCCGCGCTGAGGCAGGAAGGCGATCGCCGCGTCTTTGGGCAGGGCGACGGACCCGGCGCCAAACGGCCAAAGGCCCGCGATGCTGCGCAGCAGGGTGCTCTTGCCCGCGCCTGAAGGACCCTTGACCAGCAGTCGCGCGCCCGGGGCGATCGTCAGGTCGCCGATGGCGTTCATGATATGGCCGTCCGGATAGGCGATCGACAGGTTGCGAACCGATATCTGCGGCTCGGCGCTTTCCTGGACGATGATGTCGCTCTTAATCTCCATGGCCAGGAGTTCGTCCAGCAGCCGCAGACGCGCCACCGACGAGCGCAGAATCGCCAGGTCGGCATATTGCGCGATGAGGACTCCGACGCCGCCATAGACCTGACCGAACGAGGCGCCGACCAGAGCGATATCACCGATCTGCATCTTGCCGCTGATCACGAACGGCGCGCACAGCAGGGTCGGCCCGATCAGCATGAAGGTCTCGGGCAGGCCCCGGATGAAAGTGATCTTCAGATTGGCCAGCGTGTAGAAACGCCAGTTGGAGCGGATCAGATAGAAGGTGTTGGCAAGGCGGCCAGCTTCGATCGGAGCCCCGCGCGCGAAGGCGATGGACTCGCCGTTCTCGCGCACGGCCGCCATCTCCTGACGAAACTGCGCTTCGAGCCTTTGGCGCACCACCTCCGCCCGCGTCAGGCTTTGGCCCACGAGGTGGGTGACCACGGTCCACAGGATCGCAAAGCCGAAGGCGATATAGACCAGGAAGCCGGAGACTGGGTGGGTCAGGCCGATGGAGTCGATCACGATGGGCGGCGACAGGCGCCAAAGCTGCGAGGTGTAGAGAAAGATCGAGAAGAACGCGAAGAGGATCAGCGGGGCGATCGTCGTCAGCCGTTCGATGAACTGGAAGATGTCTTCCTGAATGCGCTGTTCGGGATAGTCGAGCTGGGCGCGACGCTCCATATGGTAGAAGCGGTTGTTCCTGATCCATCGCTCCAGGAGATTTTCGGTCAGCACGCGCCGGAAGCGGATGCGCAAGGTGTAGCGAGTCCAGGCCACGATCATGCCAACGACGGCCATGATCGCGCCGGCCAGGACCACCTTGCCCAACAGACCGCCGATCACCGAGCCATCCTTGGCGGCCAGGGCGTTGGTGACCGCGGCCAGATTGACCTGCATCTGCATGAACAGGACGCTGGTCACCGCGCCGGAGCAAAGCTCGGCGGCGAACAGCAGCGGCCCCACGATAGGGTCGGCTTTGACGTAGCGCTTGAGCAGCGCGCCGCCGTGCTTGATGTCGGGCCAAAGCGCCTTGGCGCTGCTTTCGGGCGGTCGCTCGTGCTTGACGGCGTCCGCGGCGGCTGGATCGATGAGAAGGGTTGGGTCGCTCATAACGGACGCACGCCTAGGGTTGACGACAGGGACGGAACGAGCCCCGCAGGACAAGAAGGTTGGGTGACGACGAAGGCCCGGTCTGGCGCCTCGCACGGAGGGCCGACCGGGCTGCCGTCGGGAAGGGCGCAGGAGCCTGGCCTTGGCGCCGCGGCCGAGCGGGGAGCGCCAAGGCCAGGGGCTTTATCATTGGAACCGGTAGCGGAAGGTCAGGTAGAATTCGCGCGGCTGGACCATCGTGGCGGCGCCGAAGTAGCCGGAATCGACCGTATAGAGACGTTCGTCAGCCACATTCTTGACGCCCGCGACCATCGACCACTTCGGTGCGTCATAGCCGGTGTTAAGGTCGAGCCTAACGTTGCCGGGGTTGGCGATATAGAGCGGGCCGCCGTCGTTGCGGGCGCTGCGGACCCTCAGGTTGCCGCCGACCCACCAGCCCAGCTTGTTCTGGCTGAAATTGTAGGAGGCCCAGAGGCTGGCCGTATGCGGCGCATAGGTAATGCCGATCTGGTTGGGCGTGTCGGCTTTCTTTTCGAGATAGGCGTAGTTGGCCCGGACCTGCAGGCCAGGAAGCACTTCGCCCGACACCTCCACCTCAAAGCCCCTGGATGTCACGCCCTTGGCGCTGATGTAGCACACCGAGCCGCCGGCGCAGACCGGATCGGGATTGGCTGGGTCGACGATGGCGACGTTCTTCTGCCTGATCTCATAGACCGACGCCGTTGCGGCGATCCGCTCGTTGAAGAGCAGCGCCTTGACGCCGCCTTCGATCTGGTCGGCGTTCTCGGGCGCGACCGGCGAGCCGCCGAAGCCGTAGAGGCCCAGATTGGGCTCAAAGCCCTTGGAGGCGCTGGTGTAGAGCGACAGGGTCGAGGTGGCGCGATAGACCACGCCCAATGAGGGCAGGGACTTGTTGAAGGTCCCCAAAGAAGGCTGGTTCTTGACGTTGGGCGAGTACTCGACCTTGCGGTAACCGCCCAGCACCACCCACTTCTTCCAGGTCATCTGGTCCAGGATCAGATAGCCCTTTTCCTTGGGCGCTAGGCCGCCGGTGAAGCGCGGCGTCGGCAAGCCGCCAAAGAGCGCCCCGAACGCCGCCGTCTGGTCGGTGATCTGGCCCGTAGCCAGGTTGATCGTGCGAGCGTCTGTGTACTGACCGCCCTGTCTGACGTCGGAGCTGGTGTCGTCATAGGCCAACAGCAGACTATGGGCGATTGGGCCGGTGGCGAACTTGCCCTTCAGCTCCACCTTGACGGAGTCGACCTGGGCCTGAGCGTCGCCGCGGTATCCGATGGAAAAGATATTGGGCCACGGGAAGCCGTAAGTCGTACCGATTCCATTCAAGCCCGTGCGGGTCTCCCGTTCCTGCTCGTTGTGGGCGTAGCGGACCGCCAGTTTCCAATTGCCGGTAAGGCGTTGCTCGACCGTCAAGGTGGCGTTGCGATTGCGGGTTTCGGTCCCGTCGCTCACAGGACCCAACCGCCTGACGAACAGATCGTCCGTCAACCGGTCGCCGTTGGTGTAGATGTACATCAACGGCGTCTTGCGAAGGTTTTGATATTCGTACTGCGCCGTGATCTCCGTGCCCCAGCGTGGGACCTTCCAGGTCAGCGACGGGGAAACGTAGTCCGAATAGGCGCCGCGATAGCCGATCGGGTCGTGGTCGCTGTCCTGTGTGGAGAAGACCAAGCGGCCCAGGAGGTTTTTGTTCTTGGTCAGTGCGCCGCCGACGTCGCCGCCGGCGTTGTAATAACCGTGGCTGCCGCCTGTGGCGGTGAACTCGGCCGTTGGATTGGCGCTGGGGGTCTTGGTGATCAGATTGACCACGCCGCCGTAGCGCGACAGCACGCCCGCGATGATCGCTTCGGGGCCCTTGACCACCTCCACGCGCGAGACCGCCACGATTGGCACGTCGTTCATCGTACCGTCAGCCGTCAGCGTGCCGTTACGCATCGCCCCAGCCGAAAAGCCGCGGATCTGGAACGATCCGTCGACCCCCGGGACCACGCCGGCCACGTTGGTGACGGCGTCGCCGAGCGTCAGCGCTTGCTGGCGCTCCAGGAGCTCGTGATCGACTGTGCTGACCGACATCGGCAGCGTCATGGGATCTGCGTCCATGCGGGTGCCGGTACGGTTACGGTCGGCCAGGTGGGAGACGGCGGTGACCACGACCGGGGCGATTGTGGTCAAGGTCGCGTCGCTGGTCGGGCAGTTGGCCGACTGCCCGACCAGGACGTAGCCGCCGCTCACGGTGCAGGGCTTGAGGTTCGTGCCCGACAGGATCTGGGTCAGCGCCTGCTGAGGGAGCATATCACCTCGGGCGCCAGGGCTCTTGAGGCCGCTGATCTCCACGCCGTCCAGGGCGACCTTTTGGCCGCTGGCTTTTACATAAGCCCGGATCGCCGTTTCAAGTTCGCCGCTGGCGATATCGAAGCGTTGTTGTTGAGCCTGGGCCGCGGTGGCGCCCAGCAGAGCCATGCCGGCCACGGCGACCGTGGTTAATCCGGACCGGTTCAAGAGAGACGTCTTTCTCATTCATAACCCCCAAGTCGCAGCACCCTCCTGCCGCGCTTTGAATTGTTGGACCGCCCGAGCCGACGATCAGGCTGGTCTCCGCCCGTGTGGGCGGCGCGGATCGCGTTGTGTTTCCTTCAAGAGATGAGCTGTGCTCTGACCTGCGCGCAGCTAATCCGCACGATCTGTCATCAGTCTGTCGTCAAACTGAGGCCTGCCGGAATCCGGTGTTCGCCCGATGGCCTTGCGGTTGTGAATGTCAGGCAAGTATATGAAATTATTAGATAAATAAATATTTTAACGACCTTCACCTTTTGCGGTGCGGCGCCCGAAGTTTACGCATATGCGGTAAAATGCGGCGCCCAGGGGCACAATGTCTTGGCCCTTGTCGTGCTGAAGGCTCGTTTGGGTAGTATTTCTAAGGCTTGGAGCTCGGTGTTGTGCTCAGGCGCCATGTTCGGCGCAAGAACACTTCAGTTGGAGAGTGGAAAACTCAGACGAAAGCACGCGCCGCGATCGTTGGTCTGAGCCAGGGTCACCTCACCGCCGTGCAGGCGCATGATCCGGCGAACCAGATCAAGCCCCAGGCCCACGCCCTGGCCGTCCTGTTTGAGCCGGTGAAAGGGCTCGAAGACCTGGTCCCGGTCGGCTTCGGGAATGCCGGGACCTTGGTCGGCGACCTCGATCCAGCCAAAGCTTCGCACCCGGATCGTGATTGACCCGCTTCGACCGCCATAATTGATGGCGTTGAGCACCAGATTGGTCAGGGCGCGGCCGATGGCCATGGGGTCGGCCCTAACCATCAGGCTTGGTGTCTCCGGCTCGAAATTGACCTCATAGCCGGCGCTGAACGCCATCGGAGCAGTGTCCAGCACCACCTGTTCGGTCAGGGCGACAAGGTCGATGTCGGCATAGACGACCCGTTGCTGCTCCAGCCGCTGCAGGTCCAGCAGCTGATCGGCCAGGGCCGTCAGCCGGGCGGCGTCCTCCAGAAGCCGGCTTCGCGCCGCGCCCGGCGGCAGCGCCGAGATCCGAGTCGTCAGGATCGCGATCGGCGTGCGTAGCTCGTGGGCCGCGTCCGCCAGGAACCGTCTTTGGCCCTCATATCCCTTATCCAGCCTGTAGAGCGTGTCGTTGATCGTGCGCACGAATGGCAGGATCTCACTGGGAAGGTTGGTCTCTCCAAGACGCGCGCCGCTACGATCGACATCGATCTGCCGGGCCTCCTCGGCGGTTTGATCCAGCCCGCGAAGGGCTCGCCGGACCGTCAGGGGGGTGATGATCGCCAGCACGATGACGATGGCCACGCCCACCAGCAACGCTGTCAGAAGCGCCGGGCTTCCCATGATGCTGGCGACTTGGGCAAGCGTCGCGCGGCCGCGACCGCTGATGATCAGCTGCACCGGGCCCGCGTCGGTTTTGACCCATTGAACCGTCGCCAGGGCGGGGATGGGCTTTTCGGTGTAAGGCGCCAGCCGGGCGGCATCGATCAGATCGAGCGAGAGCAGGATCTTTTGAACTTCCTGGGGCGGCGCGCCATCCGTCAGGCGTTGGCCCTGGCGGTCGCGAACGATGAACCAGAAGCCGCTCGCTGTTGCGCGCAACCGCTGAAGCTCACGTGTCGGAGCAAGATAGAGCTTTCCGGATGCGCTGCGCTTGACCGAATTGGCCAGGGCGTCTGTGGAACTGCGCTCGTAGGCGACGTCGACGATCGAGCCGTTCAGCCAAAGCCAGGCGCCAGCCGCGGCGTTGCCGACATAGAGCAACAGAAGGATGATGACTTGCGCGATCGCCAGCCGGCTGATCAGCCAGCCTCTCAGCGAACGCGGGCGCAGCAGGCTCACAGATCTTCCTGCAGCAGGTAGCCCACGCCACGAACCACATTGACCGCCAGGCCGCTGGTCGCCGCCGACAGCTTGCGCCGTAGCCGCGAGACCTGCAGGTCCAAGGCGTTGGGCTGGACCTCGTCGTCCATCGAAAACACCGACTCCATCAACGAGTTTCTGGGGACCATGCGGCCGAAGTTCCGCAACAGCGCCTCCAGGACGAGGATTTCACGCCGGGTCAGGTCCAAAGACACCCCATCGACGCGCGCGTCGCGCTTGCCAAAATCGAAGCTCAGCCGGCCGGCCTTGACGATGTCGCTTTGCAGATCGCCGCCACGCCGGGCCAGAGCGCGCAGCCGCGCCAGAAGCTCCTCGATCGCGAACGGCTTGGTCAGATAGTCGTCCGACCCGTAGTCGAGACCCTCGACGCGATCGGCGATGTCGCCGCGCGCGGTCAGGACCAGAACCGGCACGGGGTTCTTCTTGGCTCGCAGCTTGGGGACCAGCCCAAGGCCGTCGCCGTCGGGAAGCTGGCGGTCCAGAATGATGATATCGAAGCTCGACGACGAAGCCATGGCCTCGGCCTCGTAGAGGTTGGCGGTATGGTCCAGCAGAATCTGGTGGCGACGCAGGGCGTCGCGCAGAGCCGAGACCATTTCGGGTTCGTCTTCGACCAGGAGAACCCTCATCTCCACGGATCTCCCTAGTGCTATCGACCTGACGGTCGACTGGGCGCGATCTGGTTTTCACCGCTGCGCCTGATTTTAAACCCGTCTAATTGCGACCGTGTCAGGCTGTTGTCTAGAGGCCAGGACCGCAAGCCTGGACCCGCCGGGCGTTCGACGTCGCGACGATTCGTCGCCGATCCATGGTTTTTCTTGACCGGCGGCGGCGGCTGATCCTAGTCAAAGAGACGAGGATGCGCCCTCCCGCGTCCATCGCACGCAGTTCCTGATCTTCGATAGCGCCGGCGCGTCTCGCTCCCGCGCACGGTTCTGCGCCGCCATCCTCGAACTCCGTTATGCAGATATGTTCACCCTGGACGCCATCGATCGTCGCATCCTTGCGATTCTCCAACTGGACGCCACCATCGCGGTCGCCGAACTGGCCGAGCGCGTGGGTCTGTCCCAAACGCCATGCTGGAAGCGCATCAAGCGTCTACAGGAAGCCGGTGTCATCACCGCCCGCGTCGCCTTGCTCGATCGCGAGGCGCTGGACCTGCCGCTGGTCGTCTTCGTGTCGATCAGGACCAATCAGCATGACGACCGCTGGCTGGAGGCCTTCCGCAAGGCCGCTTCCCTTCCTGAGGTCGTCGAATTCTATCGGATGAGCGGCGAGGTCGACTATCTGCTCAAGGTTCTGGTGCGCGACATCGCCGCCTTCGATCGCTTCTACAAGCGCCTGATCGCGCTCGCGCCGCTGAGCGACGTGTCGTCCAGCTTCGCTATGGAGCAAATCAAATTCACGACCGCGTTGCCGATCCGTGCGAACTGATCTCCGATTTGGCGACTTTTGGGGATTTTGTTCTCCAAAATCCGCCTTGAGCAGTGAGTTTGAGAAAATGCCTCTCGCCCTCCTGACCTACGATCCGCGCGCCTTAGCGGAGAAGCCCATGTTCAAGCGACTGTTCGTCGATCATCCTGACTCGGTCAACGAGTCCTATCTGCAGCACATGGGCGTGGCCGCCTCGTTCGGCGCGGCCATGCTGTTTGGCGCGGTCGCGTGTTTTGTCCACGCCCTGGTGCCGGGTCTCTGCGTCAAGACCGGCAGCGGCGTGGTCAACGACCTTCACCGCCGCATGGTCACCCATCGCACCAAGGCCGCGCATGCTCTTGAGCAAGGTCCCGCCAATGTTTGAGCGTCTGCCCCTCGCCAAGAGCGACTCCCTGATGGAGCTGGCCGCGCTGATGCAGGCCGATCCCCGCGCCGACAAGATCGATCTGGGCGAGGGCGCCTATCGCGACGAAGGCGGCGACATTCCGATCATGGCGGCCGTCAAGGCCCCCGAGCGCCTGCTGGTCGAGCGGCGGACCTCAAAGGGCTATCTGGGCCCGGTTGGCGATGCGGTGTTTGCGCCTAGGCGGCAGGACGCGTTCTTTCCGGGACTGCAGTCAGCCCTGTTCGGCCGCATCAACGTCGCCGGCGTCAGCGGCTCGAATTTCGAACGGTTCGCCGAAGCTTTCGGCGACATCGACGCCCCGGCCCTGCCGGCTTGACCCAACAGGATCCTGGTCGGCGCCATCGGCATCGCCGGCCCGGATCCCCCAACGCTCCCCGCCCTTGGGCGACCTTTCGAGAAGATCCAGCTTCGATGTCCCTGCACAACACCGACCTCATTTCCCGCGCCGTCCTGTTTGGCAATCCCGAGCGCGGCGGTTGCCAGATCAGCCCCTGCGGCCGCTGGCTGGCCTTCGCCGCGCCGCTCGACGGGGTGATGAACCTGTGGATCTGCGACTGGGAACCGGACGCGGCCAAGGCCCTTGCCGCCGCGCGGCCGCTGACCAAGGACACCCATCGCGGCGTCTACTCGTTCAGCTGGGCCTATGACGGGGTGCACCTGCTCTATCTGCAGGACAAGGACGGCGACGAGGATGAACATCTCTACGCCGTGCCCGTCGCTGGCGGCGAGGTCCGGGACCTGACGCCGTTCGAAGGCGCGCGGGCCAGCATCGCGGCGCAAAGCCGGGAGCGGCCCGGCGAGATCCTGGTCAGCCTCAACAAGCGTGATCCGCGCTTCGCCGATCTTTTCTGCCTGGAGCTATCAACCGGGGCCTTGACCCTGGTTCGGGAAAACCCCGGCTTCTTCGGCTTTATCGCCAGCGATGACTATCAGGTTCGACTGGGCCTTGAGCCGCAGCCGGATGGCGGCATCGACATCAAGGTTCCCGACGGGGATGGCTGGAAGACCTGGCGCAAGATCGCTGAAAGCGACGCGTCCAACACCTGGCCGACGGCCCTCAACCGCGATGGTCGCACCCTCTACATGACCGACAGCCGCGGACGCGACACCGCGGCCCTGCTCAGCTATGACTTGGAGGGCGATCCCGACCACGGCGTGCTGATCGCCGAGCATCCGCTGGCCGACATAGCCGGCGTCTGGACCGATATTCATACTCACGCGCCGCTGGCCTGGACGGCGACCTACGAAAAGCGGGAAATTCACATCCTGGACGAGGCGATCCGCCAGGACGTGGAGCATCTTGACCTGCGTGGCCTTGGCCAGTGGGGCATTTCCAGTCGCACCAACGACGACGCGGTGTGGGTCATCGGCGCCTCCACCGACGTCAGCCCGACCACGTTCTACCACTACACCCGCGCCACCAAGACCCTGACCAAGCTTTACGACGTTCGCCCCGCCCTTGCCGGCGCGCCGCTGGCCCGCATGCAGGCCACCACCATCCGGTCGCGCGATGGCCTCAACCTCGTCAGCTATCTGACCTTGCCGGTCCACGTCGATGATGAGACCCGCGCGCTGGAGAGCGTCGAGCCTTTGCCCCTGGTGCTGCTGGTGCATGGCGGCCCGCAGGCCCGTGACACCTGGGGCTACGACGCCCAGCACCAGTGGTTGGCCAATCGCGGCTATGCGGTGCTCAGTGTCAATTTCCGAGCTTCCACCGGCTTTGGCAAAGCCTTCCTGCGGGCCGGCGACGGTCAGTGGGGCGGCAAGATGGACGATGACCTGATCGACGCGGTGAATTGGGCGATCGCTCGGGGCGTGGCCGATAAGGACCGCATCTGCATCATGGGGGGCAGCTACGGGGGCTACGCCACCCTCTGGGCGATGAGCGCCCACCCCGAAAGCTTCGCCTGCGGCGTCGACATCGTGGGGCCGTCCAATCTGGAAACGCTGGCCGCCTCGATCCCCCCCTATTGGGAGGCGGCCAAGAACCAGCTCTATCGGATGATCGGCAACGCCGAGACCGAAGAAGGCCGCGCGTTGATGAAGGCTCGCTCGCCGGTTCACCAGGCCGGCAAGATCCGCCGGCCGCTGATGATCGGCCAAGGCGCCAACGATCCGCGCGTCAAGCAGACCGAAAGCGATCAGATGGTCGAGGCCATGAAGGCCAACGCCGTACCGGTGACCTATGTGCTCTATCCCGACGAGGGGCATGGCTTCCAACGCCCGGCCAACAACATCCTCTTTAACGCGCTGACCGAACAGTTCCTGGAAAAGTACCTGGGCGGCCGCAGCGAGCCGATCTCGCCCGGCGAGGTCGACGGCAACACCGCACAAATCGTCGAGGATTCTCTGTCCTAGACGCCATTGGACTGCCGCCGTCGATGGCCTCGACGGCGGCGCTCGCTTTTCCGGGGGAGGGGGCGCACCCCGGGGGCGACGGCCGGTGGGTTGGCGATCAAGCAGAGCACGCGATTGCGTTCGGCGCACCTTCAGCAGTTCGATCAGCATCAGGCTCACCAGGCCGCCGAGCGGCAGGACCACCGCCGCGGCTGCGCGGCCGCTGGTCTTGCCCGCCGTCTTCAGATTGGTCTGAAAGCCCGGGGCCGCCATCGACACCGGCATCAGCACGCCCGAGGCCGAGGACAGGACAGGCAGCAGGCCGCAGGGATCAGGCCAAGGGACCGGATGGCGCCCGATCTTGCTTTTGCAGCCTCAGGCAAGAGGTCGGGTCCGCCAGAGACATCGCGCCGATGCGCCAGCGCTAAATTGCAGTCCGCCCGACAGGCCGGTTCTGGAGCCGTCCTCATCCTTGTCGCGGCCGGCTTTGCGCAAGGGTTCCCCATGAACGTCAGCAGTCTTTCTCGTGCTCCCGCGGCCGAACCCCGCCAAGGCGGTGATGGCTATCTGCTGCGGACCGAGGCCGACCTGGCCAAGCTGGCATCCTACGCGATCGACAAGAGCGCGGCCCTGGGCGCGGCGCAGGCCGGCGCGATCGTCAGCGAGGCCGGCGGGATCAATATTCAGGTCGCCAACCATGCGGTGGAGACGGCTACCCGCGACGGCGACCAATCGCTCGTGGTGACGGTCCATCAGAACGGACGCACCGGCAGCGCCACAACCCAGGCCTTGAGCCGCGAGGCGATCGACAAGGCCGTCGAGCAAGCACTCGCCATGGCCACGCAGCTGGAGCCGGATGAGGACGCGGGCCTGGCCGATCGAGACGCCTTGGCCTGGGCCACGCCGGATGTTCCCCTGTTTGCGCCGTCGGGCAGTAGCGCAGCGGACTTGATCCAGGCCGCGCTGGCGCTGGAAGCCGCCGCGCTTGGCGAAGCGACGGGCGACAAGGTCAGGGTTACCCAAGCCGGCGCCGCCAGCCGGGATAGCCGATGGGCGTTGGCCACCAGCCAGGGATTTTGCCGCACCGGCGGGGCCTCGATGCAGTCGCTTTGGTGCCAGGTGATCGCCGAGCGCGACAAGGCAATGGTGCAGGACCATTGGATGTCGGTCGATCGCCAGTACAAGGGGCTTGATCCCGAAAGCGTCGTTGGCCGCCGCGCCGCGCAACGGGCCTTGACCAGGTTGGGCGCGACGACCTTGAGCACCCGGCGCGCGCCGGTCCTGATCGATGCGACCGTAGCCGCCAGCCTGGTGCGCGATCTTTGCGCGCAGCTGGGCGGCCAGGCGCAGTATCGGCGCATGACTTTCCTGCCCGACGCCCTGGGGCAAACCATCGCCGCGCCCCATCTTTCGTTGACCGAAGACCCCTTCGAGCCGTTTGGCCTGGCCAGCGCCGCGTTCGACGACGAAGGGGTGGCCGGCAAGCGCCGCCAAGTCGTCGAGGACGGGCTGGTGAAAGGGCTTTTCCTGGGCAGCCGGATGGCCCGGAAGTTGGGACTTTCGTCCACCGGCAACGCCGGCGGCATGCGCAATCTGACCCTGACGAGCCGCGATACTCGGCCGGGCGACGACCTCGACTCCATGCTCCGAAAGCTCGGGACCGGCCTTTGGCTGACGCGGTTCATGGGCGGCGGGGTCAATCCGACGACCGGCGCCTATTCGCGCGCGGCCTCTGGGTTCTGGGTCGAGAACGGCCAAGTCGTAGGTCCCGTCGAGGGCTTCACGGTCGCGGGCAATCTTCAAGCGATGCTGCAGGCGATCATCGCCGTCGGCGCCGACGTCCACCGCTCGGGCGGGGTGCGCACGGGCTCGGTTCTGCTGCCCGACCTGCAGATCGCCGGCCGCTGATCGCCTCCCATTGATGAAGGAGAAAAATCGCATGCTCACTGCCGCCACGCGGCTGGCCCAGGCCGACAGCAAGCTTCTGGCTGCCAACGACCTGGATGTGGTCAAGGTGCAGAACGCCCTGGGCGGCCTCTGGGGAAGGGGCGCCGACTATGGCGACCTCTATTTCGAGACCTCCACCCGCGATGAATGGGCCCTGGAGCGCGGCAAGGTCGCGCGCGCGGTCTTCAACGTCTCCCAAGGGGTCGGCGCAAGGGCGGTCACTGGCGACAACACCGCCTTTGCCTATGCCAGCGACATCAGCCCTAAGTCGATCGAAGCGGTGAGCGCCGCGGCCCGCAGCATGCAGGTCCACGGCGTCGACGCTGCGCAAAGCGGCCGCGGCGTCGAAGTCAGGGCCGTCCCTGACGATGCGGGCGCCTATGCGACGATCGAGGCATCAGGCGGGCTGGACACCATCCAGAAGGTGGCCTTGCTGCGCCGGCTCGACGAGATGGCCCGAGCCGTCGATCCGCGGATCGTCGAGGTCAACGCGCGCCTGTCGGTGGAGGACACCATCATCCTGCTAGCGGCAACAGACGGCGCGTTGGCAGGCGATTTGCGGCCCCTGGTGCGGCTGGATATCAACGTGCTGGCCGAGAGCAACGCCAAGCGCTCCTCCGGATCAAGCGGCGGCGGTGGCCGGTTCACGCTCGACCAGTTCGACGCCGAACGACTGGCCGACATGGTGCGCAAGGCCACCTCCATCGCCTTGACCAATCTGGACGCCAGGCCCGCCCCGGCCGGAGAGATGACCGTGGTCCTGGGGCCGGGCTTTCCCGGCGTGTTGCTGCACGAGGCCGTCGGCCATGGCCTGGAAGGCGACGCCCATCGCAAGCGCTCCTCGGCCTTCAACGGCCTGATGGGAGAGCAGATCGCCGCCCTGGGCGTGACGGTCGTCGATGACGCCACGCTTCCCGGCGCGCGCGGCTCGCTCAACATCGACGACGAGGGCGTGCCCGGCCAGCGAACGACGCTGATCGAGAACGGACGGCTGGTTGGCCTCATGCAGGACAAGACCAGCGCCCGGATCATGAAGGACAACCTCACGGGCAACGGGCGGCGCCAGTCCTACGCCCACCTGCCCATGACCCGAATGACCAACACTTTCCTGGACGGCGGGGCTTTTGATCCGCGCGAGATCATCGGCTCGGTCAAGACCGGGATCTATGCTGTGGAGTTCAGCGGCGGCACCGTGGACATCACTTCCGGCCAGTTCAACTTCTCCGCCGAGCAGGCCTATCTGATCGAGGATGGCCGGATCACCGCGCCGCTGGAGGGCGCCACCCTGATTGGGGTGGGCTATCAGGCCCTGAAGCACATCTCCATGATCGGAGATGACCTGGCGCTCGACGGCGGTGTCGCCGTCTGCGGCAAGGACGGGCAGATGGTGCCTGTCTGCGTGGGCCAGCCGACGATCCGCATCGACCAGATGGTGGTCGGCGGCGCCCAGGGCTGAGTCGGCGGGCTTGTCCCGCCGCCCACGCTTGAGGGAAAAATCCGGGATCCTGCGTCGATGCAAAACTCGTCGTTTCCCATTCGGCTGCCGGCTACTTAGGCGCCAAGGTCTTCAGACCTTTGGAACGGGCCGAGCCGGCCGGCCAAGGCGAAGCCGTCTCCCGACAGCAGGAAGGTCGAGCTCGCGACGCCGCGGATGGTCACGGCGCGGGCCAGGCCCTTGCGCGTGAGGCTCTCGGCGTCGGCGAAACTGCGCGCCTCGGGGTGCAGCACCACGCTGCCCGCGTTGCGGATTTCACGAAGAAGGGAATGTTCGTCTGAGGTCAGCGACGTCGGGGACATGCGGCTCTCCTGGGTCGATGCGCCTACTAGGAGCGCTCCTTGGGCTCGGGTCAACCGTCGGAAACGTCAGTGTGCCCCAGATTGCAAGCGGCGCCGGCCTGGGCGCTGAAGCGAGCCTCGATCCCGGTGAAGAGCGCCAGGCGTGCGGCGGCGGGGTCCTCGTCGCCGGCGCAGGCGAACCAGATCGACGCCATCAGCCGGGCCAGGACGCCGGCCTGCAGCACCAGCGCGCCGCCTGAGAAACCGTAGATTCGGCCCAAGCTGTCGCGCAGGGTGCCGCCGTACGAGAAGCGGATCACCGCGCCGGCCAGGGCCAGCTCCTCGCGGCGCACGGCGGCCAGGAACAGCCGGCGGCGGCGGATGACGGCGGGCGAGGGGGTGTCGGCGGTGACGTGCTGGCGCAGCGCCGCGATCAGGATGTCGGCCGTCAGCAAGTCGTCGATCGGCGGCGGGCCATTGCTCCGCTCGATCGCCTCCTCGGTCATGGCCTGGACCTGGCCGCGGATGGCGCCGGCGACGAGGTCCTCGATCGAGCGGAAGTGGTGGGTGACCGAGCCCGTCGTGACGCCCGCGCGGGTGGCGACGGCCCTGTGGGTCAGGCCGGCCAGACCTTTGTCCTCGACCACCTCGGCGGCGGCCTTGGCGATGCGCATGGCGGCGGGCGGCACCGATCCGTAGGGGCGCGTGCCGGCCGTGCGCTCGGCCAGCACGATCGCGTCGCGCGACGGACGGTGCGGCGCTTTCAGCCACACGTTCGCCAGATGATCCACCATGTCGGCCAGGGCCGCGCTTTCCAGGGCGGGAGACCAGGCTGAGAGATTGTACAGCGCCTCGTGCTCGAAGAAGGCGTGCAGCACCCTGCCGTCCATGGCCGTCAGGCCGAAGGCTTGGGTCGTGTCGATCCAGAAGTCCCGCCAGAGGCGCGTCCAGGCGGCGGCCGGCGCTGCGCCGGCGGTGATGGCTTCCTGGTAGGTCAGCGCCAGGCGTCGGCCATCCGAGGTCCAGGCGGCGAGCATGTGCCGCAGGGCCCAGGCCCCGCCGTCGGGCGTGTGGGGCAGGGGCGCGATCTGCGGCGCGACCGTCTTCAGCCAGGTCCGGGTGTCGTCCACGCCCTGTTCGAACACGGTCAGTAACAAGCGTTCTATGTTTCCGAAATTGTAGTTGATCGCGCTGGCTGAGGCGCCGGCCAGGGCGGCGATGGCGCGAGCTGAGGCGGCGGCGATTCCGCCCTCGGCGACCAGGGCCGCGGCGGCGGCGATCAGGCGGGTGCGGGTGTTGTCCTGCGGCTCCAGGGCGCGCACGGAAGTGGATGATCCGGCGGGTGACGAATGGGGCGGGCGCGAGGGCATGGCGCATATTCCCTGCCCGGAGGAAGACCGCAAGTCCGCGCGCCAGATAGCGTCGACCTTCGTGAAACTGCAACATAACATTCGTTCTAAAGTCACAGCCCAAGCTTAGACGGCGGCCCCGAAGCCGACGATCGGTCGGACAAAGGGGACAACACGATGAAACGGGGTTTCGAGACGTCGGCGCTGCGCGCCGGCCTGCTGACGGGCGTGGCCGTCCTGGCGCTGTGCGGCGTGGCGCATGCTGCTGAACCTGCCACGGCGGCCGAACCCGCCGGGGCCGACAGCGCGATCAGCCTGGAAGAGGTCGTGGTCACCGCCCAGAAGCGCAAGACCAACCTGCAGGACACCCCCATCGCTATCTCGGCCATGGACAGCGAGGCCCTGAAGGCCCGTCACATCCAGTCGGTGGAAGACCTGGGCGACGGCTCGATCCCCTCGCTGCGCGTGGCCCCGTTCTTCGCGCGCAAGTCGGCCCTGACGATCGGCATGCGCGGCATCGGCGCCCTGGGCGACGCCAACCAGCCCGCCCGCGACCAGGCCGTCGGCGTCTATGTCAACGGCGTCTATCTGGGCCGCGCCCAGGGCCTGGGCTCGGCGCTCTATGACGTCGAGCGCATCGAGGTTCTCAAGGGGCCGCAAGGCACCCTGTTCGGCCGCAACACCGAAGGCGGCGCCGTCAGCATCGTCACCAAGGCCCCGACCGGCGTGTTCGGCATGAACACCACGCTCGGCTACGGCAACTACAATGGCTACAAGCTGGAAACCCACATCGATCTGCCCGAGTACAAGGGCTTCAGCGTCAAGGTCGACGCCCTGCTGACCAAGCGCGACGGCACGACCATCAACCCGACCACCTCGGGCCAGCCGGACTTCAACAGCTATGACAAGCGCGGCGTGAACCTGGAGTTCGCCTGGCGTCCGTCCGACAATTTCAGCGCCGACTACGCCTACGACCTCTCGTACGACGGCTCAACGCCCTACTATGTGCAGCTGGAGAAGAAGGGCGCCCTGGCCCTGGCGCCGCTGACCCCGGCCCAGCCCGATCGCGCCAAGCGCGCCAGCGTCGGCGTGCCGCTGCAGATGAGCGAGGGCGACACCTTCGGCCACCGCCTGAACCTGACCTGGAAGCTGGCCGACAATCTGGACCTGAAGTCGATCAGCTCGTACCGCAAGCTGACCCAGACCCAGTTCGACAATGGCGCGGTGGCCCTGTCGGTGTTCCAGCCGAACGCGCCGTTCGCCCGCTACAGCGTCGCCCGCGTGTGGCAGGACCAGGTGAGCCAGGAGTTCCAGCTGGTCGGCAAGACCGATCGTCTGGAATATGTCGGCGGCGTCTTCTACTTCCGCGAAAAGGTCAGCGACAACGCCCAGACCCCGAACTCGCTGCAGTGGAACGCCACGGGCACGGCCTATACGCAGCTGTCGATCGACTTCAACACCATCATCCTGGACCGCGCCAGCCACGTCGAAACGACCAGCTACGGCGCCTTCGGCCAGGCCGCCTGGACCCCGCCGGTGCTGGACGACAAGCTGCACGTCACGGTCGGCGCCCGCTACACCAAGGACGCCAAGAAGGGCTCGCTGGACATCGTCAACGGCGTCCTGCCCAGCTACATCGACAGCAACAAGAACACCGTCGTCGGCCGCGTGCCGCTGGACGCGAGCTGGAGTCACGTCGACCCGATGGTCAGCGTGGCCTATGACGTCACCAATGACATCAACCTCTATGGCCGCTGGGCCACGGGCTATAAGGCGGGCGGCGCCAACTCGCGCTCGCTGACCTACCGCGCCTATAACCCGGAAAAGGTCGAGATGTTCGAGGTCGGGGCCAAGACCGAGTTCTGGAACCGTCGCGGTCGCCTGAACGTCGCGGCCTTCACCGGCGACATCAAGGACGCCCAGGTCGACTTCAACGTCCTGATCCTCAACAACAACCGCGGCACGCTGGAAACCACCAACGCCGCCACGGGCAAGACCAGGGGCTTCGAGGCTGACCTGACCATTATGCCGGTCGAGGGCCTGACCCTGTCGGCCAGCTACGCCTATACCGACATCAAGCTGTCGAAGGCCTTCAACCCCTTCACCAACGCCCAGTCGACCATCTATCCGCTGTACAGCCCCAAGAACGCCGGCAGCGTGGCCGCCGACTATGTCCGTCCGGCCTTCGGCGCGATGTTCAAGGCCCACCTGGACGCCAATTTCGCCGACGCCCAGATGACCAGCACGACGGACCCGACGCTGAGCGATAAGTCGTTCACGATGAACGGCCGCCTGGCCCTGGCCGACATCCGGCTGGCCGAGGGCGCGCCGGCCCTGCAACTGTCGGTCTGGTCACGCAACCTGACCAACAAGTCCTACGCCTTCCTGCGCAACTACAACGCCGCGCTCGGCACGTACGCGATCTTCAACGAGCCGCGCACGTTCGGCGTCGAAGCCAACGTGAAGTTCTGAGGGGAGAGAAGACCATGGATCGTCGTCAGTTCCTGACCGTCGCCAGCGCCCTGGCGCTGGCTCCCGCCGCGGCCGCGGCGTCCGCCCTGGACGCCAAGGCAGAACGTACGGGTCCGGGCGCGGTGCGCCTGGACTGGACCGGCGCCCAGGCCGTCTCGGTCCTGGTCTCGGCCGACCCAGACGCCCAGAAGCGCGCCATGAAGCCGCTGAAGACCGCCACGGGCAATGCCGTGGCGGTGGACGCCCCGGTCTCGCCGCGCCCGTACTTCCTTGTGACGTCGGCCGACGGCCGCCAGACCCGCGTGGCCGAGCGCCTGCTGCCGCTGGAAGGCGGTCGCAACTTCCGCGACGTCGGCGGCTGGCGCACCGCCGACGGCCGTCAGGTCAAGTGGGGCCACATCTACCGCTCGGGCGTGATGGTTGGCCTGACCATGGCCGACTTCGCCTATCTGTCGAAGCTGGACGTCACTGCCATCTGCGACCTGCGCAGCCCGCAGGAGCGCACCTCCGAGCCGAGCCCCTTCCTGGGCAAGCCGGGCGCGCCCAAGGTGATCGCCACCGACTATGACATGAGCGCCTCGATGGCCTCGTTCATGAAGATGACCAACCGCGAGGAGGCCATCCAGGGCTTCGCCGACGCCTATGTGGCGTTCCTGGACATGCTGACCCCGCACTACACCGACATGTTCGCGCGCCTGGTGGCGAACGAGGGTCCGCTGGCGTTCAATTGCAGCGCCGGCAAGGACCGCACGGGCATGGCCTCGGCCCTGATCCTGTCGGTGCTGGGCGTGCCGCGCGCCACGGTGCTGGAGGACTACGCCCTGACCCAGGTCTACACGCCGCCGTCCTACTACGCGAAGATGGCCCAGAGCGGCGCGGCCAACAGCGGCGTCTCGGCCCAGCAGGCCCAGGCCCTGTCCAAGCTGCCGCCGGAAGTGCTGCAGGTGATCATGGGCTCGGATCCCGAGGTCATGCGCCGGGCCCTGGCGACCATCGATGCGAAGTTCGGCGGTCCGGTGGCCCTGACCAAGGCGCGCTTTGGTCTCACCGACCAGAAGATCGCCAGCCTGCGCCAGAGTTATCTGATCTAAGGCTTAGCTGTCGTTTCCAAGAAGGCTGTTCGGACGGGGCGGTGCTGGGATGCCGGGGCCGCGACCGACGAGCAGATCAAGGTCTGCATGGCGGTCCTGGGCATCAGCGTCGCCGAGGCCCGCCGCGTCGCCGACCTCGCGGGCGCTATGCCGATGGCCTCGCCCGAGGGTTAGGGGCCCGGTCCCAAGACTGGCCGCGTCTATATCGCCCTGACCGGCGTCGACGATCGCACGGCGGCGCCCAACCCGGCCAAACCTCGGGCCAAGAACGGCGGTGGTCATGTTCTCGAACAGGCGACGACCCGCTGGCCGGACTTCGTCGAAGGACATCCGCCCCGGCCTTTGGTGATCGTCATCCAGCGGACCGCCGACAAGGGCTGGTGACGCCTAGGCTGGCGTGCGCATGCGCAGCACGTCTTCACAAAGGGCCTTGACCTCGGCCTCGGACATCGTCCGGCCCATCAGCGCCACCCGCCAGAACACCGCGCCGAGCAGCGCGTCGATCGCCCGGTGGACGGCGTCGTCGGGCGTGTCCTGGCCCCAGGCCGTGCGCAGGGCGACGGCGAACTTGGGGCGGTCCTCGTCGACGATCCGGTCCAGGGCCTCGGCCAGTTCGGGCTCGGTGGCGCGGGCCTGGGAGAGGGCCAGCAGCGCCCGGCGGCCCGGACCGGACAGGAAGATGACCAGGCCGGCCACCCAGTCGACCAGACTGTCCAGAGGTTCGCCGATACGCACGGGGCGGGCGCGGACCGTGTCCTCGATGAAGCCCTCCAGGGCTTCCAGCACCATCGGCTGCTTGCCGGGCCAGCGGCGATAGAGGGCGGGCTTGGAGCAGCCGGCGCGGCGCGCGACCTCGTCCATGGTCAGCCGGTCGTAGCCGACCTCGCCCAGGGCCTCCCAGACGGCGAAGCGAACGGCGCGCTCAACCTGGGGGTCCCGAGGCCGCCCGCGGCCTCGGGGGGCGTCAGAAACCGTCGTCTCGTCTTGTCTTGAAACCGCCATCAGCGCTTCACCGGATTGAAGATTATTATCGTTACGTCACCGTTACGTATTTAGCGCCAAGGTGGACGGTAGGCTATGAAAATCATCAAGACACGCAGCGGACGCAATCGATTCGCGGCCTCGGTCTCGCTGGCGGCCCTGGGCCTGGCCTGCGCGGCCCATGCTCAGACGAAGCCGGCGTCGGATCCCCAGGCCCCAGACCTCAAGACAGGCGAGATCGAGGAGATCGTCGTCACCGCCCAGTTCCGCGAGCAGGCGGCCAAGGACGTGCCGTTGTCGCTGAAGGCCTTTTCGGGCGAGACCCTGGATCGCTTCGACCTGCGCTCGTGGGAGGACGTGGCCAGCCTGACGCCGGGCGTGCTGATCCAGCAGCAGAACGACAGCTCGCCCAGCTATGTGATCCGCGGCATCGAGGCCCCGACCGCCGATGCGGCGTCGGAGCCGGGCATCTCGATCTTCGTCAACGGCGTCGACTCCAGCCGCACCAAGGGCTCGCTCAGCGAACTCTACGACATCGACCGCGTCGAGATCGCGCGCGGCCCGCAGAGCACGCTTTACGGCCGCGGCGCGGCGGTCGGGGCCTTCTCGATTCACACCCGCAAGGCGGATCTGGACAAGGCCTCGGCCCAGTTCCAGAGCGAGGTCGGTAACTACAAGGCCTACAGCGCCACGGCGATCGTCAACGCGCCGATCGTCGAAGACAAGCTGGCCGCGCGCCTGGCCGTGCGCCGTCGCGAGCGCGCGGGCTACATGGAGAACCTGGCCAATCCGGGTCACAAGCTGAACGACGACGACCTGTGGGCCGCGCGCCTGTCGCTGCGCTGGCGGCCGGTGCAGGACCTGACCTTCGATCTGGTGGCCGGCTACCAGCGCGACCAGGACGGCGACACGGTGGCCAAGGCCATCGCGCTGCCCTCGCCGGGCGGCGACACCAGCGCCTTCTCGACCGCGGCCCAGAACCCGATGGAGAACCGCTTCGACCGCGAGGTCTCCACCGTCACCCTGCTGTGCGAGTGGAAGCGCGGCGACTGGACGATCAACAGCATCACCGGCTGGCGCAAGATCGACTTCGACAACGGCTGGGACCCGGACGGCACCAGCTACAACTTCCTCTACGGCCGCGAGGACCAGCGCCAGGAGAGCAACAGCCAGGAGATGCGCTTCGCCTATGACAACGGCGGCAAGGTCCGCGCCCAGTTCGGCGGCAGCTGGTTCCGCGACGTGGTGCATGACGGCCTGACCCTGGGCGTCAACGAGCAGTACCTGGTCGGCGGCTTCCCGGCCAGGCTGACCCCGGTGCCGGCCATCCCGGTCGGCGGCGGCGTCTTCCTGCCGGTGTCGACCCGCATCGACTCGCTGAAGACGATCGCTAGCAAGCGCACCAGCGTGGCCCTCTACGGCAACCTCAGCGTCGACCTGACCGAGCGCCTGACCGTCGAGCTGGGCGCGCGCCAGGCCTGGGACGAGGCCGACCTGGCCGCGTCCACCTCGGTGACCTCACGCGACGGCCGCGCGCCGATCGCCGTGCCCAACGGCCTCCTGGGCAATTCGCGCGGCCAGACCTTCACCACCTCGGACGACTTCTCGTATTTCACCCCACGCCTGGCGGTGGTCTACAAGCTGACCCCGGCGGTGAACCTCTACGGCTCGGTCGCCAAGGGCGTGCGCGGCGGCTATCCGCAGATCAACATCACCAACCCGACCGCAACCACCGTCCTGGCCACGCCCTCGCCGGTGAAGGCCGAGACCATCTGGAGCTATGAGCTGGGGGCCAAGGGCCGCGCGCCGATCGCCGGCGGCAGCTTCGACATCTCGGCCTTCTACTACGACTACACCAACTTCCAGACGCTCAGCCTCGATGTCACCCAGGGCACGGTCAACGCCGGCGCCGCCAAGGCCTGGGGCGTGGAAGCCAGCTACGACCAGCGCCTGACCGACACCCTGCGGGTCTTCGCCGGCTACAATTTCCTGAACACCGAGTACCTGGACTTCCGCGACAAGGTCGGGGGCGTGGTCTACGACCTGTCGGGCAACCGCTTCCGCCTGGCGCCGAAGACCACCTTCTCGGTCGGCGCCGACTGGACCCAGCCGGTCAGCGCCACGCTCGAGGCCTATCTCCGGGGCACCTATGCGCACCGCTCGAGCTACTTCTTCAACAGCGACAACCTGTCCAGCGAGCAGCAGAAGGCCTTCGGCCTGCTGAACCTGCGCGCTGGCGTCGAGGCGTCCGACGGCCGCTGGGCGGTCGAGGCCTTTGGCACGAACCTGCTCGACCAGGACTGGATCCGCGACATGGGCAATTCCGGCAAGAGCTTCGGCGTCCCTACCGCCATCCGCGCCAACCCGCGCTTCGTCGGCGTCCGCCTGACCGTCCGCCGCTAGGAGATTTGATCATGAAGACCCAAGCTCTCGCCCTGCTGGCGGCCCTGGCCCTGACCGCCCCGGCCGCCGCTCAGGACAAGATCGACGCCCTGAAGCTGAACCAGATCCAGGTGGTCGGCACCCACAACAGCTACCACCTGCCGGCCGATCCGCGCGTTCTGGCCTATGCCGCGCCGCAGGTGACGGCGGCCATCGAGGCCGTGCTGGCCCGGCTGACGCCGGAACAGCGCAAGGCCTACGAGTCGGAGTTCACCAACGGCGGGACCCCCGACATCCGCCGCAGCCTGGACTATGTCGAGCCGCCGCTGTCGATCCAGCTGGCGGCGGGCGTCCGCAGCCTGGAGCTCGACCTGCACCACGACCCGGAAGGCGGCCGTTTCGCCGACCCGATGGCCTATCGCGTACTGCGCGAGAAGGGCGAGAGGGATCTCGCGCCGTTCTTCGCCGAAGGTATGGACAAGCCGGGCCTGAAGGTCCTGCACATGTCGGACATCGACGTGCGCAGTCAGTGCCCGACCTTCCGCCTGTGCCTGAAGGATCTGCGCCAGTGGTCGGACGCCAATCCGGGCCACACGCCGGTGTTCATGATCATCGAGCCCAAGGCCGGAGCCCTGCCGCTGCCGGGCGCGGTCAAGGTGCTGCCGTTCGACGCCGCCGCCTGGGACGAGTACGACCGCTCGATCCTGGAGGTCATCGGCCGTGACAAGCTGATCACGCCCGACGACGTGCGTGGAGCCCATGCCACCCTGGAAGAGGCCGTGCTGGCCGGCGGCTGGCCCACCGTGGCCAAGGCGCGCGGCAAGTTCATCTTCCTGGTGCTGAGCCCGGCCGGCCAGCAGCAGTATCTGGGGGCCTACCTCGTCGGCCATCCGTCGCTGAAGGGCCGGACCTCGTTCATCGACGCCAAGCCGGGCGACGCCCACGCGGCGTTCATGCAGGAAGACAACGCCCTGGCCGACACCAAGATGGTTACCGGGCTGGTCAAGAAGGGCTACATCGTCCGCTCGCGCTCGGACATCGACACCGAGGAGGCCCGCCGCAACGACACGGGTCGCCGCGACACCACCCTGGCCGCCGGCCCGCAGGTGGTCTCGACCGACTACTACCAGGCCCCGAACCTGTTCGGGAACGACTACCACGTCGCGCCCTTCAAGGGCGGGGCGCGGTGCAACCCGGTCAGCGGCGGAAACTGCTGATCGCCGCCTCGCGACATTCACATGATTGTCGCGAGGGGCTGGCATGGGCGCTGCATGTCCATGTCAGCCTCCGATCGTGGCGCGGCGCGCGAGGCGTCCGGCTCGACCGGTCCCGAACGCTTCGAGGCGTTGACCCGCCGCCTGCGACTTCCACTGCTGCGTTACTTCACGCAGCGCACCGGCTCGCAGCCTGACAGCGAAGAGTTGGTGCAGGACCTGTTCGTGCGGCTGCTGCGACGCCCCGGCCTGATGACGCTGGAAAGCGTCGATGGCTACGTGTTCGAGGCGGCGGCCAACCTACTTCGCGACAAGGTCAAACGAGAGCGCAAGCGGCCCATGCTGAACGCCGTGGACCTGGACCGAATCGATCTGGCCGACGATCTTCCGGGGGCGGAGGACGTCGTTGGCGGGCGGCAGAATCTCGAGCGTATCCAGGCGGCCCTCAAGGCCTTGTCCCCCCGGGCGCGCACCATCGTCATCCTTCGTCGCTTCGAGGACATGAGCCACGCCCAGATCGCCGCTCGGCTGAATATCTCCGTCAGCGCCGTCGAGAAGAACCTGGTGCGGTCGATGGCCGTGCTGCGCGATGCGTTGCGGGAGGCGGGCTGATGGCCGGACACACCGCCCGCGAGGACGCCGCCGCCGTCTGGTTCGCCAAGGCCGATCGCGGGCCGCTGAGCGCCGAGGACCGCCGCGCCTTCCTCGAGTGGCTCAAGACGCCCGGCAATGCCGACGCCTATCAGGCAACGGCCGACGCCTGGTCGACTTTGGGCGCGGCGAAGGGTGCGCCTGGACTGATGGCGATGCGCGCGGCCGCGTTGCGCGACGCCTCGGGCGTCAATCGCCGGCGAGCGATCTTCGGTTTGGCCGGCGCGGTCGCCACGGCGGGGACGGGGGGCGTGGCGCTGGTGATGGCCAGCGCGGCCGGCGCGACCATCCGCACCAGCGCCGGCGAGCGCCTGACCGCACCCTTGCCGGACGGATCCAGCGTGACCCTGGCTCCGCTGTCGTTGGTTCGTATCCAGTACAATAAGGCCCTTCGTCGGGTGAAGCTGGTCGAGGGGCAGGCCTATTTCGATGCGCGCACCGCGCCCGATCGTCCCTTCCAGGTGATCGTCGGCGACCAGAGCGCTCAAGGCAGCGGCGGCCGGTTCCAGGTGACCTTGCAGGACAAGGCCGCGCAGATCCTGATCGAGGACGGCGCGCTCGACGTCGTTGAAAAAGGGCAGGGGGGCAGCCGGCGGCTGACGACCGGCCAGATGATGTCCGGGCCGGCTGGCGCCCAGCGGGTGACGAGCGCTGATCTCGACGAACTCACGGCGTGGCGCGAGGGCAGACTGTTGTTCAGCGACGCCTCGCTGCCCCAGGTCGCCGCGGCGTTCAACCGCTACTCCAGCGACCGGCTGGCCTTGGCGTCGGGCGCCGAGCTGGACGGCGTCCGGATCTCGGGCTCGTTCCGCTACGACGGCACGCGGGAGTTCGCCAACGCCCTAAGGGCGGGCTTTGGCCTGCGAGTCCGCCAGGTCGACGAGACCACCTGGGAGATCGCCGAGTAGGCGTCGCAGGCCGTTGGCGGTCGATGAAATTTTCACGACAAGGTGAGGCTTTCGGCGCCGCCGCAGTTCCTGGGGGTGATCGGTCGACGGGGGCCGGCGATTGCCTAGGAAAGTACGATGACGAACCGAGTTTCCCACGCCGCCGGTCTTCGCCGCGGCCTGATGGCCTGCTGCGCCATCGCCGTCCTGGGCGCCGCCGCGCCGGCCCTGGCCCGGCAGGCGAGCACGCCGGCCGTGGCCTTCACCCTGCCGACCCAGCCGCTGGAACTGGCCCTGCCGGCCTTCGCCAAGCAAGCCGACGTGCAGGTGCTGTATGCATCGAACCTGGTGAAGGGCAAGCGCGCCAACGCCGTGGTCGGGACCCGCGCCCCGGCCGAGGCGCTGCGCGACCTGCTGGCCGGCTCGGGCCTGAAGGCGACCTTGACGGGTCCGCGCACCTTCTTGATCTCGGTGGAGGAAAATCCGGTCGTCGCCGAACTGGAAGAAGTCGTCGTCACCGCCCAGAAGCGCTCGGCGCGGATCGAAAACGTTCCCATCGCCGTGACCGTGGTCGAGGGCGGCGACGCCCAACGACGCGGCATTACCAACGTCGTTGACCTGGTCGACCAGGTCGCGGGCGTGTCGGTCAACTATGCGTTCGGCGGCACCAACTATGGCCTGATCAGCATCCGCGGCATCGGCGGCGCCGACGACTACAAGCCCAACGGCAACCCCTCCGTCGCGATGCATGTCGACGGCGTCTACCAGACCTCGAACGCCTATCTGGGCATGCCGCTGTTCGACCTCGACCGCATCGAAGTGTTGAAAGGTCCGCAAGGCACGCTCTACGGCCGCAACACCACCGCCGGCGTCATCAACGCCATCACGCGTGGTCCCGGCGAGGTGCTGGAGGGCTCCGGCCGCGTCGAATACGGCAGCTACGACTATACCGAGATGGAAGCCTCGGTCGGCGGTCCGGTTAGCGAGAACCTGGGCGTGCGCCTGTCCGTACTGGCCCAGAACGGCGGCGGCTTCATGACCGGCGCCGGCGCGGGTCTGCTGGCCGGCTTCCGTCCGTCGGTGCGCGGCGTGGTTCAGACCCAGGTGCCGGCGCTGGTCGATCCGGGCCGTCGCGAGGGCTTCGGCGACAAGGACCTGTTCGCCGGTCGCGCCACCTTCGATTTCAAGATGGCGCCCGAGAGCGACCTGGTCGTGAAGCTGTTCGGCAGCCGCGACCGGGGCGACACCCGCCAGTATGATCGGATCTCGCGCGCTCAGGACGCCACGGTCGCCAACGCCGGCGAGAACGATGACCCCTACGAGTTCTATTCGGTGGGCTATCCGACCCAGCGCATCGACATCTATGGCGGCTCGGCGACCCTCAGCCACAAGGTCCGCGAGAACCTGAACTTCACCGCCGTCGGCGGCTGGCAGGGCAGCAAGCGCTCGGTGCAGGGCAATGGCGACGGCTCGCCGTATCCGGCCTCGTACTTCGACGCCAACGAAAAGCTCAGCCAGTCGTCGCTGGAGCTGCGGCTGGCCGACGACACCGGCGGCAAGCTGGACTGGATCGCCGGCGCCTTCTACGTGACCGACGACGTCAAGTTCGACACCAACTGGATCAGCTATTCGGCCCTGACCAACTACGACAACCTGCACCGCCAGAAGCGCAAAAGCTTCGCCCTGTTCGGCCAGGTCGACTACCGCCTGATCGACCGGCTTCAGGTGTCGGCCGGCCTGCGCTACACCCGGGACAACGCCAACTATGTCGGCCGCAATGTCGACCGCAATCCGTGGGGCATCAGCACCTTCACGACCACCTTCGCCACCACCAACCCGTTTTCGTGGGACGAGAAGTTCGAGGACGACAACGTCTCGGGCCGCCTGACCGTGAAGTATGACGTCACTTCCAACCTGAACGTCTTCGTCTCGGGCGGCACCGGCTATCGCGGCGGCGGCTTCGATGGCACCTCGATCTTCACCGTGGCCGAGACCAAGCCGTTCGCGTCGGAGACCGTGCGCGCCTACGAGGCGGGTCTGCGCTGGACCACGCCGCGCCTGCGCCTGTCGCTGGACGCCTTCGACTATCGCTTCAGCGAGCTGCAGGCCACGACCCGCTTGGCCAACGACACCAACGGCCGCGCCAATGTCGGCAAGGCCAGCAGCAAGGGTATCGAGGTCGCGCTCAGCGCCCAGCTGTTGCGCACCCAGCGCCAGGGCCTGACCTTCGACGTCAACGCCGCCTGGCTCAACACCGAGATCCTGTCATTCTCGTCCAACCGCGTAGCCGACGTGCTGCAGACGGTTGGCGACCCGCTGCCGGGGGCGCCGGACGTCTCGGCCACGGCGTCGCTGAACCACAGCGTCACCCTGAAGGACGGCTGGTCTCTGCGCAGCCGCCTGGGCGTCACGCACCATGGCGAGGAGTCCAACCGCCTCAACGCCGCGCCGGGCAACACCGCCAAGGCCTACACCCTGGTCAACGCCCGGGTGGACCTGGCGACGCCCTCGAACTGGACGCTCTACGCCTATGGGCGCAACATCACCGACAAGGTCTATTTCCCCGAGCTGAACGGCGCGGCTCGCCTCGTCGGCGCGCCGGCCACCTACGGGATCGGCGCCCGGTTCGACTTCTGACCATGCGGGGCGGTCCGGTCGTCGCGGCCGGATCGCCTCCGTCTCCTTCTCACGAGCGGATCTCACCGATGTCCCTGCTGACTCGCCGCGCCGTGATGGCCGCCTCGAGCGGTCTCTTCCTGGCGCGCGCGACGGCGGCGGACGGGCTGGAGAGTCGTCGCGCCGCGCCCGCCGAACCTTTCGCGATGGGCGTGGCCAGCGGCGATCCGTCGACCGATGGCTTTGTCCTGTGGACCCGTCTCAGCGCCGGCGGCGCGCCACTGGACGCCCCGGCCGCGCCGGTCGCCTACGAGGTCGCCGAGGATGAGGCCTTCCGGCGCATCGTGCGGCGCGGCCGGCGCGCGGCGAGCCCGACCCTGGGCCATGCCGTGCACGTCGAGATCGAGGGCCTGCGTCCCGGTCGAACCTATTGGTATCGTTTCCACGCCTTGGGCTCGGTCAGCCCGGTTGGCCGCACCGCCACCACGCCCGAGCGCGCCGGGCGCGCGCGGATCGCGGTCAGTTCCTGCCAGCATTTCGAACTGGGATGGTTCGCCGCCTATCGCGACATGGTCGCCGCCCAGCCCGATCTCGTCGTGCAGTTGGGCGACTACATCTACGAGAACAGCTACGCCCAGTTTCCCAAGGTTCGCACGTTCGATACGCCCGAACCCACCGACTTGGACGGCTATCGCCGCCGGCACGCGATCTACAAATCCGACCCCGACCTGCGCGAGGCTCATCGGCTGGCGCCCTGGGTCGTGACCTGGGACGACCACGAAGTCGAGAACGACTATGCCGACCTGGCCAATCTGAAGGCGCTGGACCCCGTCGTTTTCGCCCGCCGCCGGGCGGCGGCCTACCAGGCCTATTTCGAGCACCTGCCGGTGCGGCCCAGTCTGTGGACCCGGCCCGACGGGCCAAGGCTCTATCGCCGTCTGGCCTGGGGTGATCTGGTCAGCATGCCGGTGCTGGATGGACGGCAATACCGCTCGGTCCAGGCCTGCAATCCGCCGGGCCAGAGCGGCAACCGCCCGCGCCGCGATTGTCCCGACCTGGCGGCAGCCGACCGCACCATGCTGGGCGCGGCCCAGGAAGCCTGGCTGGACGAGACCTTGAGGGCCGAGCACGGGCGCTGGACCCTGCTGGCCCAGCAGACGGTGGTCGCGCCGATCGAGACGCCGGAAGGCGTGATGTCCGACCAGTGGGACGGCTATGCCGCCGCCCGCGAGCGCCTGATGCGAAGCCTGGCGCGCCCGTCGGTGCGCAACGCGGTGGTCCTCAGCGGCGACATCCACGCCTACATAGTCAACGACCTGCGCAAGGGCGGGCCCGATACGCCGCCCGTGGCGACCGAGCTGGTGACCACCTGCCTGGCCGCCAGCCATGCGCCGAAGGCTCGTTATGGCGATGTCCGCGCCCGCAACGCCGACATCCGCTTCGCCGACATCGAGCGCTCGGGCTACACCCTGATCGAAGCCACGCCTCAGCGACTGGAGGTCGACCTGCGCATTGTCGCCGATCAGGCCGATCCAGGAGGCGCCGCCGCAAGCCTGGCGCGGGTCTTGATCGAGGATCAACGGCCCGGCGCCCAGATCGCCGCCAGCCGATAGCCGAACGCTTCAATCGTGATCCGTTGTCGAAGCTGTCGTAAATCGGTTACCGCCCCGACCTAGTCCTCCGGCGACATTCACCGAAGGGGCCTTGCATGTCCCGGCGCATTCCAAGGCTCGAGGTGATCGAGGCCTTTGTCGAGGCGGCCCGCGCGCCCAGTTTCCGCATCGCCGCGGACCGTTGCGCCTTGAGCCCCGCCGCGTTTTCCCGGCGCATCCAGGCCTTTACCGCCTTTGTCGGTCACGAGGTCTTCGTGCGCCATCCGGGCGGCATGCGCCTGACCGACGCCGGGCGCGCATGCCTGGACACCCTGGAGCCGACCTATCGCGCCATCCTCGGCGCGGCCCGCGATCTCGAGGCCAAGCCGGCTGCGCAGAAGATCAGCATCTCGTTGTCGCATTCACTGGCGGTCGGGTGGCTGATCCCGCGTATCGAGCGCTTCTACGCCCTTCATCCCCACATCGAAGTCGCGATCGTCACCACCCGCACCGCGGAGGCGATCCGCGCCGGCGTGGCGGATCTTGGCCTTTGCGCCGGCGATGTCGACGTGGCGGACCTGCATGCCGAGACCCTTCTGCAGGGCTGCATCACGCCCGTCGCCTCGCCCGCGGTGGCTCGCCGCCTGCGCGAAGGGACCCGCCGGTTGGCCGACGAGCGCCTGCTGACCTTTGCCCAGCACCAGGATATGTGGGCGTGGTGGTCGCACGAGGCCGGGGTCGACTGCGGCCTGCCGCGCGAAGCCAGCACGTTCGACATGGCCCAAGCGCTGTACGAGGCCGCTGCGGCCGGGCTTGGCATCGCGCCGGGCATCGACGTGATCATGGCCGGTCACCTGAGCTCGGGCCGGCTGGTCGAGCTGGGCCTGCCGGCGGTGCGTTATCCCGGCGCCTACCGGCTTGTCGCCAAGCCCAGCCGCCTGCGGAGCAATCAGGTCGCGCCGCTGTGGGCCTGGCTGAAGGACGAGGCCGCCCGTGACCGGCGCCCGCAAGCGCCGGTCCGGGCCGTGGCCTGAGCGCGCCTACTTCGGCGCATCCATGGCGGCGATGACCAGATCGGCCATCCGATAACCCGCGATCGCCACCCGTCGTTCGGCGACGGTGCGCACCTTGGTCCAGTAGCCGTCCGAGGCTGGCGTGGCGCCAGCCGTCGTCGGGCTGGTGGGCGAGCGCGCCGGCAGGGCGAACGACCGGGCCAGGGCGTGGCTCTCGTCGCGGGCCCAGGCTTTGAAGTCGGGCTCGGCATTGGCCGGGACGGTCGGAGCCTTCAGTTCCTCCAGAGCCGCGCGCGGATGCAGGGCTTTGATCTCCCGAGCCCGCGCATCGGCGTCGGCCGGCAGGCCCGAGCGGCTGATGCTGTCGTCCCATAGCCAGTGCAGGGCGATCGGCTGGTGGGGCGGCAGCGGGTCGATCAGGAACTGTCGTCCCGCACCGGCGTCGCCGTCCGGATAGGCGGCCGAGAACAGCTCGGTCGTATGGAACGGCTGGTGGATGTCGCCGGTCGCATGCAGCAGCCAGCACAGCGCCGTGGCCTTCTCCGCCGCCGAAGCCGACGGATCGCCGAGAACGCGATAGTTCAGCGCCAGGCCTTCCAGCGCCTCGCCCGTCTGGCGGCCCGCTCGCGCCTTGAGCCTGGCCTGGGCGGCGGGCGGGGCGTCGGGCTCGGCCACGCCCCACAGGGTGATGTGCCAGCTGGGATGGTCGTAGGCCGTCTGCCGCGCATCGTCGGGCCAGCGGGCGCATTCCAGGAACATCCGCCGCTGGCGTTCGCGGCCCGTGGTGCGGTCGACCGCCACCTGGAACGCGCCCCGGTCGGGGTGAGCGTCCAGGATCGCGCCGATGGTGTCGATCAGGTCGGGTCGACGCTTTTCGATCTCGTCATAGGCGATGGCGGCGGTGACCATGTGGCCCGGCCGCGTCCAGGCGCCGGCGGGACCGGCGGCAAGGGCGAGGGCGACGAGCGAGCAGGCGGCTTTGCGCAACAGTTTCATGGTCAGAACTCCGCAGTCAGGCGCAGGAAATATTCACGGCCGTTGAAGCCCATCGGGTCGAACTCGCTGTAGGGCCGACCGGTGGCCTCGCCGGGAACGCGGTTGGGATAGGTGTCGCCGGCGTTGATCACCCCGGCCGTCACGGTCAGGGCCTTGGTCACGCTCCAGGCGGCCGAAAGGTCCACCGAGGTCTTGCCCTGCATCCGCATCGAGCCGGTCCCGAACGGGATCGAGGTCGAACCAAAGTCGGTGACGTCGGCGGTGAACCGCCAGGCGCGCCAGGACAGCTCAGCATTGACCAGGGCCTTCAGGCGCGGCTGGGCGTCAGCCACGGCGTCGATCGAGGTCGGGCCCAGCAGGGGGATGGACGGCAACACCGGATTGGTCCGGATGCGCAGCGGATCGGTGTCGAAGGCGCCGTAACCCATCGTCAGGGCCAGACGCGTGTCCTGCGCCAGGCGCGCATCCCACCGCAGGGTGGCTTCCCAGCCCTGGGTGCGGGTGTCGGAGGCGTTGGTGAAGAAACGCGCCACCGCCGCGTTGGTCACGCCGTTCGTGGCCAGGATCGCCGCCACTTGCGGGCCTTGCAGATTCTCGGTCATCGCGATGCGGTCGTTGATGTCGATGCGGAACGCGTCGAGACTGAAGGTCAGGCCGTGGCCGGGCGTCAGGACAATGCCGGCCGAATAGTTCTTCGACTTTTCCGGCCGCAGCGGGCTGGCGCCCAGGGCCACCGACACCGGATCGGTGACCGCGAAGTTGCCGACGTTCTGCAACACGCCGTTGTTGAGCTGGCTGGTGACCGTCGAGAAGTATTGCTGCTGCAGCGACGGCGCCCGGATGCCGGTGCTGACGGCCGCGCGCAGGGCGATCAGCGGCGCAGGCCGCCAGAAGGCGGTCAGCTTGCCGGTCGTCGCATCGCCGAAGTCGCTATAGTCCTCGAAGCGGGCGGCGGCGCCCAGGTTCAGGCCCTGGATCGGGCTGAGCTCGGCGTCGATGAAGGCGCTGCGGCCGGTGCGGTCCACATCGACCGGGGAGGGCGGATGGAAGCCAGGAAAGCCCTGGGCGCCTGAGAGCGTGTAGGAGCCAGGCTCGCCCGAGACCAGTTCATAGGCCTCGAACCGATGCTCGACGCCGGCCGCCAGGTTGGCCCCCGCCATCACGTCCAGCGCCCGGCGAACCGTCAGGTTGACCAGGTTCTGCCGGTAGCGCGCGCCGCCGCCGTAGAACGCCTTGGGGCTGTTGGTCCCCAACGAGGTGTTGACGGTGTTGGAGACGCCGTAGTCGCCCTTGGAATAGCCGAAGGTGTCGGTCAGCTCCCAGTTCCAGCCGGCCAAGGTTCCGCGCACGCCGATATTGGCGCCCAGGTCCTTGAGGTCGAGATTGACGATCGGCAGGAAGCCGTTGGGGTAGAAGGCCGGGAATACGGTCGGCGCCCGGAAGAGCGGGCTCATCTCCGACTCGCGCCGACCCAGGGTCAGGTAGCCGAACATGGTCGCGCCGCCTTTCAGCGGCAGCTCGGCGTTGGCTGCGGCCTGGATGTCGGTGCTCTGGGGATCGCCCAGGGTCGAGGTGACGCGGCCAAAACGCGGATCGATTTCGGCGGCGTTGGTGTCGCCCCGGTCGCGGACCTCGGTCGACAGCGTGACAAAGCCGCCGTCGCCCAGGGCGAAGCCCTGGCGCGCCGTGGCGATGAAGGTCTTGCCCGTGCCGCGCTGGGTCTGGCCGTACTGCACCGATCCGTGCGCGCCGCCGGGCTCATCGCGCAGCACCAGGTTGATGACGCCGGCGATGGCGTCCGAACCATATTGGGCGGCGGCGCCATCGCGGAGAATCTCGACCCGCTTGATCGCCGTCAGCGGGATCATGTTCAGGTCGACGGGCACGGAGCCGCGGAATGCGCCATTGTTGAAGGTGATGATCGAGGAGGCGTGGCGGCGCTGGCCGTTGACCAGCACCAGGGTCTGGTCGGGAATCAGGCCGCGCAGGGTGAACGAGCGCGCGCCGGCCGAGGACGGGCCCGACGAGGTGCGCGGATAGTTGAACGACGGCGACATGAATTCCAGCGTCTTGGTCAGGTCGTTCTGGCCGCGGGCGGCCAGGGACTCGGCGCTCAGCACATCGACCGGGACGGCCGTGTCGGTCGTCAATCTCGGCGCCCCGCGGCTGCCGATCACCACCAGTTCAGAAACCTGTCCGCTCGTCTCCGTCGACGCGGATTGCGCCCAGGCGGGTCCTGCCGCCAGGGCCGCCGCGGCGCCCATAAGCCACTGTCGTCGCATAACTCGAAAACCCCCGTTTTGCTGTCGGCGGGGGCTTATCGATCGAGGGGCTTGGATCGTCGAACGCAATGATTGCAACGGCGATTGCTTGCCACGCAACGACGGCCTGTCGCGCGGTCGCAGGCGCCGGCTTGGCGTCGGCGCGCAGCGTCAAGCCGCAGCTATGTCGTCTTCGCCGTTCCAAATAGCGGGGCGTCCCCGCGGGTCAGCAAGTTTCCGGTCAGGTGCTGCTTGTACCACTCCAGCAGTTCCATGCCGCCTTCCGCCGCTGCTCGGTCGCCCGTGAACAGCATCTCGATGGCAAGGCCGCGCATGGCCGCGCGATGCAGGCGGACCATGCGTTCGATGGCGTCCTGGTCTCGGACCCCCAGTTCGCGCGCCATCTCCCAGACGCCTTCGCGTTGGCTGGCCTCGAACTCGGCGGCGATGGCCGGGAAGCGCTCGCCCAAGGCAGGGTCGCTGCGGGAGGCGATGACGATCTCGATCAGCGCGATGGCCGGCGGTTCACGCATGACCTCCCAGGTCGCCTCGGTGATGGCCAGATAGCGATCCATGCCGGGCGGGATGGCGCCCAGGCGGCGGCGGACATAACGGTTCTGGTGAGTCGCGGCGGCTTCGGCCACGGCGATGATCAGGTCCACCTTGGTCGGGAAGTGGTGGAGCATGGCGCCGCGGCTGACCCCGGCCTCCTCCATGACCAACTGGGTCGTGGTGGCGGCGTAGCCGACCCGGTGAAGGCAGGCGATGGCGGCGTCGACCAGGCGTTGGCGCATGGCTGCGCGGCGCTCGGCGTGCGGGCCTCGCACCTTGCCGTTGCGATCGGAGGTTGAATCTATATTTGCCGTCATCTTGAACGGCAAATGAGGGCAAATCCCGATCCCTGTCCAGCTTCATTGGTAAAATCACACAATTGACAGTCATAGTTGACGGCAAACGGCGTTCGTGATTGTCTGTCTCAAACGGTCGTTTGGTTCGTCTTTCGCGTTGGACCTGACACCGGTGTCGCCTTGATCTGGCGGCCAAAAACGCCGGACGCGCGTCTCTCGGGTCAGGCGAAGACGAAAAGGGGAGGCGGGCATGTGGATCACGACCAGGACGGCGCGCGCGCCAGCGATCCTGCTTCTGGCGTCAGTTTCGACTGTATTGGGCCGGACCCGGGCGTCAGCCTTCTCCCTTTCGAATTTCCTCCTTCGACTGGGGACCGGTCGCCTTCCGGGCGGTCCCGGCTCTTTAAGAGGTTTGGTGTTCGGAGGTCTGGCCCTGGCGTTGTGCCCGGGCGTCTCGCCCGTCTGCGCCCAGGCCGTCGCGGCCAAGGTCAATACCGACGAGAGCAGGGTCGGGGCCTATGTCCTGCCCGAGGCGCTGAAGCTTGAAAGCGGTGCGCCGGTCGGCGATGCGGCGACCTGGGCCAAGACGCGACGCGGCGAGGTGCTGGAGCTGTTCCGCGTCCACCAGTTCGGCCGTACGCCGACGACCTATGTTCCCCTGAACGCCGACACCTGGGAGACCGGCGTCGCCAGTTTCGGTAGGCTGGCTGCGCGGACCCAGGCGCGGCTGATTTTCCCGGGCCATGCCGATAGCCCGACGATCCGCGTGGTCCTTTATGCGCCGGCCGCCGCCAAGGGGCCGGTTCCGGTGCTGCTGCACATCGGCTTCTCGCCCAATGTCCTGGTGTTCGACGACCCGGGCATCGAGGAGGGCCTCGGCTGGAACGTGCGCGAGAAGAAGCGTGTGCCCGGCCGCCAGGCAACCTTGCTGGCGGGCTTCGATCCCAAGCCTTTCCTGGAGCGTGGCCTAGCTGTGGCTCACGTCTACTACGGTGATATCGAGCCAGATTTCGACGGCGGCGCGGCCTTCGGCGTGCGGACGCTGTTCGGATCGCAGGACGGTCCGCGCCAGCCCGACGCATGGGGTGCGATCGGCGCCTGGAGTTGGGGCCTCTCCCGCGTCGTCGATTACCTGTCGGGCGACCCGGCCATCGATCCGCGCAAGATCGCCTTGTCCGGGGCCTCGCGCCTGGGCAAGACCACGCTGTGGGCCGCCGCCCAGGAGCCGCGCATCGCCCTGGTCATGCCGGTCATCTCGGGCGAGGGCGGAGCGGCCCTCAGCCGGCGCGACTATGGCGAGACCATTGCGGCCATCACCGACCCGACCCGGTACGGCTATTGGTTCGCGCCGCGCTATCGCACCTATGCCGACCGCGTGAAGGACCTGCCGGTCGACAGTCACATGCTGCTGTCGCTGATCGCGCCGCGGCCGATGCTG
This sequence comes from uncultured Caulobacterales bacterium, assembly GCA_903900155.1. Lineage (GTDB taxonomy): Bacteria > Pseudomonadota > Alphaproteobacteria > Caulobacterales > Caulobacteraceae > Caulobacter. Next base: position 23,625 of record CAIUMD010000076.1, on the reverse strand, counting down.
CTGGTGACCGGCGACACCGACACCTGGTCCGATCCGCGCGGCGAATTCCTGGCCGCCAAGGCCGCGACGCCTGTCTACAGGCTCTACGGCAAGACCGGGGTTGAGGGCGAACAGCCGATAGCCGAGACCCCGCCGGCCGGGGACCTGGCCTTTTATATGCACAAGGGCGGCCACGCTTTGCTGCCCGGCGACCTCGTGGTCATGGCCGACTTCATGGCCCGCCAGTTCGCCGACGCCCGACCGGCGGCGAGTGATCCGGTCGCCGCCGCCAACGCCGCGCGCAAGGCCAACAGAAACATGCCGACCGGCTGGTGGGCGGCCGCCAAGGCCAGGCCCGACGCCTGGTTCGCCGGGCCCGAAGCCCGCCGCATGGCCGACAACCTGCTGTCCTGGCAGGACCCGGCCAGCGGCGGCTGGCCCCTGATGAACACGGTCGGGGAGCCCAACATCGGCGACCCGGCGGCCGTCGGTCCCTGGGGGACCCGCGCGGCGCTGATCAAGGCCACGGTCAACGAGATGCGCTTCCTGGCGCGGGTCCAGAAGGTCCGTCCGGATCCGGCCTATGTCCAGGCTATCGACCGGGGGCTCGGCTTCATCCTGGCGGCGCAATATCCCGCCGGTGGCTGGCCGCACTCCTGGCCGGTGTTCGTCAATGCCTATGATCACCAGGCGACGCTCAACGACGACGAGATGGTCGACCTGATGAGCTTGCTGCGCGAGGTCGCTGCGGCGCCGGACTTCCAGGGGCTGGCCCCCGAGCGTCGCGCCGCCGCCCAGGCCGCGTTCGACCGCGCCCTGGACTTCATTCTCAAGGCCCAGATCGTCGTGGATGGCCGCCCGACCGCCTGGGCGCAGCAATATGACGAGGTCAGCCTGGCCCCGCGCCCCGCGCGCGCCTTCGAGCCCGTGGCCGTCAGCGGCAGCGAGAGCGCCAGCGTGCTGATGCTGCTGATGAGCCTGGACAAGCCCAGCCCTGCCGTGAAGGCGGCCATCCGCGCCGGAGCGGCCTGGTATCGCAGCGTCCAGCTCAACGGGATCCGCGTCGTCTATGCCGACGGCGACCGCCTGGTGCGTGAGGATCCGGCCGCCCCGCCGCTGTGGGCCCGCTTCTACGAGATCGGAACCAACCGTCCGATCTTCGCCGGCCGCGACGGGGTGATCCGCTATCGCCTCGCCGAGGTCGAGAAGGAGCGCCGCGGCGGCTACGGCTGGTACGGCGACTGGGGCGCGGCGGTGCTGGCCCGCTATGCCGAGTGGGCCCGGACCCACGGCGACTGACCACGAACATCACACACCACGACGACCGGCCCGCCCAAGGGCCGGCGAGGAAACGACACACGAAGGGAAGGGGAGCTCATGCTCGACCAATTGATGACGCGCGTCTCGTGCGCGGCCCTGATCGCCGCCGGCGGCCTGGCGATCGCTACGCCGGTGCTGGCGCAGACCACACCGCCGGCCGCCGACCAGGCCGAAACGGTCACTGAGGTGGTGGTCACCGGCTATCGCGCCTCGGTGGCCAGCGCGCTGGAAACCAAGCGCCGCGCCAACGACATGCAGGACACGATCAAGGCCGAAGACATCGGCAAGTTTCCCGACGCCAACCTGGCGGAGTCCCTGCAGCGCCTGCCAGGCGTTTCGATCGACCGCGACAACGGCGAGGGCCGGCGGATCTCGATCCGCGGCCTGGGTCCCGACTTCTCGCGCGTCCGCCTGAACGGGCTGGAGGCGCTGTCGACCTCGGGCGGCAATGACAGCGGCAGCACGCCCAATCGCTCGCGCGGCTTCGACTTCAACGCCTTCGCCTCCGAACTCTTCAGTCAGTTGACGGTGCGCAAGACCGCCTCGGCCGAGGTTGACGAGGGTTCGTTGGGCGCGACCGTCGATCTCTCCACCGGGCGGCCGCTGGACTACAAGGGGCGCAAGTTGAGCCTGTCCGTGCAGGACGGCTACTATGAGAACGGCAAGCGCCATAACCCGCGCCTGGCCGGCCTGATCGCCGACCAATGGGACACCGGCATCGGACGCTTCGGGCTTGCCGTATCGGGCGTCTATAACAAGGCCCGACGCTCCAGCGATGGATACAGCCGGGGTCCCGCTTCCTACGACTATGCCTATTCACGGCCCTTCGCGACGCCGACCCTGACCGCGGGCTCGCCGGCCGCCGGCATCCCAGAACGCGAAGGCTTCGCCGCGCCCTCGACGGTCGTCTGCGATGGCGGCACGGCCACGGCGCCCAACCTCAATGGCGTCATTCCGGGCGTCAACATCACGCGCCTGGACGCCTGCAACGCCCAGCGGGGCTCCGATCCGGGCGCCTATGCTCTGATCTATCCCAATGGCGGAGCGATCCGCCAACTGGTCAATGGCGTCGCGACCCAGACCACGGCCGGGTCGACCGTGATCGTCCCGACCCTGCCGACCCTGAACCACCAGGAGATCGAGACCGAACGGACGGGCTTTACCGCCTCGGCGCAGTGGAAGCCGACCAATCGCACCCTGATCAGTGTCGATGGGGTCTATTCACGACTGAAGCAGTCGTCGAACTACTACCAGATCTCGACGATCGGCCTGAACCGCTTCGGTAATACGGTGACGGGCTACAACACCGCCACGACCGGCTCGGCGGCGCTCTATTCGTCATGTTCGACGACCGGCCTGGTGCGACCCATCGCCTGCGAGGGGACCAGCGGCAACGGCGCGGTGCTGCCGGGCTTCGCCAACAGCACCAACCCCTACAACCTCAACGCCTATGACTACTACAACAACCCCCAGTCCAAGGGGTACATCCCCACGACCAACGGGCTTGCGCTGTTCGACGCCCTGATCGGCAAGCCGACGACGCGGATCATGGACGCCCACGTCGACACCTCGAACCCCAAGACGCCCGTCGCCGACTACATGAAGCTGGGCAATATCGACTATCGGTCGGCCAACGACGCCAATCGGTACGCCACGACCTTCAAGCAACTGTCGGTCACCCTGGACCAGGACCTGACCGACGACCTGAAGCTAAGCGTGGTTGGCGGCTATTCGGAGTCGGCCAATAGCAGCCTGGGCCTGCTGTCGGACCTCAGCCGCCTCGACAGCGGCCAGGGCACGCCCGGCAACGACTATTTCGTCTATGACGCCCGTGGCGGCGGATCCATGCCGATCCTGAACTTCGGGTTCGATGCGGCCAATCCCAACAATTGGGACACGATCAAGGGCCTGTCGGTCCTGCGCGTCCAGGCGCGCGAAACCAAGAACACCTTCAAGAACCTTCGCGCCGACTTCAACTGGCGCGCCTTTGGCGAGGACCACATCAAGTGGGGCGCCTCGTTCCGCGAGTTCGGCTTCGACACCTCCGAGCTGCGCAGGGCCTCCAACGAAGCGGTCTCGCCGACCCTGCTGGAGGCCGGCAGCACCGTGGCGGCCACCGGCCGGGTCATCGAATGGGGACAGGGGTTGAAGGTTCCGGCCGGCACGACCACCCGTTTCTGGGCGCCGGACAACAAGAAGATGGCCGCCGTGTTCGGCTTCGACTGCGACTGCGTCAACAAGTACGGCGATTTCCGCCTGTCATACGGCGGCAGCCCGGGCCTGAACTATCAGATCACGGAGAAGGACACCGGTGGTTACGTCCAGTACGACTACAGCCGTTCGCTGCTGGGCATCGACGTGCGCGGCAATGTCGGCGTGCGCTACGCCAACACGAAGGTGACGGCCAACGGCCTGACCCCGACCCTGGCCAACATCACCAACACCAACGAATACAACGACTGGCTGCCGTCGCTGAACGCGGTCTTCGAGCTGACGCCCAACATGCTGGTCCGCTTCGGCGCGGCCAAGGTGATGTCGCGTCCGTCGCTGGCCCAGCTGGCGCCGGGCATCACCACCTTCACCGTGCCCACGACCGCGGGCGCGATCACCGGCGGCGCGGTGACCAGCGGCAACACCAAGCTCTCGCCGTTCCGGGCCAACAATCTCGACCTCAGCTACGAGTGGTACTTCGCGCGCAGCGCCCTGATCTCGGTGGCGGTGTTCAACAAGGACGTGAAGTCCTTCCCGCAGACCGTCCTGGCCCAGGGCAAGCTGGGCGACTATCTGGATCCTGGCATCGTCGCCCAGCTACGCGCCGGCGTCACGGCCTCGACGGCGGCCGGCGACGCTCAGCGCGCCTATATCGACGGCAACAACGACTTCGCCTTCAGCCTGCCGCTGGACGCGCCGGGCGGCTACATCCGCGGCGTCGAGATCAACTACCAGCAGAACTTCACCTTCCTGCCCGGCTTCCTGAAGAACTTCGGCGCGCAGGTGAACTACACCCATATCGAGAGCGAGCTGAAGTACATCATCGACACCGGTTCGGTGGCCGCGCCGGTGCGTCCACAGCAGATCGGCAAGGCGCCGTTCCTGGGCGCCTCGCCGGACTCGGTCAACGCTACGCTCTACTATGAGACCCCGAAGTGGACGGCCCGCGTCTCGGCCGCCTATCGCTCGAAATACTATTCGACCTATCCGCTGCAGAGCGGCAGCTGCCAGCCGGGCATGTGCTTGACGCCGCTGATCAACGACTTCGCCGGCAGCCGGTCGACGACCAACATCGATGGTTCGTTCAGCTACGAACTGTTCAAGGGCGCGTCGCTGGTGATCGAGGCCCTGAACCTGACCAACCAGACCTCCAACCGCTTCGCCTTCGACGGCAATCCGGTCGTGACCCAGTACGCCTCGACCGGGCGGCAGTTCAATTTCGGCGTCCGGATGACCTTCTGATGGGAAAGCCCATGCGCACCACCCTCATCGCTTCGGCGGCCTGCTTCCTCGCCATGCCCTGCGTGGCGGCCCCGAAGCTCTTCCCGGCTGCGGGCGCCAGGAACGTCAATCCGGACACCCAGCTGGTGCTGACCTTCGCGGCGCCGCCCAAGGTCGGGACCTCGGGCAGGGTCCAGATTCTCGACGCCGCCGACAACAGCGTGGTCGACATCCTGGACCTGTCCATCCCGGCCTCGCCGGTCCCGGATGGCCGGCCCAAGAGCGCCACGGGAGAGACCAAGTCGCCCGCGCCGCCCAAGCCGGCCGGTCCCGACAATCCGGATTTCCAGGCTGTCCAGGTCGGCGGGGCGTGGTTCCACTTCTTCCCGGTCACGGCCAAGGGAAACGCCGCGACGATCCATCCGCACAACGGCGCGCTGAAGTACGGCAGGACCTATATCGTAAGGCTGGATCCCCAGGTCCTGACCACGGCGGATGGCCAGCCGCTGGAGGCGACTAAGAGCTGGACCTTCACCACCAAGGCCGCGCCGCCGAAGGCTGGTGTCGATCGGGTGGTCGTCTCGGCCGACGGCAAGGGCGACTTTAGCACCGTGCAGGGGGCGATCGACTTCGCGCCCCAGGTCTCGGCGAAGCCGCTGACGATCTTCATCAGGAACGGCGACTACCAGGAGATCGTCTATCTGAAAGGAAAGTCGAACCTGACCCTGCGCGGCGAAAGCCGCGAGGGCGTGGTGGTTCACTATCCCAACAACAGCGCCTTCAACCGCATCCGTCCGGCCTTCACGGTGACCGAGGCCAACGACATTCAGCTGTCGACCTTCACGATCCGCAACGACTTCATCGGCCAGGCCGAGGCGCTGTTGCTGCGTGGCGAGCGCAACATCGTCGACCGCATGACCTTGAACGGCTCGGGGGACGCCTTCACGACCTATGGCTCGATCTACATGGTCGACAGCACGCTGACGGGCGACGGCGACACGATCCTGGGCTATGCGGCGCTCTATTGCCTGCGCTGCACAATCAAGTCGGTGGGGCCCTTCACCTGGACCCGGACGCCCAAAGGCCGTCATGGCAACGTCTTCGTCGACTCCAAGCTGATCTATGTCGACAAGCCGCTGCCCTGGTCGATCACGGCCGCCAATCCCGAAGGGCGCAAGACCGAGGGCACGTTCGGGCGCCTGCCGCGCAACGGTCCCGCCAGCTCACCGATGGCCAATTTCCCCTATGCGGAGTTCGTGCTCATCGACAGCAAGACCGACGGCGTTCCGCCCGAGGGCTGGGGCGCGGTCGAGGACCGCGCCACGTTCGACTGGTCGAACCTGCGGCTCTTTGAATTCAACACGCGGGACCTGGCCGGCAAGCCCATCGACCTGTCGAAGCGGCATCCGGCCATGCGTGCGTTGACCCTGCCCACGGATGCTCAAACGGTTGCCGAATACCGGCGGCCGGAGTTTGTGCTGGGTGGCTGGAAGCCGGTGGTGCGTTGATTTTCTCGATCTCCATTATCAATGGATTCTGAAGGGGTTTTCTCTCGGTTATCCAGGAAATGCTGGGATAAGTAATTTGACTCGCGCACCATAAATGTCATCGTTTCCTTCAACGTCCGGCGAACGGGCGACGGAGGAAACGATGGAAAATCAAGCGCAGGCTGCGCGCCTGCCGATCGGTACGAAGCTGTTCTACGGCTTCGGGTCGATCGCCTACGGGGTCAAGGACGGCGCGTTCAAGTCGTTCCTGCTGATCTACTACAATCAGGTGGTGGGTCTTCCGGCCGGACTGGTGGCCAGCGCCATCCTGCTGGCCCTGGTCGCCGACTCCTTGCTGGATCCGCTGATCGGCCAGATGTCGGACGGCCTGCGCTCGCGCTGGGGGCGGCGCCATCCGTTCATGTACGCTTCGGCCCTGCCGACAGCGGGGAGCTTCCTGCTGCTGTTCATGCCGCCTGCCGACTGGTCGCAAGGGGCGCTGTTCGGCTATATCGTCGTGACCTCGATCCTGGTGCGCAGCTTCGTCGCGCTCTATGAAATCCCGAGTTCGGCCCTCGGTCCGGAGCTCAGCGCCGACTATGACGAGCGCACGGCGATCATGGCCTACCGCTACATGTTCGCCATCGTCGGCGGCGCGCTGCTGTACATCGTCACCCTGAAGGTCTTCCTGCGGCCTGACGCCGGTCATCCGGTCGGCCTGCTCAATCCGGATGGCTGGTGGCGCTATGCCATCACCGCGGCCGTCATCATGGCGCTGTCGATCCTGGTCTCGGCCGCGGGCACCCACGGGCGGATCGCCACCTTCCGCCAGCCGCCCGCGCGGCCGCGCCGCTCGCTGCCGACGGTGCTGGGCGAGATGCGTCAGAGCCTGGGGCACGGCTCGTTCCTGGCCCTGATGGCCTATGGCGTCATCAAGTTCACCGGCACTGGCGTGGTCAGCGCCCTGGCGCTCTATTTCGCCACCTATTGGTGGAAGCTGAGCTCCGGCCAGATCGCTCTGCTGGCCCTGGACGCTCTGATCGGCTCGCTGCTGGCCCTGCCGCTGGCGCCGCGCCTGTCGCGCCTGCTGGGCAAGAAGAGGGTGGCGATCGTCCTGCTGGCCGTGACCGTCGTGCTGGGCCTGCTGCCCTTCGCCCTGCGCATGGCTGGCTGGTTCCCCGCCGAGGGCTCCAGGTTGCTCGTGCCGGCGCTGCTGGCGATCCAGACGCTTTATTGGACTTGCGGGGTGGTGTCGGTGATCATGATCACCGCCATGCTGTCGGACGTCATCGACGATAGCGCGGTCCGGACGGGCCGCCGCGCCGAGGGGCTGTTCTTCGCCGCCAACAGCATCGTGCAGAAGTGCGTCTCGGGCCTCGGCGTCTTCGTGTCCGGGTTGCTGCTCAGCGTCGTGGCCTTTCCGAGGGGCGCCAGCCCCGCGACGGTGGATCCTCAGGTCGTGACGCGGCTGGTTCTGGTCTACGCCCCGACCCTGGTGGTGCTGTACGGCGTCGGCATGGCCTGCCTGCTGGGCTATCGCATCACGCGTGAGCGCCATGCCGAGAACGTGCGCCTGCTGGCCGAGCGCGAGGCCGGCGCCGCCCAGGCCCCTGAAGCCAAGCCCGCCGTTGCGGCCGTCCTCTCGGCGGTGAAGGCATGAGCGCGGCCCAAAGCGTCCTGAAGATCTTCGTCGCCGATCTGGACGGCCACGCGCTGGAGCTGCCGGACCTCGGTTCGGCCGCCTGAGCAAAAACGAAAAGGGCCCCGACGCAAGCGCCGAGGCCCGAGTGGTCCCCGAGGTAGGGGCCTCTAGTAGCGCGCCCGGACCGTCAGGCCCCAGGTGCGCGGATCGCCCAGATAGGCCGAGTAGGAGCCCTGGAAGGCGCTGTCGAAGATCACCTGGGCGTAGTCCTGGTTCAGCAGGTTCTGCGCCCACAGTTCGACTGCCAGCCGCTCGTCCGGCGCGCGCAGGCCCAGGCGCGCATTCACCACCGTGAAGCCCTTCTGCACCTTGTTCGGCGCCAGGTTCGAGCCGGTGTTGTAGTGGCTGCTGGTGCGGGCGTTGACGTAGGCGAGACCCGTCCAGCCCGAGGAGCCGATCGGCGGCGTCCAGGTCATGGCGTTGGTGAGAACCATGCGCGGCGCGTTCGACATCTGCTGACCGGGCAGGCGCGACAGCGACGGGCTGAGCGGTGAGCCGATCGCATCGCCGACCAGTTGGTCGGCATAGCGGGTGTCGGCATAGGTCGCCGCCGAGGTCAGGATCAGGTGGGGCAGGGGGCGCCAGGCGGCTTCCAGTTCCATACCCTTGGCGATGACGCCAGCCTTGACGTCGCGGCGCGCGCAGGCCCCGGTCGTGGCGCTCGCATCGCGGTCGCCCCCGTTCAGGTTCGTCCCGCAGCCATTGATCGTGGCCACGATGTAGACCGTGCCGTCGAACGTGTTGAGCTGGAAGTTGTCGAACCGCTGGTAGAAAGCCGATGCCGTCAGCGACAGGCCGCCCTGGCTGTACTTGGCGCCCAGCTCGAAGGCGTCGACCTTTTCCGGATCGAAGCGCAGCTTGGCGACCGAGGCGTCGGTCAGCGCCGTGGTGGCCGGGCCCAGGGCCGAGCGATCCAGGTTGAAGCCGCCGGCCTTGTAGCCCTTCGAATAGCTGCCATAGACCATCAGCGGTTCGGACGGTTTCCACGACAGCACCGCCGTGCCGGTGAGCTCGCTCTCCTTGTGGCGGTCGGCCAGGTTCAGGCTGTTCAGTTCCGAGGTCGAGTTGCCCTGGCAGGCCAGGCCGACGATGCCGGCGCTGACGCCTGGCAGCGCGCGCACCTGCGGGCAGACGGTGTTGGTGTTGCGGAACCGTGCCGAGAAGGCCTTGCTCTCGTGCGTGTAACGAGCGCCCAGGGTCAGGTCGACCGTCGAGGTGACGTGAAAAATATTGTGGGTGAAGAGCGCGGCGCTCTTGCTGGTCTGGCTGTAGCGCGTGCCGTCGTCGCCCATGTTCGAGATCGAATAGAGCAGATCCAGGGCGCGCACGGTCGGCGAAGTCGAGCCGCCTAGCGCCGCGCGGCCTGTCGGGGTCAGGCAGCCGGCGGCGTTGGCGTCGACCAGCGCCCGATTGATGCCGTTGACGATCAGGCAGGAGGCGAACGGGCCGTATTCCGCGCCAAACTTCAGCGTGCTGCCGACCTCCAGCTTTTCGTGCGAATAGAAGCCGCCGACCAGCCAGTCGAGGCGGTCGTTGAAGGCGTCGCCCTGCAGGCGCAGCTCCTGCGAGAAGGTCTTGAAGGTGCGGCCCGAGCCCTCGCGGTCGATGTGCAGGATGTCGACCAGATTGTACTCGGCGTCCGCGCCCTGGGCGCTGGTGTAGTCGCGATAGGCGGTGATCGAGGTCGCCTCGGCGCTCGCCAGCTTCCAGTTCATCTCCAGCGATGCGCCGCGGTCCTTGGTCTGGCCGGCGAAGGTCGTGCCCGGCGAGACGGCCACCTTGCGGTCGTAGGGATCGTTGCGCGAGGGATAGAGCTGGTCGACGGTGGCTGGCGCGACCAGGGTCAACACGCGCACGGCGGCGTTGACGTTCGGGTCGAGCAGGGCGGAGTTGCCGGGCGCGATCTTGTCGGTGGCGAACACCGCGCCGCAGCACGACTCGTTGCGCTTGGAATAGTCGGCGATCAGCCGCGCCGAGAAACCGTCGGTCGGCTCCCACAGCAGTTGGCCGCGCAGGAAATAGCGGTCGCGGGTGTTGATCTCGGCGCCGGTGTTGACGTCCTTGTAGAAGCCGCCGCGCTTTTCCCAGACGCCTTCGATCTTGCCGGCCAGGGTAGGGGTGATCGGTCCGGTGACGCCACCTTCGAGGCGGCGGTAGCGGAAGTCGCCGACGCTGGCGAAGGCGTAGCCTTCGGTCTGGAACTGTGGCTTGCGGGTGATGATGTGCAGCAGGCCGGCCGAGGCGTTGCGGCCGAACAGCGTGCCCTGCGGGCCGCGCAGCACCTCGACACGCTCGATCTCGCCCAGCTCGTTCAGGCCCACGCCGGTGCGCGAGCGGTAGACGCCGTCGATGAAGATGGCCACCGAGCTTTCCAGGCCGGCGTTGTCGCCGACCGTGCCGATGCCGCGGATACGGGCCGAAGTGTTGGATTCCGAGCCGGTCGACGACACCAGCAGCGACGGGTTCAGCTGGTTCAGCGCCCGCACATCGGTGGCGCCGGAGTTGCGCAGCGCCTGCGCGCCCACCGCCGAGATGGCCAGCGGTACGTCGGACAGCGCCTGTTCGCGGCGTGTGGCGGTGACGATGATCTCGTCCACCTGGGCGACCTGCTCGGCCGAAGGTGCTTTGGCGGCGCTGGACTGGGCGTGCGCGGTCGAAAATGACGCAAACGCCAATAATGCTGCGCCCGAGCACAGGTGGGCGCGCGAAGACAAGGTCATGTGATCCTCCCCGTGGCCTTCTTGCGCGATATGCGCGGCCTTGTTTTCGAATAGAAGGTACGGGAGGTGTGCCCGTCAAGAGAGTTTACATGCAAACCAATAGTGTTGTGTTTCGTAAGGGCGGTATCAGGGTTCGACAGGGTGCGTGAACGGGTTTGACAATCGCGCGGCGGTGGCCAACATCGGGCCCATGGACGTCCAGGAAGACCTTCGCGGCCGTAAGAGCGCGCCCGCGCGCATCGCGCAGATTCTCGACATCGCCGACGGGCTGGTGATCGAGACCAGCGGCCTGCCGATCTCGATGAAGCGGGTTGGTGACGCCATGGGCGCCAGCCGGGCGCTGGTCTATGCCTATTTCCCGGACGCCGATCAGCTGGCCGAGGCCGTGCTGGAGCGTCGCATGCAGTGGCTGGCCGCGGCGGGCCTCGGCGCGGCGCTGGACGCGGGCGAGTTCGGCGCGCGCGCGGCGGCCGGCGCGGGCATCTATCTCGACCACGTCGCGCGTCATGGCCCGGTGGTCCACGTGGCCGTCCGCGACCTGCCGCGGGCGCGGGTGCGAGGCGGCAAGGCGCGCGCCCATGTCTCTGCGATCGCCCGTCTGGCCCGCGCGGCGCGGCGGGACCTGCGGCTGTCGGCGCACGAGGCTCTGGTGCTGATCGAGCTGCTGGTCGCGATCCCCGAAGAGGCCGGGCGGTTGGTGTTCGAGGGCGCGCTGGAACTGGCGGAAGCCCAGGCGCTGTGTGCACGCCTGCTGACCAGTGCGATCGATTCGGTCCGCCCGCGCGCAGCCAAGAGCGCCTAGGGCGCTTCCTTCTCCTGGCGCGTCGCCGCGGCGTTGCTGTTGGCGCCGGCGATGATCATCGGCAGGCACAGGCGCTCGGCGACCTCGAAGGTCGTGCGGCCTGAGGCTAGCAGGCCCCCAGCGCGGCGGGTGACGGCGGTCAGTACGGCGGTCGATCCATAGGCCACCGGCCGGCTCATGCCATAGCGCGCGCCCAGCGATTCCAGGATCGGCCCAACGGCGACCTCGGCAGCCTTTTGGCGTTCGTCCTGCAGGCTGTCGCGCACCTCGGCGTCGCGCATCAGGAGCTGCAAGGTGGGCCCGCGCGCGATCGCCTCATGGAAATAGCCCAGGGTCGACAGGATGATCCGGGTCAGGTTGTCCTCGCCCCGGGCGATCTGCAGTTGGCGCCGTTGCTCCAGGGCCGCCAGCTCGCGCCGGGCCAGCGAGGTGAGGAGATCGGCGCGGCCGGCAAAGCAGTTGTGGGCCTGGGCCTCGCTGATGCCGGCGTCGCGGGCCACGCGCTTCAGGGTCACTTCGGCAAGGCCCTCGGCCAGGATGATGCCGACGGCGGTGTCCATCAGCTGGTCGCGCCGGTCTTCGGGCGACAGGCGTGTGCGGGCGCGGCGGGCGGTGAACTGCTCGGCGCCGACGATGATCTCCGGGGCGGTGGTCGAGGGCGCGGGCGGCAGCAGTGGTCGCGCGGCCGCGGCGGCCGCGCCTTGCCGTGTCCAATGGGTGCGGGCGGGGCGGGGGATCAGCAGGCGATCGCACAGCTTGGCCAGGCCGTTGGCGCTGAGGCCGACCTCGGTGGCCGCGCCGGCCAGCGGCTTGGACCAGACGAGGTCGTAGAGCTCCTGGCGGGAATACTTGGCCGAGGTCTTTTCGCGCATGGGCCAAGGTTGGGCCGCGGGGCCGCCAATTGCAATCCCGCGGCGCCGGTACGCTACTCGGCGGCGATGCTGGCCGTGCTATCCTGCATGCCCATCATCTGTTCGTAGTTCCGGCGGTAGAAGGCGTCGAGTTCGGCCTCCTCCAGCCCGCCCAGCGAGCGCTCGAAGCGGCCGATCGGGTCGGGCGTGCCCTCCGGATGCGGATAGTCGCTGGAGAACAGGAAGAGGTCGGCGCCGGCGTCGCGGATCATCCGGCCGACATCCTCGCTGGGGAAGGGCGTGAACTTCACCGCCCGGCGCAGATATTCCGACGGTTTCAGGTCCAGTTCCTGCAAGTAGGGGTCGGTCTTCTTGAACGAGGCGTAGGAATAGTCGAGCTGGCGCAGGAAGTCCGGCACCCAGCCGGCGCCCGACTCGATGACGCCGCCGCGCAGCGCCGGGAAGCGGTTGAAGACGCCGTCGTAGATCATCGCCGTCAGGAACTCCTGCGGCGCGTACCACAGGCACATGTAATCGGCGAAGCGCAGGTTCTCGCCGCCGCCGTGCAGGTCGGGCGCGCGTTCGCGGCCATTGTTGTGGAAGGGTTTGGGCTGGGTGCGGGTGCCGGGGCCGATGTGCAGCATGAACGGCGCGTTGGCCGCTTCCAGGCGGCGCCAGAACGGGTCGAGGTCGGGGTGGCCCGGCGAGCGGTCGCCGGCAGGGGCTGCCGAGAACATCACCGCGCCCGCGCCCATCTCCAGGGCTGCGTCCAGTTCGGCGATGGCGCGCAGCGGGTTGTCCAGCGGCACGAAGGCGACGGCCACCAGGCGGGGGTCGACCGCGCAGAAGGCGCATTGTGCGCGGTTCAGCGCCTGGGCCGCGACGTACATGGTCTCTTCATCCTCGGCCTTGGTCACCGCGCCCAGGCCGAAGGTCGGGAACACCAGCTGGCTGCCGAAGCCCAGCCAGTCCAGGGCCTTGATGCGCTCGTCGGTGTCGAAGGCGCCGTAGCCCAGCCAGCCCTTGGCGCCGGCGATCGGGTTCTCGGCGGCGGCGGCCTCGGCGTCCGGATCGCCCTTGCGGGCCTTGGCCTGGTCGATCAGCTTGACAATCCGGCGGCCGGTCTCGCGTTCGGAATACAGCGAGCCCAGTTTCTCGCGATGCGCGCCCTCCAGATAGGGCTCCAGCCACTCGGCCGTCTCCATGGTGTGGCTGTCGGCGTCGTGGATCACGCGCCCCTTCGAATAGGTCATCGTTTTCTCCCTGCTTGGTCTGGCCGTCCGTGGAGCGGTCTCTCATTTCGCAACTACGCTCACTTCTTATGGTGCGCGAGTCAATTTATTTATGGCGCTATTTGGCGGCGATATGCCTCATTGATGAGGTCGAGCATGCAGAAGTGGTGCGTGGGAAATTTCGAAAGGCAAGGACATGGAGCAAGGCGGCCAAACGATTGCGCCGGAGCATTTCCGCCGGGTCATGGGGCAGTTCGCGACCGGGGTGGGCGTCGTGACCTACCACACCCTGGGCGGTCCCAAAGGCATGACAGCCAACGCCTTCCTGTCGGTGTCGCTGGACCCGCCGCTGGTGCTGGTGTCGGTGCGCAAGCGCGCTCGCGTACTCGGCCACGTAGCGATGGGCGACGTCTTCGGCATCAATATCCTGGCCCACGACCAGGCTGAGGTCAGCGACTATTTCGGCGGCCGGGGCGGGGCGGTCTGTCCGGCCGCCTTTCGCAACGATCAGGCCGCGCCGTTGCTGGCGGGATGTCTGGCGTGGATCGTCGCGCGTGTCGTCGACCTGCACCCGGCGGGGGATCATCGGCTGATGATCGGTCGAGTTCAGGCGCTGGAGGCGCGAAAGGCGTCGCCGCTACTCTACCATGGTGGGCGGTACTTCGGAGAGTAAAGAGGAAAGGATCGGGGCGCAATACGGCAATCCCGAATGATGTCATTGAGTAGATGCGAATTATCGGGCGCGCGCTTTGATGCGGCCGAGGGCAAGATCACCAGCGAGTTCGAAACCAGCCGCGCCGGCATTCTTGAGGCGTTCAACAAGGTGGATCCGGTCTGGTGCGTCGAACTGGCCGAGAACCCGCGCAGATCAGCCAATCTTATCCAGGTCCCGCGACGGGCTAGCGGCGCGGGGCGCGTCCGCCGAAAGTGACGATGCTGTCATCGCCGCTGGACGACAGCGCCGACACGCCGATGAAGACGTCGTCGACGATCACGTCCTTGAGCGTAGTCTCGGTCGCGCCGGCCGGAATGTCGCGATGGTCGGTCCAGTCCTGCTTGTCATTGCGACGCCAGTGGACGCGATAGCCCGCGGCGCCAGGCACGGCGGTCCAGGATAGGGTCGTGTCGCTGCCCAGGGCGCCGCGCAGCAGCACTTCGTCGGGCGCGGCCGGCGCGGTCGCCAGGCGGGCGATGGTCCCCACATTGATCGCCGTCACCTTGGCCAGGTACGGGAAGTCCATCTTGTCGACCGTGTCGCCATATTCGACGCCATCGGCGGTGCGCAGGTCCTGGTGCTGCTGGTTGTAGTTCTCGACGCCCACCGAGAAACGCACCGCGGGATAGCCCAACCGCAGGAACGGCTCATGGTCGCCGCCGCGGCCGAAGCGGTCGGGACGACGATCCACGAAGGCGTCCAGGCCGCCCGGGATGCCCTGCGCGACATGGTCGATGGCCTTGGCGAGCGCGCGGCTGGGGCCGTCGTCCTCGCCGCCATTGCCGCGGCGAACGAGCTGTTCGGGGACGCCCTCGATCGCCCGGATGCCTTCGGAGAACACCCGCACCCGGTCGGCGACCCGCGTACCGTTCTGGCCGACCGTGTTGCCGACGATGTCGTTGTTGAGCACGGCGGTGACCTTCCAGCCCCGCTCCTTGGCCGTTTCGGCCAGCAGGGTCCCGCCCAATAGGCCCTGTTCCTCGCCCGAGAGCGCCGCATAGACGATCGTGGCGTCGAACGCCTTGCCCGACAGCAGGCGCGCGGCTTCCAGCACCAGCGCTACGCCCGAGGCGTCGTCGTTGGCGCCCGGCGCGTCGCTGGTGAAGTTCATGACGTCCGTCACGCGGCTGTCGATGTGACCCTGGACGATCACCACGCGGTTGGGGTCGCGGCCGCGCTGGATAGCCAGGACGTCCACGATGTTCACGCCCTTGGGCGCGCGGTCATTGGTGAACACGCGCTCGATGGTCGAGACCTGCAGGCAGTCGCCGCAGCGCGCCCCGATCCGCTTCATCTCGTCGGCATACCAGCGCCGCGCAGCGCCGATTCCGCGCGTCGGATGACTGGGATCGGACAGCGTGTGCCGGGTCCCGAAACTCACCAGCTTGCTGACGTCGGCCTTGAGCCGGGCCGCGTCGGGCGTCGTCTGGGCGGAGACGGCTGTGGGCAGCAACAACGCTGCGAGGACCAATGACGAGAAACGCACGACTTTCCCTTCGCTTTCATGAGCACGGTGACCTTAGGTCCTGTATCGGCGATGCGCACACAAGCGATGCTGTCTTTTGGGCGCCGGAACAAGCGCTCTCGGAATACCTCGACCTTGCATCGCTCAGCCTCCGGACAGATTCGCAGCTTGTCGCGCCAGGCCCGCGATGGCCAGGCGTCGGGAGGAGGGGGCATCAAACCCCGTGCGTCTTCGTCGCGCGTGGCGCTGCCTGAATTGGCAGGGCGCGCAGCAGGCGCCCGGTCCGGCGTCACCCTGAAGTAAGATTTTATTTCCCGCCTGAGGCTTGCTTGACCGGTGTTCGCGCGACGCCGTTGCATCGGATTGAAACAGAGGTTTCAGCGCTCCTGCTCCCGCCGCGACGTCGGAACCTCTGCGCAGCGTTACAGCGCCCAGTTGGGGAATTGGCGATCATGTTGAACCTATCCGTCCGTACACGACGGTCTTTGCTGGCGGCGGCCTTCGCGGGCGTGACGGCGACCTCGGCCCTGGCCCAGGCGCCCGCTTCGCCGCCCAGCCCGGCGACAGCCGCCGCGCCGATCCCGATCCGCGTCGTGGTCGTGACGGCCTACGCGCTGGAGGACAAGGCCTGGATGGCGCAGGCGCCTCAGACGCTGGACTTCCCCAACGGTGTCGCGCCGCTGGGCTACGACCCGGCCAAGGGCGTCCTGATCCTGCGCACCGGCGTGGGCACCAACCACGCGGCCATCACCACCTTCGCCCTGGCGACCGATCCGCGCTTCGACCTCTCGAAGGCCTACTGGGTGATCGCCGCGATCGCCGGGGTCAATCCGGACGAGGCTTCGCCGGGGTCGGCCGCGTGGATCGGCAATGTCATCGACGTCGACTTCGGCAAGTGGGTCGACCCGCGCGAAGCGCCGCCCGAGTGGGCGGGCGGCTATCCGCCGTTCCAGCCGCCACGCGCCGACCGCCCCAACAGCGTCTACTATCCGCTCAATATCGGCCTGCGCGACTGGGCTTATGAGCTGACCAAGGGCGTACCGCTTCCAGACACCGAGGCCCTGAAGGCGGCGCGGGCGCGGTTCTCGAGCTATCCGAACGGGTCCAAGCCGCCGGTCGTGCTGACCGGTGACGAGATCTCCGGCCAAGCCTACTGGCATGGCGAGATGCTGACGAAACGCTACGCCAAGCTGGCGACCGACTACAGCGGCGGCAAAAGCCGGTTCGTGATGACCGCCATGGAAGACACCGGCGTCGCCAATGCGCTGCGGCGCCTGACCACCGTGGGCAAGGCCGACTACAGCCGCCTGATCGTCCTGCGCACGGCCAGCAACTATTCGCAGCAGGCGCCGGGCGAGAGCCCCGTCGACAGCATGAACCGTCCCTATGCCGGCGTCGGCGACGCCGCCGCCTATGCCGCACACGTCGTGGCCGGGAAGGTCGTCGACGAGCTCGCGGGCAACTGGGCGACCTATCGCGACAAGATACCGGGCGTTGCGAAGTGAAGATCTGAAACGGCGGACCGATCCCTTGCGGTCGGTCCAGCCGCGAGGACGCGCCAAGCGTCCCAGCCGTGGGGAAGCCGCCAGGGACCCTGACCTCGTGATCCGCCGCGCGCCTCGTCGCGCATGGGCGGGGAGGCGGGCGCAGTGGGCGTAACGGCTTCAGTCCGGTGTCGCACGGGGGGACCGGGGCGCACCACCTTCAGAGGGGACACACATGCGACATCTCTACGCCGCGAGCGCCATCGCGCTCGCCTTGTCGGCCTCCGCGACAGCGGTCTACGCGCAGGAAACCACCTCGGCGATCCGCGGCTCGGTGACCGCCGGCGGCGCGGCCGCCGTGAAGGCCAGCGTCACCGCCGTGCACGAGCCCTCGGGCACGACCGCCAGCGCCACCACCAACAGCGCGGGCGCCTTCAACCTGACCGGCCTGCGCCCGGGCGGCCCCTACACCGTGACGGTGACCGTGCCGGGCTTCGCGCCGGTGACGTCGCAGAACCTCTTCCTGAGCGTGGGCCAGCCCTACCTCCTGCCGGTCGCGGTCGGCGACACCCAGGTCGAGGAACTGGTGGTCACCGCCTCGCGCGCCGAAAAGAGCGGGCCCTTGGTCACGGTGTTCGACCGCGACAGCATCGCCGCCGTGGCGTCGGTCTCGCGCGACATTCGCGACATCGCCCGTCGCGATCCGTTCGCCTCGTTCAACCCCAGCACCCGCGGCGTCTCGATCGCGGGCCAGAACGGCCGGACCAACCGTTTCTCGGTCGACGGCGTGCGTTTCTCGGACAATTTCGGCCTGAACCAGGGCGGCCTGCCCAGCGCGCGGGGGCCCATCCCCCTGGACGCCGTCGAGCAGCTGTCGGTCAAGATTGCGCCCTACGACGTTTCCGAAGGCGACTTCCAGGGCGGTTCGATCAACGTGGTCCTGCGCTCGGGCGGCAATCGCTTCACCGGCGCGGCCGGCTATACCTATTCCAACGACAACCTGATGGGCGCGAAGTCCAAGGGAGCGTCCTTCTCGCAGGAGATGACCTCCAAGACCTACAACGGCTTCATCTCGGGCCCGATCATCAAGGACAAGCTGTTCTTCGCATTCGCCTACGAGAAGCTGAACGAGACCGTCCCGTCGGTCTTCGGTCCCCCCGGATCCGGCAACGCCGTGCCGAACCTGACCCAGGCCCAGATCGATCAGGTCTCCTCGATCGCCAAGTCGGTCTACGGCTACGACACGCTGGGCGTGCTGACCAGCCGTCCCGAGAAGGACAAGAAGTGGACGCTGAAACTCGACTGGAACATCACCGACAACCAACGCCTGTCGTATTCGACCATCCAGAACAGGGGGGAGACGATCGCGCTGAGCGGCGGCAGCTCGTCGGCCACCTCGCCGGGCCTGGGCCTGGGCTCCTACGCCACCCATGAACCGGAGCGGGTCGAGACCCACGTCTTGCAGCTGAACTCGACCTGGAGCAACGCCTTCAGCACCGAGCTGCGGGCCAACTATCGGGATTCGATGAAGGCTCCGATCTCGTTCGGCTCGCCGGGCTATAGCGACATCACCGTCTGTCTCGACCCCGTCGCAGTCGGTTCGCTGAACCAGTGCACCCAGACCGGCACGCCGCGCCTGGTCTTCGGCACCGAAGCCTTCAGCCAGGCCGACATCGTCGGGCAAAAGCAGTACGGCGCCGAATTCATCGCCCGCTACAATCTCGGCGACCACGCCTTCAAGGTGCATGCCGCCTACAGCCGGCTGAAGATCACCAACACCTTCGTCGCCAACTCGCTGGGCGCCTACTATTTCGACTCCCTGGCCGACTTCCAGGCCCGCCAGGCCGGCCAGCTTCTGTACCAATACTCGATCACCGGCTCGCTGGCCGACGTCAGCGCCAGCTTCGACTATGACCAGCTGACCTTCGGCGCCCAGGACAGCTGGGACATCACGCCGGAGCTGAACGTCACCGCCGGCGTCCGCTTCGACGGCTACGAGATGAAGGACCGGGCGCCGCTGAAGACGTCGTTCGTCACGCGCTACGGCTTTGCCAACAACGCCAATATCGACGGCAACATCGTCGTCCAGCCGCGTGTGGGCGTGACCTGGCGTGCGACCGACCGTCTGACTCTGCGTGGCGGCTTTGGCCTGTTCAACGGCGGCTCGCCGGACGTCTTCGTCGGCAACAGCTTCTCGAACGCGGGCGTGTTCACCAACACGGTGACGATCGGGCGCGCCGTGGGCGCCAGCGGCTGCACCATCCCGGCGACGGTGACCAACGCCGCGGCGATCTGCGCGGCGGCCCTGAACAATGTGCAGGGCAACAAGATCGATCCGCTGGTGCTGGGCTATCTGCAGACCAACACCGCCGCCCTGGGGGCGTCGCCGACGTCGTTCTTCCTGCCCAGCTTCAAGTTGCCGGCGCAGTGGAAGACCAACCTGTCGGTCGACTACGTGGCCGATCTGGGCGAGCGCCTGGGCGACGGCTGGCGCTTCGGCGGCGACCTGTTCTACGGGCGCGCCGACTCCGCAGCCTACTATACCGACCTGCGCCTGACCCGGGTGGGGACGGCGCCCGACGGCCGTCCGATCTATGCCGACACCTACACCAACACGGCCAACAGCGACCTGGCCATGCTGAGCACCGAAAAGGGCAAGTCGATCATCGCCGTCGCCCGCGCCAGCAAGTCGTTCGACTTCGGCCTGGATACCGGGATCAGCTACACCTACTCGGACGTCAAATCGCTGTCGGACATGGGCAGCTACGCCTCGGGCGGCTCGACCGCCAGCGGCACCTACGGCGGCCAGCCGATGGCCGATCCGAACCAGCCGGCCTATGGCACATCCAGCTATGAGGTGCGGGATAACTGGAAGTTCAACGTCGACTACGAGCACGCCTTCTTCGGCGACTACAAGACGCGCTTCAACCTGTTCGGCGAACTGCGCTCGGGCTCGCCCTACAGCCTGACGATGAACACCACCTCGTCCAACAGCCGCTCGACCCTGTTCGGCACGACCGGCGGCGCCAACCGCTACCTGCTGTACGTGCCGGACGTGTCGAGCATGACCGCCGACTCCAAGGTCAGCTACGCCTCGACCGCGGTCTATGAGGCGTTCCGCGACTTCGTGCGGGCCAACGGCCTGAGACAGGGCATCATCGGCAAGAACACCGAGAAGTCCCCCGACTACTTCAAGGTCGACCTGCACGTGGAACAGGAGCTGCCCGTGCCGCTGCTGTCGTCGGCGCGCTTCAAGCTGTTCGGCGATGTCGAGAACCTGCTGAACCTGCTCAACAGCGACTGGGGGTCGTACCGGACCTACAACCCGCTGACCTCGGTGGTGAACGTCGCCTGCGCCCAGCAGGCGGGCTCCAGCTGCAACCAGTATTCCTACACGGCCTTCACGGCGCCGACCCTGCAGGCCAACGCCCAGCTGGGCGTCTGGCGGGTGCGCCTGGGCGCCCGTTTCGAGTTCTAGCCTTTACAGCTTAAGTAGCGACCTCGGCGTTCGCGCCGAGGCCGTTTTTATATGAGGGGGAGCGTTCGATGTCCGCATGCATGAGGGGTCTTGCAGCCCTGCTGGCCGCCAGCTGCCTGGCGTCGGCGGGTCCGGCGGTGGCCGGGGCGCCTGCGGACGCCGAACTGGACGCCATCTTCGCCAAGGCGGCGACATCGCCGCCGCTGCTGCGCATCCTGCTGACCAAGATGCCCAAGGGCGCGGATCTGCATAACCACGCGGGCGGCGGCGCCTATGCCGAGGACTTCATCACCTGGGCGGCGGCGGCCGACGGCTGCTTTTCCAAGTCCAGCCAGTCCCTGGTCCCGGCGCCGTGCGGCGAACCCAGCGCCGATCTCGTCGCGTTGAAGGGGCTGCCCGAGCGCGATCCCGACCTCTACAGCGACATTGTCGATGCGCTTTCCACCCGCCGTTTCGAGCAGGGCGTGGGCGAGCCCGAGGTCTCGGGCCACCGGCGGTTCTTCCGCACCTTCGGCCGTTTCGGGCGGGGCGGCGGGGCGGATCGCGGGGTGAACATCCAGGCCGAGGCCCTGCGCCAGGCCGCGCTCGACAACACCCTGTATCTGGAGCTGATGGCCGGCTCGAGCGCCTCGCGTGCGGTGGTCGAGGCCTCGGTCGCCATCCCGTGGACCGATCCCTGGATCCGGACGGCCGATGGCGCGCCGCCGCAGCAGCTGGACGCCAAGATCCTGCAAGCCCGCCTCGACCAGTTGAAGCCGGTGATCGCCAAGGCCTTGCCGGCGGCGAGCGTCGTGGCGGACGCCAACGACAAGGCCATCGCCGCGCTTAATCGCTGTGGGACCGCCAAGCCCGAGCCGGCCTGCGACGTCACGCTGCGCTATCTGCTGTCGATCTCGCGCCAGCGCCCGCCCGAGGTGGTGTTCGGCCAGATGGCGGCCGCCTTCGCCCTGGTGAGGGCCGATCCGCGCTATGTCGGGATCAATATCCTGGAGCCCGAGGATGGCCCGGTGTCGCTGCGGGACTACCGCCTGCACATGCGCCTCTTCGCCTTCTTCAAGGCGCTGTATCCCGATGTGCCCCTGACCCTGCACGCCGGCGAACTGGCCATGGGCCTGACGCCGCCGCGTGACCTGCGGTTCCACATCGCCGAGGCGGTTAAGATCGCCGGGGCGCGCCGTATCGGCCACGGGGTCGATATCGCCTATGAGGACGACGCCGAAACGGTGCTGGCGCGCATGGCCCGTGACAAGGTCGCGGTCGAGATCAACCTGACCAGCAACGACGTCATCCTGGGCGTGAAGGGCAAGGACCATCCGCTGGCGCTGTACATGGCCGCCGGCGTGCCGGTGACCTTATCGACCGACGACATGGGCGTCGCGCGCAGCGACCTGACCCAGGAGTACATGCGCGCGGTGCTGGAGCATGGCGTGAGCTATGGCCAGTTGAAGCAGATGTCTCGCGACAGCCTGACCTATTCGTTCCTGCAGGGCGTCAGCTTGTGGGACGGCCCGTGCGTGGCCGCAAGCGGTCCCACGCCGTCGGCGGCCTGCGCGGCCGTGCTGAAGGCCAGTCCCAAGGCGCGGGATCAGTGGCGTCTGGAGGGGGCTCTCGACGCCTTCGAGGCCAGCATGAGGACCATCGTTCCGAAGCTCGCGCCTTAGGCCCGCAACGTCTCGATCACCGCCCGCAAGCCGGCCGACAGGTACTTGCGGGTGGGGTAGTAGAGATAGAGCCAGTCCTCGGGCTGACACCAGGGCTCCAGGCAGCGCACCAGCCGGCCGTCGCGCACATGCTGGGCGGCGCGGTCCTCCCAGACATAGGCGAGGCCGGCCCCCGACAGGGCGGCGGCGACCAGCAGGTCGTGGTCGTCCGAGGTCAGCGCGCCGTCGGGCTGGAACTCGATGGCGCGGCCGTCCTTGATGAACTCCCAGGCGTAACGGACCCCGGTGGGGTAGCAGTTCTGGAAGCAGACGTGGTCCTTCAGGTCGGCGGGCGTCCTGGGGGCCGGCCGGCGCTCGAAATAGGCCGGGGAGCCGACCAGCGAGAAGCGCAGGCGCGGCAGGATCTTCACCGCCGTCATGCCCTCGCGCAGGCTTTCGCCCAGTCGCACCCCGGCGTCGAATCCTTCCTCGACGATGTCGACCAGGCGGTCGGTGGTGATGATTTCCAGCTGCAGGTTCGGATGGGCTTCGGCCAGCCGGCCGACGGCGTCGCCCAGCACGGCGGCGGCGATCGAGCTAGGGGCGTTTATCCGCACCTTGCCGAAGGGCGTGTCGCGGAACTGGTTGAGCCCGTCCATCGCCGAGCCGATGTCGCCGAAGGCCGGCGACAGGCGCGACAGCAGCATGGCCCCGGCGTCGGTCAGCGACACGCTGCGGGTCGTGCGGTTCAACAGACGGATGCCGACCCGCGCCTCCAGGTTCGTTACCGCATGGCTGATCGCCGAAGCCGTGACCCCGCGCTCCTCGCCCGCGCGGCGGAAACTCTTGTGCCGGGCCACCGCGTCGAAGGCCGCCAGCTCGGAGAGGTCGGTCGTTCGCATTCTTGAACATGACTCAGCATTGATCGGAATATTTTCAATCTAATGCTCGGAACGGGTCTGGGCAATTCTCTCTCTCGAAGCCGGGACGCACTGAAGCGGTCGGCGAAAAATCGGAGAGAAAACAAATGTCTGACTTCATTCCGCCGGCCCAGAACACCGGCTCGCCATTCGCCGACATGCGCGGTCACCACGTGGCCATCCGCACGCCCAGCCTGGACGAGGCCAAGGCCTTTTATGTCGGCAAGCTGGACTTCCGCGTCGTCGCCGAATGGGACTATGCCGACGAGAAGCTGGCCTATCTGGCCCCGGCTACGGACGACCACTTCTATATCGAGGTGCTGGGCGGCGGCGAACCGACCCCGGTCGACGTCAAGCCGTACACGGATCTCGGCGACAGCCTGAAATACGCCGGCTAC
>CAIUMD010000075.1 GCA_903900155.1 uncultured Caulobacterales bacterium | reverse complement strand
GGCGTCGGGAGCGTCCGATCCGGCGGACCAAGAGGGCGGAGGGCCGCCGTCACACGAGCCGACCTGAAGGGGCAGTCGGCCTCGGCTTGGAAATAAGAGTGGGACGCGGGAAAAGGGGGACCGCTTCCGCGCTCCGATAACCACGTTCGATTATACGCCGTTGCTCGTCACGGGCGAGTCGAAACGGTCCGATTCAACCGGGTGCGACAATACGCGCGGCAGGGGCGAGGGCAGGTCCAGCAGGCGGGCGACCAGATGCTCGGCCAGCAGCGGCGCCAGGCAGAAGCCGCGCGAGCCCAGGCCGGTCAGCACCAGGAGGCCGTCGCCCGTAACCCCCGCCAGCGGCATGCGGTCCGGCGTGGTCGCGCGGATCGCCGCCCGGCCTTCGAACGCCTGGCCCGCCAGGGATGCGGCCAGGTCCGGCAGGCCCTTGGCCAGGGTGTCGAGATTGCGGGCGTGGTCCTCGGGGCGGACGTCGGTGGCGGTCTCGCCCCGGTCGTGGGTGGCGCCGAACAGCACGCCGTCTCGAGTGGGGATCGCATAGCCGCCGAAGGCCGTGGGAGACGGGGCGGGAGCGTCCGTCCAGCTGGCCTGGCCACGGACGGGTTTGAGGGGCAGCGGCAGAAGCTTCGCCGTGGCGATCCCGCCGGCCAGGGCCACGCGGTCGGCGCGCAGGATCAGCTCGCCGGTCTCGTCCAGCAGTCGCCAGCCGTCGCTCTCGCGCTCCAGTTTGGCGACGCGGCGGCGAACGACCTCGCCGCACCAGACAGTGGTGATGACCGAGGGCTGGATGACCAGGCTGCTGGCCATGGTGAGGCCCGCTTCGGTGACCTGCATCGCGCCGGGCTCGAACAGGTCCTGTTCGGCGACCTTGGCGAAGCGGAGGGGATCGCGCTCGCCGGTGGCCAGCTGCGTCACGCCTTGGGCGATCACCGCGCCGGGCTCGGCCTCGTACAGGGCGACAGCGCGGGCCAGGGCTTGGGCGTAGAGCGCCGCGCGAGAGCCGCCGCCGGCGTCCAGGGCGGGGGTGACCAGGGCGGCGGGATTGCCGGAGGCCGCGACGCCCTCGGGATCGTCGAGGACGGTGACCGCCAGGCCCTCGGCGCAGGCCGCGCGAGCCAGGGACGCGCCGGCGATGCCGCCGCCGATGACAGCCAGCGTTTCAGGCCTGGGCGGGGTTACACGCTCACCCGGCAGCCAGGCCTCCAGCCGCTCGCGCTTGCGGCCAAAGCCCGGACGCTTGGCGATCTCGAAGCCGGCCGCCTGCAGGCCGCGCCGCACGGCCCCCGCCACGGTGAAGGTCGCCGCCCTCGCGCCCGGCGCCGAGCGCTTGGCGACGGCGGCCAGCACCTCTTCGCGCCACATGGCCGGGTTCAGGGCGGGCGAGAAGCCGTCCAGGAACCAGGCGTCGGCCGCGCCGTCCCAGGCCTCCAGGGCCTCGATCACGTCCATGACGGCCAGGTCCAGCACGGCGTCGAAGCCGGGCAGGTCCACGCGATGGAAACCCCGCGCGCGTCCGGGCCAGTGGTCCAGCAGCACCTGCGCGGCCTCGCCCAACTCAGGCCAGTGGGCCAGGATCCGGGCGGCCTCGTCGCGGTCCAGAGGGTGGGCCTCGATCGAGAAGATGTGCAGCTTGGCGCCCCGGGGCTTGGTCTGTCGCCACATGTCCAGCAGGGCGGCGATGTTCAGGCCCGAGCCGAAGCCCAATTCGCCGACGACGAAGTCTCGGCTGAACCGCCCATTGAAGCGTTCTGGCAGGCCGCAGCCCGCCAAGAACACCGCACGCGCCTCGGCCAGGCCGTCGACGCTGGAGAAATAGACGTCGCCGTACAGGCTGGACTGCGGCAGGCCGTCCTCGCGCCAGAGCAGGGGACTGGAAGGGGCGGTGGGATCCATGCGGGTCTAGAGCGCGGGCTCGAGCCTACCGTCAACGAAAAAGGGCCGTCTCGCAGGAGACGACCCCAATCCAAAACCGTCATCCCGCGACTTGTTCGCGGGATGACGGATATTTGCTATGCCGCGAACCTTAATGCGCCGCCTTCTTCTCTTCCGCCGGCTTCGGGGCCTCGGCGGCCGGCGCCGAGGTCGCGCCCGTCGCCGCCGCATCGGCAGCGGTCTGAGCGGCGGTGTCGGCCGGATCGGCCGGGGCCGCGGCCGCGTCGGCGGCGGCCTTGTTGGCGTCGGCGGTGGCCTGGTCCTGGGCCGAGGCGGCGTCGGTCACGGTCGAGGCGTCGGCGGCCGCGGCCTTGGCGGCGGCGCTGTCGCCCTCGGCCTCGTCGTGCTTGCCGCCGCAAGCGGCCAGCGACAGGGCCGAGACGGCGATGCCGGCGATCAGCAGTTTGCGAATGGTGCTCATGAGGTGGTTTCCCCTGTCTGTCCGCCATCTGGCGTTCGTTGACGGCAAGGAATACCGCTTCGAAAGCGCGTGCAAGTTACGACGCGCTAACGTGCCTCGCAGCGCTTACTCGTTGGGGATCTGCGACAGCGCCTCTTCCAGCTCGGCGAAGCTGGGCTGGGCGGGCGAGGGCACGTTGCCGCGGCCGATCTCGACCGAGATCTGGGCGGCGTTGCCGTGCAGGTGGGCGACCAGGACGGCCTGGATGATCTTGTAGAAGGCGCCGTCCTCGTTGACGACGGCCTGCAGGCGCGTGGCCATCGGGCCGACGATGCCATAGGCGATGAACACGCCCAGGAAGGTGCCGACCAGGGCGCCGCCGATCATGCCGCCCAGGACGGCCGGCGGCTCGGTGATCGAGCCCATGGTCTTGATGACGCCCAGCACGGCGGCGACGATGCCCAGCGCCGGAAGGGCGTCGGCCATGGCCTGCAGGGCGTGGGCGGGCTCCAGCGCCTCGTGGTGGTGCTTCTCGAGCTGCTTCTCCATCGCGTCCTCGACCTGGTGGGGATCCTCCAGGTTCATGGTCATCATCCGCAGGGTGTCGCAGATGAAGTCGACGGCGAAGTGGTCGTGGGTGACCTTGGGATAGCGGGCGAAGATCGTGCTCTCGTGCGGCTTTTCGATGTGGCTTTCCAGGGCGATGACGCCCTTGGACTTCATCGTCTTGGTCAGCAGGAACAGCAGGCTGAGCAGGTCGCGATAGTCGGCCGGCTTCCACTTGGGGCCCTTGAAGATCTTGCCGAAGCCGCCGGCCGTGCCCTTGATGACGACCATCGAGTTGGAGATCAGGAACGCGGCCACGGCGGCGCCCAGAATGGCCATCAGTTCGTGCGGGGCGGCCTCGATGATGACGTCCAGCTTGCCGCCGCCCATCAGGTAGCTGCCGAACACCATGCCGAAGAGCAGGACGATGCCGATGATCTGGAACATGGTGGTAGGCGGGCCCCGAGATTGACGGCGCATCATCCAGATTAATGATTAATCCAAGGTTCTCACGCGTTTGGCCAGCCGCGATGTGACCTGCGACACATTGCGTGTGAAGCTTGGGGAGCGTGGCAGCCGAAAGTGTGAGCGGTTTCGGCGCCCGCCACGCTCGCAAAAACAAGCATCTCCGGTTCTGATGCTTCCATCAGAACCGGAGTGCCTCTAACGTTTGTTTGATGACTGGGGAGTCTAAAGACGGCCGGGATCACCGGCGCGCGTTCGCGATCCTCTTCGGCGTGTCGGTCGCGACCGCCCTGGGGAATACCGGCATGCTGTCGGTGCTGCCGGCGATCGGCCGCCAGATCGGCATCCCCGACGCCCTTGTGGCGGGCATCTTCTCGCTGTCGGCCGTGCTTTGGGCGGTGACCTCGCCGATCTGGGCGCGGCAGTCGGACATCCGGGGCCGCAAGCCGCTGATCCTGCTGGGCTTGGCGGGCTTTGCGATCTCGATGCTGCTGTGCGCGCTGGTCGTGTCGGCGGGCCTGCATCGCCTGGCGCCGCCGATGGTGATCTTCGTGCTCTTTTTGCTATGCCGGGCGCTGTTCGGCGGCTTCGGCTCGGCGGCCAATCCGGCGACGCAAGCCTATATGGCCGAGCGCACGACGCGCGAGGAGCGCACCCAGACCATGGCCACCCTGGCCGGGGCGTTCGGCTTAGGGACCGTGGTCGGGCCGCTGCTGGCCCCGCTGTTCGTGCTGCCGGGCGTGGGCCTGGCCGGGCCGATGTTCGCCTTCGCCATCGTCGCCGCCGTGATGATGGCGGTCGTGCATCGCGGCCTGCCCGAGACCTTCAAGCCCGGCCGCGGCGACAGCCCGCCCCGACACCGACGCTTCGGCCTGCCCTGGCGGGGCGAGGGCGCGGCGTTGTGGAAGGACCCGCGGCTCAAGCCCTTCCTGATCTTCGGCTTTCTGGTGGCCTCGTGCCAGACGGCCCAGACCCAGACCCTGGGCTTCCTGATCATCGACAAGCTGGGCCTCCCGCCAGTCAAGGCCCAGGGTTTCATCACCCTGGCCATGGCGGCCGGCGCGGTGGCGGGCCTGCTGGCCCAGTGGGGCCTGATCCGCATGTTCCAGATGGGCCCGCGCGAGCTGATGCGCTGGGGCGTCGGCTGCGCGGCCTTGGGTAACGTCATCGTCGCCTTCGCGCCGGACTACGCCGCCGTCGCCATCGGCTACGCCATCGCCAGCCTGGGCTACGGCTTTGCCCGGCCGGGCTTCACGGCGGGCGCCTCGCTGTCGGTCGACGCCAAGGACCAGGCCGGCGCGGCCGGCGCCATCGCCGCCATCAACGGCCTGAACGTCGTGGTCGCCCCGCTGTTCGTGCTGCTCTACGAGAAGATCGGCTGGGGCCCGTTCGTGCTGAACGCGGTGATCCTGGCGGCGCTGCTGGGCTATGCGCTGAAGCAGGCCATGCTGCGCGCGGCCGGCGACCGCGACGCCCGGGAAGAGGCGACGATCGCGGGGCTGGAGCGCACGGACGAGGGGGGGGTCTAGTCGACCATCCGCTCCAGCGCCTGCCGGTCCTTCAGCACCACGCGCCGCACCGTCGGAAGCTGGATCAGCCCCTCGTCCTGCAGCGCCGTGAGCGTCCGCGACACCGTCTCGATGGTCAGGCCCAGATAGTCGGCCATGTCCTGGCGGCCCATCGGCACGTCCAGTTCGGCGGTGGCGTGGGTGCGTTCGGCGATGTCGAGCAGCAGGCCCACGACCCGCTCCTGGGCCGAACGGCGGCCCAGCATCAGCACGTGGTCCTGGCAGCGCTGCAGGTTCTCGGCGGTCAGGCGAAACAGCGCCCGGGCCGCGTCGCCGCGCCGGGCGGCCAGTTCGCTGAGCGCGCCGCGGCGGATCATGCGGATGCTGGCGTCGGTCATGGCCTCGGCGGTCACCCGGTGGGCCTCGCCCATCTCCAGGCCGAAATAGTCGCCGGCGAAGTGGAACGCGTCGATCTGCCGGCGGCCGTCGCGCAGGATGCGGTAGGTGCGCACCGCGCCCGAGACCACTTGATAGACGTGCGAGGCCTCTTCGCCCTCGCCGAAGATCTCTTCGTCGCGGCGGAAGTGCGGGCAGGCGCCGGGGATGGCCAGGACGGGGTCCAGGGCGAGCGGCGCGGCGTCGATGCGGAGCGGAGACAGCATGGAAAGACCCTTTTGCTATTAAGGTCTTTGCGCCTTTCCGGAGCTGAGAACCATTCGGGGGCCGCGCCTAAGGAAACCCCCTTACGCGGGGATGCGGGCGTCCCGCTTTTGAGGCGGATCAAGGTCTCGCCGCGTCGCGCCGCGCAAGATGGCAAAATGTCCAACCGTCCCCTCATCCTGCTGCTCGTCGACGACGAGCCCCTGCGCGAGGCCCTGCGCTTCTCGCTGGAGACCGAGGGCTATGCAGTGGCCACGCGCCCGGACGGGCGCCCGGTCGCGGCGGTGGTCATCGACGAGGGCGGCGAGGGGGCGCCGGAGGTGCAGGGCCTGCCGACCATCGTGCTGACGGGGGACGCCGAGCGGTTGCTGCGCCGGGGCGTCAGCGGGGTCAGCGTGGTGGAGAAGCCGCTGCTGGGGGACGTGCTGAGCGAGCGGTTGAGTCAGATCCTCCCCCTAGCGGGGGAGGTGTCGGCGCAGCCGACGGAGGGGGAAGTAACCGGATAGCCCGCTGTTCCCCCTTCCGGCCTTCGGCCGCCTCCCCACGGGGGGAGGATCAGCCCCCGCGCGCCGACAGCGTCATCCGCACCAGCGCCGCCAGGTTGTCGGCCTGCATCTTGGTCATCAGCTTGGCGCGATAGATCTCGACCGTTCGGGGGCTGATCCCCAGTTCGCGGGCAATGACCTTGTTGGCGTGGCCCGCCACCACGCCGTCCAGCACCTGGCGTTCGCGTTCGGACAGGGTCTCCAGGCGGTGCAGCACGGCGGCCTGGTCGTCGCTGACGGGCGAGGCCTCGGCGGCTTTCATGGCGCGCTCCAGGGCGTCCAGCATGCGGGCGTCGCTGAACGGCTTTTCGATGAAGTCCACGACGCCGGAGCGCATGGCCTCGACCGCCATCGGGATGTCGCCGTGGCCGGTGATCATGATGATCGGCATGCGGATCTTCTGGGCGGCGAGGCGGGCGACCAGCTCCTGGCCGCTCATCTCGGGCATGCGCACGTCGGTGATGATCACGCCCGGCTTGGCGGCCGGCAGGGCGTCCAGGAAGGCCGGGGCGCTGGAATAGGCCACGACCTCGAAGTCGGCGGACTCCAGCAGGAAGGCCAGCGACTCGCGGGCGCTTTCGTCGTCGTCGACCACGTGCACGACGTGTTGTGACAAGTGTGGGTCACTCATCGACGGTCTCCTTCTGATGATGTTCGGCGGGCGGCAGGGTGAAGCGGAACAGCGCCCCGCCGCCGGGATTGGCCTGCGCCCAGATCCGCCCGCCATGGGCCTCGATGATCGAGCGCGAGATCGACAGGCCCACGCCCATGCCTTGCGGCTTGGTGGTCATGAACGGCTGGAACAGGCGCTCCATCACCGCGTCGGCGATGCCCGGCCCGGTGTCGGCGACGCTGACCCGCGACCAGCCTTCCTCGGTGACGTCGGTGGTGATCAGCAGGGCGCGGCGGCGGGCGGTCTGGTCCTGCATGGCGTCGATGCCGTTGCGGATCAGGTTCAGCAGCACCTGCTGCACCTGGACCCGGTCGGCGAACACCGCGTCGGCGGCGGGATCCAGCGACAGGCGCACGTCGACCTGGCGGTCCTTCTCGCCGATCAAAGCCAGGGCGGACGCCTCCTCGATCAGTTTGGACAGGCTCTCGGCCTCGCGCTCGCTGGCCCCGCGGCGGACGAAGTCGCGCATGCGGTGGATGACCTCGCCGGCGCGCAAGGCCTGGTTGGCGGCCTTGTCGATGGCGTCGCGCACCTTGGCCTGGTCGGCCTCGCGGCCCCGGTCGATCAGGCGGCGCGAGCCGGTCAGCAGGTTGGCGATCGCCGACAGCGGCTGGTTCAGCTCGTGCGCCAGGGTCGAGGCCATCTCGCCCATGGCCGTCAGGCGCGAGACGTGAACGAGCTCGTTCTGCAGCTCCTGCAGGCGGGTCTCGGTCTCCTGCGTCTCGGTCAGGTCGCGGATGAAGCCGGTGTAGGAGGGCACGGCGCCCTGGGTCTCGCCGACCGCCAGCTCCATCGGAAAGGTCGAGCCGTCCTTGCGCATGCCGACCACGACGCGGCCGGCCCCGATGATGCGTTTTTCGCCGGTGCGGTGGTAGCGCTGGATATAGGCGTCGTGGGCGGCGGCGTTCGGCTCGGGCATTAGCAGGCTGACGTTCTTGCCCAAGACCTCGGTCGCCTTCCAGCCGAACATGCGCTCGGCGGCGGGGCTGAACGAGGTCATGATCCCGGCGCGGTCGATGACCACCACCCCGTCGGGCACGGTGTCGAGGATCGATTGCAGGTGGTCGTTGATCGCCGCCGCCCGCCGCCGCGCGGCGTGGAACCAGCCGCCGCCCACGGCCATGCCGAAGCCCACCGACAGGAAGATCGCCGCGCAGATGCCGCTGACCAGGTTGAACGGGGTGGACCGCGTCACCCACCACACCGTGCCCCAGGCGAAGGTGGTGGCGAAGACGCCGGGGCCGAGGCCTCCCAAGGCGGCGGCGACCAGCACGGCCGGCACGAACAGCAGGAACGACGAGGGCGCGGTGAACGCTTCCGGCAGGTACAGGCGCGCCACCGCCGTCGCCATCACCGCCGCGAAGGCGGCCAGGTAGGCGGTCGGGTGCGGATCGCTGAACAGGGTCGAGGACAGGCCCCGGGCCGGCTTCATGAGGGCTCCAACGTGGAGTTCTTAGTTAGGACAGGGGGCCTTATAGCCGCGCCGGTTTGAGCCAGGTCAAGGACGGGTCATTGCGTAGGTCCGATGCTGCTCCCGCCAACACACGGGAGATTTCGATGTCGGGCGGGCAAATGGCGTATCTGGGTCTGGTGATCGCGGCGTTCAGCGCGTTCGCCGTGGTGCTGTTCGTGACCTATATCCGGGTCAACATGAAGTAGCGCGCTTCCACGCCGTGACTTCCCGAGGCTCAGGCCCTATGCCGGCTTAGGGAAGCTTCACGGCGGGGGACTTCAGTGAGCGCGTTCGAATTCTTCTTCAGCTTCTACGGGCTGGTGCTGGGCTTTTCCGCCGCCGAGCTGGTGGGCGGGTTCGCCGGGCTGGTGCAGCGGCGCAAGACGATCCGCTTTGGCCATCTGACCCTGCTCCTGGCCGGCTTCGTGGCCATCGACATCGCCACCTTCTGGGCCCAGGCCTGGACCATCCTGCGGTTCGCGCCGTTCAACTTCGCCCTGCTGATCCTGGGCCTGGTGGTGGCCAGCGTCTTCTATGTCGCCGCCAGCCTGGTGTTCCCCAAGGATCCCGCCGAGGGCGAGCATCTGGACGGCCACTTCTGGGAGAACCGCCGGATCGTGCTGCTGTGCGTGCTGGCGGCCAATCTGTCGATGGCGGCGGTGCTGACCATCCTGACCCTGGGCACCGGCGAGTTTAGCGCCATCAGCCGGCCGATGCTGTGGATCGGCCTGGCGATCTTCACGACCTTCACGATGATCGCCGCGCTCGCCAAGAAGAAGGGCGTGGTCACCGCCGCGCTGATGATCCTGCTGTTCTATCAGGGCCAGACCATAGGCCGCTCGATCAGCGCGCTGGTCGACGGCGGCGGCTGGACCGTGCTGCAGAGCAAGGCCCCGAAGGAAGACTAGCGCTCAAGTCCGCGGGGCCGTCCTCGCCCTTCGACAGGCTCAGGGTGAGGACTACTTCTGAGGCGGGATCAGTAGAAAACCTCATCCTGAGCTTGTCGAAGGACGAGGGTTTCGGCCCCGCGGCCTGAATGTCGACTAGCGCTAGCCCATCCGCACCACGCGGCCGCACAGCGCGGCCGGGGCGGGGCGGTGACTGACCACGACCAGGCCCTGGCCGGTGCGGGCCAGGCGCTGCGCCAGGCGTTCGACGACCAGCGCCTCGGCAGCCGCGTCCAGGCCCTCGGTGGGTTCGTCCAGCAGCAGCCACGGGGCGTCGCGGAGGTAGGCGCGGGCCAGGGCCAGCCGCCGGCGCTCGCCGCCCGACAGCCGTTCGCCGTCGTCGCCGAGATAGGCCGCCAGGCCCTGCGGCGCGGCGCGGATGCGGTCGGCCAGGGCGGCGTCTTCCAGCGCTTGCCAGAGCTGCTCGTCGGTCGCCTTGGGCGCGGCCAGGCGCAGGTTCTCACGCACCGTGCCGGCGACGAGGCCGGCGTCCTGCGGCAGCCAGGCGAAGGCGGCGCGGAGGTGTTCGGTGTCGCCACGCAGGCCAAGAAGCGTCTCGATCGCAGTGGTCTTGCCGCAGCCGGACGGGCCGATGATGGCCAGGCGCTCGCCGGGGTTCAGGGTCTCGCCGAGAATGCTGAGCGTGGGCGCGCCCTCCAGCGTCGGCGCGGCCTGAGGCTGATGGCGCAGGATGCCGTCCAGCCGCTCGCGCGCTTCCCGCGCCGCGCCGTCCTGGTCGAAGGCGTGGGCCAGGCCCGCCAGGGCGTCGACGCCCATGGCGGCGGCCAGGCCCGCCAGCGCGGCGAGGGCCGGATCGGCCGGCGCGGCGGTCGCGATGGCGGCGGCGACGGCGGCGCCCAGGATCACCGCCTGGCTGGCGACGATCAGGCCCTGGGCGCGGGCGGCGGCCAGACGCGCGGCGTCCAGGTCGGCGGCCTTGGCGTTCAGCGTCTCGCCGGCCCAGGCCTCCAGGCCATAGGCGCGCAGCTCGGCCGCGGCGGCGACCAGGGCGGCGGTGGTGTCCTTCAACGCGCCGACCTTGGCCTGGATGGCGGCGCGGGCGGGGGCGGAGAAACGCTTGGCCAAGGCGCGGGCAGTGAGGATCGCCGCAAGGGCCGCGACCAGGATCACGATGGCGGGGGCAGGGCCCGCTAACGCCGCCAGGGCGATGGCGGAGGCGAGGCCCGCGACGGCGCTCCACGGCGCGGAGAGGCGGACGAACCGGGTCTCGATCGCGTCGACATCCTGCACCAGCCGGGCGGAGGCCTCGCCGCGGGATAGACTCAAGGCCTGCGAGGGGGGCGCGGCGGCGAGGCTCGCGAACACGGCCGGCCGGATGGCGGCGAGAGCCCGCAGGGCGGCGGCGTGGCCCGCCAGGCGCTCGCCGTAGCGTGCGGCGGTGCGGCCGATGGCCAGCAGGCGGATCATGGCGCTGGGCAGCAGTACGTTGAACGTATGAGCCGTCGCCAGGCCCGCCGCCCCGGCGATGGCGCTGGCCACGATGAACCAGCCGGACAGGCCCATCAGCAGCGTTGACGCCGCGCCCAGCACCACGGCGCTGGCGATGGCGAGGCGCAGCATGCCGGCCCGCTCGCGCTTCTGGGCGCGGATCAGTTGGTCGAGGGCGCTCACAGCCGCACCACCTGGTCCGCCAGCGCCGCCACGGCCTCCGAGTGGGTCGCGATCAAGGTCGTGCGCCCCTTCGCCGCCTCGCGGATGGCCTCCAGCAAGGCCGCCTCTGACGCCGCGTCCAGGTTCGCGGTCGGCTCGTCCAGCAGCAGGATCGGGGCGGGCTTGAGCAGGGCGCGGGCCAGGGAGAGGCGTCGCCGCTCGCCGCCGGAGAGGCCGCTGCCGCGTTCGTCGAGCCTGAAGTCCAGGCCGCCGGGGCGGTCGATCACGAGGCCCACGGCCTTGGCGGCGGCCTCGATCTCGGCGCGCGAGGCGTCGCGTCTGGCCAGGGCGATGTTGTCGGCGATCGAGGCGGGCAGGATCAGCGGCGACTGGCCGGCCCAGGCGATGTCGCCTTCGGCTTCGATGCGGCCGGCGGTCAGCGGCGCCAGGTTCAGCAGCAGGTTCAGCAGCGAGCTCTTGCCCGCGCCGCTGGGGCCGACCAGGGCGGTGATGGTCCCGGCCTGGGCGACCAGCGAGAAGTTCTCCAGCGCGGGCGCGTCGGCGTCGGCATAGCGGACCGTGACGGCCTCGAAGCGGATGGTCGGGGCCTCGCTCCCCGACATGACGGCCAGCTTGGGCGCGGGCGTCGCGAACGTCGACAGGCTGGCGCTGGCCGCCTCCGCCGCCTGGCGGTCATGATAGGCGGCGGCCAGGCGGCGCATCGGGGCGTAGACCTCCGGCGCCAAGGCCAGGACGAAGAAGGCGCGCTTGAGGTCCAGCTGTTCGGGGACCGGGAAGGGCAAGAGGCGCAGCAGGTTGAAGCCGCAATAGACCGCCACCAGCGCCACCGACAGGGCGGCGAAGAACTCCAGCGCCGCCGACGAGATGAAGGCTGCGCGCAGCACGCGGATGGTGCGTTCGGCCAGCTCCGACGCCGAGCGTTTCAGGGCCGCCGTGGTCGCGCCTTCGGCCTGGAAGGCCAGCACCACGGGCAGGGCGCGGACGCGGTCCAGGAACAGGCCGGAGAGCCGCTCCAGGGCTAGGAACTGCGCCCGGCTCTCGGCGGCGGCGGCCGTGCCGGCCAGGACCATGGCGGCGATGAACGGAACGAGCGTGGCGAGGAGAATGCCGGCGCAGACCGGGCTGGCGATGGCGGCGACGGCGATCATCACCAGCGGCATCGCGGCGGCCGAGAACCGCGCGGGCAGGAAACGCGCGACATGGCCGTCCAGGGCCTCGACGCCTTCCACGAGCGCCGTGGTCGCCTCGCCGGCCGAGCGGCGCGGACCGCCGAAGATCGAACGGGCGAGATCGGCGCGGACCCCGGCTTTGATCGCGGCGGCGGCTTGCGCCCCCGCCACGCCGGTCAGGTGCGCCAGCAAGCCCCGAATCGCCATCGCCCCCAGCGCCAGGACCAGCCACGGGACCATGCCAGACCCCCGCGCGATCGCATCCACGCCGAAGGCCAGCCCCGCCGCGAAGCCGATCGCGGCCAGGCCGTCCAGCGCCACAAGCAGCCGCGCGCGCCCGCCGGCCGGGCTGCGGACGCTGCTCAGGCGGTCGAGCCACCCCTTGGACGCGTCGATATGATCAATCTGTACTATGCGGGCGCCCATGGGTTGAGTGTAGGGTCAGTTCATCCGGAAGCCTTGATCCCGATCAAGGACCGGGCGGTCGCGGCGGTCTAGGGCTTGGGCTCTCGAGCGGCGTGATCTTCGGCCGTTCGTCTCGGAGCTGTCCATGGACCCCGCCGTCATCGACCTGTCGCGCCTCCAGTTCGCGCTGACCGCCCTGTACCACTTCCTGTTCGTCCCGCTCACCATCGGGCTCAGCTTCATGCTGGTCATCATGGAGAGCGTCTATGTGATGACCAAGCGCCCGATCTGGCGAACCGTCACGCGCTTCTGGGGCGTGCTGTTCGGGATCAACTTCGCCCTGGGCGTGGCCACCGGCATCACCATGGAATTCCAGTTCGGCATGAACTGGTCCTACTATTCGCACTATGTCGGCGACATCTTCGGCGCCCCGCTGGCGATCGAGGGGCTGATGGCCTTCTTCCTGGAGGCCACCTTCGTCGGGCTGATGTTCTTCGGCTGGGATAAGCTCAAGCCCGTCAGCCACCTGTTCGTGACCTTCATGGTCGCCCTGGGCACCAACCTGTCGGCCCTGTGGATCCTGGTCGCCAACGGCTGGATGCAGAACCCGATCGGCGCGGCCTTCAACCCCGACACCATGCGCATGGAGGTCTCCAGTTTCCGCGACGTGCTGTTCAACCCGGTGGCCCAGGCCAAGTTCGTGCACACGGTCAGCGCCGGCTACGTCATCGCTTCGGTGTTCGTGCTGGGCGTCTCGGCCTGGTACCTCTTGAAGGGCAAGCACATCGGCGTGGCCAAGCGGTCGATGACCGTGGCCGCCGCCTTCGGCCTGGCGTCCTCGCTGTCGGTGGTCGTGTTGGGCGACGAGAGCGGCTACGCCCTGACCGACAACCAGAAAATGAAGCTGGCCGCGCTGGAAGCCATGTGGGAGACAGAGCCTGCCCCGGCCGGCCTGACCGCTTTCGGCATCCCGGACCTCGCGGCCCGCAAGACCCACGCCGAGATCAAGATCCCCTATGTCCTGGGCCTGATCGCCACCCGCAGTTTCGACAAGCCGGTGGAGGGCATCTTCTCGCTGGTCGCCAAGGCCGAGGATCGCATCGAGAGCGGCGTCGTCGCCTACGGCGCCGTTGAAGCGCTGAAGAACAACCCGAGCGACGTCGCCGCCCGCGCGACCTTCGAACAGCACCGCCGCGACCTGGGCTACGCGCTGCTGCTCAAGCGCTATGTCGAGGATCCGCGCACGGCGAGCCCTGAGCTGATCAAGAAGACCGCCTGGGACGCGGTGCCCAACGTGCCGGTGATGTTCTGGGCCTTCCGGATCATGGCCGGGATCGGGGTGCTGATGATCCTGATGTTCGCCACCGCCTTCGTGCTCGTCACTCTGCGCAAGCATGATGTGAAGTGGTTCCTGTGGATCGCCGTGCTGGCCCTGCCGCTGCCCTGGATCTCGACAGAGCTGGGCTGGGTGCTGGCCGAGGTGGGGCGTCAGCCCTGGGCCGTCGACGGCGTGCTGCCGACCTTCCTGTCGGCCTCCAGCCTGACCGTCCCGCAGCTGGTCACCAGCATCGCGGTCTTCACCCTGCTGTACGGCGCGCTGGCCGTGGTCGAGGTCGGCCTGATCCTTCGCGCCATCAAGAAAGGCCCGTTCGCCCAGCACGACCCCGTCCCGGACGGGGAACCGGCTGAGCCCGAGCCGATGACCGCTTAAGAGGAGCCCTGAACATGGAACTCCCTATCGACTACGCCACCCTTCGCGTCATCTGGTGGGCCCTGGTGGGCATCCTCCTGATCGGCTTCGCCTTGACCGACGGCTTCGACATGGGCGTCGGGACCCTGCTGCCCTTCGTCGCCAAGGACGACGCCGAGCGGCGCATGGTTATCAACACCGTCGGCCCGACCTGGGAAGGCAACCAGGTGTGGTTCATCCTGGGCGGCGGCGCGATCTTCGCGGCCTGGCCGTTCGTCTACGCCATCACCTTCTCGGGCTTCTACCTGGCCCTCTTCGTAGTGCTGTCGGCGATGATCCTGCGGCCGGTCAGCTTCAAGTACCGCTCCAAGCGGCCCAGCGCCAAGTGGCGGTCGTTCTGGGACTGGGGCCTGTTCGTCGGCGGCTTCGTGCCGGTGCTGTGCTTCGGCGTGGCGCTCGGCAACGTGCTGCAAGGCGCGCCCTTCCGCCTGGATACCGACCTGCGCGCCTTCTACGAGGGCTCGTTCATCGGCCTCTTCTCGCCCTTCGCCCTGCTGTGCGGCCTGCTGTCGGTGTCGATGCTGGTGCTGCACGGCGCGGCCTGGCTGACGGTCAAGGCCGAGGACGGTCCGGTCACCGAGCGCGCCCGCCGCATCGGCGAGATCGCCGGCCTGGCCAGTATCGTCCTGTTCGCCGCCGGCGGCTTCTGGGTGGCGTTCGGCGGCATGGGCTTCCGGATCGAGGGCCTGGCCGATGCGGCCGGGCCGTCGAACCCGCTGCGCGGCGCCGCCGCCGTGCGGGCGCCGGGGGCATGGCTTGACAACTATGGCCGTCACGGCTGGATGATGATCGCGCCGATCCTGGGTTTCGTCGGCGCGGCCCTGGCTCTCTACGGCATGCGGTTCAACAAGGCGTGGGCGGCGTTCGGCGGCTCGTCGGCCTCGACCTTCGGGATCGTGGCGACGGTGGGCGTGTCGATGTTCCCGTTCATTTTGCCGAGCAGCTACGACCCGCGCTCGAGCCTGACGGTGTGGAACGCCTCGTCGACCCACCTGACCCTGTTCGTGATGATGATCGTCACGGCGGTCTTCCTGCCGCTGATCCTGCTGTACACCGCGTGGGTCTACAAAGTCCTGTGGGGCAAGAGCACCACCGGCGCCCTCGCCACCAACCCCGACCTGTACTGAGGAGCTAGCAGACCATGTGGTACTTCACCTGGATCCTGGGCCTGGGCCTGGCCGTCGGCTTCGGCGTGCTGAACGGCATCTGGTACGAGTTCAACCTGTCGGACGAGGGCGATGAGGGGCTGGACGCGCCTTAAAAACTGTCATCCCGGACAAGCGCGTAGCGCGCCGATCCGGGACCGCCGGAAGCGCTGAGCTTTCCGCGGTCCCGGCTCTTCCCCCGGCTTTCGCCGGGGTGCGGCCGGGATGACAGGTTTTTTCGGCCCGCGACATTGCACCGCGCCCCCTCGCACTCAGCCTTAACGGTTGTTAAAGGCGCTTCGGGCTCTTCTGGCGTCCAGCCACGGGAGCGCGCCGAACGCGCCGCTCCGGGCAAGTCATCGATCCGGGGACTACGACCATGACCGACAACACCGCGCCCGCGCTGGAACTGATCTCGTTCTGCATCGGCGAGCAGGAATTCTGCATCGACGTGAAGACGGTCCGCGAAATCCGCGGCTGGACCCCGGCCACGCCGATCCCGCACGCCCCGGCCTATATGCGCGGCGTCATCAACCTGCGCGGCGCGATCATGCCGGTCATCGACCTGCGCAACCGCCTGGGCCTGGGCGTCACCATCCCCGAGACCCGCCACGTGATCGTGGTCGTCGAGTGTCAGGACCGCCTGGCCGGCATCCTGGTCGACGCCGTGTCGGAAACCTTCACCGTGCCGCGCGACAGCCTGCAGCCGGCCCCGGACGTCGGCGTGGAAGAACTGCGCTACATCCAGGCCATCATCTCGATGGAAAACCGCCTGATCACCTACCTGCGCATGGACGATGTGTTCCCGGCCCAGGTCAGCGAAGCGGCTTGATTTAGTTTCTCCTCCAGAT
>CAIUMD010000074.1 GCA_903900155.1 uncultured Caulobacterales bacterium | reverse complement strand
TACACTATAGCCTACACTCTTTCCCTACACGACGCTCTTCCGATCTGGCCATGAGGTTGACGTTGTCGGTCAGTTCCTTCCAGGCGCCGCCCACGCCCTTCACCTGGGCCTGGCCGCCCAGCTTGCCCTCGGTGCCGACTTCGCGGGCCACGCGGGTCACTTCGCTGGCGAAGGCGTTCAGCTGGTCGACCATGATGTTGATGGTCGACTTGAGTTCGAGGATCTCGCCCTTCACGTCGACGGTGATCTTCTTGGAGAGGTCGCCATTGGCCACGGCGGTCGTGACGTCGGCGATGTTGCGGACCTGGCCGGTCAGGTTGGCGGCCATGAAGTTGACGTTGTCGGTGAGGTCCTTCCAGGCGCCGGTGACGCCCTTGACCTGGGCCTGGCCGCCCAGCTTGCCTTCCGTGCCGACTTCCCGCGCCACGCGGGTCACTTCCGAGCTGAACGAGTTGAGCTGGTCCACCATGGTGTTGATGGTGTTCTTCAGCTCCAGGATCTCGCCCTTCACGTCGACGGTGATCTTCTTGGAGAGGTCGCCCATGGCGACGGCGGTGGTGACCTCGGCGATGTTGCGGACCTGGCCGGTCAGGTTGCCGGCCATCAGGTTCACGTTATCGGTCAGCTCTTTCCAGGTGCCGCCGACGCCGGTGACGTTGGCCTGGCCGCCCAGCTTGCCTTCCGTACCCACTTCACGCGCCACGCGGGTCACTTCGCTGGCGAAGGCGTTCAGCTGATCGACCATGACGTTGATGGTCGACTTGAGTTCGAGGATCTCGCCCTTCACGTCGACGGTGATCTTCTTGGAGAGGTCGCCATTGGCCACCGCGGTGGTCACCTCGGCGATGTTGCGGACCTGGCCGGTCAGGTTGGCGGCCATGAAGTTGACGTTGTCGGTCAGGTCCTTCCAGGCGCCGGTCACGCCTTCCACGCGCGCCTGGCCGCCCAGCTTGCCTTCGGTGCCGACTTCGCGGGCCACGCGGGTCACTTCCGAAGCGAAGGCGTTCAGCTGGTCCACCATGACGTTGATGGTGTCCTTCAGCTCCAGGATTTCCCCCCGCACGTCGACGGTGATCTTCTTGGAGAGGTCGCCGCGGGCCACGGCGGTGGTCACCTCGGCGATGTTGCGGACCTGGCCGGTCAGGTTGCCGGCCATCAGGTTGACGTTGTCGGTCAGTTCCTTCCAGGCGCCGGTCACGCCCTTCACCTGGGCTTGGCCGCCCAGCTTGCCTTCCGTCCCCACTTCGCGGGCCACGCGGGTGACTTCCGAGGCGAAGCTGTTGAGCTGGTCCACCATGGTGTTGATGGTGTTCTTCAGCTCCAGCACCTCGCCCTTCACGTCGACGGTGATCTTGCGGCTGAGGTCGCCGTTGGCGACGGCGGTGGTCACTTCGGCGATGTTGCGGACCTGGCCGGTCAGGTTGCCGGCCATCAGGTTGACGTTGTCGGTGAGGTCCTTCCAGGCGCCGGTGACGCCCTTCACCTGGGCCTGGCCGCCCAGCTTGCCCTCGGTGCCGACTTCACGGGCCACGCGGGTCACTTCCGAGGCGAACGAGCCCAGCTGCCCCACCATGGTGTTGACGACCTTGCCGGTGCGCAGGAACTCGCCGCGCAGGGGGCGATCCTCGTTCTCCAGGTCCATGGTCTGGGAGAGGTCGCCATTGGCCACCGCGCCGATCACGCGGGCCATTTCGGCGGTCGGGTGCACCATGTCGGTGATCAGGCTGTTGACGGCCTCGACGCTCTCGGCCCAGGCGCCCACCGCGCCCGGCAGCTGGGCGCGCTGGTTGATCTTGCCCTGGCGGCCGACCACGTCGCGCAGGCGTTCGAACTCCTTGGAAATCCGGTCGTTAAGGTCGACGGCGTCGTTGAAGGCCTCGGCCAGCTCGCCGTCCAGGCCCGACAGGTCGGTCGGCAGGCGGACCGAGAAGTCGCCGCGCCGGAACGCGCGCAGCGCGGCCAGCAGCTGATGGCCGTCGAGCTCGCGGCCGCTGGCGGACCGCTCCATAACGCCTTGCATTTCCATGCACCCCCACGTGCGTTGACTGGCGTTTGGGGGTGAGGGCGGCGGCCGAACCTTGACCGTACCGCCTAGAGCAAACCCACCCCCAAACTCATTCGACAACGCGGCTGTTGGGGGCGAGTTCCGAAGCTTTGCAATTAGGCCGTCAATTGACCTTCGACAGCCGCAGATCCTGGTAGTCATAGCTGAAGTCGGCCAGCGGCGAGACCGCCTTGACCAGGGCCGAGACCACCTTGCCGTCCTTGGGGTCGCCCCCCTTCTCAATATCAAAGGTGATGAAAGCGTCCTCCTGGGTGCGGTCGTCGAAGGTCGTCTTGAACATTTCGCCGTCGAACGGATCCAGCTTGCCGCGCAAAGCCGGGGTCTTGTCGAACGAGATGGTCAGGCCCTGCTTCTTGCCCTTCCCGACGACGGCGATGGTCACCGTACCGTACCAGGGGTCACGATAGACGCCGGCATAGGCGGCCAGCGGCAGGCTGGGCTTGGCCCCGCCGGGCGTGGCGGTCGTGGCGGCGCGGGCGGCGTCCTTGATGGTGTCGGCGTCCGCCTGGGCCTGGACGCGCTTGGACGAGGCGATCCAGTCGAAGTCGCTGCGGCCCTGCAGCCGGTCGGGACCGCCGTAGCGCAGGGTGCGCAGGACCGGCGTCTCCTCGGCATTGGTCATGATCATGATGCCCGACTTCCGGCCCGGCAGCAGGCCGGTATAGGAGATGAAGCCGGCCAGGCCGCCGGTGTGCCACAGCAGGCGCTCCTCGTGGTGGTCCTGGACGAACCAGCCCAGGGCATAGGCCTGGATCGAGGGGCGGACGGGGTTCTCGTCACCGGGGCCTTCGGAGGAGCTGGTGATGGTCTGCGGCTTCCACATCTCCTTGGCCGAGGGCTCGCCCCAAAGGCGCTTGCCGCTGGGCAGCATCCCCAGGCCCAGCTGGACCAGCATCCACTGGCCGATGTCCTTGGGCGTGGTGTTGACCCCGCCGGCCGGGGCGGCCGAGGCGAAGCTGTTGTCGAACGGTAGGACCTTCTGCGGGCCCAGGCCCCGGACGGGCGGACCCAGGCGCGCATGCGGCGCGGCCCGGCGGCTCCTGTCGACCAGGGACGGGCTGG
Source organism: uncultured Caulobacterales bacterium (assembly GCA_903900155.1). Classification (GTDB taxonomy): domain Bacteria; phylum Pseudomonadota; class Alphaproteobacteria; order Caulobacterales; family Caulobacteraceae; genus Caulobacter. The sequence continues at coordinate 7,118 of CAIUMD010000074.1, read as the reverse complement.
CGACGGTGCTGGTCATGGCCAGGGGTTCGAAGATCCGGGCCTTGATGACCGCTTCCCACGACTGGCCGGTGACCGCCTCGATCACCGCCCCGGCGGCGACGTACAGCACGTTGTCATAGGCGTAGCCGCCCCGGAACTGGCCGCTGATCGGCAGGTGCTTCAGCCCCGCCACGATGTCGGCGCGGGTGTGGGTCGGGTCGGGCCAGATCATCAGGTCGCCGGCCCCCAGCGACAGGCCGCTGCGGTGGACCAAGAGGTCGCGGACGGTCATCAGCTTGGTGACCACCGGGTCGCTCATCTGGAAGGCCGGCAGGTGCTTGGTCACCGGATCGTCCCAGGCCAGCTTGCCGTCCTCGACCAGCATGGCGACCAGGGCGGCGGTCATGGCCTTGGTGTTGGAGGCGATGCCGAACACAGTGTTCTCGTCGCAGCGGTCCGGCTGGCCCAGGGTCTTGACGCCATAGCCCTTGGCCAGGGTGACCTTGCCCTTCTCGACCACGGTGATCCCCAGGCCCGGCTGGTCGGGGAAGGCGGCCATGACATCCTGGGCCAGCTTGTCGACGGCGGCGGCGACGGAGCCTGGGGTCTGGGCGAAGGCCTTGTTCCCGAACGCCGCCAGGCCGCCCGTGGCGAGGGCCGAGACGAGGGCGGAGCGACGGGTCGTGGCGAGCATGGGCGGTCCTTCGAAACGAACGGCCACGCTATGCTGATGCTTGCCTTGGGAACAAGAGCGCAAAAAACATCCGACTATCCCCGCGAAAGCGGGGATCCAAGCTGAGCTCGTTTTTCAGATCAAGTTGCAAGAAAGTTCGCCTTCCTAGGCCTTGTGCCTAGGATCCATGGGGCGGCGGGGTTCGGCCTTTCCAAGATGACACCGCCTATGTGGGCGAGCGCTAGATTGGCTCAGAAAGGGCGAAACGATGGGTCCTAGGCACAAGGCCTAGGAAGGCAGAAATATTTGGACTGCCAGCTTGGTTCAGTTCCCCCCGTCCAGCAGCCGCCGCGCGATCACCTGCGCCTGGATCTCCCCGGCCCCCTCGAAGATGTTCAGGATCCGCGCATCCGCCAGCAGCCGGCTGGCCGCATACTCCATGGCAAAGCCGTTGCCGCCGTGGATCTGCAAGGCGTTGTCCGCCGCCGCCCAGGCCACGCGAGCGGCGATCAGCTTGGCCATGCCGGCCTCCAGGTCGCACCGCTTGCCCTCGTCCTTCTGGCGGGCGGCGTAGTAGGTCAGCTGGCGCACGCCCATGATCTCGGCGGCCATCATGGCCAACTTGTTGGACACGCGGGGGAACTCGAAGATCGCCTGGCCGAACTGCTGGCGGTCCAGGGCGTAGCCAAGGCCGGTCTCCAGCGCGGCCTGGGCCACGCCGATAGCGCGGGCGGCGGTCTGGATGCGAGCGCTCTCGAAGGTGGCCATCAGCTGCTTGAAGCCCTGGCCCGGGACGCCGCCCAACAGGTTCTCGGCCGGGACCGTAAAGCCGTCGAAGGCCAGTTCGAACTCCTTCATGCCGCGATAGCCGATCACCCCGATTTCGCCGCCGCTCATGCCGTCGGCGGGGAAGTCGTCGCCGTCCACGCCGCGCGGCTTGGGCGCCAGCAGCATGGAGAGGCCGCGATAGTCGGTGGTGGCCGGATCGGTGCGGACCAGCAGGGTCATGACGTCGGCGCGGGCGGCGTGGGTGATCCAGGTCTTGTTGCCGGTCACCACATACTGGTCGCCCTTCAGTTCGGCGCGGGTGCGCAAGGATCCGAGGTCGCTGCCGGTGTTGGGCTCGGTGAACACGGCCGTCGGCAGGATTTCGGCGCTGGCGATGCGGGGCAGCCAATATTCCTTCTGGGCGTCGGTGCCGCCGGTCAGGATCAGCTCGCCGGCGATCTCCGAGCGGGTGGCCAGGGAGCCGACGCCGATCCAGGCGCGGGAGAGCTCCTCGGAGACCACGCACATGGCCGTCTTGCCCATGCCGCTGCCGCCGAACGCTTCCGGGATGGTCAGACCGAAGACGCCCAGGGCTCCCAACTCCTCGACCAGTTCGATCGGGATCAGCTGGTCCTTCAGGTGCCACGCGTGGGCGAAGGGGGTGACCTTCTCTTCCGCGAAGGCGTGGAACTGGTCGCGGATCATCTCGAAGGTCTCGTCGAGGCCGGTCTGCTCCAGGGTCGGCTTGCCGCGCGCGTCGGACAGATGCTTGGCGACGCGGGTCTTCACGGCCTGGGTTCCGCCTTCGACCATCAGTTTCATCAGGCCGGTGGAATAGAGCCGGTTCAGCACCGCGCGGTCTTCGACCAGATGCGCGGGACGGACGATCTCGCCCTGGTTCATCGGCACGCCGCCGACCAGCTGGGCGCAGTATTCGGAGAACAGCAGCTGGGCCAGCAAGGCTTCGACCTCGCCGAACTTGCCCTCGTCCTGCAGCCGCTCGGCCCAGCCGGCGACCTGGTTCAGGAGCTCGGCATAGGCCGCGTACCAGCCATAGCCGTGGACGCGGTGCTGGTGGATGTCGGCCAGCTTGCGGTCGACTTTCCCCCCATGGGGGCCGTTCTCGCCGGAGATGTGGGCCAGGATCGGCGGCTTGGCCTCGGCCACGAACAGGCCGGCGGCGTCGGCCGCCTCACGCAGCAGGCCGGTGAGGCCCGGGAGAATCAAGGTCTCGGACGAGCTTGCCGTATGCGTCATGCTTGCTCCCCTGCTCCAAACGGTTGTTTTCTTTCACCCTGGCGCTTTTCGCACCAGCGAGCAATGCCGCGGCGCACAAGATCGGGACGAAGGCATGCTGACGGTCCGCCACCTCAACAAGCGGGCGCTCTACGGCGCCTAGACGATCTCGATGCTGAGCGCCTCACCGCCGTCGGCGAGGGCCAGCAGGCGGTCGACGTTCGGATGCGCGCCCGGACGCTCGCGGGCGTCGGCGGTGTGCTCGCCGAACACCGCCAGGCCATGCTCGGCCGCCCGCGCGTCCAGGGCCCCGAAGGCCTGCTTCAGATACTGGTAGACGGCCACCGAGCCCTGCTTGCCCGGCTGGTTCTCTATGCTGGCGACCACGGTCCCGGCGGCGTCGACCAGGTCGATGCGCTGCACGCCGTCGATGGGCGGCAGCTGCTGAAGATTGTCCTTGAAGGTCGCGCCAGGTTGGATCATCGCCAGCTTTCTCGAGGGCCTGAGGGTCGTTGCGGGCGGGGCCTGTAGCACTCCCCAAAGCCCTCGCCCCGAACTTTTTTCAACATGAACGAAATCTGCTGAACGGGTCCGCGCAACCGTTCAGCTTCGCCCTGCCATGGTCTGTCTCACGGGGTTGCTGGCCCCGGGAAGTTCTCAAGGGACGAAGGAATACGACCATGACCATCTCGATGAAGACCAAGACCGCCGCCCTGACCCTGGGCCCCGCCGCGGCCCTGTCTATGGCCGCCGCGTCGCAAGCCAATGCCGGCGTCTACACCGCCTAACCCGGCCTAGCGTTTCGGGGCGCGTCCGCTCCGTCCCTCTGGCCGCGCTCACGAAGAGAGCCCGTCCGGTCCGCCCCCTAGGACCGGGCGGGCTTTTCGTGTTTGTCAGGACAGCGCGCTGATCCCGCCCAGCCAGGTCTGCCAGACCACCACCAGCGCCCAGTGCAGGATCACGGCGGGCCAGACCGAGCCGGTGACCCGTTTGGTGATCGCGCAGCCCAGGCCCAGCACCGCGCAACACAGCAGGAAATCAGGCCGCAGGAACACCGACGCGGCCGACTTCAGGAAGGTCAACGCCTCGAACACGTGCCAGGCGGTGTAGAGGACGGTGGAGACGGCGATCTGCAGCCAGGGGCGCGCGCTTTCGCCGGGGCCGGGCGTCAGGATGCCCCGGAACGGGATCTCCTCGCCCAGGGCGGGGATGAAGAACACCACCAGCATCCGCAGCGGCAGGCCCGGCTGGGTCGAGGTGAGGTGGTAGAGCCCGGTGACGAAGCCGATGGCCATCATCAGGGCCAGGGTGGCGGCGGAGATCGCGGCGCAGAGGAGCCAGCCGCGCGGGGTGGGGAGGGTGCGCAGGCTGGTGAGAAGGCGGTGGCGGTAGGGGGTGAGCGTCATCGTCCCGTTCCTTCTCCCCTTGCGGGAGAAGGTGTCAGCGTAGCTGACGGTTGAGGGGTTGAAAGGCTTATCGGATAGCGGAGCGCGACCCCTCACCCGGCCGCCTTTCGGCGGCCACCCTCTCCCGCAGGGGGAGAGGGAAGGGATCTAAGTCCGCCACCGCAGCGTCTGGTCCTTCACCGGATTGACGAACGCCCGCCCTTCGCGCCGGCTGGCCGCCCATTCCCGTTTGCACTGGTGGTACCACCGCGCCTGCTGATCGGCGTCCCCCACCCACATCAGCGGCGGGTTGCACTGCAGGCCCGGCGTCTGGGCCGCCACGATCTTGCCGTCCTGGCGCAGGAAGGCGCGGGCGGCGATGCGGATGATCGGGTAGAAGGCCGTGAAGGCCCAGTGATCCGACCACATGATCTGGTTCATCCGGGTCTTGTGGGCGTTGATCGGCGTCATGGCCGACAGGGCCAGCACCTGTTTCTTGCCCACCGTCACGTGCTCCCAGCGCAGGCCCGGCAGGCGGAAGGTGATCTCGGTCAGGGGCTCGCCGCCCAGGATGGCGTAGGCCTTGGAGTTCTTGGACGGCTCGTGCCGCACCATGGTGAAGCCGGCTTCCGAGGCGCAGAAGGTCTTCTTCTTCTCGTGCTGGCTGGTCTTGGTGCGCCACCACCACTGCTGATGCACATAGGGGCCGTGGGCCGGGTCGATCAGGCCCAGCACGGCGTGGTCGATATGGATGTCGTAGTCCAGGTGGTCGACCAGCTTGGGCTTGCCGCCCACCACGCCGGGGATGGTCGGCGGCGGCTGGGGCGGCTCGCCGTCGAAGCGCGGGTTGGCGCTCATCCAGATCCAGACCAGGCCTTGGGCCTCGACCGTCGGATACTTGCGCACCCGCACCTTGGAGATGTCGAAGTCGCTGTCGCCGGTCAGGGACGGGATCGACTTGCAGGCCCCGTCCGGCCCGAAGCGCCAGCCGTGATAGGGGCACTCGATGCTGTCGCTGCCGTCGGCCTCGCGATGGACGCGGCCGGCTGACAGGGCGGCGGCGCGGTGGGGGCAGATGTCGCGGATGGCGTAGACCTCGCCCTTGCGGGTGCGGCCCAAGAGGATCGGCTCGCCGAGGTATTCCCGCTTTTCGGCCTTGCCGGGCTTGAGGTCCGGCGACAGGCAGGCGACGTACCAGGCGTCCCAGACGAAGCCTTCGCCGAACTTGTCGGCCAGGGGCTTGGCGGTCGGTTTGGCCTTCAGCAGAGGAGCGTCGTCGGCGGGCATGTGCGCTTCTTAGCGGTTGAAATAACGCTGTAACTTGAGGCGCAGTGTCGCATGGGTGTGCGACACCCATGCCTAGGCTCGAGAAATCGACAGCCAAAGTTGTGGGCGGATGATCTCCGCCAAGTCCCCCGACCGTGTTCCCCCGAACACGCCTCGCCCGAGGAAGACGTCACCGTGACGCAGCCGTCTCCACCAGGCGCTGATAGAAGCGCACCATTCGCTCGACATTGTCCAGGCTGATGTGCTCGTCGGCGCCGTGGATGATCTTGGTTTCCTCGACCTTCAGCACCAGCGGCTGGAAGCGGTACACGTCGCTGGCGACGCCGCCCAGATAGCGGCTGTCGGTGCCGGCGGTGACCAGGCCCGGCACGACCGGGGCCTTGCTCTCGTCGCCCGCCAGGTCGGCGAGGGTCTTCCAGGCGTCCGAACGGGTCGACGAGACGGCCGAGGGCTCGTCCGGCGTCTTGCTCCAGGCCAGCTGCACCGGCAGCTTGCCCACCGCGTCCTTGGCCCGCGCCATCACCGTGGCCGAGCTGTCGCCCGGCGCGATGCGATAGTTGATCCAGGCCGTGGCGTCCTGCGGCAGCACGTTCTCCTTGGGAGAGCCCTTGATCATGGTCGGCGCGATGGTGGTGTGCAGCATGGCCGCGCCCGCTGGCGTCTTGGCCGTGACCTTCACCAGCAGCGGCGAGAACAGCCAGGTGTTGGCGGCGAAGATCTTGACCACCGGGCTGGCGTGCGGGGCGATCGACTTCAGCATGTCCGCGCCCGGGCCCTGGAACTTCATCGGGAATTGCTTGTCGTTGATCGCCGCCACGGCCTTGGACAGCGCGACCACGCCGCCGCCGTCGGCCGGCGGAGCCGAGCTGTGGCCGCCGACGGCCGGGGCGGTGACCTTCAGGGTGGCGTAGCCCTTTTCGGCCGTGCCGATGATGGCGGCGGGCTTGCCGGTCACGGGATGGTCGGCGACCACGGCCATGCCCTCGTCCAGCACGAACTGGGCCTTGATGTTGCGCGACTTGAGCAGGGCCGCGGCGGCGCGGGCGCCCACGCCGCGCACCTCCTCGTCATGGCCGCTGACGATGATCACGGTGCGCACCGGCTTGAAGCCGCTGGCCGCCACGCCTTCCAGCGCCTCGAACAGGGTGATCAGCGAACCCTTGTCGTCGATCGCGCCCCGGCCCCAGACCGCGCCGTCGGCGACGACGCCGTCAAAGGGCGGATGGCTCCACTGGCCCTCGCTGCCCGGCGTGACCGGCACCACGTCCTGGTGGGCCATCAGCAGGATCGGGGGCAGGGCGGGGTTCGAGCCCGTCCAGGTGTAGACCAGGGTGTGGTCGGCCACGACCTCGCGGGTCATGACCTTGTGGGCCTGCGGATAGGTGGCCTGTAGCCAGGCATGCAGCTTGTCCCACTCGGCCGGCTGGTCGTCGGCGCGGTCCTGGTGGCTGATGGTCTGGAAGCGGAGGGCCTGGGCCAGGTGGTCGGCGGCCTTGGCGATCTCGACGGGGCGGGCCGAGGCCAGCTTGACGCTGGCCGGATCGACGACGGTCGGCGCCTTGAACGTGGCGGTGCGCACGGCGACCACGGCCGTCACGGCCAGAACCAGACCCACGGCCGTCAGCGCGACCTTACCCCCGACACCCATCGAAACCTCCCCGAACGCTTGTTGGAGAGACTGTGCGTTGGATTTCGATACGCGACAATCTCGTTATTGCATGAAAGTTATCCACAGGGGCGGTGTGGACTCCAAATCTGCTCCCCCGCTGGGGGAGCTGTCGGCGAAGCCG
>CAIUMD010000073.1 GCA_903900155.1 uncultured Caulobacterales bacterium | reverse complement strand
CCGCCACCGGCACGCCCGCTTCCTGCTCGCGCAGGATCCCAATAATCTGCTCTTCCGTGAACCGTGACCGCTTCATTCGTCCGTCCTTTTGGTGCGCGGACTCTAATTATTCCTGGAGGAGTTTCAGGGGGTCACGTCACTGGCTCTCCATCATCCGCCAGCAATCCAGAATCCGCTCGGCGGTCGCCGCCTTGATCCGGGCCTGGACCTCCGGATCGGGCCCGCCCAGCCGCGAGGGGGCATCCCGCCCCCAGAACAGCGAGTAGATCGACGCGGGGATGAAGGCCATCCAGCGCAGGAACTGCGCCCTACACGGATCATCGATCGTCGGCCCCAGCCGCGCTTCCGGGAACCGGTCCGCCAGCCAGATCAGGATCGCCGCGCTCTCGGTGATCGTCTCGCCGTCGGGCGTGACCAGGGCCGGGATCTGCTTCAGCGGATTGACGGCGGCGACCTTGGCCTGCTGCGCCTCGCCCTTCCAGGTGGGAGCTTCAACGATCTCGTAGGGCAGGCCGATCAAGGACATAGCCGCCTCGACGGGCGCGCCGCCGGAGCCCAGGGCGCTGAAAATCCGGTAGGTCGCCATGGCCAAGCTCCGCGAGTTATCCACCGACACTCACAACATCTTGTGTGGCTGCGACATCAGAACCACTAGATGAACGGAGCGACTTTGGTAGGGTCAGAGGATCTTATCGCTCCTCCACGATTCTCGCGCCCAGGGTTCGCCATGTCCGCTTCCTCGCTCATCCTGCCCGGCCTGATGACCCCCTCGGGCGGCTACAAGCCGTTCCGCTATCCGTGGGCCTACGACTTCTGGAAGAAGCAGCAGCAGGTCCACTGGATGCCGGAAGAGGTGCCGCTGGGCGAGGACCTCAAGGATTGGGCCGTCAAGCTGAACGACAAGGAACGGAACCTGCTGACGCAGATCTTCCGCTTCTTCACGCAGTCCGACGTCGAGGTGCAGGACAACTACATGGAGCGCTACGGTCGGGTGTTCAAACCGACCGAAGTGAAGATGATGCTGGCCTCGTTCGCGAACATGGAGACGATCCATATCGCGGCCTACGCCCTGCTGCTCGAGACCATCGGCATGCCCGAGACCGAGTTCTCGGCGTTCATGGAATACGAGGCCATGAAGGACAAGCATGACTACATGCAGACCTTCGGCGTCGAGACCAATGCCGACATCTGCCGCACGCTGGCCATGTTCGGCGGCTTCACCGAAGGCCTGCAGCTGTTCGCCTCGTTCGCGATGCTGATGAACTTCCCGCGCTTCAACAAGATGAAGGGCATGGGCCAGATCGTCTCGTGGTCGATCCGCGACGAGAGCCTGCACTGCGACGGCATCATCAAGCTGTACCACGCGTTCAACAAGGAAACGAACGCGGTGACCAAGTCGGTGGCGGACGACATCGTCGACTGCTGCAAGCACGTGGTCGGCCTGGAAGACAAGTTCATCGACCTGGCCTTCGAGGCCGGCGACATCCAGGGCATGACCCCCGACGACATCAAGTCGTACATCCGCTTCATCGCCGACTGGCGCCTGCGCCAGCTGCAGCTGCCGGAAGTGTACGGCGTGAAGGAAAACCCGCTGCCCTGGCTGCAGTCGCTGCTGTCGGGCGTGGAGCACGCCAACTTCTTCGAGGCCCGCGCCACCGAATATTCCAAGGCCGCGACCAAGGGTCAGTGGCACGGCGCCGAGGGCGTGTGGACCAGCTTCGACGAAATGATGAAGAAGCGCACGGACCTGACGCCGGCGGAATAATCCTAGCCTTTCAAAGGGGGTGTGGGGCCAAGGGGGGCGTAATGGGGCGGGATCGGCGAAAGCCGACCCGCTCGTCTTCGTTTGAGGTTTCGGCATGGTTACGGAACTTAGTGCCGACGTCCTCGTCCTTCGACAGGCTCAGGATGAGGACGTGTGGACGCTGTGTCTCAAAACACCTCATCCTGAGCTTGTCGAAGGACGAGGTGTTCGGCACAGCGCCAGACTAGGAAGCGCCTCCCAGTCGCCGCGGATCACAGCCTCCTTCTTGGCGCGGCTCCAGCCTTTCAGTTGACGCTCGAACGCGATGGCGTCGGTGATGAACTGGAATTCGCCGGCCCAGACCAGTTCGACGGGGCGGCGCTTGTAAGTGAAGGCTTTCGCATCGAGTCCGGCATTGTGCTCGGCGACCCGGACGGCCGGGTCCTGACCACGATGTGAGCCGACGTAGTACATCCCATCAGCGCAGCGGAGGATGTAGACCCAGGCCGATTGGACATCGTACATCGCGGAAGCTCCTGCGTCACGATTTGCGCCCATAGATTGAGCTTGCGCAACCCGTGCCGAAACACCTCGTCCTTCGACAAGCTCAGGATGAGGTGTTTGAGATTCCGTAGAGGGCCTCGCATCCTGGTCCACGTTTCACATCCTCATCCTGAGCCTGTCGAAGGACGAGGATGTCGGCACGGATGGAAGTTCGTGACCCGTTCACGCTGGCGCTCTAGGAGAAGCGCGAACCTTGGACGGAGCTTTCGCATGACCAGCATCGCGGTGATCGGCCCGGGGGCCGTCGGCGGCACGGTTGCGGCCTGGCTGGCGCAGGATCCGGCGCATGAGGTGACGGTCTGCGTGCGCACGCCGTTCGAGACCCTGGCCGTCGAGACGCCCGAGGGGCCGATCACGGCCAGCCCGCGCGTGGCGACGTCGCCGGAGGGGCTCTCAGCTGTCGACTGGGTGCTGGTGGCGACCAAGGCCTACGACACCGCCGGGACCATGGCCTGGCTGGCGGCGCTGGCGGGGCCGGAAACCCGCGTGGCGATCCTGCGCAACGGGGTCGAGCACGCCGTTCCGTTCGCTGGGAAGGTCGCGACGCAGAACCTAGTGCCGGCGGTGGTCGACATTCCGGCCGAACGCTCGGCCCCGGGGAGGGTGCTGCAGCGGCGCAATGGCGGGATCAAGGTTCCGGCGGGCCCGGCCGGGGAGGGCTTCGCCGCCCTGTTTGCTCACACGCCGATCGCGATCGAGGTCGTCGAGGACTTCACCACCGAGGCCTGGAAGAAGCTGGCTTTGAACTGCGCCGGGGCGGTCAACGCCCTGGTGCTCAGGACCGCCATCGTCGCCCATGACGAAGGCGCGGCGCAGGTGATGCGGGCCTTGGTGCGCGAGTGCGTGGCGGTGGGCCGGGCCGAGGGGGCGGATCTGTCGGACGAGCTGCCCGACCAGGTGATCGCCGGCTATCGCGGCCAGGATCCGGCGTCGATGAACTCGCTGCACGCCGACCGCGCGGTGGGTCGGCCGATGGAGCTGGACGCCCGCAATGGCGTCATCGTCCGCAAGGGCGCGGCGCATGGGATCGAAACCCCGGCCAACGCCATGATCGTGGCGCTGCTGAACGCGGCCGCCAGCTAGGAGGAGCCGTCCTCGTCCTTCGACAGGCTCAGGATGAGGACTACTGTTGGTTCAGTCGAAAACCTCACCCTGAGCTTGTCGAAGGGCGAGGTTTTCGCTCAGCGGAACTAAGGCCGGTCCTTCTTGGGGATCGCCTGGATCTGTTCCGGCGTCAGCTTGGTGATGGTCTTGGCGCGGATGGGCATGGCGAAGCCCATGCCGTCCGACACCCGCAGGTCCAGGTCCATCGGGCTACAGATGCTGTCGGTGCCGCGCACCACCGAGACCAGGTGGTTGCCCGGCCAGGTCAGCTGGTTGGTGCCCCAGGACAGATCCACCCGGTAGACGTCGCGGTTGCGGACCTTGAGGTACAGGGTGTTCTTGTCCGGGGCGCTCCAGCCGCGCCAGTCGGACAGGTAGAAGCACTGGCGGGGAGGCTTGGTCGGCTTGGTCGCCATCTGGGCCGGAGCATCGTCTTGAGCCGCCGAAGCAGCCGTTGCGCCCAGGCCAGCGGCGATGGCGAGCCCGATCAGCGCGGTGCGCGTGACATGGGTGAGCTTGCTCATGGCGTGTCGTCCTAAAGGTCCCTCTGATCGACAGATTGGGCTTAGGCGGGGCGAAGTCAAGTTTTTACTGTACATTTGAAACTGTACACCAGCACGCCCCGCGCTCGGGGAGGGCGGGGCGTCTCGAAAGGTCAGGTTTTCGTAGGGCTTTACACCTTGGCGGGCTCGGCGTCCGGCTCGGGATCGTCCAGCTCGCCCTCCCACTTGGCGACCACGGCGGCGGCGACGCTGTTGCCGACGACGTTGGTGGCGCTGCGGCCCATGTCCAGCAGGTGGTCGACGCCCAGGACCAGGGCGATCCAGGCGTCGGGCAGGCCGAAATAGGTCAGGGTGGCCATGATCACCACCAGCGAGGCGCGCGGGATGCCGGCGATGCCCTTGGAGGTCACCATCAGCAGGGCCAGCATGAAGATCTGCTGCTGGATCGACAGGTGCACGCCGTGCGCCTGCAGAATGAACATGGTGGCGAACGTGCAGTACAGCATCGAGCCGTCGAGATTGAACGAGTAGCCCAGCGGCAGCACGAACGAGACGATGCGGCGGCGCACGCCGATCTTGGGCAAGCCGTCCAGGATGCGCGGATAGGCGGCTTCCGAAGAGGCGGTCGAGAAGGCCAGCAGGGCCGGGTCGCGGATCACGCCGAACAGCGGGAACACGCGCTTGCCCAGCACCACGAAGGCGGCGAGGAACAGCAGGGCCCACAGCACGCCCATGGTCGCGTAGAAGCCCAGCACGAACTTGCCGTAGACCGCCAGCATCGAGATGCCTTGCGTGGCGATGGACGAGGCCAGGGCGCAGAAGATCGCCAGCGGGGCCAGTTTCATGACGAAGCTGGTGACCTTCAGCATGATCTGGGCGCCTTGCTCGGCCAGCTCCATGATGTGCGGGGCCTTGTTGTCCAGCGAGGCGACGGCCGTGCCGACGAACAGGCTGAACACCACGATTTGCAGGATCTCGTTCTTGGCCAGGGCGTCGAAGATTGAGGTCGGCACCAGGTGGACGATGAAGGTCTGCAGGGTGAAGCCTTCGGTCGAGGCCGCCGGCGGGGCGGCCGTCGAGGCGGCGTCGGTCAGGACGAGGCCCGCGCCGGGCTGCAGGATTTGGACCATTAGCAGGCCCAGCAGCAGCGACACGGCCGAGGCCGTGATGAACCAGCCCATGGTCTTGACGCCGATCCGGCCGACCGAGGCGGCGTCTTCCATGTGGGCGATGCCGGCGATCAGGGTGGTCAGGACCAGCGGCGCGATGATCATCTTGATCAGGCGCAGGAACAGGTCTGTGCCCAGCTTGAACCACTTGGAGGCCTCAGCGGCCTTGGCGGGGTCCAGATACTGGTTGCAGGCCCAGCCCGTGACGACGCCCAGGACCATGGCCCCGACGATCATGAGCGCGAAGCGTTTATTCATTCAGTCCCCCTGGCGCCCCCCACCAAGATCATTGGCGGGCGTCGACGGCGTGTTCTGGTTTCCGAAAGGAACGACGCGCGAGAACGCCCGCGCCGCCATCCGCTCCTTCCTTGAGCATTTCCGCCCTTGTGGCCGACGAACGCGGGTTCGTCCATGCCCTAGAGGCGGTCCGACACGGCTTCCGACGCGCCAAGCCGAAGAAATGGGCTCATCTTCGAAGACGGAAGCCCGCGCGACGTCCTCATCCTCGATAAGTAATAAATGATTCCCATTTGGCCGGGCCGGCGTCTCGCCAACGTCGCAAAACGCCGCTATAAGGACCCATGTCAAACCAAGAAAAAGCAATCGCCGTCGTCGAACGGCTCAATGACGAATACGAACGCGCCGTCGACGCTCTCCGGACCGCCCTGCGCGCCTATCTCGAAAACGGAACCCGCCCCGACCCGCAGGCGCGGTTCGACGGCACGTTCGCCTATCCCGAGCTGCGCCTGACCTACGATCCCGAGGCCCTGCCGCCGAAGCTGGCCCGTTCGTACGCCCGCGTCAGCCGTCCAGGCGTCTATTCGACGACCGTGACCAAGCCGGCCCAGTTCAAGGACTATCTGGTCGAGCAGCTGGGGCTGCTGATGGACGACTTCGACGTCGAGATCGAGGTCGATCGCTCCCGCCAGGAGATCCCCTATCCGTACGTGCTGGACGCCACGATCGACCTGAACCAGGCCGACGTCCGCAGCGAGGACATCGCCCGCTTCTTCCCGACCACGGACCTGGCCTTCATCGGCGACGAGATCGCCGACGGCGTCTGGAACCCGGCCCTGGAGGAGACGCGGCCCTTGTCGCTGTTCGACGGCCTGCGCACCGACTTCTCGCTGGCGCGCCTCAAGCACTACACCGGCGCCCCGGCCGAGGACGTGCAGCAGTTCATCCTGTTCACGAACTACAATCGTTATGTCGACGAGTTCGTGCGCTGGGGCATCGAACAGCTGAAGGCGCCCGACAGCCCCTACACGGCCCTGTCCTGCGCGGGCGGCCTGACCATCACCGCCAACACGGCCAATCCGGAACTGGCGGTGGCGGAGTCGACCTGGCGCAAGCACCAGATGCCGGCCTACCACCTGATGGCCCCGGGCGGGTCGGGCGTGACGCTGGTCAATATCGGCGTCGGTCCGTCCAACGCCAAGACCATCTGCGACCACCTGGCGGTGCTGCGCCCGCAGGCCTGGCTGATGATCGGCCACTGCGGCGGCCTGCGCGACACCCAGACCATCGGCGACTACGTCCTGGCCCACGCCTATCTGCGCGACGACCACGTGCTGGACGCCGTGCTGCCGCCGGAAATCCCCGTGCCCTCGATCGCCGAGGTTCAGCGCGCGCTCTACGACGCCTCCAAGGCGATCAGCGGCGACAGCGGCGACCAGCTGAAGAAGCGCCTGCGCACCGGCACCGTCGTCACCACCGACGACCGCAACTGGGAACTGCGCCACAGCCTCTCGGCCCTGCGCTTCAACCAGAGCCGGGCCGTGGCCATCGACATGGAGTCGGCGACGATCTCGGCCCAGGGCTATCGTTTCCGGGTGCCGTACGGGACGCTGCTGTGCGTGTCGGACAAGCCGCTGCACGGCGAGATCAAGCTGCCCGGCCAGGCCAACGCCTTCTACGAGCGGGCGATCAGCCAGCACCTGCAGATCGGCATCCTGGCCTGCAAGCTGCTGCACGCCGAGGGGCCGAACCTGCACTCGCGGAAGCTTCGGGCGTTCGACGAGCCGCCGTTTAGGTAAGAGTGGTTCCGCAAATCTCCTCCCCCGCTGGGGGAGGTGGCCCGGAGGGCCGGAGGGGGCAGCTCGGCATAGGCCGGCGACGCCCCCTCAGTCGGCTTCGCCGACAGCTCCCCCAGTGGGGGAGCAGATTCCGTGGCTTACGCCTCCTCCGCCCAGGCCTTGATCAGCTGATGCGCGATCGCCAGCGGCGGCGGGGCGAACACGCCCTCCAGCTCGCCCTTGATCAGTTGCGCCGCCTCTTCCTTCGTAAACCAGCGCACCTCTTCCAGCTCGGTCTGGTCGGGCGCGGCGTCGGCGTTCTCGACGTCCGCTATCAGGCCCATCATCAGCGAGCCGGGCCACGGCCAGGGCTGGCTGGAGTGGTAGCGGACGGCCGTCGCCTTCAGGCCGGCCTCTTCGTGCAGCTCGCGAGCGCAGGCTTCCTCGATGGTCTCGCCGGGCTCGATGAAGCCGGCCAGGGCCGAGAACATGCCCTTGGGCCAGGCCGCCTGGCGACCCAGCAGGCACTTGCCGTCGTGGATGGCCAGCATGATCGCCACCGGGTCGGTGCGCGGGAAGTGTTCGGTCTCGCAGGACGGGCAGATGCGCTTCCAGCCCCCGTCGGAGACCTCGCTTTTCTGGCCGCAGTTGCTGCACCAGCGGTGGCGGCGACGCCATTCGAACATTGACTTGGCGGTCGCGAGAATCCCGGCGTCGGCGGCGGGCAGGGTGGCGGCCGCGCCGCGCAGCTCCTCGAACCGGCCCAGGCCCTGCAGAGGGCCCTCGGCGGGATCGGCGGCCGTGTCGATGTCGACCGCGAACACCGCGATGTCCTTCCACAGGCCCATATAGAGCAGCTTCTCGGCGCCGCCGGCCAGATCCTGGGCCATGTCGGCGCGCAGATAGGCGATCTGGACCCCGGTGGGCTTGCCGTCCTCGCCCAGCACGTCCTCGACCAAGGGCTTGCCGTTCCACAGCGCCACGGCCAGGGATTCGGCGTCGGCCAGTTTTTCGGCCAGCCAGGCCTCGTCGCCGCGGCGTTCGCCGTCGCGGTTCAACGGGTTGCCGGCGAAGGTGTTGGTGATGATCGAAAGAGCCATGCGACGTCTCTAGCGCGAGTGCGAACGCTCGTCACGACGTCGCAGAGGCGTCATGCGTCTTGCATCCTTCGTCCGGAGTCGCGATATAGGCCTCGGAGATCGGCGCGGACGGAGTCCTTGCCAACCTGGTCAGGGCCGAGAGGCAGCAGCCACAACAAGATCACCTCTGGGTCGCTGTCCGGTCTCCACCTTCTCTTTTCCCCAAAATCTGTCAGCAGATCGACGCGCCGTTGAGCGTGAGGCTTTTTCTGCGCCCGTCGCCCCACTACACTTAGCGCCATGGCCGACCACGACGACCTCTCGCCTGATTCCGCGCCGCCGTGGGACGAAGCCCCCGCCGAGCGCGACGAGAACACCGCCGACATCTTCGGCGAGGCGCCGGCTCCGGCTGCCTCTGAAGAATCGCGTCCCGTCGTCGAGACCCCGCCGGAGGGCGAGAAGGGCGACGCCTACACCGTGCTGGCGCGGAAATACCGCCCGCGCACCTTCGAGGACCTGATCGGCCAGGAGGCCATGGTCCGCACCCTGGCCAATGCGTTCTCCACGGGCCGTATCGCCCACGCCTTCATGCTCACCGGCGTCCGCGGGGTCGGCAAGACCACGACCGCGCGCCTGCTGGCCCGCGCCCTGAACTACGAGACCGACACCGTCAAAGGCCCTTCGGTCGACCTGACCCAGGAAGGCTACCACTGCCGCGCCATCATCGAGGGCCGGCACATGGACGTGCTGGAGCTGGACGCCGCCTCCCGCACCAAGGTCGACGAGATGCGCGAACTGCTGGACGGGGTGCGCTATGCGCCCGTCGAGGCGCGCTACAAGGTCTACATCATCGACGAAGTGCACATGCTGTCGACGGCGGCGTTCAACGCCCTGCTGAAGACGCTGGAAGAGCCGCCGCCGCACGCCAAGTTCATCTTCGCCACCACCGAGATCCGAAAAGTTCCGGTGACGATCCTGTCGCGCACCCAGCGCTTCGACCTGCGCCGGGTCGAGCCGGACGTGCTGGTCAAGCACTTCGACAAGATCTCGGCCAAGGAAGGCGCGCGGATCGAGACCGACGCCCTGGCCCTGATCGCCCGCGCCGCCGAGGGTTCGGTGCGCGACGGCCTGTCGCTGCTGGACCAGGCGATCGTCCAGACCGATCGCGGCGCGACCGTCACCTCGGCCGTCGTGCGCGACATGCTGGGCCTGGCCGACCGCGGCCAGACCATCGCCCTGTTCGAAAACGTCATGGCCGGCAAGACCAAGGGCGCGCTGGAGGGCTTCCGCGCCCTGTGGGGCTTCGGGGCCGACCCGGCGGTGGTGATGCTCGATGTCCTCGACCACTGCCACAGCTCGGCGGTGTCCAAGGCGCTGGGGCCCGATGCGCTGTCGATGCCCAAGGAGCAGGCCGCGCGCCTGGCCGCCATCGGGGCCCACACCTCGGCCGGCACGCTGTCCAGGCTCTGGCAGATGCTGCTGAAAGCCCATGAGGAGGTGCGCCGCGCGCCCGACGCCATGGCCGCGGCCGAGATGGCCCTGATCCGCCTGTGCTACGCCGCCGACCTGCCCGGTCCGGAAGAGGCGCTGAAGGCCCTGCGCGACGGCGCGCCGATCGGTGGCGGTGGTCCTGGTGGCGGCGTCGCTATCGGCGGCGGTTCCGGCGGCGCAGTCTCGGCCCAGGCGCCGATGATCATGGTCGCGCCCGGTCAGCAGGCCGCCCCGGTGGTCGCCTCGTTCGACGACGTCATGGCCTTGATCGCGGCCAAACGCGACATCGGCCTGCGCCTGGACGCCGAGCAATATATCCGCCCGATCAGCTTCCGCCCCGGCGCCATCACCTTCGAGGCCGCGCCCGGCGCGCCTGGGAACCTGGCCGGCCGCCTGGTCCGCTTCCTGAAGGAGCACACCGGCCAGCCCTGGCTGGTGGCGGCCGAAGGCGGCGGCGGGGCCGAGAGCCTGATGGAGCGCCAGAAGCGCGAGGAGCGCGAGGCGCTGGAGGAGATCAAGTCCGATCCCTTCGTCGCCTCGGTGCTGTCGGCCTTCCCCGGCGCCGAGATCGTCGAGATCCGCAAGCTCCTGACGCCGGAAACCCCGCCGCTGGAGCCGGATGAGGAAGAGGGCTGACAATTAAAGCTGTCTTCCCGGCCAAGCGCGCAGCGCGCCGAGCCGGGATCGCGGCAAGCGCCGGCGTTTCCGGCGGTCCCGGCTTTCGCCGGGATGACAGGTTAGGTTTGGAGATTAAGCGATGAAAGACCTCGGCGGCCTGATGAAGCAGGCCCAGGCCATGCAGCAGAAACTGGCCGACGCCCAGGCGCAGCTGGCCGTCAGCACGGTCGACGGCACGTCGGGCGGCGGCATGGTCACCGTCACCCTGATGGGCACGGGCGAGCTGGTGCGGGTGCTGATGGACGAAAGCCTGGTGCAGCCGGGCGAGGGTGAGGTCATCGCCGACCTGATCATCGCCGCCCACGCCGACGCCAAGAAGAAGCTGGACGCCAAGCAGGCCCAGATGATGCAGGACGCCGCCGGTCCGATGGCGGGCCTGATGGGCGGCATGCCCGGGATGAAGTTCTAAAGCCCTTGGGAGCCTCCGCCGGACCCGAGATCGAGCGCCTGATCGCCCTGCTGTCCAAGCTGCCGGGCCTGGGGCCGCGTTCGGGCCGGCGGGCGGCTCTGGCCCTGCTGAAGAAGCGCGACACCCTGCTGGCGCCGCTGGCCCTGGCTATGGCCGAGGCCCAGGCCAAGGTGCGCACCTGCTCCGTCTGTGGCTCGCTGGACGTCACCGATCCTTGCTCGATCTGCGCCGACGGTTCGCGCGACCAGCGCCTGCTGTGCGTGGTCGAGGAGGTCGGCTCGGTCTGGGCCATGGAGCGCGGCGGCGCGTTCCGGGGGCGCTATCATGTGCTGGGCGGCTTGCTGTCGGCCCTGGACGGCGTCGGGCCCGAAGCCCTGCGCATCGGCGAGCTGGCGGCCCGCGTGGCCGACGGCGAGGTGTCCGAGGTGATCCTGGCCCTGCCGGCCACGGTCGACGGCCAGACGACCGCCCACTACATCGCCGACCGCCTGGCGAGGACCAACGTGCCGGTGACCATGCTGGCGCGCGGGGTGCCCGTGGGCGGCGACCTCGACTGGCTGGACGACGGCACCATCGCCCAGGCCCTACGCGCCCGCCGCCCGGCCTAGGCGGGGCCGTCCTCGCCCTTCGACAAGCTCAGGGTGAGGACTACTTTTGAAACGGTGTTTCAGTAGAAAACCTCATCCTGAGCCTGTCGAAGGACGAGGTTTTCGGCTTCTCAGTCGGATGCCAGCTTGGCCAGCACCTGTGCGAGGGCGGTGAGGTCCCGGTCCGGCGACTTGCGCCGTGACAGGTCCAACGTCCGGCGGCCCAGTTCCTTGTAGAGGTCGGCTAGGCCTGGATCGTGGGCGGCCAGCCCTTCGGCTTGGGCGGCGACGGTGGCGGCGTCGCCCCGGGCGATCGGGCCGGTCAGGGCCTGGACGGGACCGCGCTCCAGGATCGCGCCCAGGGCGTCGCGCAGGATGGGCGCGAGGATCCGCAAGCTGTCGGCCTGGCCGATCCCCGCCGCCGCATGAGCGTCCAGCGCCGCCTGGACCAAGGTCGTCAGGTAGTTCGACGCGAACACCGCGCCGGCGTGGTAGAGCCGCCGGTCGACGCCGGCCTCCAGCGCCACCGGCTCGCCGCCGATTGTCCGCACGGCCGGGGCCAGGGCGTCCAGCGCCGCCGGATCACCTTGCAGGGTGCAGACCACGCCGGCGAAGGTGGCGACCTCGCGGGCCGGATCGGCGAAAGCCTTGACCGGATGCAGCGCCGCCAGGGCGGCGCCGCGCAACGGCGCCAGGGTTTCGAGGTCGCGCGCCCCGCTGCAGTGGAAGACGATCAGCCCCGCCGGATCGACGACCTCGGCCAGCCGCGCGGCGACGCCGCCGATGGCCTCGTCGCGCACCGACAGCATCACCACGTCGCCAGGGCGAGGGGAGAAGGCCGCCAGCTCGATGACCTCTCCGGCGCCGATGAAGGCCCGGCCGGCCTGAGCGCGCTCCGCCGTGCGCGCTGCGATGCCGGCGATCTCGAACGCGCCGCGGATATGGAACAACCGTCCCAGGGTCCTGCCGACCGCGCCCGGTCCGATGATCCAAAGTCGGGCCATGCTGGCGCTCCTTGCGACGACGCCGAGCATCTAGACGCTCAATGCGCGCAGATCGAGAGCTGCCCACTGACAGCCCCGCTTGGCCATGCCAAGCTCGACATGCTCGCGTTCGGCGAGCCGCCGCTACGCCAGGGATGAGGGACTGATTTCATGAACACGCCCAAAGACAACGCTCCGGAAGCCGAAACCGAAGCGCCGCACCCGGCCAAGGTCGGCGTGGTGGACAAGGGCCACAACGTCACCGGTTTCGCCGGCGAGCCGATCAGCGGCATGATCGCCGACCTGGCCGACGGCGACGACTGATCACGATACGGGCGGCGGCCTTTAAGCCGCCGCCGACTCCCGGTAAGAACGGAGCATGAACTTCTCTGATCCGTTCCTCATCCTGGCCTTCGTCTTCGCCCTGGCCGCCGTCGCGTGCGCCCTGTGGGCCTTCACCGCGCAAAAGCGGGCCGCCCGGGCCGAGGCCGAGATCTGGCGGCTGGAAGAGCGCGAGCGCCTGTTGCAGGACCAGACCGCCACCCAGATCGAGCTGATCAAGGCCCAGGCCTCCCAGAGCGCCAACGCCATCGCCGAGCAGCTGATCAAGCGCGCCGACGAGAACGCCAAGAGCCGCGACAACCTGGCCCAGGCCCGTCTCGAGGCCCAACTGAAGCCGGTGTCCGATACGCTCGCCAAGTTCGAGGCCCAGGTCACCGCCGTCGAGAAGGCCCGCGCCGAGGAGACCGGCGGCCTTAAGGCGCAGATCGCCGCCCTGATGGAGGCTTCGACCGCCACCCAGGCCGAGGCCCGCAAGCTGTCGGCCGCCCTGCGTCGCGGGGCCGGCGTGCAGGGACGCTGGGGCGAGCAGATGCTGCGCAACGTGCTGGAAATGGCCGGCTTGCAGCATGGCGTGGACTTCACCGAACAGGTGTCGCTCGACTCCGGTCGCCTGCGACCCGACGTCATCGTGCGGATGCCGCGCAACGCCGCCTTCGTGATTGACGCCAAGTGCTCGCTGAACGCCTATCTGGAGGCCCAGGACGCCAGCGATGAGGTCGCGCGCGAAGCGGCCTATGTCCGACACGCCGCCAGCCTGCGCGCCCATGTGCAGCAGCTGTCGGCCAAGGCCTATTGGGACGCCCTGGAGGTGTCGCCAGACTTCGTGACCATGTTCGTCCCCGGCGACGGCATCCTGGCCGCCGCCCTGGAACGGACGCCCGAGCTGATGAGCGAGGCGATGGAGAAGAAGGTGATCATCACCACGCCCTCCACCCTGTTCGCGCTTTGCAAGGCCGTCGCCTATGGCTGGCGGGTCGAAGACCAGGCCAAGAACGCCGTCGAGGTCGCCGCCCTGGGTCGCGAGCTCTACAAGCGTATCGCCGACATGGGCGGCCATGTAGCCGGGGTCGGCCGGTCGCTGTCGGCGGCGGTCGACAAGTACAACGCCTTCGTCGGCTCGCTGGAGAGCCGCGTCCTGCCCAAGGCGCGCGAGTTCGAGAAGCTGAAGGTCGAGCACGGCGGCAAGCCGATGGACGAACTGGACGCCATCGACACGGCTGTCCGCCCCGTCACCAAGCTGGAGGTGGGGCAATCTCCCACCTTGACGCTCGGAAATGAGACGCCTACCTGAATTGTGTCATGGCCATACGTCGCATTCTCACCGTCGATAACGCCGCCGACCTGGCGACGCTGAAGAAGATCTCCACGCCCGTGGAGGCCGTCACCGACGCGCTGCGGACGCTGATGGATGACATGCTGGAGACCATGTACGACGCCCCCGGCATCGGCCTGGCCGCCGTGCAGATCGGCGAGCCTATCCGCGTGATCGTCATGGACCTGGCCCGCGAGGGCGAAGAGCCGGCCCCGCACTACTTCGTCAATCCCGAGATTCTGGCCAGCTCGGAAGACACCCTCGGCTACGAGGAAGGCTGCCTGTCGGTGCCGGAATATTTCGACGAGGTCGAGCGTCCGGCCAAGGTCACCATCCGCTACCTGAACTATCAGGGCGAGACCGTCGTCGAAGAGGCCGAGGGCCTGTTCGCCGTCTGCATCCAGCACGAGATGGACCACCTGGAAGGCGTGCTGTTCATCGACCACCTGTCGCGCCTGCGCCGCGACCGCGCCATCACCAAGGTCAAGAAGGCCCGCCGCGCGGCCTAGGCCGCGCGAAGTCTCGAGACCGAACTCCCGCCATCCCACGCTTCATGCGCGGGACCCATCTGTCCGTCACAGGTGAAGTGCGGGTTCACGCTCCCACGTGAAAGCTGAACCCTGGACCCCGCGTACGGTTGAGGGCGGTTTCGGCGCTGGCGAAAACCGTTCGGGCCGGTGATCGAAGGCGGACCCCGCCACCTGCTGCGCCTGCCGACCGCCTCGCGCGCGGTCATGGCGGTGCATGACTGGCTGCTGGCGGGTTTGAGAGATTAGCGCTTGCGGCCCTGGTCGGTGTCGTAGGGCGTCCCGTCGCGGTGGCGATAGACGTCTTCGCCGTCGCGCAGGACCAGGTCGATGTCG
The DNA here is from genome assembly GCA_903900155.1 of uncultured Caulobacterales bacterium. Lineage (GTDB taxonomy): Bacteria > Pseudomonadota > Alphaproteobacteria > Caulobacterales > Caulobacteraceae > Caulobacter. The sequence continues at coordinate 37,466 of CAIUMD010000073.1, read as the reverse complement.
GGATAGTCGCAGCCGTCGACGTCGGGCCGGCGCGAGCCGATCTCCAGCAGCAGCACGTCCTGGTCCGAACGGTTCTGGAAGTGGTGGCCGTTGGCGACGCCGGCCTTGAAGCCCGCGCAGTCGCCGGCCCTTAAGGTCGTCTCGCCCTCGTTTTCGACGAGGACCACCTCGCCCTGGACCACCCAGGTGAATTCGTCCTCGGCCGTGTGCCAGTGGCGCTGGCTGGACCACACGCCGGGCTCCAGGCGCAGCAGATTGATCCCGAACTGGTCCAGGCCCACGGCGTCGCCCAGCTTGGTGCGATGGCGGCGCAGGCACGGCGGGTTGAACGGCGCGGGATAGGCCGTGCCGACGCGGGTCGGGGCCGTGGTCAGGTCGATCTTGGGCAAGGGCGTGTCCTCCGCCGGGGCAGTTAAGCACGCCCGCCGCCCGCCTCAACGAAAAGAGTCTCAACCCACCCGCTGCACCTTGCCGTTCCGCTTCCACGCCGGACGAGTCATGCCGATGAACGCCACGCCCGGATCGGCGCCGTTGCGGACCAAGAGGTCGCGCAAGGTGTTGGTCGAGGTGATGGCGGCCAGGCCTTCGGCCGTGAAGGCGGCCTTCTGGTTGACCGGATCGCCCCAGATGTTCCGCGACAGCAGCGGATTGGTCAGGGCCTGGGAAAAGGCGTCGATGGCCACCATGCGCAGGATCAGCGGCGGCAACGGCGAGTTGGCGGCCGTGTCCTCGGCGAACAGGCCGACATACAGCTCGACCTTGTCGACATGGCCGTACAGCGTGCGCAGCTGGTCGGCGACGCCGGGGCGGGTGCTGATCTCCTCGAACGCGGTCACGGCCTTCATGCCGTTGGCCACGCGATAGGCGTTGTAGGAGCCGATCTGGTTGTCGCGGGCCTGCTGGATCGCCTTCCACTCGACATCCTGCAGGTAGTCGGCGGTGTTGTGCGCGCCCAGCAGCGCCGCGGGCTGGGCGCTCATCCAGGCGAAGGCGTCGGCCAGGCCGTGGCTCGTCAGCTGGTCGCCGGCGAAGCGCAGGTTGCCGGTCTTCAGCGGCTGGCCCGCCCAGGTGATGTCTTCGGACACCAGCGAGTGCCAGCGATACAGCAGGCTGAACTCGGCCGTGATCCAGTTGGGCTTGTTCCACGGCCGCTTCCAGCCGTCGTTGGGATAGGCCAGCAGGCGGATGCGCGAGGGTGAGATGTGGTTGATGTACTCCTCGACCACCAGCTTGATGTAGAGCACGATCACCACGTTGCGGGCGGTCTCGAACAATCGGTCGTCGTCCCAGGCGGGATTGGCCGCCGCGATCACGCCGGCCAGCCGGTTGTGCTCGCGCAGCAGCAGGGTCCCCATCATCATCGTGCCGACCGTGGCGTTGGCCCGGTCGCCGCCCAGGGCGAACAGCTGGCGCTTGATCGCGATCGGCATGTCGTCGGCGCCCAGCGGCGGATCCAGCACCGCGAACTCGGCCAGGATCTGCCCCTGGTCGTCGTAGAGCGCCGGCGGATATTCCCCGGTGGGAAGCTGCTGCGACTTCAGGCGGCCGCCGGTCGAGCGCAACGCCTTGGTCTGGGCCTCGGTGCGACCGTAGAGCGTGCAGAGATCGATCTCGTGGTTCGAGGTCGTGCGCCGGCGATCCTCGTAGGTGGAGGACACCATGGTGCGGATGAAGCCGTCCGTCAGGTACTGGGCGAAGGCCGGGAACAGCATGGTCGACTTGGCGCAAGAAGCTTGCGGCGCGCCGGCCGGACGCGTGAACACCGCCGTCGTGGCCTCCTGGCTGGGGAAGGGGCTCAGGTCCGCCGCCGGCAGCTGTCGGGCGCTGTAGGTGCGGTCGGTCAGGCCCGCCCAGCTGATATAGGGGGTCCTGGTGCTCCATGGGTGCGGGCGCGGGCGGGTTTCGGTGACGATGCCGTTGATCAGGAGGCCGCTGACCCAGCGATGGAAGGCGGGCCAGCGCTCGGTCAGCCATGCGATGACCGGCTCCAGCGCCGCGATCAGCCAAGCCAGCATATCGAGTTCCCTCGAAAAATTGAATTTCGTTACGGTACAGCTTTGGCGGGAATTGTCGACGGATCAAGTTTGCGTCGCACGGGCGTGGGGCCTAAAGGCAGGGCCATGACCCAAGCTGTCTCCATCGATCCTGTCGAGCTTGCCCAGGCCCTGATCCGCCGCCCGTCTGTGACCCCGGCCGACGAAGGGGCGATGGACACGCTGCAACGCCAGCTGGAAACCCTGGGCTTCAATTGCCGCCGCATGAAGTTCGGCGAGATCGAGAACCTCTACGCCCGCCGCGGGACGGCGCGGCCGAACCTGTGCTTCGCGGGCCATACCGATGTGGTGCCGGTGGGCGATGACGCCGCCTGGACCGCCGGACCGTTCGAGGCGCAGATCAAGGACGGGGTCCTCTATGGCCGTGGCGCGGTCGACATGAAGTCGGCCATCGCCGCCTTCGTCGCCGCCGTGGCCAAGGTCTCCGAGCATGCCGGCTCGATCAGCTTCCTGATCACCGGCGACGAGGAAGGCGTGGCCGAGGACGGCACGGTGAAGGTCGTCGAGGCCCTGGCCGCCGAGGGCGAGATCATCGACCACTGCATCGTCGGCGAGCCGACCTCGGCCAACCTGCTGGGCGACATGGTCAAGATCGGTCGGCGCGGCAGCATCAACGCCTGGATCGCGGTCGATGGAAAGCAGGGCCACGTGGCCTATCCGCACCGGGCGGCCAACCCGATCCCGGTGATGGTCGACATCCTGTCGCGCCTGCAGAGCCGGGTGCTGGACGAGGGCTATACCGGCTTCCAGCCGTCGAACCTGGAGGTGACCACGGTCGATGTCGGCAACACCGCCACCAACGTCATTCCGGCTTCGGCCAAGGCGCGGGTGAACATCCGCTTCAACCCGGCCCACAAGGGCCATGAGCTGGCGAGCTGGATCGAGGCCGAGTGCCGTGACGCCGCCGAGGGGTTCTCCGGTCGCGTCGAAGTCCTGTGCAAGATCAGCGGCGAGGCCTTCCTGACCGAGCCGGGCGCCTTCACCGACGTGATCGTGGCCGCGGTCGGCGACGCCACGGGCCGCGTGCCGGAGCTGTCGACCACCGGCGGCACCAGCGACGCGCGGTTCATCCGCAGCCTTTGCCCCGTCGTCGAGTTCGGCCTGGTCGGCTCGACCATGCACCAGGTCGACGAGCGCGTGCCGGTCGAGGAGGTGCGCCACCTGGCCGACGCCTACGAGGCGCTGATCAACCGCTACTTCGCGGCCTTCGCCTAAGAGAGGGCGCGTCGGGCATGAAGGCGCTCTCGATCCCCGACGTGCTGGCCGAGGTGGCGGTGCTGGTCAAGCCGCACTTCGGCAAGGGGCGAACGGCCGACTACATCCCGCAGCTGGCCACCGTGCCGGGCAGCAAGTTCGGCATGGCCGTGCGCACGGTCGACGGCGGCGAGCACGTGATCGGCGACGCCGACGAGGGCTTCTCGGTCCAGAGCATCACCAAGGTCTTCGCCCTCGGGCTCGCGCTGAACCGTCTGGGCGACGAGACCTGGACGCGGGTGGGCAAGGAGCCCTCGGGCACGCCGTTCAATCACCTGTCGCTGCTGGAGGCCGAGCAGGGCGTGCCGCGCAATCCGTTCATCAACGCCGGGGCCCTGGCGGTCACCGACATCCTGATGGACGTCACCAAGGACCCGGCCGCCCTGATCCGCGACTTCGCCGGCTTCCTGTGTGACGAGCGGCTGGAGATCGATCCGACCGTGGCGGCGTCCGAGCTGGCCAACGCCTGGCAGAACCGCGCCATCGCCAGCCTGATGCGCGGCAAGGGCACCCTGACCCACGATCCCGAGAGCGTCGTGGCCGCCTATTGCCGCCAGTGCGCCCTGACCATGAGCTGCCGCCAGCTGGCCCGGGCCTTCCTGCCCCTGGCGGCCGGCGGCTTCTCGCCGATCGCGCAGGAGACGGTGTTTCCCGAGCGCCTGACGCGGCGGCTGAACGCGCTGCTGCTGACCTGCGGGATCTATGACAGCGTCGGGAACTTCGCCTACCGGGTGGGCTTGCCGAGCAAGAGCGGCGTCGGCGGGGGCGTGGTGTCGGTGATCCCCGGCAAGGCGGTCGTGGCGGTGTGGTCGCCGGAGCTGGATCGGTTCGGGACCAGCGTGGTCGGCACGGCGGCGCTGGAGGCGTTCAGCCAGATCACCAATTGCTCGGTGCTCTAGGGCCGGCAAGATCCTCCCCCTAGCGGGGGAGGTGGCGCGAAGCGCCGGTGGGGGAACTTGTCCTGGCCCGGCTTCTTCCCCCTCCGTCGGCTGCGCCGACACCTCCCCCGTTAGGGGGAGGATCTGGGTCAGTCGCCGTAGCCGACACCCACCAGGTAGAGCCCATCGGCCGGGGCCACCGGTCCGCATTCGCGGCGGTCCTTGGCCTCCAGCGCCGCCTTGACGTCGTCGGGCGTCCAGCGCCCCGCGCCGACCTCGACCAGGGTGCCGGTCATCGACCGCACCTGGCGATGCAGGAAGCTGCGGGCTTCGAAATCCAGGTGGATTTCCTCGCCCACCCGCCGCACGCGGGCGACGTCCAGGGTCTTCACCGGGCTCTTGGCCTGGCAGTGCATGTCGCGGAAGGTCGTGAAGTCGTGCAGGCCGATCAGAGCTTGCGCGGCCGCATGCATGGCCTCCGCATCCAGGTCCTTCTTCATGTGCCAGACCCGGCCCTTGTCCAGCGCCGGCGGGGCGCGGCGGTTGAGGATCCTGTAGAGGTAGCGGCGCTCATTGGCCGAGAAGCGGGCGTGCCAGTCGCCCTCGGCCACCTCCGCCGACAGGATCGACACCGCCTCGCGGGTCAGGTGGGCGTTGAGGGCGTTGAAGACGGTCTGGGCGGGCCAGGCCTTCTCGAGATCCACATGCACCACCTGGCCGGTGGCGTGGACGCCGGTGTCGGTGCGCCCGGCGGCGGCGATGCGCACGCTCTCGCCGCTGAACGCCGTCACCGCCGCCTCGATGGCGCTTTGCACGCTAGGCAGCACGGCCTGGGCCTGGAAGCCGGCATAGGGGCGGCCGTCATACTCGACGAGGAGGCGGTAGCGGGGCATCAGGCCAGCACGGTTCCGGCCGCGACGGGGAAACCGCGCGTGAAGGTCTCGGCGTCCTGGACGCCCTTGCCCTCGCGCTGGGCCTTCAGGAGGCGCACGGAACCTTCCCCGCAGGCGATCAGCAGGCTGTCGTCCAGCGCCGCGCCCGGCGCGCCCGAGGCGGTCTCGACGCGCGACAGCAGGGCCTTCACGCGGACCGGACCCTTCTCCGAGGGGGCTTCGAACCAGGCGCCGGGGAAGGGCGACAGGCCGCGGATGTGGCGATCGATCTCGGCGGCCGGGCGGGTCCAGTCGATGCGGGCCTCGGCCGACTTGATCTTCTTGGCGTAGGTGACGCCCTCCTCGCTTTGCGGCGTCTCGCGGGCCCCGCCGCGCTCGATGGCGGCCAGGGCGACGGGCAGCAGCTGCGCGCCGGTGGCGGCCAGCTTGTCGTGCAGGGTGGCGACGGTGTCGTCGTCGGCGATGACGACCTGCTGGGACATGATGATCGGGCCCTCGTCGAGCCCCTCGCTCATCCGCATGACCTGGACGCCGGTGACCGGATCGCCGGCCATGATCGCCCGCTGGATCGGGGCCGCGCCGCGCCAGCGGGGCAGCAGGCTGGCGTGCAGGTTGAAGCAGCCGTGGACGGGAGCGTCGAGCACCGCCTTGACCAGGATCTGGCCGAAGGCGACCACGACGGCGGCGTCCAGCTCCAGCGCCTGGAAGGCCTCGATCTCTTCCGGCGTCTTCATCGAGACCGGCGTGCGGACGGGCAGGCCCAGCCCTTCCGCGAAGGCGTGGACCGGCGAGGGCTTCAGCTCCTGGCCGCGCCCGCGCGGAGCCGGCGGCTGGGAATAGACACAGGCGATCTCGTGGCCCGAGGCGACGAGTTCGGCGAGGCAGGTGACGGCGAAGTCGGGGGTGCCGAGGAAGGCGATGCGCATGGCGGGGGTTTAGACGCCTGGGCGGCTTTGCGCAAAGTGACTCGGAACCGGCGCCGTGGACCTCCGTTATCCAGCCGACTCACATGAGCCGATTAGGGAGCACGACCATGCGTTCGAAACTGATGCTGATCGCGGCCGCCGGCGCGGCCCTGACCCTGGGCGCCTGCTCGCAGGAGCGCGCCACCGAAGTGAAGGAAGGCGCGCAGGCCGCCGCCGCCGACATCAAGGACGCCGCCCGCAACATCGCCAACGACCCGGATGTCAAGGAAGCCGGCACGGCGATCAAGGAAAGCACCAAGGAGACGGCCGGCGAGCTGAAGGAAGCCGCCGGCGAGGCCGCCGACAAGGCCGGCGAACTGGGGGCCAAGGCCGGTCAGGAAGCCAAGGAAGCCGGCTCGGAGCTCAAGCGCGACGTCAAGAAGGGCGCGGCGGAGAGCAAGAAGCAGCTGAACGAGGCGACGAACTAGGGCTGTCTACTAGCGCTGGGGTTGACTCTATAGCAGAAATGGGCGATATGGATGTCCATATTGTTCCCTTTTTGTTCTATTGACGTGGCGAATCGAGAGGGTTCAACTCCGATTCGGAGATCAACCTTGTCTGCCATCCCAGTTCAGTTTGACCGAGAGAAATTTAAGGAGGCAATCCTCCTTCTTGCTTCCTATTGCCCCCCCGAGGAGCTGGGCAATGTGAAGCTCCACAAGATTTTGTATTTCGCCGACATGATGACCTTCCTCGATGAAGGAAGGCCTCTGACCGGCGTCGACTATCTGAAACAGAAATTCGGCCCGACCGCGCGACATCTTACATCCGCGGTTGAAGAGCTGGTGCGGGAGGGGCGGTTGGCCGTCCGCGAAGCCGAGTATCATGGTTTCTACAAAAAGGACTATGCGCCCACCACACCATTCGTGGCCAAGCGCCTCGCCGAACGCGAACAGCAGCTTCTGCAGGAAGTCGCTGATTTCGTGCGGGGCAAGACGGCCAAGCAGATCAGCGAGATTAGCCACAACGCCGCTTGGGAAGCGGCGGAACTGGGCGAGGTCATCCCCTATTTCACGGCGCTGCAACTGGTGCCGGTAGAGGTGACGGATACTGACAGAGCCTGGGCCTTGGAGGCGGCAAGGGCCCATGCGGGTACGCGACCCTTCTGATCAACCTCCCTTCTCGATCAGCCATTCGGAGCTGTTCGAAGAAGCGGTATTTGCGCTGCAGCGCCAATTCCCGCTTATCGACGAGGGTGTTCAGAATTTGGAGTGGATGCTGAGCCGCATGCCCTACGCCAATGAAAGATGCGCTGTCTTCGAGGGGCGGGACTTCTTCATTGCAGTATCACCCCGAACGCCGCGAGCGCCCAGCTTTCGTGTCCTCTATGAGGTTGCTGGGCGCCGCGTCCATCTCTGGAGCCTGTCGGTACGTGAGCCTTAGTCCCGCAGCAGGTCGTTGATCGAGGTCTTAGACCGCGTCTGGGCGTCGACCGTCTTGACGATCACGGCGCAGGCGAGGCCCAGGCCGCTCTTGGCGTCGGGGCGCGTGCCCGGAACCACGACGCTGTAGGGCGGGACCTTGCCGATGTGAACCTGGCCGGTCGCGCGGTCGATGATCTGGGTCGAGGCGCTGATGAACACGCCCATCGACAGGACCGAGCCTTCGCCGACGACCACGCCCTCGACGACTTCCGAGCGGGCGCCGATGAAGCAGTTGTCTTCGATGATGGTCGGATTGGCCTGCAAGGGCTCCAGCACGCCGCCGATGCCGACGCCGCCCGACAGGTGGACGTTCTTGCCGATCTGGGCGCATGAGCCGACCGTGACCCAGGTGTCGACCATGGCGCCGTCGTCGACATAGCCGCCGATGTTCACGAACGACGGCATCAGGATGACGTTCTTGCCGATGTGGGCGCCGCGGCGGACGATGGCGCCCGGGACGGCGCGGAAGCCGCCGGCCTCGAACTGCGGGGCGTCCCAGCCGTCGAACTTGTTGGCCACCTTGTCCCACCACGGACCGACGCCGCCGCCCCCCACCAAACCATTAAGAGGGCCGGCGCGCATGACGGTGTTGGGGTTCAGGCGGAACGACAGCAGCACGGCCTTCTTCAGCCACTGGTGCGTCACCCACTCGCCGTCGATTTTCTCCGAGACGCGGGCCTTGCCGCTGTCGAGCAGCAGCAGCGACTCTTCCACGGCGGTGCGGAGCGGGCCGGTGGTGGCGGCCGAGACCTCGGCGCGGGCTTCCCAGGCGGCTTCGACTTCGGTTTGCAGATCCGAGAGGCTCACGGCGGCGGTCATGGCGGGCTTCCTTGCAGGCGGGCCGAGTTCAGGAACCCGGGCAGGTCGTTGGTCCGGAAATGGACGTGTTCGGAGGTCGAATCCTTGGCGTGGGCCCCGACCAGGATGGTGGTCATGCCCAGCCGCGCGGCCGGGACCAGATTCTTCTCGCTGTCCTCGAAGAAGGCGGTCATCGGCGGATCGATGGCGTGCAGCTTGCTGATCTTGTCGAAAGTGCTGAGCGAGGGCTTGGGGATGTAATCCGCCGTCTCGATCGCGAAGACCTCGGAGAACAGGTCACGCAGGTTCAGGTGCTTCAGCACCCGCTCGGCGTGGCCGACAGAGCCGTTGGTGAAGATGATCCGGCGACCGGGCAGCCGGGCGATCGCTTCCCGCAGTTCTGGACTGGGGATCAGCCTGTCCATCGAGACATCGTGCACCTCGTCCAGGAACGCCTTGGGCTCCAGGCCGTGATTGATCATCAGCCCGGCCAGGGTGGTGCCGTGCTCCTTGAAGTAGCCGTGCTGCAAAGCGCGGGCTTCTTCGCGGGGCAGGCCGGTCAGGCGCTCGACGAAGTCGGTCATCTTGACCTCGATCAGGCCCATGAACTGGCTTTCCAGCGGGTACAGGGTGTTGTCGAGGTCGAACAGCCAGGTGTCGACGTGGGCTAGATCTGCGCTCATTTCGAGATGAGCGTGCCCGCGCCGTGCTCGCTGAACAGTTCGACCAGCATGGCGTGCGGACGGCGGCCATCCAGGATGACCACGGCCTCGACGCCCGCCTCGATGGCGTGGATGGCGTTTTCCAGCTTGGGGATCATGCCGCCGGTGGCCACGCCCGAGGCGATCAGCTCGCGGGCGGCGTCCACTGTCATCTCGCGGATCAGCTCGCCATTGCCGTCGAGCACGCCCTTGATGTCGGTCAGCATCAGCATCCGCTTGGCCTTCAGCGCGCCGGCCAGCGCGCCGGCCACGGTGTCGGCGTTGATGTTGAAGGTCTCGCCCTGGGCCGAGACGCCGATCGGCGCGACCACGGGGACGTAGTCGGTTTCCGAGGCCAGCAGGGCCTGGATGATGTGCGGGTCGACCTTGGTCGGCTCGCCCACGAAGCCCAGGTCGACGGCCTGCTCGATATTGCTGTCCGGATCCTTCTTGGTCCGGGTCACCTTCTCGGCGGTGATCAGGCGGGCGTCCTTGCCCGACAGGCCCACGCCGCGCACGTCGGCCTCGGCGCCGGCCTGGGTGATCCAGCTGGCGATTTCCTTGTTGATGGCGCCCGACAGGACCATCTCGGCGACTTCCATGGTCGCCTCATCCGTGACGCGCAGGCCGTCCACGAAGGTCGACTTGACGCCGGCCTTGTCCAGCATGCGGCTGATCTGCGGGCCGCCGCCGTGCACGACCACCGGGTGGACGCCCAGCAGCTTCAGCAGCACCGCGTCGGCGGCGAAGACCTTGGCCACCTCTTCCTGGCCCATGGCGTGGCCGCCGTATTTGATCACCACCGTCTCGCGGTCGTAGATCTGGATATAGGGCAGGGCCTCGGCCAGGGTCTTGGCGGTGGCCCAGCCAGCTTCCTCGGCGGCGACGTCGGTCAAGGCGGCTGTCCTCGATGCGTAGATGCGTAAAATCGGCGCCTCGATAACCGACCCCGCCCCCCCTGTCATCAAAGAAGGGCCCTCAGCGGGGACGATCGAACCGCCATTTCATCACCAGCACTGCGCCCGACATCAGCAGGCAGGCGACATTGGAGGCGATGACCGGCCAGGCCTGGATCAGCAAGCCGTAGGTCACCCAGCAGGCAAAGCCCGCGACGGTGACGATGTAGGTGCGCAGCGAGACGGACGAGGCGTCCTTCTCCTTCCAGATCTTAAGGATCTGCGGCGCGAAACTGGTGATGGAGAGCAGGGCGGCGGCCGTGCCGACGGCGGCGGCGACCGGCGCCACTAGGCCGTCCGAGGCATCAGATCATCCAGGCCCCATCGCGTGGCATAGGCCGGCGCCAGGGTCAGGCCTACCGGCACGGGACCGGGCACGTGGCCTTCGGTCAGGCAATGGGTCAGATAGGCCAGGGCGGTCTTCACGCCATGCTCGGAATAGGGCTTGCCAATCACGCCGCACGCGCCGGCGAAGTCGTCGGGCAGGCGCTTGACGTTGGCGGTCATGAACAGCGCCACGCCGCCGCAGTCCTGCGAGATCTTGCGGGCCACGTCGACGCCGGTCGGGCCGTCGCTGAGGTGGACATCGACCAGGGCCAGGTCAGGGTGCAGCTTCTGGGCGAGATCCACCGCCTCGTCGGAGCTCATGGCGCAACCCAGCGAGTGGCATCCCACCTCCTCGACCAGGTGTTCCAGCTCGATCGCGAGAAGCATCTCGTCCTCGACAATCAGCACATCGAGCGCTCGACCGCTCATAACACTCACTCAACCTTCCTAGTGCGCCCCGTTCACGGGCAGCAGAACGACTATCTGGACGCCGGGTTCCGCATCGGTCGTCTCGCTCTTGGCCTTCAACTGCTGACACAGCAGTTGAACGATGGTCAGACCGAACCCCGACGGCTTGATGTCCTTGTCAAATCCAACGCCGTCATCAGCGATTTCGATCCGGAAATTCCCCTCGTCGCGACGCACGCCGATGAAGATCCGGCCGCCCCGGCCTTCCGGGAAACCGTGCCTTAGGGCGTTGGTCAGCAGCTCGTTGACCACCAGCGCGAACGGCGCGGCCTTGGAGGCGGGGATCTCGACCCGCTCAAGGTCCAGCTCGATGCGGATGTCGTCGCGGGCGGCCGAGCCCATCAGGTCGGCGACCATGTCGCGGATGAAGGCCGAGACGTCGAAACGCTCGACATCCTCGCTCTGGAACAGGCGACGATGGACGGTGGCGATGGCGTTGACCCGGCCCAGCATGCCCTTCAGCGAGGCCTTGAGCGCCGGATCCTGGACGCGGCGGTTCTGCAACAGCAGCAGGCTGGAGATGAGCTGCAGGTTGTTCTTCACTCGGTGGTCCACCTCGTGGAGCAGGGCGGTCTTTTGGTCCAGGGCTTCCTTCAGCTCGTGAGTCCGCGCCTCGATGATCGCTTCAAGATCCGCGGGGCTGCGGCCCGTGGCCTGGCTGACATCGCGTACAGATTCCGAATAGTCGTCCATGCCTGCAGTCAAGCTCCCACCACCCCGTTGACGCTCAACGTACCCGATCCTGTCGGGTTCCCAACATAGGTCGGCGGCGAAGCGAAAACGGCGGAAATCCTTCAGGGATTCCCGCTGCGCATCCGATGGTCTCACCCGTGCTTCCCGGAACGGGCAGGCCGTCAGGAAGCCGTTATTTCGGCTGGTAGATGCGGTCGAACACGCCGCCGTCGCTGAAGTGCGCGGCTTGCGCCTTCTTCCAGCCGCCGAAGGTGTCGTCGATCGTCACCAGCGGGATCTTCTTGAACCGGGCGGCGTATTTGCCCGCCACCTCGGCGTTGCGCGGCCGGTAGTAGTTCTTGGCCACCAGCTCCTGGGCCAGCGGGCTGTACAGGAAGTTCAGATAGCCCTCGGCGATGGTGCGGGTCTTGTGGCGGTCGACATTCTTGTCGACCAGCGCCACCGGCGGCTCGGCCAGGATCGACAGGCTGGGATAGACGATGTCGAACTTGCCGGGCAGCTCCTCCTGGGCGAGGTAGGCCTCGTTCTCCCAGGCCAGCAGCACGTCGCCCAGGCCGCGCTGGGTGAAGCTGGTGGTGGCGCCGCGGGCGCCGGTGTCCAGCACGGGCACATGCTCAAAGAGAGATTTGAGATAGGCCTCGGCCTTGGCGGGGTTGCCGCCCGGCTGCTTCAGGGCCCAGGCCCAGGCGGCCAGGTAGTTCCAGCGCGCGCCGCCCGAGGTCTTGGGGTTGGGCGTGATCACGTCGATGCCCGGTTTCACCAGGTCGCCCCAGTCCTTGATCTTCCAGGGGTTACCCTTGCGGACCAGGAACACGATGGTCGAGGTGTAGGGGGTCGAGTTCTGCGGCAGGCGCGACTGCCAGTTGGCCGGCAAGAGCTTGGCCTTGGCCGCGATCTCGTCGATGTCATACGCCAGGGCCAGGGTGACGACGTCGGCCTGCAGGCCGTCGATCACCGAACGAGCCTGCTTGCCCGAACCGCCGTGGCTCTGGTTGATCACCAGGGTCTGGCCGACGCGCTTCTTCCAGTAGTCGGCATAGGCGGCGTTGATGTCCTTGTAGAGCTCGCGCGTCGGGTCGTAGCTGACGTTGAGCAGGGTGATGGTCTTGCCGGCCTGGGCGTTGGCCAAGGGGGGCAGGGCGCCCGCCGCCAGGGCCGCGGCGCCCGCGCCGGCGCCGGCCAGCAGGCCGCGGCGGGTCGGAGCCTTGATGATGTCGCTCATGGGACGATCCTTTCTGGAGGGTCTTTTCGAGGCGTCGCGGCGGTGGCGCGGCGGGTTTGGTGAAAGAGGTGGGCCGCCCGGCCCGGTTACTCAAGCGGCGGAGCGGGCGGCCTCGAGCTTTAGAACGCGAACTGGCTGCGGAAATTGACCGCCTGATAGCTCTGGCTGAGGGCGACGAGGCCGCCGGCCGGATCCTTGCGGTCGATGTCGACATCCAGATAGTCGAGCGAGAACTTGGTCACCGAGTTGGGGAACCAGTTCAGGCCGGCGGTCCAGATGGTCTGTTCGCCGCCGCGTACGCGATCGGCGGCCAGGGTCGCATCCTCGTGATGGTTCAGGTCCAGCACGGAGTAGCGGCCGGCCAGTTCCCACGCGCCCCACTTGCCGGCCTTCGGGTCGAAGGGGTTGGCGATCGTTGGAGCGTCGAAGGCGAAGGTATTGGGGTTATAGCGGCGGGCCTCGCCCGTCAGCACCCAGCCGCCTTCCACGTACCAGCCCGTGAACTTGGGGTCGGAGACGCCGGCGGCCGCGTTGCGACGGTCGATCTTGTAGTCGAAATATTCGCCCTGGATCAGCAGGCCCTTCTTCTGGACCGCCGCTTCCAGGCCGTAGTGGCGCGCGCCCTTGGCGTCGATCGCGCCGGTGGTGACCAGCTGGGTCCCGTCGACGCGCAGTTCCGGACGGTCCTGGAGGGTGACGGCATAGGCGCCGGTCAGGGCCGCGGTCTGGGCCGGGGTGGTCACGACGCTGGCGTTGGCGCCGACATGGATCAGATAGTCCGGACCCTTGGCCGGGATGAAGGCGAAGCGACCCAGATAACCCAGTTGCTCGTCGAAGGTCTGGCCGTCGCCGGCCTTGGCGCCCGAGACCGCGCCCGACAGCAGCCAGCGGTCTTGGACGATCTGGCCCTGCAGCGCGATGCGGCGGTCGGCGCCGGCCAGGCCGCGGGCGGCTTCGGCGGCCGACGGGCGTTCGGGGAACAGCGAGCCGTTGGTCGAGGCCGCGTCCTCCAGGCCCAGGTTCGGGGCATAGGCGCCGACCCGGATCTTGAAGGGGGCGTAGTTGTACTGCACGAACAGCTCCTGCAGCTGGCCGGCGCCGTCCGTGCCCGCGCCGCCGAAGTCCAGCAGGATCGAATAGTCGAAATACTTCGCGAACTTGCCGTCGACCCCCAGGCGGGCGCGGCGGAAGTTCGTGCCGTTGTTCAGGTCGCGGGCGTTGCCGATCACGGCCGGCAGGCCCTTGTCCTGGAAGTACTGGGCGGCGTCCAGCTGCATCACCCCGTGCAGGGTGGCGCTGTAGGCGCCGTCACCCGACGAAATGGTCGGGCGGCCGGCCGCGATGCTGACGGTCGTGGCGCTCTGAGCAGCGCGCACGTCCTTCAGGCTGGCGGCGGTGGCGGCCTTCAGGTCGGCGACCTGTTTTTGCAGGATCTCCAGCTGGGCTTCCAGGGCGGCGATGCGGGCGGCGGCGTCGTCGGGCGTAGCGGTCTGAGCGTTCGCTGCGCCGGCGGTCGCCAGCAGGGACGCGCCGGCTATCAGCGCGGCGCGGGATGCAGTTCTGCCTAAGGTCATATGTATTCCCCTCTCGGCTCCGCCGAGGCGGAACCGAACCTGCTGAGCCAGGGAAGACGATTATCCCTAGCTACGAAATCGAGATTAGGAAAACCGGCCGTGAGTTTTTCTGGAGGCGCGGCGAAATGTCGCGAAAAACGCTGCGAAACTTCCGTCAAATCAGACACTTGAACGGTTAAAGATCCGTAGACGGAAAAAGCCGCCCCGGTTTCCCGAGGCGGCTTTCGTATTTCCAGAACTCAATTGAAAGTCCCGGAGGGACCCTAGAACATCGCGCGGCCAGAGAGACGCAGGTTGTAGCGCTTCTGCTTCCTGGTGGCCTCGACGCCGCCTTCGACGGCCAGATACGACATCGGCGTGCCGGCGCGCAGGGCGAAGCCGGCGGTCAGGGCGCCGTTCCTATCGTCCAGCGCGGCCAGGGTGAACGGGTTGCCGCCCTTGAAGCGCGCGATCGTATCGCCGACCGAGCCGGCCAGGGTCTGGCGATAGCCGACCCGCACTTCCGGACGTAACCAGACGGTCTTGCCGAAGTCGGCGCCCAGCGCGAGGCCCAGTTCGCCCGAGAGGTTGCTGGAGGTGCGCTGGTCGATGGTCAGGTCGAAGCCGTCGCCGCCGCCGCTCTCGGCGCGCTTGCCTTCCCGCAGCCAGACATAGTCCAGGCGGCCTTCGGGACGAGCGAAGAAGCGGCCGAACTTCTGTTCGTAGGCCATGCCCGCATAGGCGTTGGCGCTCAGGCCCTTCCAGTTGGCGTTGTTTCTCAGCACCAGGTCGGCCAGGCCGTCGGCGTTGCTGTCCGGCGCGATGAAGCGACGGGCGCCCTTGAAGAAGCCGTAGCCCACGCCACCGCCGGTGTTGAAGCGCCAGCCGCCGGCCGAACGACGCCAGTAGGCGCCGGTCTGGACGAACGAGGCGGTGGTCTGCTCGCCGACCTTGGCGACCTTGTCGTGCTCTTCGATGCTGACATAGGCCAGGGTCAGGCCCAGCGCGCCGCCGGCGTCGCCCATGGCCTCGTACCCGCCGACGAAGCCGAACGCCTGGGTGTCCGAACCCATGGTCTGGTCGGTGTCGCGACGGGTCAGCGAGTTGATTTCCTGCACCCAGATGCTGTCGGGACCGTAGCGGTCGCCCGGATCGGGGCGGAACATGGTGGCCTGCGAGATCTGCTGGTTGACCGACTGCAGGGCCGTGAACAGGCCGATCCCCTGGTCGGGCAGCATCTGGTCGTACAGGTCGCGGAAGCCGTCGCGGGTGTTCTGGCCCAGGAACTGGGTGGCCAGGGCCGTATTGCCGCCCAGGGCGTTGAACACCGCGTCGTAGGCCGAGGTCTCGGTCCGGTTGAAGCCGATCTCGGTGGCCGTGCGGCGGCGCACGTCGATATAGATGTTGTTGGTGTCTGCGCGGCTGGTGGCCACGTACAGGTACGGCGACTCGGCCAGCAGGCCGCTGCCGATCGTGCCGACATTGATATTGTTGCCCTGGATCACCAGGAAGCTGGTCGGGGCCTTGACGATATTGGCCAGGCGGATGCCCAGCTCGGCGCCCGTGGCGATGTTGGTCGCGCCCGAGACCACCAGCTTGGTGTTCTGGCCGGCGGCCGGATCGGCCGAGAACAGCAGCCTGGCCTTGGCGCCCATGTTCAGGCTGGAGACGTTGATGGTGTCGGTGTTGACGATGCCGAGGCTGCCGTTGGCGATGGCGATGTCCAGCTTGCCGTCGCTGTCGTTCAGCTTGCCCAGGGCGACGCCGCCGCCGTCGATCGACAGGCGGTCCTGACCCGCGCCGAACGACATGTTGCCCAGCAGGGTGCCGCTCCACAGGTTCAGCGTGTCGTTGCCGCCGCCGAACAGCACGTCGCCCACGGTGCTGGGGGCGATGGTGGTCGTGGTCGTGTTGGTGCTGGTCACCGTGTCGGCGGTCGGCCAGGTGGTGGTCGAGGCGAAGTCGGTCGGACCCGACTGGGTGAAGGTGACACCCGAATTGTTGGCGCGCAGGTCCAGGGCGATGGCCTGGCCGGCGGCGGTGGTCGTCGCGGCCGTGCCGTCGGCCTTCAAGGCCGGGGCGCTGACGGCGGCGCGGATGGAGCCGGTGTTGGTGATCGTCTTCAGCGCGCCGGCCTGGTCGAGAATGGCCACGGCGTCGCCGGTCTCGCCGACGCGGCCGACCGTGATCGAGCCGGTGTTGCGGATGCTGGTGGTGGTCGAGCCGGCGCCCAGCACGACGCCGCGCGCCGAGGCCGTGACGCCCGAGCCGGCGAAGGACGACGAGTTGGCAGTGATGGAGCCGCGGTTCAGCAGCTCATTGACCACCGCGCCGGTGTTCAGGGCGATGGCCGTGGCGTCGGCCTCGAAGGTGGTGGTCTGGATCTGGCCGTCGTTGCGAAAGCCGCCCGCCAGGGTGGTCGTGCGACCGCCGCCCGCGCCGATCGACACGCCGGTGGCGGCGACGCCGTTGTAGACGCCCAAGGCGCTGATCGCGCCCCTGGCCACCAGGCCGTAGGCCAGGTCGCCGGCGCCCACCGCGCCCAGGGTGACGTTCCGGTCGGCCGAGCCGATCTGCAGGGCCGGCGCGGCGCCGTACACGCTGATGCTGGACGAGCCCGTCGTGCTGGACGTGATCGCGGTGGTGACGGTGTTGCCGTCCGTGCCGACCTTGGTCGAGTAGCTGGCGCCTTGCAGCAGCACGCCGCCGGTCACGTCGCCCGCGACGCGGACGGCCGGGCCGCCTTGCAGCAGATCGTCGGCGTCCAGCTTGTTCAGCGCGTCGAGCGTGGTCGGACGCGAGGTGTAGCGGTAGCCGGTGGCGGTGGCGGTGCCTTGCAGCACCAGCGCGCCGTTGATGTTCGAATCGATGGCCTCGGCGACCGCGCCCTTGCCCTGGGCGGTGATCGAGCCGCCCATGGTCACCTTGCCGGTGACCGGCGCGGCGATGCGCACGCCATAGGCGTTGTCGCCGACGACGCTGACCGTGCCCAGATTGGTGACGTTGCCGATCACCGGGCCTTCCAGCAGCATGCCGGCCGAGTTGTTGCCCTCGATGGTGATCGTGCCGCCGACGCCGTTCTCGATATTGCCGGTGTGAGTCCCGGCACTGGTCAGGCGGATGCCGAAGCGGTTGGCGCCCTGGGCGAAGGGGCCGTCGAGGTCGCCGTCCGAGTCGCTGTCGGTGGCGGTGTAGTCCTCGATCAGCGAGATCGTGCCGGTATTGCTGAGATTGCCGGTCTTGCCGCCGATGATCAGCACGCCGACGCCGTCGTTCACGCCGGTCGTCGAAATGGTCCCCTTGTTGGTGACCGAGTTGTTGCTGTCGATCGTGACGATCGCGCCCGAGCTGGTCGGCTTGATGGAGCCTTCGGCGGTGATCGCGATGTCATTCGCCGCCGAACCCGTCGCCGTGCTCGTGGCGATAGGCGTCGTGCGCGCGGTGGAGACCGAGGTTTGCGCCGACGCGGCGACACCCATGGCCAAGAGAGGAGCGGCCGCGACTGTCGCGACCAGGACCTTGCGCTGCATTACGAACGACACCCCAATGGAAACCGGCGCACCTAATTCGGGTCACGTTGCGGCGAAAATGCGGTGCATCTCGCTCGTGACACCTACTGAAACGTCAACCGTCTATCGCATGGCTTGGCGGGGCGCCATATCTGGATCGACGAATCGCCTCTCGCTTGAATCGGTGAGCCTCCCCATGCCGCTGGCGAACACGCCCCCGGACAGCCCCGAACGCCGCCGCGCGGGCGCATTCTGGCCTTCCATGATCGGGCCCGGCGTCATTCTGGGCCTGGCCGTGGTCGGCGTGGCCCAGCCGGTCCCGGCCATGGCCGCGGCCCTGGCGACCGGCGGGGCGAGCTGGTGGCTGTCGCGCCGGGCCGATGCGCGGGCGGTGATTCCCGTTCCCGGCGGCCTGGTCCCGGCGGCGGTCGTCGAGGAGGTCCCGCCCTTCGGCGCGATTCTGGACCGCCTGCCCGATCCGCTGATGGTCATCGCCGCAGAGGAAGCCGACGACCTGACCGGCCGCCGCTTCCTGTTCGCCAACGCCGCCGCGCGCGATCTCTTCAAGATTCAGCATCAGGGCGCCCTGCTGGTCACCGCCGTGCGTAATCCGCGCGTGCTGGAGGCCGTGGACGAGGCCCTGTTCGGCAATGTCGAGGGCGTGGTCGAGTTCGAGACCGGCGGCGCCCAGGGGCGCGCCTGGCTGGCCTATGCCCGTCCGCTGAAGGACACCCCCGGCCGCTCGCGTCTGGCCCTGCTGGCCCAGCGCGACGAGACCGACGCCCGCCGCAGCGAGCGCACCCGCGCCGACTTCCTGGCCAATGCCAGCCATGAGCTGCGCACGCCGCTGGCCTCGCTGTCGGGCTTCATCGAGACCCTGCGCGGTCACGCCAAGGACGATCCGGGCGCACGCGACAAGTTCCTGGCCATCATGCTGGCCCAGGCCGAGCGGATGTCGCGCCTGATCGACGACCTGATGAGCCTGTCGCGAATCGAGCTGAACGAGCACATCGCTCCGGCCGGCCGCGTCGACCTGGCCATGGCCGCCGTCGACGTGATCGACGCCCTGGCCCCGCAGGCCCGCGACAAGGGCGTGGTCTTCGATCCCGTCCTGCCGCCGCGCGGCGGGGCCGTGGTGGACGGCGATCGCGACCAGATCATCCAGGTGATCCAGAACCTGGTCGACAACGCCATCAAATACACGCCCGAGGGCGAGACCGTGCGGGTCGAGATCTTCCCCGGCCTGGCCGCCGAGGCCGCCGCCGCCGCTCGCGACACGGCCGCCGCCCGCATGTCGCTGCTGACGCCCGACCACGATCCGGCCGAGCGCTACGCCGTGCTGCGCGTCACGGACAAAGGGCCGGGCCTGGCGCGCGAGCACCTGCCGCGCCTGACCGAGCGCTTCTATAGGGTGGAAGGCCAGAAGAGCGGCGAGCGCTCGGGCACGGGCCTGGGCCTGGCGATCGTCAAGCACATCATGAACCGCCATCGGGGCGGGCTGACGGTCGAGAGCGTCCAGGGCGAGGGCGCCACCTTCGGCGTCTACCTGCCGATGGCCAAGGCCGCTACGCCCGTCGCGCCGACGCCGATCCCGCCGGCGACGGCCGAAGCCTAGAATCCAAAAAGCCTTAGAACTCAGTCCATTCGTCGGTCCTGGCCGCCAAGGCGGCCGAGCCCGGCCGGCTGATCGGCGCGCGGGCCGGATGCGAGGTCGGCCGCGAAGCCGGACGCGGCGCATAGGCCGGGGCCGACCGGACGGGCGGCGCGGCGCTGGTCGTGAAGCGGTTGACCAGGGCCGACAGCTCATCGGCTTCCTGTCTCAGGCTGGCGGAGGCGGCGTTGGCTTCCTCGACCATGGCCGCGTTGCTCTGGGTGACCTGGTCCATCCGATTGACGGCGGTGTTCACTTCCGAGAGGCCGACCGACTGTTCGCGCGAGGACTCGGCGATCTCGGAAATCAGGCCGTCGATCTGGCCGACCTTCAGGGCGATGGTCGACAGGGCCTCGCCGGTGTCGCCGACCAGGCGGACGCCGCGCGCAACCTGCGAGGACGAGTTGGCGATCAGGATCTTGATCTCTTTGGCGGCCTCGGCGGAACGCTGGGCCAGAGCCCGCACTTCGGAGGCCACGACGGCGAAGCCGCGACCGGCTTCACCGGCGCGGGCGGCCTCGACGCCGGCGTTCAGCGCCAGAAGGTTGGTCTGGAAGGCGATCTCGTCGATGACGCCGATGATGCTGTTGATCTGGCCGGACGATTTTTCGATCTCGCCCATGGCGGCCACGGCGTCGCCGACGATCTCGCCCGAGCGGGCCGCGTCGGCGCGAGCGGCGGTGGCGGCCTCGGAAGCCTGCTTGGCGCCCTCGGCGCTGCGGCTAACCGTGGCGGTGATCTCGTCGAGCGCCGCGGCGGTCTTTTCCAGGTTGGCGGCCTGCTGCTCGGTGCGCTGGGCCAGGTCTTCCGAGGCGGTCGAGATCTCCTGGGCCCCCGCGCCGACGCTCTGGGTGGCGTTGGCGACCACGCCCATGGCCTCGTCCAGCACCGACATGGCGGTATTGAAGTCCTCGCGGACCTTGCTGAACTGCGGATCGACCGACTGTTCGATGCGATAGGTCAGGTCGTTCTGGGCCAGGTGCTCCAGGCCCTGGGCGATCTCGTTGACCGCGTGGACGCGGCCGGTGACGACGGTGGCGAACTTCACGACCTTGGTGATGTTGCGCTTGTGGTCGAAGATCGGGTTGTACGAGGCCTGGATCCAGACCTCCTTGCCGCCCTTGCCCACGCGCTTGAACTCGGCGGCCACGAACTCGCCCGCGTTCAGCTTGCGCCAGAACGCGGCGTATTCGGCCGAGGCGCCGTAGGCCGGCTCGACGAACATCCGGTGGTGCTTGCCCTGGATCTCCGACAGCGCGTAGCCCAGCGCGCCCAGGAAGTTGTCGTTGGCGGTGATGATCTGGCCGTCCGGCGTGAACTCGATCACGGCCTGGGCGCGGCCGATCGCTTCCATCTTGCCGCGCTCTTCGGCGCTCTTGCGCTTCTCGTCGGTGATCACCGTGGCGATCTTGACGATGCGCGAGACGCGGCCTCGACCGTCGCGGATCGGATTGTAGGAGGCCTGGATCCAGATCTCGACGCCGCCCTTGCCCAGGCGCAGATATTCGCGGGCGTCGAACTCGCCCCGACCCAGCTTCTGCCAGAAGTTGGCATATTCTTCGCTGACCGCGTGGGCTGGCTCGACGAACATGCGGTGATGCTGGCCGACGATCTCGTCGAGCGTGTAGCCCATGGCCGCGCAGAAATTGGCGTTGGCGGCCAGGATCTTGCCGCTGGTGTCGAACTCGATGGTCGCCAGCGACTTGTCGAGGGCGGCCAGGGTCTCCACTGCATGGGCGTGCGAACGCTTGAACATCGTGCCGTCATCCTCGGGGCGCTTTGGGGCGGGCTCGATCGCAAGTCTGCGGGTCCAGCTCTTCACCAAGTCCTAAATGGCGGGCGCGCGAACGCCGCCTTGTCCCCACTTTGAGGGCGATGAAATCGTTCGCGATTGTTTTGATTCATATAGTGCGTTGAAATAACGCGGAAATTTAGAGGCCGAATTCCGATCGCCCGGGGCGTGCGACGAGGTGCGACATATCGACCGGGATGGGGGCGTTGCTGAATCCGGCCGTCATCGGGCGGCGGGCCGGGCGCTGTCGTCAAACTGTCACATATCCGTCGCATAAGCACAGCGCCGTCCCGGCATAGATCGGGGTGGGGGAAGGCTGGCGATCCTGCGAGGCCTTCGACAACTCGCGACAAGATTAGCCTCACGCATGCTGACCTGGCTCTCGCTCCTCGTCCTGGCGCTGTTCTCCGGCGTGGCTTTCGCCGCCGGTCGCCGCCGCGCCGTGGCCTCCGCCGGAGGCCGTTCGCGCGTCCTCCACTCCCTGCCGGACTACTATGGCACGTACGCGGCCCTGTGGGCCGGCGTGCCGGCGGCGCTGCTGCTGCTGCTGGGCGCCGCCTTTGGCGGCCGCGTCGAGGACGCCATGCTGCAGTCCACGCGCCCGGCCGCCGTCCAGGCGCTTGAGCCGGACCGTCAGGCCGTCTTCTATGGCGACGCCCGCGCGATCGCTTCGAAGCAGCCGCCGTCGGAAGTCGTCTACGAGGGCGAGCTGAAGACCGCGCTGGACGCCAAGGTCGCCGAGGCCCGTCGCATCGAGACCGTGCTGAACGTCGGCATGCTGGCCGGCGCCGGCGTGCTGGCCCTGGCCGGCTTCCTGCTGGCCTTCCCGCGCATCTCCACCGAATTCCGCGCCCGCAACCGGGTCGAGGGCTGGGTCAGCATCCTGCTGATCGGCTGCTCGGTCGCGGCCGTGCTGACCACCCTGGGCATCGTGCTCTCGCTGGTCTGGGAAAGCTGGCGCTTCTTCCAGAGCGTCAACCCGATCTCGTTCCTGTTCGGCGTCGAGTGGAGCCCGCAGATCGCCATGCGCGCCGACCAGGTCGCCTCGGCGGGCGCGTTCGGGGCCGTGCCGCTGTTCGCGGGCACCTTCCTGATCATGCTGATCGCCATGCTGGTGGCCGCGCCCGTCGGCCTCTACTCGGCGATCTACCTCTCGGAATATGCCGGCCGCACCGTTCGCGGCGTGGTCAAGCCGCTGCTGGAAGTCCTGGCCGGCGTCCCGACCGTGGTCTACGGCTTCTTCGCCGCCCTGACGGTGGGCCCGCTGTTCCGCGCCGGCTTCAACGCCATCGGCGCGGCCCTGCCGGCCGGCCCGCTGGCCACCTACCTGATGGAGGTCCAGAACCAGATGGCCCTGGTGGCCGGGGTGGTGATGGGCATCATGCTGATCCCGTTCGTCTCCTCGCTGTCGGACGACATCATCAACGCCGTGCCGCAGTCGCTCCGTGACGGCAGCTACGCCATGGGCGCCACCAAGTCGGAGACGGTCAAGAAGGTCGTCCTGCCGGCCGCCCTGCCGGGCATCATGGCCGCCATGCTGCTGGCCGTGTCGCGCGCCGTCGGCGAGACCATGATCGTGACCATGGCCGCCGGCCTGCAGGCCAAGCTGACCGTCAACCCGCTCGACACGGTGACCACCGTCACCGTCCAGATCGTCACCTTGCTCACCGGCGACCAGGAATTCGACAGCCCCAAGACGCTGTCGGCCTTCGGCCTGGGCCTCACCCTGTTCGTGGTGACCCTGACGCTGAACATCATCGCCCTGCGCATCGTCCAGAAGTACCGGGAACAATATGACTGACGCGACCTTCGGCGCGGCCGCCCCGCGCCAGGCCCTCTCGGCCGCCGACGCCCGTCTGAAGAAGCGCCACGCCGCCGAACGCCGGTTCAAGGCCCAAGGCGTCGCCGCGATCATCGTCGCGCTGGTGTTCCTGGTCGTGCTGGTCGGCCGCATCGTGAGCCAGGGCTACACGACGTTCGAGGCCCACACCCTCTCGGTGCCGGTCTATCTGAACCCCGATCGCATCGACACGTCCGACCTGTCCGGCGTCAACTACGACTACATCGTCGCCGAGGCGGTGATGAAGAAGTTGAACGTGCAGGACGACGACCTGGGCTCGGTCTCGACCAAGGTCCAGGACCTGGTCTCGCGCGACTTCGGCTTCCAGATCCTGAACAAGCTGAAGGCCGACCCCAAGCTGATCGGCCAGACGATCGAGCTGCACGGCCCGCTGAAGGCCGACGCCGACCTCTACTTCAAGGGCGAGATCAAGCGCTCGACGGCCGAAGGCGACCGCAAGCTGGACAACCAGCAGCTGGACTGGCTGGACAAGCTGCAAAAGACCGGCGCCATCAAGTCGGGCTTCAACTTCGCCTTCTTCACCAGCTCCGACTCGACCGAGCCCGAACAGGCCGGCGTGCTGGGCGCGGTGGTCGGCTCGGCCATGATGCTGATCATCACCGCCCTGATCGCGGTGCCGGTGGGCGTGCTGGCCGCCACCTATCTGGAAGAGTTCGCCCCGAAGAACCGCTGGACCGACATCATCGAGGTCAACATCAACAACCTGGCCGCCGTGCCGTCGATCGTCTACGGCCTCTTGGGCCTGGCGCTGTTCATCAACTGGCTGAACGTGCCGCGCAGCTCGCCGCTGGTCGGCGGCCTGGTGCTGGCCCTGATGGCCCTGCCGACCGTGATCATCGCCACCCGCTCGGCCCTGAAGGCCGTGCCGCCGTCGATCCGCGAAGCCGCGCTGGGCGTCGGCGCGTCCAAGACCCAGACGGTCTTCCACCACGTGCTGCCGCTGGCCATGCCCGGCGTGATGACCGGCGCCATCCTGTCGCTGGCCCACGCCCTGGGCGAGACCGCGCCGCTGCTGATGATCGGCATGGTCTCGTTCGTGCCCGGCGTGCCGGAAGGCTTCACGGGCGCGGCCACCGTTCTGCCGGTCCAGGTGTTCATCTGGGAGAACGCTTCCGAGCGGGCCTTCCATGAGCGCACCGCCGCGGCCATCATCGTCCTGCTCGTCTTCATGATCGTCATGAACGCCGCGGCCGTCATCCTGCGCCGCCGCTTCGAACGCCGCTGGTAGGTTTCACATGACCCTGATCCTGAACCCCAACGCTTCGCCCCTTCTCCGCGGACACGCCATGACCGTCCAAAGCCCCGACGACACCGCCCACACCCCGGTGATCCAGACCACCGTTCCGCACGGCCACGCCTCGGCGGCGGTCGGCGAGGCTAAGATCAAGGCGCGCGACGTCAAGGTCTTCTACGGCGAGAAGCAGGCCTTGTTCGATGTGAACATCGACATCCCGGGCAAGTCGGTCACCGCCTTCATCGGCCCGTCGGGCTGCGGCAAGTCGACCTTCCTGCGCTGCATCAACCGCATGAACGACACGATCCCGTCGGCCCGCGTCGAGGGTTCGATCGAGATCGACGGCGGCGACGTGAACCTCAAGAGCGTCGACCCTGTGGTCCTGCGCTCGCGCGTCGGCATGGTGTTCCAGAAGCCCAACCCCTTCCCGAAGACCATCTTCGAGAACGTCGCCTATGGCCCGCGCATCCACGGCCTGGCGCACCGCAAGGACGAGCTGGAAGCCATCGTCGAGAGCAGCCTCAAGAAGGCCGGCCTCTGGAACGAAGTCGCCGACCGTCTGCATCAGCCGGGCACCGGCCTCTCGGGCGGCCAGCAGCAGCGCCTGGTGATCGCCCGCGCGATCGCCGTGTCGCCGGAAGTGATCCTGATGGACGAGCCCTGCTCGGCCCTGGACCCGATCGCGACCGCCAAGATCGAAGAGCTGATCGACGAACTGCGCACCCAGTTCTGCATCGTCATCGTCACCCACTCGATGGCCCAGGCCGCCCGCGTCTCGCAACGCACCGCCTTCTTCCACCTGGGCAAGCTGGTCGAGACCGGTCCGACGGAAGAGATGTTCACGAACCCGCGCGACAGCCGCACGCAGGACTACATCACCGGCCGCTTCGGCTAAGCGGAAGGACCCACGCAATGACCGAACATACCGTCAAGTCGTACGGTGAAGAGCTGGCCCACCTGACCGCCGAAGTCACCCGCATGGGCGGCATCGCCGAGAGCCAGGTCGCCGACTGCATCGCCGCCATCGCCCGTCGTGACGCGCCGCTGGCCCAGGCCGTGGTCGCCGGCGACGAGCGCCTGGACGCCTTGCAGGGCGAGATCGAGCGCAAGGCCTTCCGCCTGATCGCGCTGCGCCAGCCGATGGCCGTGGACCTGCGCCACGCCGTCGCCGCCCTGAAGATCTCGATGAGCCTGGAACGCTGCGGCGACATGGCCAAGAACATCGGCAAGCGCGCCCTGATCCTGACCGAAGCCGACCCGATGACGGCCCTGACCCGTTCGATCGAGCGCATGGGCCGCCTGGTGCAGGGCCGCCTGAAGGACGTGCTGGACGCCTACACGACCTCGGACCTGCAACGCGCCATCGGCGTGTGGAGCCGCGACGAGGAAGTCGACGAGCACTACAACTCGATCTTCCGCGAGCTGCTGACCTACATGATGGGCGACCCGCGCACGATCAACGCCTGCGCCCATCTGCTGTTCGTGGCCAAGAACCTCGAGCGCATCGGCGATCACGCCACCAACATCGCCGAGATCATCCACTTCGAGCTCACGGGCGACGAACTGGTGTCCCAGCGTCCCAAACTCGACGTCGTGTCGCAGTAAAAATCGATAGAGGCGACCTGAAGTGACTCCGTACGTTCTGGTGGTCGAAGACGAAGACGCCCTGGCCACCCTGCTTCACTACAACCTCGACAAGGAAGGCTACCGCGTTGGCGTGGCCGGTGATGGCGAGGAAGCCCTGATCATGGCCAACGAGCGGGCCCCCGACCTGGTCATCCTGGACTGGATGCTGCCCAAGGTCTCGGGCATCGAGGTCTGCCGCCGTCTGCGCGGCCGGGCCGAGACCCGCAACGTGCCGATCATCATGCTGACGGCGCGCGGCGAGGAAACCGACCGCATCCGCGGCCTGGACACCGGCGCCGACGACTATGTCGTCAAGCCCTTCTCGATGGTCGAGCTGACCGCCCGCGTCCGCGCGGTGCTGCGCCGCATCCGTCCTGGCCTGGCCGACGACCGCATCACGGTCGGCGACATCATCATCGACCGGGTCGCTCACCGCGTGAAGCGCGGCGGCAAGGAGATTCACCTGGGTCCGACCGAGTTCCGCCTGCTGGACTATCTGATGCAGCATCCGGGCCGGGTGTTCAGCCGCGAACAGCTGCTGGACGCCGTCTGGGGCTCGGACGTCTATGTCGAGGCCCGCACGGTCGACGTCCACATCGGCCGCCTGCGCAAGGCCCTGAACGGTAGCGCGGACGGCGACCCGATCCGCACGGTGCGCTCGGCGGGGTATTCGCTGGACCTGGACGCGGCTTAAGCAGCGAATCCGCCCTCGTCCTTCGACAGGCTCAGGATGAGGGCTATTGCCAGCGACGGATCAGCAGAAGTCCTCACCCTGAGCCTGTCGAAGGGCGAGGACTTCGGTCCCGCTACAGTCTGAGGATCCGCTCCTCGTTCGCCTCCGCCGCCAAATCCACGGCCGCCGCGATGCTCTCGAACAGGATAGGACGCAGCTCAGCGCCCCAGGCGACGCAGCACGTCCTCGCGATAGGTGCGGCTGGTCACCAGCTCGGCCCCGCTGGCCAGGATCAGCCGCCACGAACCGTCCGACAGCGGCTGGGCCTCGCGCACATGGGCCAGGTTCACCAGGGTCGAGCGGTGGATGCGGGCGAAGAGGCGAGGGTCCAGGCGGGCCTCCAGGCTCTGTAGCGTCACGCGCAGCAGACCCTCGCGTCCGGACCAGTGGACGACGACATAGTTGTCCGCCGCGGCGAACCACTCGACCGCGCAGGCCTCGACGGGCGCGCGGCGCGCGCCGGTCATGACCATCAGCCGCTCGGGCGGCGCGGCGACGGCGCGAGCCTGCGCCAAGGCCGCCTCGAGCTGCGCGTTGCGGGCGCGGGCCTCGCCGGCGCGGCGATGGTGGACGGCCGCCAGACCGACCGCGACGATGGCGGTATAGAGCAGGATGCACACCGGAACCCGGCCCAGGACGCGTCCGGCCAGGTCGGTCCCGCCGATGAAGGCCTGGTCGATCAGGCTGGACGCCAACGCCTCCAGGGGCGCGGCGACGATCCCGGCCAGGGACGCCGCCAGCAGCCCGCGCGGTCCGGCCCCGAACCGTCGCAGGACCAGCCACACCAGGCCCGCCGCCGGCAGCCAGGCGGCATAGACCGCGCCCTGCCAGGCCAGCGAGGTCAGGACGTCCAGAACGACCCCGCGCTGGGCCGCGAACCGCCGCGCGAACCAGGCCGCGCTGGTCGTGGTCATCAGCCAGCTATAGGCCGTGAACGCCCAGACCCAGGCGGCGGTCGGCGCGCGGCTCAAGCGGGGGACAAGGTCCGCCGCCGACGCGTGGCCAGCACGACGATCCAGATCACCGCCATCGGTTGGAACAGCAGGGTCGGCCAGAGCTGGCTCCATGGGGGCGGCAGGAAGGTCAGGAAATTGCCCGAGAAGGCGCTCATCACCGCGCCGTAGGCGCTGAGCATCTTCACAAGATGCTCGTACGTCCAGAGGTCTGGCGAGAACGGCCAGTCCGTCGGCCGCGCGAACCGCCAGAGGTCCCAGCCGCCCATTGTGAAAGCGCCATAGGCCAGGGCCATGGACACCGCGCCGTTGCGCGCCGTGTGGCCCGTGGCGACCAGGGCCAGCACCCAGGCGCCGATGGCGAGAACGGCCAGGGTCACGCCCCAGTCCAGCGCCTTCGCCCGCTGGCGTGGATCCAGGTCCGGCCGCTTGCGGCGCAGGACCCGGGTCCCGGAGAAGACGGTGATCGTCGCCGTCGCCGACAGGGCCGCGAAATAGGCGCTGAAGCGCAGGGCGGTCATCAGCCAGGCGGCCGCCAGCAGCACGCTCATCAGCACGACGAAGACGCGGCCCGACCAGCGGTGGGCGCGCGAGCCCTTGCGGGTGAGGATCGGCGCCAGGCCGGCCGCGACCAGGGCGAAGCCGCAGGCGACGTGCAGGGCCAGGGCGGGAGAGAACAGCTTTTCCATGCCGCCAGCCTCGGTCAGCTCGGGGCGTCGTCGCCATCGCCACGGGGCGAATGACGGCGGGATGGGGCGAACCGCTTGACCGCGGGCCGTGCGCGCGCCACACCCCGCGCTCATGGAAAAGCTGACCATCCTTCTCGTCGGGTCCGGCGGGCGCGAGCACGCCCTGGCCTGGAAGATCGCCCAGTCGCCCCTGTGCGGCCGCCTCGTCGCCGCCCCGGGCAATCCTGGCATCGAAGCCGTGGCCGAGCTGCGCGCCGTCAAGGCGACCGACGCCGACGGCCTCGTGGCCCTGGCCCGGGAGATCGGCGCGGACCTGGTCGTGGTCGGCCCGGAATCGGCGCTGGAAGTCGGCCTCGCTGACAAGCTGGCGACGGTCGGCGTCCCCTGCTTCGGCGGCAGCCAGCGCGCCGCGCAGCTGGAGACCTCCAAGGCCTTCACCAAGGACTTCTGCCAGCGCCACGGCCTGCCGACGGCGGCCTATGGGGTGTTCGAGGACGCGGGCGCCGCCGGCGCTTTCCTCGATACCCTGGAAGCGCCGTTCGTGATCAAGGCCGACGGCCTGGCGGCCGGCAAGGGCGTGGTCATCGCGCAGACCCGCGCCGACGCTGACGCCGCCGTGCTCGACATGCTGGGCGGCCGGTTCGGCTCGGCCGGCGCGCGCGTGGTGATCGAGGCGTTCATGCACGGCGAGGAAGCCTCGCTGTTCGCCCTTTCCGACGGCAAGACCGCCGTGCTGTTCGGGGCGGTCCAGGATCACAAGCGCGCCTATGACGGCGACGAAGGCCCCAACACCGGCGGCATGGGCGCCTATTCGCCGCCGGCGGTCCTGACCCAGGCCCTGATCGACCAGGCCTGGCGCGAGCTGATCGTCCCGACCGTCGAGGGCATGGCCGCCGAGGGCAATCCGTATGTCGGCGTGCTCTATGCCGGCCTGATGCTGACGCCCACGGGGCCGAAGCTGGTGGAGTACAACGCCCGCTTCGGCGACCCGGAGTGCCAGACCCTGATGTTGCGCCTGGACAGCGACATCGTCCCGATCCTGTTGGCCTGCGCCAAGGGCGAGCTGGCCTCGGCCGAGCCGCCGAAGTGGCGCGAGGAGGCCGCCATCTGCGTGGTCCTGGCCGCCGAGGGCTATCCCGACGCGCCCAAGACCGGCGGCCTGATCCAGGACGCCGAGGCCGATTTCGGCGTCGAAGCCGTGGTCTTCCACGCCGGCACGACCCGTGACGCGGAGGGTAATCTGCGCGCCTCGGGCGGCCGGGTGCTGAACGTCTGCGCCCTGGGCGCCACCCTGCACGAGGCCCGCGACGTGGCCTATGCCGCCCTGGGCGCCATCAGCCTGGAAGGCGGCTTCTATCGCAGCGATATCGGCTGGCGGGCGCTGAAACAGTCCTAGGGTTGCCAGCGGCGCGTCACTCTCTAAACTCCCTTTCAAACAAGCGTTGGGGAGTAGACGCGCCATGGCCGAAGCCGCCGAACAGTCCGCCCAGGACATGAACTCGGGCACCAAGCCGGTCGACCCGCGCCATGCGATCGACGAGGCCAGGCTGGCGACGTGGCTCGCGGCCAATGTCGAGGGTTATGCCGGCCCGCTGGAGGTGCGCCAGTTCAAGGGCGGCCAGTCGAACCCGACCTACCAGCTGGTCACGCCGGGCAGGAAGTACGTCCTGCGCCGCAAGCCGCCGGGCAAGCTGCTGCCGTCCGCCCACGCCGTCGATCGCGAGTTCAAGGTGATCTCGGGCCTGAACAAGGCCGACTTCCCCGTCGCCAAGGCCTACGCCCTGTGCATGGACGAGGACGTCATCGGCACGATCTTCTACGTCATGGACAATGTCGAAGGCCGGATTCTGTGGGACGGGACCTTGCCGGACTACGCGCCGGCCGAGCGCCGGGCGATCTACGAGGCCGAGATCGACACCCTGGCGGCCCTGCACAATGTCGACTACGCGGCCGTGGGCCTGGCCGACTACGGCAAGCCGGGCAACTATTTCGCCCGCCAGATCGACCGCTGGACCAAGCAATACAAGGCGTCCGAGACCAAGACCATCGAGGACATGGACCGGCTGATCGACTGGCTGCCGCAGAGCTGCCCGGCCGACGACCAGACCTCGATCGTCCATGGCGACTACCGCCTGGACAACATGATCCTGCACGCTGCCGAGCCGCGCGTGGTGGCGGTGCTGGACTGGGAGCTGTCGACCCTGGGCAATCCGCTGGCCGACTTCAGCTACTTCCTGATGAACTGGGTGATGCCGTCCGACCAGCGCGGCGGCCTGGCCGAGATCAAGGACCTGGAAGCCTATGGCGTGCCGACCATCCCGCAGGCGGTCGAGCGCTACTGCAAGGCCACCGGCCGCGACGGCCTGCCCGAGCTGGACTGGTATTTCAGCTACAACCTCTTCAGACTGGCCGGCATCTGCCAGGGCATCGTCGGCCGCGTCCGCGACGGCACCGCCGCCAGCGCCCATGCGCAGCTGATGGAGGCGCGCGTGCCGGTCCTGGCCAAGGGAGCCTGGGCCTTCGCGCAGAAGGCGGGGGCTTAGCGACGTCGGTGATCAAGGGCGGGGTGGTCTACAAGTAGGGCGATCAAGCTACAGCCCCACCTTGGCCAGCAGCTCCTCCACCGCCGCTTCGTCGTCGAAGCGGGCGCGGACGGGCCACGGCATGACCTTGTCGCGCCAGGCGGGCGGCAGGCGGACCCAGTCCTTCTCAGTGGTCACGAGCCCCGCGTCATAGACCCTGGCGCGATCGGCCAGCATCTTTAGCGTCGCCTCGTCATATTCGCCGTGGTCGGGGAACGGGGCGAAGTCGACCAGCTGGCAGCCGGCGGCGGTCAGGGCCTTCTCGACCTTCCAGGGCTTGCCGATGCCGGCGAAGCCGACCTGCGGACCGGCGGGAACCGGAGCCGCGGGCTCGAGCCGGGCGACCAGAACCGGCATGTCCCCGAACTCGACCAGGAGGTCGAAGTCGGGCTGCTCCATGTCGACCGGCAGCAGCACGATCACGGCGTCGGCGCGGGACAGGCCCACCTTCAGCGGCTCGCGCATCGGACCGGCGGGGAAGACGCGGCCATCGCCGAACGGCCACTCGCCGCCGCGCGTCTCGCCGTCGACCACGACCAGGGACAGGGCCTTCTTGATGCTGGGGTTCTGGTGGCCGTCGTCCATGACGATCGCCTGGGCGCCGCGCGTAGCGGCCGCCTTGGCGCCGGCCACGCGGTCGATCGCCACCCACATCGGGAAGTCCTGGGCCAGCATCAGCGGCTCGTCGCCGACGTCCTTGGCGGTGTGGCGGCGGGTGTCGACCTGGGTCGGGCCCTTCAGCTTGCCGCCATAGCCGCGCGACAGGCCATGAGCATTGACGCCGCGCCTGGTCAGGGTCAGCAGCAACTCGCGCACGATCGGGGTCTTGCCGGCCCCGCCCATGGTGACGTTGCCGACGCAGATCACCGGCGCGCCGACGATGGCCGGCGTGGTGCGAGCGATGCGGCGGCGCGTGGCGTCGGCCCAGATCCACGACAGCGGAGTCAGCAGGGCGCGGGTCAGCGGGGCGGGCCCGCCGTTCTTCACGTACCACCAGCGCGGCGTGCCGAGTTTCATGGGACTATCTGGGGACCAACTCGAGGATGCGGGAGAGGCCGGCGCGCGCTTCGGCGTCGCGGGTGTCGACAAAAGCGCGGGCGCGGGCGGCGCGTTCGCGAGCGGTTGCCGGATCGGCGAGATCGGCGGCGATGGCGTCGCGCAGGCTCTCGGGCGAGGTCATGACCACGCCGCCGGCCGCCTCCAGGCCCGCGAAGGCCGAGGTCCAGTTGTCGACGAACGGGCCGCTGATCGCCGGGCAGTCCAGGCGCGCGGCCTCCAGCGGATTGTGGCCGCCGATCCCCTCGACCAGGCTGCCGGCGATGACCGAGGTCCCGGCCAGCCGGAACCACAGACCCATCTCGCCCAGGGTGTCGGCGACGAGGATGTCGGCGCTGTCGGAGGGCTGGCTGCGCAGGGCGGCGGTCAGGCCGCGCGCCTTGGCCAGTTCGATGATGGCCGGACCGCGCTCGACGTGACGCGGAGCCAGGATGACCGGCGGACGGTCCGGCAGGGCGACGATGGCGTCGAGCGCGATCTCGTCCTCGCTCGGATGGGTGCTGGCGATCAGCAGGGGCGGACGGTCGAAGCGGATGTCGGCGGCCGCAGCCGGCAGCGGCGCGGCGCCGAACTTCAGGTCGGCCTCGCCGGCGACCTGGCCGCCCAGGGCCTCGAAGCGTTGGTGGGCGCGGGCGTCCTTGGCCAGGATCAGGTCAAAGCCTGACAGAAGCTGGCGCGCCGCGTCCGGGCGCTTGCTCCAGCTCTTGAAGCTGCGGTCCGAAAGCTTGGCCGAGACCAAGGCCAGGCGCGTGCCGGCGGCCTTGGCCTCCAGCAGAAGGTTTGGCCACAGCTCGCTCTCGACGAAGACCGCCAGGCCGGGCTTCCAGCGGGCGATGAAGCGCCGCGCCGCGCCGGGGGCGTCGACCGGGACGTACTGGTGGATCGCGCCGCCCGGCAGGCGCTTGGCCAGCAGGGCGGCCGAGGTGGTGGTGCCCGAGGTGACCAGCACGGTGACCTCCGGCCGCTCGGCGCGCAGGCGCTCGACCAGCGGCAGGATCGACAGGCTCTCGCCGACGCTGGCGCCGTGCAGCCAGACCAGCGGGCCGTCGGGGCGCGAGACCTGAGCGCGGCCCAGGCGTTCGGCGATCCGCGCCGGGTCCTCCTTGCCCTTGCGGGCGCGGCCGGCCAGCACGGCGGGGGCGAGGGGTTCGAGCAGGCCCGTGGCGGCCTGATAGAGGCCCAGGGACAGGGTCACACCACGCCTTCAGGGGCCAGGGCGCAGCGATGGGCGCCGTGGCTGGTCTCGACCTGGATGGTCACGTGGCCGATCTTGAAGCGGTTGGCCAGCTCGGCGCAGGCGTCGTGCAGGAACTGGTCGTGGTCCCCGTCCAGCGGACGGACAACGTGAGCCGTCAAAGCCGTCTCGGTGGTGCTCATGGCCCAGATGTGCAGGTCGTGGACCTCGCTGACGCCCGGGCGGGCGGCCAGCCAGGCGCGGACCTTGCCCGGATCGATGCCGCGCGGGGCGGCGTCCAGGGCCATGTCCAGCGAGTCGCGTAGCAGGCCCCAGGTGCCCATGACGATGACGACGACGATGACCAGGCTGACCACCGGGTCGATCCACAGCCAGTTGGTCAGGCCCATGGCCAGGGCCGCGACCACGACGCCGGCCGAGACGGCGGCGTCGGCGGCCATGTGCAGGAAGGCCCCCCGGACGTTCAGGTCGTCCTCCGCGCCCTTCATGAACATCAGGGCCGTGGCGGTGTTGATGGCGATGCCGATGGCGGCGACGATCATCACCGGGCCGGTCTGGACGGGCTCGGGCGCGCCGAAGCGGCGGACGGCCTCCCAGGCGATGGCGCCGACGGCCAGCAGCAGCAGGGCGGCATTGGCCAGCGAGGCCAGGATGGTGCCCTTGCGCAGGCCATAGGTGCGGCGGGCGCTGGGCGCGCGCTTGGCCAGCACGGCCGCGCCCCAGGCCAGGAGCAGGCCCAGCACGTCCGACAGGTTGTGGCCGGCGTCGGCCAGCAGGGCCAGCGAATGGGTGATCAGGCCGGCGCCGGCCTCGACCAGCACGAAGCCCAGGTTCAGCGCCACCCCGATCGCGAAGGCGCGGCCGAAGTCCTTGGGCGCATGGTGGTGATGGCCGCCGGGGCCGTGGCTATGGCCGTGCCCCTGCGCGTGATCATGATCGTGGTGATCATGGTCGTGCCCCTTCCCACTATGAGGGGTGTGGTCGTGTCCGGAGTGATCGTGCGGCATGGCCCTACATCCCACCAAGGGCGGACGGGATCAATCTTCCACCAGCTGTTCGGCCCGGCGGGTGACGGCAGACAGGCGGTCGGCCCATTCCTGCGCCAGCTGGTCGGGATCGTCGCCGCGGCCGGCCCCGGTCGGGCCGTCCCAGACCATGGCGGCCTTGGCGAAGGGCAGGGGGACCATGGTGTTGTCCCACGAGCCCAGACGGATGCAGGGCTTGGCGGCCAGGCCGACGAAGATCACCGGCGCGCCGGTGACGCGGGCCAGGGACGGGGTGCCCTTCTCCATGTGCTCGGCCGGGCCGCGCGGGCCGTCGGGGGTGATGGCCACGCCGCCGCCGTCCTTGACCCACTTGACCATGTCGCGGAAGGCCTGCTCGCCGTGCTTGTTCTTGGCGAGATCGGTCTTCTTGGCCGACGAGCCGCGGATGGCCGGGAAGCCCAGCTTCTCGACCGTGCGGGCGATGAACTCGCCGTCGTTCGAGCGCGAGATCAGGGCGCGCATGTCCTGGCGGCGGGCCAGGTCCTGCGGCCAGCTGAGCGGCGACATCGGGATGCGCGAGTGCCAGAAGCACAGGATCGCGCCGACGCCGGTCTCGCGGCCTTGCTTCCAGACCTCTTCGGCCTGCTCGGCGCCCTCGACCGTCATGCGCAGGGTGCGGAACACGAGCTTGGAATAGCCGGCGAAGATCGAGGACAGCAGCCAGATCACGAACGGCGAACGCAGGGGCCTCAAGCGCCGGCCTCCGGAGCGTGGTCGAGGTCCTGGGCCTTGGCGAGACGCGCATAGAGGCCGCCGGCGCGGACCAGCTCGGCATGGCTCCCGGTCTCGACGACGCGGCCCTTGTCGATGACATAGATGCGGTCGGCGTTCTTCACGGTCGACAGGCGGTGGGCGATCAGGATCGTCGCGCGGCCGGCCATCAGCCGCTCCAGCGCCGCCTGGACCTGGGCCTCGCTCTCGGTGTCCAGCGCGCTGGTGGCCTCGTCCAGCAGCAGGATCGGGGCGTCCTTGAGGAAGGCGCGGGCGATGGCGATGCGCTGGCGCTGGCCGCCCGACAGCCGCGCCCCGGCCTCGCCGACGGCGGTGTCGTAGCCTTCCGGCAGGTCCAGGATGAAGTCGTGGGCGGCCGCTTGTCGAGCAGCGGCCTCGATCTCCAGCTGGCTGGCGCCGGGACGGGCATAGGCGATGTTGGCGCGGATGCTGTCGTCGAACAGGAAGGGCTCCTGGGTGACCAGGGCGATGCGGTCACGCAAGGACGCCAGGGTCACCGCGCGCACGTCGCAGCCGTCGATGGTCACCGCCCCGGCGGTCACGTCGTAGAAGCGCGGGATCAGGTTCAGGATCGAACTCTTGCCGCCGCCCGAGGGGCCGACCAGGGCCACGGTCTCGCCCTTGCGGGCGGTCAGGGAGACGTCCGACAGGGCCGGGATCTCGGTCCCGTACGAGAAGGTGACGCCGGTGAGGGCGATGGCGCTGTCGCCGGCCGGCAGGGTCTTGGCGTCGGCGGGATCGATGATGGCGGGCGCGACGTCCAGGGCCTCGAACAGGCGGCGGGCGGCGGTCAGGCCCTCGGCGAAGACGGTCTGCAGGTTGGCGACCTGGCGCAGCGACTGGGCGGCGATGCCCAGCAGGATCACGAACTTCAGGAAGCCGCCGGGCGTGATCGGCGGCAGGGTCAGCGGGCCGACGACCAGGGTCCCGGTGATCGCCCGCCAGCCGGCATAGGCGAAGACGGCGGCGATCACGAGCTGCGAGAAGAGTTCGGTGGCGGGCGCGGCCATGGCGCGGGCGTTGCTGCCCTTGATCAGGTGGCGCTGGCGGCGCTCGACCACGGCGGCGACGCGGCCTTCCTCATAGGCCTCGCGGTTCTCCATCTTGACGATCTTGACCCCGTCCAGGCTCTCCATGATCGCCGTCGACAGGTTGGAGGTCTCGCCCATGGCGCCCTTGGCGGCCTTGGTCGTGCGTTTGGAGAAGTGGCGGATGACGCCGTTGACGCCCGGCACGATGATCAGCACCCCGGCCGCCAGGATCGGGTCGGCTTGCAGCAGGGCCCACAGGGTGATGACGACGGTCAGGCCCTCGCGGACATAGTTGATCACGCCGGTGGTCGCCGCTTCGCGGATCAGGCCGGCGTCATACAGCACCGAGGCGACGTACGAGCCGGAGTGGGCGCCGCGCAGGCGGGCCAGGTCGGCGCGGATCAGGCGGCCGAACAGGCGGGTCTGCATGTCGCCGACGACGCCGTTGCCGATGCGATTGATCAGGCTGGCCTGGACGACCTGGAATACGCCGCGCGCCACGGC
Source organism: uncultured Caulobacterales bacterium (assembly GCA_903900155.1). Taxonomy (GTDB): domain Bacteria; phylum Pseudomonadota; class Alphaproteobacteria; order Caulobacterales; family Caulobacteraceae; genus Caulobacter. The sequence continues at coordinate 1,086 of CAIUMD010000073.1, read as the reverse complement.
CAAAGCCGCGATGGTCAGCGGGACCCAGACCATCGCGCCGGGCTGGGGATGGGCGATCAGCTTGTCGACGGCCGGCTCGACATATTCGCCCAGCATCACCGTCAGGCGGGCGACGATCACCGCGCTGATCATCGAGACCAGGAAGCCCTTCCAGCGGGGCTTCAGGAACTCGCGCCACATCCGGCCCATCAGGGCGCGGTTCGAGGGCTGGGTGTCCGGCGAGATCATGCGGGAGGGGTCGGATTTCATGCGAGGACTGTCAATGACTTGCGGGACGCACTGCCGACGAAAAGCGACGCTATCGGGGCGGGTTTTGCCTTTCCGGACGCTTGCCCCTACTTAGTCGCGGAATTTCCGAAGGATCGCGCCCTCTTGGCCAAGTTCGACCTCGTCACGCCCTGGGGCCGGTTCAAGACCTATCTCCACTATCTGTGGAACGACCACGCCTATCTGCGCCTGGGCTTTTCGAACGCCCACTGGATCAGTCCCGAGATGGTCCGCGCCAACCAGCCCTGGCCGTTCCAGCTGGCCTGGTGGAAGAAGCGCGGCATCAAGACGATCGTGAACCTGCGGGGCGGCTTCGACGGCAGCTTCTACGCGCTGGAGAAGGACGCCTGCGAGCGCCTGGGTTTGAACTTCGTCGACTTCACCATCACCTCGCGCGAGGTCCCGATCCGCGAGCGGGTGCGGGGGGCCAAGGCGCTGTTCGAGACGATCGAGTACCCGGCCCTGATGCACTGCAAGTCGGGCGCGGACCGGGCGGGGATCATGAGCGTGTTCTACGCCCACTACCGCCTGGGCCTGCCGATCCGCGAGGCCATGCAGCAGCTGTCGCCGCGCTACCTGCACATCAAGCACGGCAATACCGGCGTCTTGGACTATGTGTTCGAGCAATATCTGGAGGTCGGCGAACCCAAGGGGCTGACGTTCAGCGAATGGGTCGAGAGCGACGACTACAATCCCGTCGAGATGAAGAAGACCTTCCGGGCGAACATGCTGGGGAAGGTGCTGACGGATAAGATCCTGCGGCGGGAGTAGGCCTAGAAATCTGCTCCCCCGCTGGGGGAGCTGTCGGCGAAGCCGACT
>CAIUMD010000072.1 GCA_903900155.1 uncultured Caulobacterales bacterium | reverse complement strand
GGAGCCTGCCCTCGGGCCGGCGAAGCCGGACCCGTGGGGACGAGGTTTCGCCTCCTCAGCGCGCAACCGCCACGGCCGCCTCGAACGCCGGTGAGCTGATGTTGCCCCTCGACCTTCAGCAGACAGGCGATGCCGCCCACCCGGATGCGCCAGACGCCCGCGCCCGACAGCCCGCCGGACAGCGGCGTCCAACCGTCCAGCGCCCCGGTCCCGAACGCGACGCGCAGGGCCTTGGCGACGGCGGGCAGGTCAGCGGGCGTAGGCGACATCGCGGGAACCCTCGAAAGCGGCCGCCTTATTCACCGGACGAAATTAGAGTAAATATAACCCGGATAATATTTTGAGCCGTTTTCCGACAAGCCTTTCCGCGCGTTCTTCCCCATGCAATTTCGAACGGACCCGCTTCCCCTGACCCGCGAATAGGCTAAACCGGACCCATGCCATTCCAGGCGCCGCGCGACGCGGCCGTGATCGATATCGGCTCCAACTCGGTCCGCCTGGTGGTGTACCGGCTGGAAGGCCGCGCCATCTGGACCGTCTTCAACGAGAAGGTGCTGGCGGGCCTGGGCCGCGACCTGGCCAAGACCGGCCGCCTGGCGCCCGACGGCGTCATCCAGACCCTGCAGGCCCTGAAACGCTTCCGCGCCGTGCTGGAGGCGGTCAATCCGGCCGAGACCTTCGCCGTCGCCACCGCCGCCGCTCGTGACGCGCAGGACGGCCCCGACTTCATCGCCCGCGTGAAGGCCGAGACCGGCTTTTCCGTCCGTGTCCTGACCGGCGAGGAAGAGGCCCACTACGCCGCCGTCGGCGTGCTGGCCGGGGCGCCCGACGCCACCGGCGTGGTCGGCGATCTGGGCGGCGCCAGCCTGGAGCTGATCCGCCTGAACGCCACCGGCGCCGGCCAGGGCGTGACCCTGCCGCTGGGCCCGTTCAGCCTGAGTTCGCCCCAAAATGGCGCTCAAGGGGGCTTCGACGGCGAGCGCGTCCGCCGCCTGGCCCGCGAGCGCATCGCCGCCGTCGCCGCCGACTTCAGGACCGACACCTTCCACGCCGTGGGCGGCGCCTGGCGCAACCTGGCGCTCCTGCACATGCGGCTGTCGGGCTATCCGCTGCACGTCGTCCACCAGTACGAGATCCCCGCCGCCGAGGCCCTGGAGGCCGCGCGCCTGGTCGCCCACCAGTCCAAGAGCTCGCTGGAACGCATCGAGGGCATGAGCAAGAAGCGCTCGGAAACCCTGCCCTACGCCGCCGTGGTGCTGGAGACCCTGATCGAGCAGCTGCAGCTGAAACGCATCGAGATCTCGGCCTTCGGCGTGCGCGAGGGCCTGCTGTTCGAGGCCATGCCGCCGCGCGTGCGCGGCCTGGACCCGCTGATCGAGGGCTGCACGGCCTTGGGCGCGCGCCAAGGCGTCGCCGACGACCTGGGCGTGGCGCTGGACGCCTGGATCACCCCCGCCTTCCGCACCCTGCCTCCGCTATTTGGCGAGCGTGACAATATCCTGGTCTCGGCCGCCTGCCGCCTGTCGGACGTCGGCGCGCGCCTGCACCCCGACCATCGCGCCGACCTCGTCTTCGAACAGGTTCTGCGCGCCCCGATCGCCGGCCAGACCCCATGCCGAACGCTGCTTCCTGGCCGTGGCCGCCCATGCCCGCCACGCCACGACCTTCAACCCGCCGGAACTGCAGACCCTGGAGCGCCTGCTGGACCCCGCCCAGCTGAAGCGGGCCCGAGCCCTGGGCGCGACGATGCGCCTGGCCTGCGACCTCTCGGGCCGCAGCCCCAGCCTGCTGGTCCACTCGCGCCTGACCCTGGACAAGAACCACCTGACCCTGGCCGCCGAGCCCGGCTTCGCCGACCTCCTCCTGGGCGAACAGACCAGCAAGCGCGCCAATACTGCCGCGCAACATCTTAACCTGAAGCCCAAGATTATTACCGGATAGTTTCAGGTATAGACGACCACAAAATCATACTTAACCGAGCCTGAATTTCCCCAATACGGGGCGAATGACAAGTTGTCGCAGGAAAACGCGGCTATTCGAGCATGTTTTGTTAGCTTTACCTGGCGCATCGTGACCTCAACAACAAAGGAGGTCAGTGATGTTGCAGCGTAAGTTCGACTATCTGGACGCCATCGCCCCGGCTGCTGAAGCCCCCAAGCGTCCTGACCTGCGGATCGCCAACGATCACGACGCGGCCGTGGCCAGCGGCGCGCGCACCCTGCAATCCGAACTCGGCCGAGTCTTCGCCCAGGAAAGCACCTGGTCGGTCCGCCGGACCGTCGCCATCGGCGTGGTCTTCCACCTGGGCGTCTTCTGCGCCCTGGGGCTGGCCGCGGGCGGCGCGCTGACGCAGTTCGCGCATCATTAGGGACTGAGCTGTCCATATCTTCGGACCCGGCGACGGCGCGTAGGCGCCACGCCGGTGCAGCCGGCTGCGTCGCCGTTGGCTTCTGGACCAGACTCTTTGGCCTGATCGGGCTGCGGATGATCGACATCCAGAAAAGCCTCGCGCCTGAAGCCTCTGTGGCTGCGACCGAAAAGCCGCCTTATCCCGACTACAGCCAGCAGGACGAACCGCCCCCCTCAGCCTTGGAAGGGCGAATGACTGACGAGTCTTGGCGCTTCCGTCGACCGCCTCGGCGACAAGCTCGATAAACTGTCCGACGACATCGGAAAACTCAGCGAACGAACCGCCAAACTCGAAGGCGCCGCTGAGACCAAGCCTCCGCTCGTTCAGGCGCCCCAGTAGACTACCCCGACACCTCCGCCGCGCTGGTCACCGCCGGCGCGCCGCTGTCCAGGTCCAGGTAGTCGGTGAACGGCAGTTGGAAAGCGCGGTCGAAGAATTCGGCCTGGAAGCGGAAAGGCAGGTTGGCGTCGCTGTTCCACAGCATGACGATGCCGGTCTTGGTCGCCGGGTCGAACATCATGGTCGAGCGGTAGCCCGACACGCCGCCGCTGTGGCCGATCAGGTGGTGGCCCTTATAGTCGAAACTGCGCATGCCCAGGCCATAGCCGGGGGACTTCAGCTCGCGGGCGATGTTCAGGCGGCCATAGGGCCGGCCGGTGGCGACGCGGGGGCGCTGCACCTCGTCCAGCACGGCCGGCGGCAGGACGTCGGGGCGCAGGCCCATCTGGGCCTGCATCCAGGTCGCCAGGTCGACGATGGTCGAGTTGACTCCGGCGGCGGCGGGCACGCGGTAATAGGCCTCCGACAGCTTCAGCTCGTTGCCGTGGCGGTGCGGCCGGGCCCAGTGGGCGGCCGAGGTCAGGCCGGCCATGCCGATGCTGGCCCCGCTCATGCCCAGCGGCTGGAAGATGCGGCGGCGCACCGTGTCGGCATAGGGCGCGCCGGTGCGCTCGCGGATGATCTCGCTGATCGTGTCGTAGGCGATGTTCTGATAGCTGTGGCAGGTGCCCGGCGGACAGACCGTCTTTAGCGCCCCGAAGCTGCCGCGAATCTTGGCCGGGTCCTGACCGTCCTCCAGCTGGCCGTCATAGGCGTTCTTGCCCAGGCCCGTGCGCTGGGACAGCAACTGCTCGATCGTCAGGCTGTTCTGGGCCTCGCCCGGCAGGCGCAGGCTGGTGTCGAAGACGCCCAGCGGGTCGTGCAGCGAGAAGGTCCCGTCGGCCGCCAACCGCGCCGACAGGGCGCCGGCGATGGTCTTGGACAGCGACGCCCAGCGGAACACGGTCTGGGGCGTGACCGGCTCGCCGTTCCGGCTGGCGGTGACGCCGTAACCCTTCACGAAGGAGAGCCGACCCTGCTCGACCACGGCGACGCTCAGCCCCTCCATCGAGCGGTCGCTCATCATCGCGTTGATGCGGGCGTCGAAGGCCTTGTAGTCGATGGTCCCGCGCCAGTCGGCCGGCGTCTGCGGCAGCGCGGCGGCCTGCTGGGCGGTCGCCTCGGGACCGGTCTTGGCGGCGCGGTCGCGGGCGCGCGGCAGCAGCACCGCCCCCACGATGACCAGCAGCACGCCCCCGGCGATCAACCACTGGAGATGCCGCTTCTTGCTGAGGACCCCGACGTCAGACACTACCGATAGAACCCTTGAATCACAGCTGAGACTTCTACGCAGGATCGCCCGTCATGTGGGGCGAAAATGCGGGCTCTCAGCCGAAAAGCGCCGCGTAGAGGTCCTTGGCGTTGACCGGCTTCTCGACCCAGCCGGTCATGCCCGCCTCGCGGCAGGCGGCGACCTCCTCGGGCGAGACCGCGCCGGTGACGGCGATGACCGGGGTGGCGCGATTGCCGCGGCTGGCGCGCAGGCGGCGCGTGGCTTCCAAGCCGTCGACGCCCGGCATGCGCACGTCCATCAGGACGGCGTCGAACACCTGCCGTTCCGCCATGGCCAGGGCGGTCAGGGCGTCCTCGGCGGTCTCGACCCGGGCGCCGAAGGCCTCCAGCATCTGGCGAAGGGCGCGGCGGTTGATGTCGTGGTCGTCGACCACCAGGATCAGCGGCGCCTCGCTGCGGGCCTCCAGCGCCTCGTCCGGCGTCGGCGTCGGCGGCTCGGCGCCTGGCGGCGCGGGCAGGCGCAACGTGAAGCGGGCGCCGCCGTCCTCGGCATTGGCGGCCGACAGCTCGCCGCCCATCAGCCGGGCCAGGTCGCGGCTGATCGACAGGCCCAGGCCCGTGCCGCCGAACGACCGGGCGGTGTCGGTCCCGGCCTGCTCATAGGGGCTGAACAGGCGCTCGATCTGGTCCTCGCCCAGGCCCGGCCCGGTGTCGCGCACCTCGATCGAGACCATGCGCGGCGGTTGGTTGTCGACCCGGACGCCGACCGTGACCGCGCCTTCGGCGGTGAACTTGATGGCGTTGCTGAGCAGATTGTTCAGCACCTGGCGCACGCGCATCGGGTCGCCCCGCACCCACTGCGGCAAGTCCTCGGCGCCGTTCAGGACCAGGCAGACGCCCTTGGACTCGGCGGCGGTGCGCCAGAAGCCGACCGTGTCGCCGACCAAGGCGCGCAGGTCGTGGTCGACGATCTCGACGCCCATGCGCCCGGCCTCGATCTTGGAGAGGTCCAGGAGGTCGTTCAGCAGGGTGCGCATCATCGCGCCGGCGTCGGCGATCAGCGAGGCGCCGGACTTGTCGCGCTCCAGCGCTTCGGCGCCATTCAGGATGGCGTTGATGGGCGTGCGCAACTCGTGGCTGACCATGGCGATGAAGGCCGACTTGGCGGCGGTCTGGGCCTCTGCGGCCTGGCGGGCGGCGCGCTCGGCGGCCAGGGTGCGCTGCGACCACAGGAACACCATCGACAGGGTCAGGCAGAAGAGGCCGACACCCGCCAGGAAGAACGGCCAGATCGGATCGTGGACGGCGCCCGACACCAGCGGCGTGACGACCAGATAGCTGACGTGCGGCGTGACGGCGGCGGCGAAGGCGGCCAGACAGCCTTGCGCGCCCATCAGGGCGGTGACGATCGAGCCGGACAGCAGCAGGATGGCCCCGGCCGCGCCGACGGGCGTGCCCGTGGCCCAGACGGGAATGGCCAGCCAGCCGAACACGACGGCCAGGGCGATGTCGGCGGTGAGGTTCAGCGCCACGATCCGGCGCGGATTGGCGCTTTTCAAGAAGTGGTTCAGCGCCAGCACCTCGGCGACCTGAGCCACGACGTACAGGCCCGACCAGGTCAGGACGAACTCGAGGCCCGGCTTGGCGATCGCCAACGCGGCCAGCACCAGGACGACGAAGAGGCGAAGGGGAACCTGCTTGCGGCGCGAAAAGGCCGCGGGGCGGTAGGCGACCGCCAGATTCTCCCAGAAAGCACTCAACGCGACCCCCTACTCGGCGCGTCCGGTCTCCGAAAAGCCCCGGCCACGACGACTTGTACGCCAGCAAACCTTTGCGTGGCCTTGTACAGGACCCGATACGGGTAGGAAAAGCCCTACTTCCCTTAAGGTCTTAGGGCTTTCAGATGCCGCCTCCCCAATAAAACCGGGTCTAGTCAGCCTTGGGCGCGCGACGCACCTCGACGACGCGGACCTTGGCGCCGTCCAGCACCAGGGCCAGCTCGCCGCGCTTGATCTTCAGGGCGTCGGCCCCGAAGGCGTCGCGGCGCCAGCCGGCCAGGGCCGGCGTGGCGGCGTTGTCGTCGGCGGCGATCTTTTCCAGGTCCGAGACGGTGGCGATCAGCTTGGACGCCACGCCGGCCTCTTCGGCGCGGGCCTTCAGCAGCACCTTCAGCAGCTCGACCACGGCGCCGGCGTTCTGGGGCGGCGGCGGGCCGGGCTTGTCGACGACCGGAGCATAGCCTTCCGGATCGGCCAGGGCCGACTTGATCGCCGCCAGCAGGTCGGGGCCGAACTTGCTGCCGCCAAAGCCCTTGGGCACGCCGCGCAGGTTGTTCAGGCCGTCCAGGCTGGTCGGCGCCTGGGTGGCCAGTTCGTCTATGGCCTCGTCCTTCAGGATGCGGCCGCGCGGCTGGTCGCGGTTCTGGGCGGTGCGCTCGCGCCAGGCGGCGACAGCCTTGAACACGGCCAGGTACTTCGGCGCCGTCTTGCGCGGACGCAGGCGGCGCCAGGCCTTCTCCGGATCGACGTCATAGGCGGCCGGATCCGAGATCGCGGTCATCTCCTCCTCGACCCAGGCCAGACGGCCCGAGGTCTCGAGGCGCTCGCGCAGGATCGGGAACAGTTTCGCCAGGTGCGTGACGTCGGCCAGGGCGTAGCTCAGCTGGGCGTCGGTCAGCGGCCGGCGGGCCCAGTCGGTGAAGCGGCTGGACTTGTCGATCTCGATGCGCAGCATCTGGCGGACCAGGGCGTCATAGGCGATCTGCTCGCCGAAGCCCGCCGCCATGCCGGCGACCTGGGTGTCGAACAGCGGACGCGGCATGGCCTTGAGGTTGTTGAAGATCTCGACGTCCTGACGCGCGGCGTGGAACACCTTGAGGATGCTGGTGTCACGCATGACGGCCAGCAGCGGCTCCAGGTCGATGCCCTCGGCCAGAGGGTCGATGACGGCTTCGTGCGTCGGCGACGCGACCTGGATCAGGCACAATTTGGGCCAGTAGGTCGTCTCGCGCATGAACTCGGTGTCGACGGCGACGAAAGGCTCGCCCGCGAGCGCATTACAGAACGCCGCCAGCTCGGCGGTGGTGGTGATCGGCTTCATCGGCTGCTAATAGCCTCGCGCACCCCCGAGTCTGCAAGCGTCAAGACGCGCTCAGCGTACCGGGAAAGCAAATTTTCCGCGTGTTCGGAGGATCTTACCGTCCTCCGATAGATCCAGAGCGAGCGCCAGAGCGACCATGAGCGATCAGCCGAACGGCCTTACCTACGCCCAGGCAGGCGTTGATATCGACGCGGGCAACGCCCTGGTGGACGCCATCAAGCCGCTGGCGAAAGCGACCCGCCGCCCCGGCGCGGAAGCCAGCCTGGGCGGTTTCGGCGCTCTCTTTGATCTGAAGGCGGCCGGTTACGAGGATCCGCTGCTGGTCACCACGACCGACGGCGTCGGCACCAAGCTGCGCATCGCCATCGATGCGGGCATGCACGCCACGGTCGGCGTCGACCTGGTGGCCATGTGCGTCAACGACCTGCTGGCGCAGGGCGCCGAGCCGCTGATGTTCCTGGACTATTTCGCCACCGGCAAGCTGGACATCGAGGTCGCCAAAAGCGTGGTCGCAGGCATCGCCGAGGGCTGCAAACTGGCCGGCGCGGCCCTGGTGGGCGGCGAGACCGCCGAGATGCCGGGCATGTACAGCGACGGCGAGTATGATCTTGCGGGCTTCTCGGTCGGCGCCGTGGACCGCGAAGACGTCCTGCCGAAGCTGGACCGGCAGCGCGCCGGCGACATCATCATCGGCCTGGGCTCGTCGGGTCCGCACTCGAACGGCTATTCGCTGGTGCGCCGCGTGGTCGAACGCTCGGGACTGGCCTGGGACGCCCCCTGCCCCTTCGAAGACGGCAAGACCCTGGCCGAGGCCCTGATGGCCCCGACCCGCATCTATGTGAAGTCGCTGCTGCCCCTCCTTCAGTCGGGGCGAGTGAAAGGTGGGGCGCACATCACCGGCGGCGGGCTGATCGAGAACCCGCCGCGCGCCATCGCCGAAGGCCTGGCCGCCGAGTTCGACTGGAACGCCTGGGCCCAGCCCCCGGTGTTCGACTGGCTGGCCCAGGTCGGCGGCGTCTCCGAGCACGAGATGCGCCGCACGTTCAACTGCGGCGTGGGCTTCATCGTCATCGTGGCCCAAGCCGACGCCGAGCCGGTGCTGGCCGCCCTGCTGAACGCCGGTGAGGACGCCTTCATCTGCGGCCAGCTGGTCAAGGCCTAGCCACTGCGTGAAATCCTCGTCCTTCGACAAGCTCAGGATGAGGGTTTCAGTTCTAACGCCCCAGTAGCCCTCATCCTGAGCCTGTCGAAGGACGAGGGCGGCCCCACGGACGATCCGCGTGACCCACAAGACCAAAGTCGCCGTCCTGATCTCCGGACGCGGTTCGAACATGGAGGCGCTCGTTGTCGCCGCCAAGGCGGCCGACTGCCCGTTCGAGATCGCCCTCGTTTTGGCCAACAAGCCCGACGCCGGCGGCCTGGCCACGGCGGCCGCCGAGGGCATTGAGGCCCTGTGCGTCGACCAGAAGCCCTTCGGCAAAGACCGCGAGGCCCACGAACGCGCCCTCGACGCGGCCCTGCGCGAGCGGGGGATCCAGGTCATCGCCCTGGCCGGCTACATGCGGATCCTAACGCCGTTCCTGGTCGACGCCTGGGAAGGCCGGATGCTGAACATCCACCCGTCCCTGCTGCCGGCCTATCCCGGCCTGGACACCCACGCCCGCGCCATCGCGGCCGGCGAGGCCGAGGCCGGCTGCACCGTCCACTTGGTCACCGCCGGCGTCGACGAAGGTCCGATCCTGGGCCAGGCCCGCGTGCCGATCCTGCCCGGCGACGACGAGCACGCCCTGGCCGCCCGGGTGCTGGAGCAGGAGCACAAGCTCTACGCCGCCACGCTTGCGACGTTCGTCACCGAGCGTCTTTGACCCCACGGCCTGGGACGGCGTGTCGCAGACCCTAACGGCCGATAAAGCCTAACGGGTCAGAACTTCGTCATTATGTGGGGCCATGATGCCCTCCATGGACGCCTGGATCGCCGATCTCTTCCGAGTCGCCGCCGACAACGCCGGTTTCGCCGGCGTGGCGCTGTTCGTCTTCACGCTGCTGGAAGCGCTGCTGGTCGTCGGCCTGCTGATCCCGATCCTGGGCGTGATGCTGGCCGCCGGCGCGATGATCGCCCAGGGCGTGCTGCATCCCGTCGAAGCCATCCTGTGGTGCAGCGCCGGCGCGGCCGCCGGTGACGCCGTCTCCTACCTGATGGGCCGCGGCCTGGGCGGCCGTCGCGCCACCCGCCTGCTGTTCGCCGGCAAGCGCCGCCTGGCCGCCCGCGCCAAGCTGCTGACCCGTCGCCACGGCGTGCTGGCCATCGCCGCCGCCCGCTATCTGGGCCCGGCCCGCCCGTTCATCCCGATCCTGGCCGGCGTCTCCCGTTCGGGCGGCTGGAGCTTCCAGGTCGCCAACATCCTGTCGGCCCCGCTGTGGGTGGTCTCGCTGCTGGCCCCCGGCTATCTGGCCGCCCGGAACCTGGAGATGTTCGGCTCCAACCCGGCGCTGGCCAGCGGCGTCGTGCTGGCCGTGATCGTGGCCGTCGGCCTGGTCGCGATGTGGATGAAGCGCGGCCCGCCACCGGAACGAGCATAGGACGTCCTGGCGCCAGGCTGGGCGCGATCTTGGAGTCACGCGCGCAGACAAAAAGGCCGGAGCTTTCGCCCCGGCCTTCTCTTTGTCGATAAGGCGGTAAGCCTTAGCCGACGATTTCGTCTTCGGTGAAGAACTGGGCGATTTCGATGCCCGCGTTCTCCAGGCTGTCCGAGCCGTGGACCGAGTTTTCGCCGATCGACAGGGCGAATTGCTTGCGGATGGTGCCTTCGTCGGCGTTGGCCGGGTTGGTGGCGCCCATGACTTCGCGGTACTTGGCCACGGCGTTGTCGCCTTGCAGCACTTGGACGACGACCGGCTCGGCGGTCATCTGCGCGACGAGTTCGCCGTAGAACGGACGCTCGGCGTGCACTTCGTAGAACTTCTTGGCTTGGGCTTCGGTCAGCTTCACGCGACGCTGAGCGACGATGCGCAGGCCAGCGGCCTCGATCACGGCGTTGACGGCGCCGGTCAGGTTGCGACGCGTGGCGTCCGGCTTGATGATCGAGAAGGTGCGTTCGGTCACGAGAGGTCTCACAGAAGAGTTGTGAATTAGAAGGTTGCGGGCTTATAGCCGTGCGCCTCCTCCCCGCCAACCCCGCCGCGTAACCTTCATATGCTTCAGATCCGTGACCTGACCTTCAACGCCTGGGGTCGGAAGTTCTTCGACCACGCCAGCGTCAGCCTGCCCCCGGGCGCCAAGGTCGGCCTGATCGGACGCAACGGCGTGGGCAAGTCCACCCTGTTCAAGCTGATCCTGGGCCAGTTGCACGCCGGCGACGACGAAATCAGCCTGCCCAAGACCGCGCGGGTGGGCTCGGTGGACCAGGAGCACCCGGCCACGCCCTTCACCCTGCTGGAGACGGTGCTGGAGGCCGACGAGGAGCGCCACAGCCTGATGACCCGGCTGGAGACGGCAGATCCTGAGGAGATGGGCGAGATCTGGGGCCGGCTGATCGAGATCGACGCCGACGCGGCGCCGGCGCGGGCTTCGGAAATCCTGGTGGGCCTGGGCTTCACGCAAGACGACCTGGCGCGGCCGATGAGCGAGTTCTCGGGCGGCTGGCGCATGCGCGTAGCCTTGGCCGCGGCGCTGTTCGCCGAGCCCGACATGCTGCTGCTGGACGAACCGACCAACTATCTCGACCTGGAAGGCGCGCTGTGGCTGGAGGCGAGGCTCCAGAAGTACCCGCACACCGCCCTGATCGTCAGCCACGACCGCGAGCTGCTCAACAACAGCTGCACCCACATGCTGCACCTGGCGAACGGCAAGCTGGAGCTCTATGTCGGCGGCTACGACGACTTCGAGGAACGCCGCGCCGAGAAGGCCCGCCTGCAGCTCTCCGCCAAAGCCAAGCAGGACGCCGAGCGCGCCCACCTGCAGGCCTTCGTCGACCGCTTCAAGGCCAAGGCCTCCAAGGCCGCCCAGGCCCAGTCCCGGATGAAGCGCCTGGCCAAGATGCAGCCGGTGGCCACCACGATCGAGGAGCGCGTCGCGCCCTTCACCCTGCCCTCGCCGCCGCGCCCGCTGCCGCCGCCGCTGATCCGGCTGGAAAAGGCCAAGGTGGGTTATGAGGAAGACCGCGCGATCCTCAAGAACCTGAACCTGCGCATGGACCTGGACGACCGCATCGGTCTGCTGGGCGTCAACGGCGCGGGCAAGTCGACCTTCGCCAAGATGATCGCCGGCGCCCTGGGCGTGCAGAGCGGCGAATTCCACCGCGACAAGAAGATGAAGGTCGGCTGGTTCCACCAGCACCAGATCGAGGCGATGGACCCCGAGGATACTCCGCTGGAGATCATCCGCCGGGCGATGCCGGAAGCCTCGGAAAGCTCGCGCCGCTCCAAGCTGGCGCAGTTCGGCCTGGGCTTCGAGAAGCAGGAGACCACGGTCGCCAACCTGTCGGGCGGCGAGCGCGCCCGCCTGCTGCTGAACATGGTGGCGATGGACGCGCCGCACATGCTGATCCTGGACGAACCGACCAACCACCTGGACATCGACAGCCGCCGGGCCCTGCTGGACGCGCTGAACGACTACAGCGGCGCGGTGATCCTGATCACCCACGACCGCTCGCTGATGGAGCTGGTCGCCGACCGCCTGTGGCTGGCCGCCGACGGCACGGTGAAGCCCTTCGACGGCGACATGGACGACTACGCCAAGTTCGTGTTGGACCGCGCCAAGCTGGCCGTGAAGCCGACCCAGGTCGCCCGCGAGCCGGAGCCCGCGGCGACGCCCGTCAAGAAGAAAGCCGCCGTCGAGCCCCTGCGCCGCAAGGTCGAGGCCGCCGAGCAGGTGATGAACCGCGCGACCCGCAACCTGGCCGAACTGGACGCCCAGCTCGAGGACCCCGACCTCTACGTCAAGAACCCGGCCAAGGTCGCCGAACTGACCAAGCGTCGCGACAACGCCAAGTCCAAGCTGGACGAGGCCGAGGAAGCCTGGATGACCCTGGCCGAGGAGCTGGCGGAGGCCGAAGCCTGACCGTACAGGTTTAGAGTAAACAGCTGTGAACCAAGAAGTTTAGCGCTTCCGCGACACCTCTTGGCGCATGGTGCGCTCATGAGTAGCGCCCATCCCCGCAACCACGTCGTGGCCAATCCGGAAGGATTGTCCTCGTCCGTCGTCCTCGAGGCGTTCGCCGAATGGGTGAACGACCGGATCGGCGAGGCCATGCGGATCGAGATGGACCTGGCCTTCCGCGATCGTCCGTTCGACGTCCAGGTTGGCCGCGTCCCGGCCCTGGTCGGCTGGGAGCACAAGTTCATCCAGCCCGGCGCGCCCGCGCCCAAGGGCAAGATGTGGACGGTCTACCGCCTGCACGACCAGACCGGCCGCCCGGCCCACCTGCGCCAGTCCGGCGACCTGGTCGAGGACCTGACGCCGCTGCTGGGCGAGCTGGGCTATCTGGGCGTGTTCGAGGACGGCGTGGCGATGTTCCCGGGCGTCGGCAAGCGCTAGAAGAATCTGCTCCCCCTCTGGGGGAGCTGTCGGCAAAGCCGACTGAGGGGGCCATCT
>CAIUMD010000071.1 GCA_903900155.1 uncultured Caulobacterales bacterium | reverse complement strand
TCCGCCACCGGCACGCCCGCTTCCTGCTCGCGCAGGATCCCAATAATCTGCTCTTCCGTGAACCGTGACCGCTTCATTCGTCCGTCCTTTTGGTGCGCGGACTCTAATTATTCCTGGAGGAGTTTCAGGGGGTCACGTCATCCGCTAATCCAGTGTCCGGTCGGCTTTTTAGCGTTGCTGTAACGCAATGTGATTGGATGTCGGTGGTGCGGCTCGTTCCTTTCACTTCTCGCAGACTTGCTCCGGTTCTCGTGCGTTCTAGCAGACCGCGTAGGCCGTCCAAGGCGCGGCGCTTCCGTGTCTGGCGACGTGTGCAGCTTGCCCGCTGACGCGGCGCTGGCGCGACCTGTTCCCGGCCTACTCAGGCGGACGGCTTCCACCTCCTCGTCCATCGCAATTCCGCGAGGGCGCAAAAGGAGGAAACACCATGACCATCACCGACATCGCCATCGTCATCGCCGCCATCGCCCAACTGGTCAGCGCCATCGCCGCTGTGATCGAGGCGCTACGAAGGTAGCGCTTCAACCTGGCGTAAAGACCGCTATCGTAAAGAGGGAGTTTGCCTAGCTTCTCCCATAGGTGTTTTTGATGCTCACCAATGATGCTGCCAACGATCGCATGCGCGGCTTGGTCCAGGCACTACGGCGCCTGACCGAATTTTATTTCCAACTCGTGACTGTGCTTATACTGGCGGGACTTATCGACGTGACAGCCCGCGCACACCCCGAGATAAAAAAGCTTGGCTTCGCGGCTCAGGTCACGGTTTGGGCGGTGCTACTCTGGACTCTTTTGCATGTCATGCCGATCCTCCATCAGCTCTTCTCACTGAAGCGCAAACTCAGTACCGCTGAACTCTACATGACGTGGTTTGTCTCTGCGCTCATGTCGCTTATCGTCGCCATTACATTGATTGAGCCGTTTTCAGCGCTGGCCTCCGGCTTAGTGAAGTGACGAACTTCGTGAAAGGCTAAGCGCAAAGGGCCTTGCCCCACCACATCCCAATCGCCCAGCGGGCGGATGCGGTGGCGCTGCGGAAGACGCAGAAAGGCGGGCTGCTTGATCTCGGCGCAGCTTTTCCACCTCCCTGCTTCGCCCCATGCCCGATGGGCGAGCCGCCCATCGGGCATGGGGCAGGAGATTGCGGACCTTCCGCCGCGCCTCGGGGCGCAGTTGAGCCAACTGCTCGATTTCCCCGAGGCGCGGCGGGCGGGCGTTAGTGGGGTTTGGAAGGGAGCGCGTCCTGACGGGTTTTTGCCGCAGCCCGCGCCTTCGCGTCCTTCGCTTTTGTATCGCTGGCCTTGAGCTTCTTGCCCTTAGCGGCCTTCTTCTCCTTGTCGTCGTCGCCAGCGTCCTCGTCGTCGCCCGGCTCGGAACGGCTCCAGTCGCCGATGCCCTGCAACACCCGGTCAGCATGGCGGATCGTATCGACATGGCCGTAATGGTCTTGGATCATCTTGACCGACGTCCCCATCTGCTCGGCGAGGAAATACACATCGACGCCTTCGGACAGGCGGAACGTGGCGTAGGTGTGCCGGAAGGAATAGGTCGAACGCGGCACGCCGTGCGCGCCATAGCGCAGGTCAGCGGTGTTGAGCAGGTCTTCAATGAGGGCCTGATAGAGCGAACTGGCGGGCGAGCCATCGATGGTGGTGAACACCCGGTCGTTCGGCTCGGTCGCTTTTGACTTTTCGCGGATGCGTTCGAGGAACCGCCCCACCGAGGCCGGGGCCACCAACTGCCGCGACTTACCTTTGCCCTGCACGAACAGCACCACCAGGTCGCGCCCGTCGCGGTCTTGCGTGGTGGAGATGTCGCGCCAGCGCAGGTTCTTCGCCTCGCTCGGCCGCATGCCGGTGTTGCACATAATGAGCACGAAATTATACGCCACGAGCCGATACCATCGGCTGTTGGCGGTGCTGCCTTCCTTGCGCTGCCAGTCCTTGCTTTTGCCGGTGTTGTAGAGCGTCCGATATTCGTCGGGCGTGAACTCGTCCCGGCGCATCACCTTGAGCTTGGGGCGCTCGTCGAACCGCTGCGTCAGCGGCGCGTATTTCTTCTTGATGGCGTAGCCCATCACCGCCCCGAAAATCGACATTTCGAAGCGGATGGTGGCGTCGCTGACCAACGGCAACAGGATGGGCTTACCGTCCGCAGGCGGCTGCCATTGTTTGCGCTCCAGCGGGCGCAGGCCGCGCGCCTTGCGCGCCTTCGCCTGTGCATCCTGCTCGCGCTCGAAAATGCGCCGGGCCACATCCGGCGGCACCTCGCGCAGGCCGTTGCGCGCGTTGCGGCCCGCACCATTGGCGCGACGCCAAGCCGGGTAATTGTCCCAGCTTTCCTGCCCTACCAAGTGCACTTGCTGCGAGCCGATATAATCGGCCAGCACGCCGTCGCAGATGGATTGGATTTTCTCAATCCGCGCCGCGCTAATTTGGTGCGTGGCGGCGCGCTCCTTCTGCGTGCGGATATACTCTTTGGCGACATCGCGGAACGGGCGGTTAAACACCGGGTCGCCGTTCTCGACCTGCAACTCGACCCTAATGCCGCGCCGACCAGCTTCCTGCCGCGCCCGCGTCACGTCTGCGGTCTTGAGGGAGATCGTCTTGTACCGATCCACCTTCGGCACCTTCACCCGGCAGTACCAGTTGCGGTGTTTCACATCGGAGCGGCGGAAGATGATGACGCCGGGGGCGACTTCTTCCTTATCGGTGATGAACGCAGCCATAGACCCCCCACAAACCTGTGCAGGTTCTGTGCAGATCGCCAACGCTAAGTCATTGTTTTTGCGTATCTGTGCAGAACATGTGTAGGGGTATCATAGCAAAAATAGTTGTATCTTTCCAATGCTTTGTTTATAAGCGCTCATCCCGGCGCAGGCCGGGATCCAGCGAAAGAATGCTTCCCCGCTCTGGAACCGTCGTCCGGCCTCCCTATCTCCCCTCCAGCGTAAAGGGAGACGGACGATGGTCGAGACATCGGACGACGGCATCCTGGCCGAGTACATGGTCAGCTACTGGTCGATGAAGCACGAGAAGATCGACCGCCCGACCAAGCTTCTCGAGACCCTCTACATCACCGAGCGCTACCAGGCCGGCGACAGCCTGCGCGAGGCGCGGTCGGTCTATGACCACGCGGTCTGGAACGGCGTGTCGGTGGCCGAGATGGACCGCCGCCTGGCCGATCTGGACCAGTTCATGCGGGATCGTGTTCGCGAGCGCGCGGCCCAATGGGGCCAGCCGCACTAGAGCCCTTTCCGATCTGATCGAAACGATCAGCCGGATAAAAAGGGCTCTAAATCAAAGACCTGGAGCATTTCACCGATCCGTTCGGATCGGAAAATGCTCTAGGCTTCCATGTGGACGGCTTCCACGGCGCTCCAGCCGAACAGGCCGCCCAGGATCAGGCGCTTGACGGCGGCGACGTCGACGGCGGTGCAGATCTCGGCATTGGGCGCGCCGTCGATGCGTTCGACGCGGCCCAGGCGATCGCCGTCGACAATGACCCGCAGGCGGACCGGCTCGAAGGTGAAGAGCTCGGGCGCGACCAGGCTGGCGGCGGCCACCGCGTCATGCGGCCGGCAGCCCTCGCCGCCCCAGACCTGGCGGTGGAAGGCGATATAGCCGCCCGCGGCCTTGGTCAGGCGCTGCGACAGCGGCGAGCCGCAGCAGACCGCGCCCTTGGCCAGGTCCTCGGCCGTGACCTCGACCTGGTGGGTGACGTCCAGCGGCATCAGGCGCGGCATGGTCCCGGCCTCCAGCGTGCGCTGCAAGGCTTCGGGGTCGCTCCAGGTGTTGAAGTCGGCGCCGCCCTTGGCCTTGCCCTCGACGGCGAAGGCGCCGGCCACGATGGTGGGACGCCAGCCACGGAAGGCCACCGGATCCTCCAGCAGGCCCTTGCCCAGGTTGGTCAGCGGTCCCAGGAACAGACCGCTGATCTTGCGACGGGCGGCAAAGGCCAGGAAGTTGGTGGAGTGGCCGCGATCCAGCTCCGGCAGCTTCCAGCGCTGGGAAAAGCCCGCGCCGTTCAGCCCGTCGACGCCGTGGGCCGGCCGCATGCGCTCGACCCGGCGCTTGGCCAGGCCCGCGCCGGCGCCGATATAGACCTCGGCCCCGCAGCCGGCCAGGCGCAGCACGCCCCGGGCGTTGGCCGCGGCCTGATCCACGTAAGTGTTGCCGAACACGGCCGAGAGCGAGACCACCTCGACGGCCTGTCGCGCGCGGGCCAACAAGGCCAGCGCCAGGGCGTCGTCCACGCCGCAATCGGTATCGATGTGAACCCGCAGGACCATGTCGCGCAGTCTAGCCGGCCCTCATGACGGCGAGAAGCCGCCTCAGCCGGCCAGATAGGCGTCGAGGTTGCGACGCACGCGCTCCAGCACCGGCTCGGCCGCATCGGGCTTCACGAAGGTCTGGCCGGTGATCGTCTCGAACGCCTCGATATAGACGTCCGAGGTCTGGACGATCAGCGCTTCGGGGATTTCCGGGATCTCGTCCTTGTAGGGGTCGCAGCGCTGCGCCACCCAGGCGCGGACGAAATCCTTGTCGAAGCTGTCGGGGCGCTCGCCGGCCTCGAACCGGGCCTCATAGGTCGCGGCCTTCCAGAAGCGGCTGCTGTCGGGGGTGTGGATCTCGTCGGCCAGCACGATGCGGCCGTCGCCGTCCAGGCCGAACTCGTACTTGGTGTCGGCCAGGATCAGGCCGCGCCGGGCCGCCAGGTCCTGGCCGCGGGCGAACAGGGCCAGGGCGTAGGCGCTCAGCGTTTCCCACTGCTCGGCGGTCAGCAGGCCCTGCTCCAGGATCTGGGCGGGCGACAGCGGCGCATCGTGGTCGCCGTCGGCGGCCTTGCTGGTCGGGGTCAGGATCGGCCGCGGCAGGCGCTGGTTGGCGCGCAGCCCGTCGGGCAGGGTCACGCCATACATCGCGCGCTCGCCCTTGTTGTACAGGGTCAGGATCGAGGTCGAGGTCGTCCCGGCCAGATAGCCGCGCACCACCAGTTCCACGGGGAGCATCTTCAGACGCTGGCCGATCAGCACGTTCGGGTCCGGATAGGCCACGACGTGGTTGGGGCAGATGTCGCCCGTGACGTCGAACCAGTACCGCGCCGTCTGCGTCAGCACCTGGCCCTTGAACGGCACGGCGCACAGGTTGCGGTCGAAGGCGCTGAGGCGGTCCGAGGCGACGATCACCCGGCGACCGTCCGGCAGGTCGTAATTGTCCCGCACCTTGCCGCGATAGTGGTTGGGCAGGCCCGGAAGATCGATGACGTCCAGGGTGCCTGGCCGGGCGTTCAGGGTGCGGGACACGGTCATCAGCCCAGCTTGGCCAGGTCTTCGTCGCTGATGTCTTCGTTCGAATAGACGGCCTGGACGTCGTCGTCCTCGTCCAGCAGGTCGAGCAGCTTCATCAGGGTGGCGACGCTGTCGCCGGTCACCGGAACCTGCATCTTGGGACGCCAGGCGATCTTGGTGTTGGTCGCCGCGCCGAACTTGGCTTCCAGGGCCGCGGCCACCTCGTTCAGGCCGTCGAAGGCGGTGTAGATCGTGTGGCCTTCGCCCTCTTCTTCCATGTCCGAGGTGACGTCGTCCGCGCCGGCCTCGATGGCGGCTTCCATCATGTCGTCTTCCGAGGCGGTCTTGGCCGGATAGGTGATCTGGCCGACGCGGTCGAAGTTGAAGGTCACCGAGCCCGAGGCGCCCATGTTGCCGCCGACCTTGGTGAAGTACGAGCGGACATTGGCGGCGGCGCGATTCTTGTTGTCGGTCAGGACCTCGACGATGATGCCGACGCCGCCGGCGGCCACGCCTTCATAGCGGATTTCCGAATAGTCGGCCGCGTCGCCCATCTGCGACTTCTTGATCGCGCGGTCGATGACATCCTTGGGCAGGCTTTCGGCCTTGGCGTTGTTCACGGCCAGGCGCAGGCGCGGGTTCATGGCCGGATCGGGCAGGCCGGTCTTGGCGGCCACGGTGATTTCCCGCGACAGCTTGGAAAACAGCTTGGAGCGCGCGGCGTCGGCGCGGCCCTTGCGGTGCATGATGTTCTTGAATTTCGAGTGGCCGGCCATTCGGAGGCTCTGTCTCTGATCTGAAAAATGGAGTGTGGCGCGCTTCTAGCGCCCACAGGCGGGTTTTGTCACCCCCGCCGCCAGGGTTACCCGCCGTCGTCGTTGCTGACCGAGGCCAAGCCCTTCTTCAAATGTTTCCCGACCCACTGAACCCGATTTTCCCGGCGAAAGCCGGGACCCAGATCTCTAGGCTGTGAGCTGATTGGAGAAGCGCGGCGCTCATAGAGCCCGTCTCAGCGCTCTGCCATCTGGGCCCCGGCTTTCGCCGGGGAGACGGATTGAGAGAAGACTTAGGCGACTTCCAACTGCACATCGACATTGCCACGCGTCGCCTTCGAGTACGGGCAGACCTCGTGGGCGGCGTGCAGCAGCTTCAGGGCCGTGTCGCGATCCAGCTCGGGCGCGTTCAGCTTCAGGCGCACGGCGATGTGGAAGCTGGTCTCGTCCTTGATCAGGTCGACTTCGCTATCCAGGCTGTGCTCGCCCAGCTTGACGCCGGTGTTGCGGGCGACCAGGCCCAGCGCGCCTAGGAAACAGGCGCCGTAGCCGGCCGCGAACAGCTGCTCGGGGTTGGTGCCGCTGCCGTCGCCGCCCAGCGACTTGGGATAGCCCAGCGTCACGTCCAGGTGGCCGTCGTCGGTCTTGGCGGTCCCTTGGCGGCCGCCCACGGCGTGGGCCTTGGCGGTGTAGATGGCGTCGGTCATGCGAGCTCTCCCCTGAAGGTTGCTTGAATGGAGGTTGGCTGAAGATAGCCAACGCCCAACGCATGACGAAAGCAATCGTACTGAGGTCTAGACCTCGGGAATGCTCTGCTTCAGACGCCCGCCCACCCGAATCGGCTCGACGCGGACGGCCAGGCCGGTGCGGTCGTCGGTCTCGACGAACACGCCGCACACCGTCGCCGGACCCGAGGCTGGCTGGTAGCGCCCGCCGCTGATCTTGGTGGTGAAGCGGCGCAGCGGCTCGTCCTTCTGGTTGCCGATGACGCTGTCATAGTCGGCGCAAGCGCCGGCGTCGGTCTGGTAGGCGGTGCCGCCCGGCAGCACCTGGCAGTCGGCGGTCGGGACGTGGGTGTGGGTGCCCACCACCAGCGAGGCGCGGCCGTCGCAATAGTGGCCCATGGCCATCTTCTCGGAGGTGGCCTCGCAGTGCATGTCGACGATCACCGCGTCTGCCACCTGGCCCAGCGGGGCCTTGTCCAGCTCGCGGTCGGCGGCGGCGAACGGGTCGTCCATGGCGTCCATGTGGACGCGGCCCAGCAGGTTCACCACGAACACGGTCTTGCCGCTGTCGGTCTGGAACAGGTGGCTGCCGCGACCGGGAGCATCCGACAGGATCGGATAGTTGGCCGGCCGGATCAGGCGCGGCTCGCGCACGATATAGGTCAGGGCTTCGCGCTGGTCCCAGCTGTGATTGCCCAGGGTCAGGCAGTCGGCGCCGGCGTCGAACAGCTCGCGGGCGGTGTTCTCGGTGATGCCGAAACCGGCCGCCGCGTTCTCGGCGTTGATGATCACGAACTCGAGCCCGAGCCGGCGGCGAAGATCGGGCAGATGGTCGGCCAGGCCGTCACGGCCCGACTTGCCGACGACATCGCCGAAGAAGGCGAAACGCATCAGAAGTCCTTAGATCGGACCTCAGCGGCCCATGTCATTGACGGCCATATACTCTTTTTCGGTGAGAATGGCGTCCAGCCTTTGATCGTGAGGTTCGTGCGGCAAATTCTCCGCCTGCTGGCCGCTATAGGCCAGACCCAGCACGAACACCTCCGGCTTGCGCGCCCGCAGATCTTCCAGCGCCCGGTCATAGTAGCCGCCGCCCTGCCCCAGCCTCAGCCCGTCGCTCTGAAAGGCCAGCAGCGGGGTGATCACGAGATCGGGCGTAACCACCGGCGCTTCGGCCGGAGGGCTGCGCAGGCCGATGGCGTCGTGGACCAGCGGCGCCCCGCGGTCCCAGCGCCGGAACACCATCTCGCCCTCGTCCTTGTCCAGCACCGCCGGCAGCGCCAGGACCCAGCCCGCCTCCGTCATCTGGTCGGCCAGGATGCGCGGCGACACCTCCGAGCCCAGCCCGTGATACAGCGCGGCGATCTTGCCTTCGGGGTTCGGGAACAGTCTGGCCAGCGGCTCGCGCGCGACCTCGGCGATCATCCAGTCGGCTTCGGGGTGTTCGAGCGCCAGCTGCTTGCGCTGGTTCCGCAGGAAGACGCGCAGCGCGATCTTGGCCGCGAGGGGGTCGGCGATGGTCATGCCGTGAAAGCTGTCATCCCGGTCCAGCGGCCGCAAGGCCGCGCCGAACCGGTGACGTGACCCCCTGAAACTCCTCCAGGAATAATTAGAGTCCGCGCACCAAAAGGACGGACGAATGAAGCGGTCACGGTTCACGGAAGAGCAGATTATTGGGATCCTGCGCGAGCAGGAAGCGGGCGTGCCGGTGGCGG
>CAIUMD010000070.1 GCA_903900155.1 uncultured Caulobacterales bacterium | reverse complement strand
GCTGGGCTAAAATTAGTCCTCATCCTGAGCTTGTCGAAGGACGAGGACGGCCCCCGCTAAGCGAGACCGCCGCACGCTTCACGAAACGCCGCCACGTCGGCCTCGTCGTGATAGATCGACAGCCCCACCCGCAGCACGTCGTCGCGGACGTCGACCACGACACCCCTCTCGGCCAGCGCCTGTTTCCAGGCGCTGGCTTTTTCATGCCGCAGCGCCAGGAACCGCGCCTGCGGGCCTTTCCCCGGCGGGTTCAGCACCACCGCGCCTTTCAGCGGCGGATCGGCCGCGAGCGACCGCATCAACCCGCCCACGTGCTCGGCGACCTTTGCCGTGGTCAGGCCCTCGGCCTCCAGCATCCGCCCCGCCGCCACGAAGCGATACAGGCCCGACGGATCGAAGGTCGCGCCCATGAAGCGCTGGGCGTCGGCGGTGTAGCCGACCCCGCCGGGCGGCCCCTCCAGGTCGCCGAACTCGGCGTACCAGCCGGTCAGGATCGGACGCGAGCCAAAGCCCGGCGGCGCGTGCAGGAAGGCCGCGCCCTCGCCGGCCATGGCGTACTTGTAGCCGCCGGCGAGGTAGAACACCCGGTCCGCCACGTCCGACAGGTCCGTCGGCACGGCCCGGAAGCCGTGATAGCCGTCGACGACCAGCCACGGCCCCTCGGGCCTGGAGAGCTCCGCCAGCTCCCAGACGCGGTCGAAGACGTCGCCGGTCTTGAAAAACACATGGCTGACGAAGATCAGATCGTAGTCGCCACGCCGCGCCACCGCGATGAACCGCTCGGCGAAGTCCGGGGCCTCGCTCTCCACCAGGGTCAGCTCGATCTCGCCCGCTTCGCCCCAGCGCTGGGCCTGGCGGCGGAACGAGTGGAACTCGCCGTCGGTCGACAGGATGCGGACCGGCTTGCCGTTCTCTCGGCGGGCCACGGCCGACTTCAGCACCGCCAGCAGGGTGTGGGTGTTGGGCGCGAAGACCACCGTGTCGCTGCTCGGCAGGTTCAGCTCCCGCGCCACCAGGCCCTGGGTCGCCGGATAGACCTCGCCCAGCGCCTTGTCCCACTTGTGGTCGGCCAGGACGACGGCGTCCTCCCAGGCCTCGACCTGGGCGGCCAGGGTGGCGTCGGGCCACAGGTGGTGGCTGTGGGCGGCCATGTGCAGCCGTCCGGGGACGCTCAAAGCCTTGGAGAAAAGATCCTTGCGCGCGGCCATCACAGCTTGCCCCGCAGCGTCCACAGCTCCGGGAAGGCCCGCCGGCGCAGCGTCGAGGCCAGGTAGCCGATCCCGTCCGTGCCGCCCGTGCCCGGCCGGCCGCCGATGATCCGCTCGACCGTCAGCACGTGCTTGTGGCGCCAGGTGACCAGGGCGTCGTCCAGGTCGACCAGCTTCTCGGCCAGCTGGTACAGCTCCCAATAGCGCTGCGGGTCGCGATAGACCTCCAGCCAGGCGGCCTCGACCTCTTCCGAAGGGACATAGGCCTGGGTGAAGTCGCGGTGCAATGCATGATCCGGCACGGCCAAGCCGTGCCGAGGAAGTTGCGCGATGGCGACGTCGTAAAGGCTGGGCGCGGCCAGGGCGGCCTGTAGCAGGGCCAGGCCGTCCGAGCCCTCCTCCTGGAACTTCAGGAAGCTCTGGTCCTTCAGGCCCAGCATGTATTCCAGGGTGCGGAACTGGGCCGACTGGAAGCCCGAGCTGGTCCCCAGCGAGCCCCGGAAACTGAGATAATCCGCCGGCGTCATGGTGGCCAGGATGTCCCACGACAGGGTCATCACCGTCTGGATCCGCGACACCCGCGCCAGCGCCTTGTAGGCCGGCTCGACATCGCCCGCCGCGATCAGGCCCTTGGCCAGGCCGACCTCGTGAATGATCTCCTTGAGCCACAGCTCCTTGGTCTGGTGGATGACGATGAACAACAGTTCGTCGTGCCGGTCGCTCTGCGGCTGCTGCGCCGCCAGCAGGGTGTCGAGCGCGAGGTACCGCGCGTAGGTCATGTCTTGCGCCATGGAAGGACCCTAGGCCGTTCGTGACGGCACATTGTCCTCGTTTGCGCGGGCGACGGCGAGCGGGATAGAACAATGTCCTTATCAAGCCGCCACAGACAGAACGAATGTCCATTCTCAGCCGCATCGACCTGTCGATCCTCCGCATCCTGGAGGCCGACGCCCGCATCTCGTTCGCGGCCCTGGCCGAGCGGGTGGGCCTGTCCAAGTCGCCGTGCTGGTCGCGGGTCCAGGCGCTGGAGAAGCAGGGCGTCATCACCGGCTACCGCGCCCGCATCGACGCCAAGGCGGTCGGCAAGGGCCTGACCGTCTACGCCCTGGCCACGGTCGACTTCGCCCGCGCCGAGGCCTTCGAGGCCGCCGTGCTGCGCCACCCCTCGATCATCGAGTGCCACTCGACGGCCGGGGCCGGCGACTACCTGCTGCGCATCGTGGCGGCGGACGTCGCCGACCTGGACCAGCTGCTGCGCAAGGACCTCAGCCAGCTGCCGGGCGTGCAGCGCTACACCACCACGGTCTGCATGAAGGCGATCAAGCAGGATGGGCTGCTGACGGCGGGGCTTTAGAGCCTCACGAACGGCGCCAGCCAGCGCCCCAGCCGCCCGGGCAGCTGGATCTGGCCGTCCAGGGCCGCCACGCACAGGCAGGGCTTGGGCGAGACCACGCGCTGCTGGTGGGTGATGCTGGCGTCGGCTTCCTCGAAGTCGCCGGGCTCGAAGACGCCGTCCTGGGTGGCGTAGGCGCCCTCGATCACGCAGGTCAGTTCGACGCCGCCATGGGTGTGGATCGGGGTGCACTGGCCCGGCGCGATGCGCAGCAGGATCACCCGGCAGTCGCCGTCGCGCGGGCCCAGCACGTCGCGGGAATAGACGCCCGGCCCGCGCCAGCGCCAGGGACCCAGCGGGAAATGGCGCAGCGGTTCGGGCAGGGTCGGGTCGCTGCCCTTCACGATCTCCTGCGTCCGGTCGGGTGCGGCCGTGTCCAGCCGCGCCAGCAGGCCGTCACGGGCGCCGGCGTCCAAAGCCAGCGGGTCGACCTTGTCCAGGATCGCGCCGCCGACCGCCTCGCCCAGCGCCGTCCAGGCGCGGCTCTGCGGGCGCATGGCCAGATGGGTGGCGACGACCACGGCCTCGGGCGGGCTCAGGGTCCCGGCGGCGTAGGCCAGCAGGCGCTCTTCGCCGGGCAGGCGGCGCAGGCTCATGACAGGCCTCCCGCCTCGCGCTCGATAAAGGCGCGCAGCTTCATCATGCCGAATCGGATCCGCGCCTTGATCGTGCCCAGCGGCACGCCCAGGGTCTGCGAAATCTGGCTGTGGGTCTGTTCGTGGAAGAAGGCCATCTCGATCGCCTGGGCCTGGTCGGGATTGAGGGACGCCATCGCGGCCCGGACGCGCTGGCCGTCCTGCACGCCGCTGAGGATGGCGTCCGGCTGGGGCGGATCGTCGCCTGGAGGGGCCTGGTCCTCGGCATAGACGGCGCGGTCGCTGCGGCGAAGGCTGTCGATGCGCAGGTTGCGGGCGATGGTGAAGATCCAGGCCGCCGCCGAGGCGCGGCTGGGATCGAACAGGTGCGCCTTGCGCCAGACCTTCAGCAAGGTTTCCTGGGCCAGCTCTTCGGCGGCCACGGGACTGGAGCCGGTGCGCACCAGGAGCGCCTTCACGCGCGGCGCATAGTGGTCGAACAGCAGGACGAAGGCCTCGCGGTCGCCATCTCGGGCGATCCGCGCCACGCAGCCGTCGAAGTCGCGCGAGGTCGTCACCGCGCGAGAGCTCCCGATGCCTGAGGGGCGTTCCTGAATCGCATGCATGGCCATGATACGGGACGAAGCGGGAATTGGACTAAAAACAGTTCATGCCGGCTCGCCCAGCGTGACGGGATAAGCGGGCGGCGGCGGGCGGCGGCGCAGGCCGATGCCGCGCGCCAGGATGCGGACGGCCTCCCAGTGGATGCCGGCGATGACCTTGAAGCTGAGCAGCGGGTGGCGAATCCAGGCCTTCAGCAGGCCCGCGTCGGTCAGCGGGGCGCGCTGACCCCAGAAGCTGGCGGTCAGCACGGGCTCGTCGCCCCGACGGACCGCGACGGTGACCGCCACGGCCTCGCCGGGCGGAGCGATCTCGAAGTCGTAGGCCAGGTCCATGTCCATGAACGGCGAGACGTAGAAGCGCTTGGGCGCGGTCTGGCGCACCATTGCTCCCCGGGCCGCGTCCTGGGCCGGAACAGCGGCCAGATAGCTGTGCCGCTGGCCGAACGTGTTGCGCACCTCATAGAGGATCGCCGCCAGCTCGCCGTCGGCGCGATGGCAGAAATAGAGGGAAAGCGGATTAAAGCCGTAACCCAGGATACGCGGCATGCACAGCAGCCGCACCGGGCCGTCGGCGACGATGCCGGCGTCGGCCAGCACGCCTTGCGCATAGGCCTTGAGGTCGCCGCCGGTGCGGTCGCCCCCAGAAAGATTTCCATGGTCGGCGGCGCGGAACGACAGCAGGCCAAAGCGCCCCGCCGCCAGCAGCTTCAACCGACCCAGCACCGACGACAGCTCGTCCAGATCCAGCAGCAGCATGAAGATGCGATAGCGCAGCCGGTGACGGCGCGGGGTCGTCCGCGCGTGGGTCACGACCCCTTGGTACAGAGCCGAGGCGCCCATGGTCACGCCGCCCATCCTCACGCCGCCCTGGCGAACTCGACCAGGCCCGGTCCGGGTCCGACGAAGATCCGGCCGCTCTCGTCGTCGACGCTCCAGGGCCGGCGCACCCCGCCAAGCTGCTCGGCCACCGCCAGGCCCGACTGCAGACCGTCCTCGTGGAAGCCCGAGCCGAACCAGGCCCCGCAGAACCAGGCGCGGCGCTCGCCTTGCAGGGCCCACAGGTCGCGCTGGGCCGTCAGGGCGGCGGCGTCGTAATGCGGGTGCTCGAAGCTGCGGACCTCGTGCACCAGTTCCTCGCGCGGGGCGATGTGCGGGTTCAGCGTGACGAACAGCGGCGGGGTCTGGGGCAGGCTCTGCAGGTGGTTCATCCAGTAGCTGACGCAGCCGCTGGAAGGATCGTCGCGGCGGCCCAGATGGTTCCAGCTGGCCCAGGCCAGCCGCCGGCGCGGCATCAGCCGGCGGTCGCGGTGCAGGACGACCTCGTTCGAGGTGTAGCGGAAGGCGCCCAGCAGGGCCTTCTCCCGGCCGTCGGCGTCGGCCAGCAGTGACAGGGTCGTCGGCGCATGGGTGGCGAACACCACCTGGTCGAAGCCGGTCTCGCGGCCGTCGGCCTCGAGGACCCGGACGCCGTCCTCGGTGCGGCGCACGGCCTGGATGCGGGCCGACAGCCGCAGGCGGCCGCTGAACGCGCGGGCCAGGCCCTCGACATAACGCCGGCTGCCGCCGTCCACGGTGCGCCAGCTGCGACGGCCGACGAACCGCAGCAGGTCATGGTTCTCGAAAAAGCGGATGAAGGCCGCCGCCGGGTGCTCGCCCGCGCCCTCGATGCTGGCCGACCAGATCGCCGCCGCCATCGGCAGCAGGTGGTCCTGGCTCAGGGCCGCGCCGTAGTCGTTGTCGCGCAGGTACTCGCTGAGCGACACCACCGGGTCCAGCGTCGCCAGGTGGCCGGGCGCGGTGCGGTAGAAGCGGTGCAGGTCGCGCAGCATCGACCAGAAGCGCGGACGCAAGAGGGCGCTGGGCTGGGCGAACAGCGAGGCCAGGCTCTTGCTGCCATATTCCAGCGCCCCGTCGTCCAGCGAAATGGCCAGCGACATGTCGGCGGGCTTGGTCGGGACGTGCAGGTGCTTAAACAGCGCCGTCAGGTTGGGATAGTTGACCTCGTTGTAGACGATGAAGCCCATGTCGACCGGGATCGGGCCGCGCGGCGTCACCACCTCGACGGTGTGGGCGTGGCCGCCCAGGCGGTCGCCGGCCTCGAACAGGGTGACGTCGTGGCGCTGGCTGAGCAGCCAGGCGCAGGACAGGCCCGATATGCCCGCCCCGATCACGGCGATCCGCTGCGGCCGGATGTCGTGTTGGCGGGTGTCGGGCTGGAACGGGACGTGCGCCGGCATCAAAAGTCTCCCTGGTTCGGAGACTGCTACGGGCGAAGCTGGGGAACGGATGGATGCATCCGATCGGTTTTTTCGCGCGTAACCCCCGCATCGTCCCCGGATGGAGTTCGTCATGCGGATGCTGGTCGCCTATGCCGCCTCGCTGGTCGCGTTCGTCGCGCTGGACTTCGTGTGGCTGAGCCTGATGGTCGAGCGGATCTACCGCCCCGCCCTGGGCGACCTCCTGGCCGCCAAGCCGCGGATGGGCGCGGCCGCAGCCTTCTACCTGATCTATGCGGTCGGCCTGGTCGTGCTGGCCGTCGCGCCGGCGCTGAAGGCGGCCAGCCTGTCCCGCGCGGCGGTCGGCGGGCTGGTGCTGGGGGCGGTGGCCTACGCCACCTACGACCTGACCAACCAGGCCACCTTGCGGACCTGGTCGACCAAGCTGACCCTGGTCGACATCGCCTGGGGCGCGGTCGCCACCATGCTGGCGGCCATGGCCGGCTACGCCGTCGCGCGGCTCATCGCGAAGTAGCCCCCTCCCCCTTCGCGCGCAACGCGGCTAAACCAACGCCATGGTTCAGTCGCCCGTAGCCGTACCCGTTCCCGCCGCCGCCACCCGCACCCGCGTCGGCAAGCGCCTGTCGCTCGTCGCCCCCTGCTACAACGAGCAGGAAGTCCTCGACCTGTTCTTCGCGCGGATCGAGGACGAACTGGCCAAGCTGGGCGTCGACTACGAGATCGTCTGCATCAACGACGGCAGCCGCGACCACACCCTGGCGGTGCTGCTGCGCCATCACCAGCGCAACCCGAAGATCAAGGTCATCAACCTGGCCCGCAACTTCGGCAAGGAGACCGCGATGTCGGCCGGGCTGGACGCCACCACCGGCGACATGGTGGTGCCGATCGACTGCGACCTGCAGGACCCGCCCGAGTTGATCGGCCAGTTCGTCGAGGCCTGGGAGAACGGCGCCGACGTCGCCTATGGCGTGCGGGTCGACCGCAGCAGCGACACCTTCGTCAAGCGCCTGACCGCCCAGGGCTTCTATCGCGCCTTCAACCGCCTGTCGGACGTCGACCTGCCCTACAACGCCGGCGACTACCGGCTGATGGACCGGCGGGTGGTCGAGGTGCTGCGCCAGCTGCCCGAGCGCAACCGCTTCATGAAGGGCCTGTTCGCCTGGGTCGGCTTCCGCCAGGAGGCCATCCCCTATGCCCGCCCCGAGCGCGCGGCCGGGACCAGCTCGTTCCGCTACTGGAAGCTCTGGAACTTCGCCCTGGACGGCATCACCTCGTTCAGCACCGCGCCGATCCGGGTGTGGAGCTATGTCGGCCTGGTCGCCGGCGTGCTGGCCGTGGGCATGGCCGGGCTGCTGGTCCTGCGCACCCTGCTGTTCGGCCGCGACGTGCCCGGCTATCCGTCGCTGATGGTGGTGATCCTGCTGAGCTTCGGCCTGCAGATGCTGGCCATCGGCGCGCTGGGCGAATATGTGGCCCGCATCTATCAGGAAGTGAAGGGCCGGCCGCTCTACGTGGTCATGGACCGCCACGGGTTCGACGGCCAGGGCCCGGACGCGTGACGGTACGCAGCCTGCTGACCCCCGAGCGCCGGGCCTTCCTGGCCTCGGCCCTCCGCTATGGCGTGGCCGGCGTGTTCAACACCCTGGTCGGCTTCTCGATCATCGTGGCCCTGGACGTGGGCCTGCATGTCGAGCCGCACCTGGCCAACGCCATCGGCTATGCGATCGGCATCTGCGTCAGCTTCCTGCTCAGCAAGTTCTTCGTGTTCAAGGCCCGCCAGACCACCCGCTCGGCCCCGCTGCGCTACGCGGTCGCCGTGGGCGTCGCCTTCGCCCTGAACCAGGGCGTCCTGGCTTTGGCCACCGCGCTGCTGCCGCCGCACGGCGCGATCTGGAGCGTGGCGGCGCAGGGCGCGGCGGCCATCAGCTATACCGGGACCCTGTTCCTGCTCAGCCATTTCTGGGTGTTCGCGCACAAGCCGGCGGCCCCATCAGACGGAGACGCCCGATGGAACGCCTGATCTATGAGCGCATCCGCGCCCTGGAAACCGATCACTGGTGGTTCGTGGCCCGGCGCGGGATCCTGCGCCGCCTGATCGCCCGCATCGGCGTCCCGGCCGGCGCCCGGATCCTGGAGGTCGGCTGCGGCGCGGGCGGCAACGTGCCGTTACTGCGCGAGTTCGGGACCGTCAGCGCCATCGAGCCCGACCAGGACTCCCGCGAATACGCCGCCGATCGCCTAGGTCAGCCCGTCGAGCATGGCCTGCTGCCCGACGGGCTGCCGTTCGCGCCCGAGACCTTCGATCTGGTCTGCGCCTTCGACGTGGTCGAGCATGTCGACGACGACGAAGGCGCGGTGATGGCCCTGGCGCGCCTGGCCAAGCCTGGCGGGGCGATCCTGACCACGGCGCCGGCCTATCAGTGGATGTGGAGCCACCACGACGTGCTGCACCACCACAAGCGTCGCTACCGGCTGCCTGCCTACCGCGCTCTGTTCGAGCAAGCGGGGCTGGAAATCGAGGCGGCCACCTATTTCAACACCCTGCTGTTCGTCCCGGCGGCGGTCCAGCGGCTGATCAAGCGCCTGCTGGGCGACCAGAGCGCCGACGACGCCATGCCGCCGGCGTGGCTGAACAAGGCGCTGACCACCGTCTTCGCCCTGGAAGGCCCGCTGGCGACGGGGACCGGCCTGCCGTTCGGCATGTCGATCGCCGTGGTCGCCCGCAAGAAGGCGTAGAGCTCTCTCCCTACTGGGCCAGGCGGATCTCCTGCACCGCCACGCCCAGCATCCGCGGGTCCATGCTGGACACGCGCGCCTGCGGGATGTCCAGCGTGAACCGGATCGGCTGGCCCGGCTTGACCACGTCCTTGGGCGCGGTGAAGCGGTAGAGGATGAAGTCCTTGGGATCGACGGCCTGGGTCTCCAGGCGCCGGCCTTCGGCATACAGCGTCACCGGCTGGGGTCGCAGGGGTTGGTCCGAGAAGCCGATGGCGACGATGTCCACATTGAACGGGCCGGGCTTCAGCGTCGCCGGCGGGGTCAGGGTGAAGGTCGCCTTGTGGGCCAGGGTCCAGACGCCCTTGCCGCCCGGATCCAGCTTCGACCAGCCTTCACCCAGGATCGGCGAGCGCAGCGGCTGGTCCAGGCGCACCGACAGCAGCTGGACCTTGGGAGCCAGCTGGCCCGGCGCCATCGGCTCCAGCCCGGCGATCCCGCCCAGGTCGCGGCCGCACAGCACCCCGCGCTTGAAGCGGTAGCAGTCGCGGCGCTGGTTGACGATCGCCAGCACGCCGCCCTCCATCTGGCCGCCGCCCATGACCACGGTGATCCGGCGATCGCCCGGCGCGGCGTCCTGGCTGACGGTCGGGTCGATCACGTCGCAGGGCAGGTCGTTGTTGCGGGCCGTGCCGAAGGTGTTGGTCGCGCCGCCGCTGCGGGCCGCCGCCATCACCAGCTGAGCGACCCCGCGTAGGTCCAGCGTCGAGTTCGAGCAGAAATAGGTCGGGCGGAACGTCCAGGTCCGGCCGCGGATCGCCGGGGCGCTGGCCAGGGCCGGCGGGATGTCCAGCTCGTCGGGGGCGGCGAAGGTCGACCGCACGCCCTGGCGCAGGGGGCTGCTGTCATAGGCCTGCACGGCCAGGGCTGCGGCCAGCACGGCCACGCCGAGGCGTCCCGGCAGGCGGGCGACGGCGGCGATGCTCAGGGCCAGCAGCAGATAGCCCGGCGCCCAGAAGAAACGGCCATGGGCGCGGAAGATCGACAGCAGGTCGGCCACCTTGCCGTCCGGCTTGGGCAAGGTGATCAGCAGCGCCTTGCCGGCATAGACCGACCAGCCGATCGACCAGGCGGTCAGCACCACCATGGCCAGGATCAGCGGCGTCCAGCGCAGCCAGAAGCCGGGCTCCGGACGGCGGCCGGCCAGCCGGTCGCGGATCGCCAGGCCCAGCAGGGTCGCCACCAGCAGCAGCGAGCCCACGCCCAGGAACTGGAAGCCCTCGAAATACTCGCCGTTCGGAGCCAGGGTCCCGATGAACCAGGCGCCGGTCCAGTGCTGGCCAAACAGGTTCGAGGCCTGCGGCCAGAAGGGTCCCAGGAGGTTCATGGCATAGTAGCCCAGGCCGCCCGCGCCGGCGGCCGCGCTGGCCCCGCCGCCATAGCCCAGGACGACGGCCGAGACCGCCACGGCGGCCAGCACGGCGACGGCCGCGAGGGCGACGCGCTTCCAGGCCCCGGTCCGGCGCTGCACCAGCTCCGACAGCAGGACCGCGCCGAAGCAGGCGGCGATCGGCGGCAGGTGATAGGCGTGAACGCCGGTGGCCAGCGCCGCCAGCGCGGCGAACCAGCCGATGCGGCGGGGCGTCAGGCCCTCGCGCACCGACGAGACGGTCACGCTCAACGCGAACAAAATCAGCCAGTGGCCGCACAGGGCGACGTGGCCGAACTGGCGGGCGATCCAGCTGGGGAACAGCAGCGCCAGGAAGCCGCCCAGCACCAGGGCGAGGCGGCTCTTCACGCCCAGCGACCTCAGCAGGGCGATCATCCCCCAGGCCTGCAGCGGGTAGCTGAGCATCAGGAAGACGCCCAGCGGGTTGAACAGCGTCCCCAGACCCGAGGCCTTCAGCACCAGCGACAGCCAGGGGATGCTGTCGGCGAAGACGATCGACACCGGCTTGGGCGTCAGGCCCGAGACCATGGTCAGGGGGAAGCTCCAAGGCTGGCGGACATAGGCCTCGTAGGCCGTGGTCATGGCCAGCATGTCGTTCTTGGGATTGCTCCAGAACTTGGCCGAGGCCAGCGGGATGTCGAACCCGAACATGAAGCCGCACAGCAGGATCGGCGCGATCGTGACGATGGCGGCGAAGGCGAGCGTCTCGATCTGAGCGTGCGACAGCTGGCTTGGAAAACGCATGGATCCCCCCGGTACAAGGGTCGCTGCATAGCATCGAACCCGAGGTTGGACACCCCCGCGCCCAGAGGTTGCGCCGTCGCCGTCACGCTCGATAATTACGCTTGTAATTAATTTATGCCTGTAATCTCCTTTGAGTCATGGGACCAGGGGAGACGACGTCGTGGCGGTGAAGGACTTCGGGACCCGCAAGCTGCGGCGCTCGTGGGTGGCGCTGGCCATCTCGACGGTGGCGGTGGCCGGGACGCTGTGGGCCATGGGCTTCACCGGCGTCGACTTCCTGCAGTTCGAGCGCGAGAACGCCCTCTTGCCCCCGCCCTCGGCCGCGCAGGCGGCGCGCTATCGTCCCCTGGCCCAGGCCGAGTGGCGCATCGTCCACGCCAATCTGGAAACCCGGCTGGACCAGAGAAACCCGCTGGAACTGGGCGCGGTGTGGGCCACCCGCAAAGGCCAG
Organism: uncultured Caulobacterales bacterium; assembly: GCA_903900155.1. Lineage (GTDB taxonomy): Bacteria > Pseudomonadota > Alphaproteobacteria > Caulobacterales > Caulobacteraceae > Caulobacter. The sequence continues at coordinate 11,815 of CAIUMD010000070.1, read as the reverse complement.
ATCTGCGGCCTGGTCAACGGCCGCGGCAGCTTCGGCGGCCTGTCCAGCATGGTGCGGTTCTACACCGTCGACCAGCGCCCGGTGTTCCACCAGGACGTCGACCACATCCCCTTCCAGCACGCCTGGTTCCAGTGCCGGCGCGACCAGTACGTGATGCTGCATGCGGGGACGGCCGAGCCGGGGTTCTGCGGCAGCGAGCTGGGTCGCCGGCGATGCTTCAACACCAAGGGCGGGGTCCGGCAATAGGCGGCGGCTGTCGCACTTGTTTCACACTCACCAAGCCCGGCAGCGGTTAGAAGGCCTTCCCATCGATACATGTTCGCTTGGGAGACGCCTATGTTCAGAGGTCTTTTCGCCGCCGCCTCGCTGCTGTCGCTGGCGCTCGCCTCGCCCGCCCTGGCTGAGACGAAAGCCCCCTCGCAAAAGGCCAAGAACGTCATCGTCTTCCTGGCCGACGCCGGCGGGGTGCCGTCGGTCAACGCCGCGAGCCTCTTGGGCTATGGCCAGCCGCTGAAGCTGCACGTCCAGCAGTGGCCCCACCTCGGCCTCAGCGAGACCTCGCCGGTCGACGCGTTCGTCTCGGATTCGGCCAACGGCATGTCGGCGATCATGACCGGCGTGAAGACCCACAACGGCGTCATCAGCCAGGGCCCCGACGGCGCGCGCGGCAAGGCCGACGGCGCACCGACCAAGACCCTGCTGGAATATGCCGAGGAGCATGGCCTGCGCACCGGCGTCGTCACCTCCCAGCCGATCACCGACGCCACGCCGGCGGCGACCTACGCCCACGCCAACGATCGCGGCAAATGGGGCGAGATCTTCCAGCAGGCCCTTACGCCCCGTTTCGGCGACGGCGTCGACGTGCTGTTCGGCACGGGGCGCGACAAGATCGGCCGCCAGCTGACCGCGGCGGGGACGGGCTTCGACCAGCTGGCCAAGGCGCACAACCGCCCGATCTACGCCAAGCTGGAGGACGCGCCGGCGGCCAACGCCCGTCCGATCGTCGTCACCGAGGACGAGATCGACACCCGCGCCGCCACCCTGCGGGCGCTGGACCTGCTGAAGGGCTCGCCCAAGGGCTACCTGCTGGTGGTCGAGTGGGACGCCCACACCGACGACCCGAAGGAAGGCCTCGAGAACATCGTCAATTTCGACAAGCTGATCGCCGAGATCGAAAAGCGCGTCGACCTGAAGGACACCCTGCTGCTGTTCACCGCCGACCACTCGTTCGGCCTGCAGGTCGACGGCGGCAAGCGCGGCGAGCCGCTGCTGGAGGGTTATGACGCCTGGAAGGCCGGCGAGCGGCGCGGCGACATCGTCCGCCTCAAGAACGTGGTGGTCAACCGGACGCACACCGGTGAGGAAGTCGTGGCGCTGGCCACCGGCGCGGGCGCGCAGGGCGTGCGGGGGTACTTTCCGAATACCCACCTGTTCGAGGTCGTGATGGACGCCTGGGGCTGGAAGAAATAGCCCCTGGCGATCAGCCAAGCCCTCTCATGTAACAGCAACTCTCGAATTCGATGAACTGAGAAATCCGGCAGACTTCCGTCTTCGAAGGCTGGCTGACAGGCCTGAAGGACGCCGTATCCCGCGCGATCATCATTCGGCGCATCGAGCGCGTTGCGGCAGGCAACCTGGGCGACGTTCGGCCCGTGGGCGATGGCGTCAGCGAATTGCGGGTCGACTATGGTCCGGGCTTCCGCGTCTATTTCGTCAGGCGCGGCGAGACCCTGATCGTGCTACTCTGCGGTGGCGACAAGGCCTCGCAGCCGCGCGACATCGCTCGCGCCAAGGCCATGGCGCAGGAGGTTTGAATTGGAAACACGGCCTTTCGACCCCGCCGAGTACCTCGATAGCGAAGAGGCGATCGCCGCCTATCTGGCGGATGCGCGCTCGGGCGACGCCGAAGAGATCGCCCACGCCGCCAAGATCGCCGACCGCGCGCGGGCTCTGATCGACGCCCGTCGGAGCCATATGCCGAAACGGGCCTGAGGCTTCGCACAAACGAAAACCGCCGCGACGGCTGTGAGGCTGTCGCGGCGGTTCTGTTCTTGGGAGGCCCTACTCCGCCGCGTAGCTTTGCAGCGGACGCACGTCCAAGGCCTCGTCCGGCGCGCCGGCGATGGCCTGAGCGGCGGCGAGAGCCCCCGCCGACGTCGTGTAGTACGGCACCTTCATCATCAGGGCCGTGCGGCGGATCTCGAAGCTGTCTTCCAGGGCCTGCTTGCCCTCGGTGGTGTTGAACACCAGCTGGACGCCGCCGTTCTTCATCACGTCGACGATGTGCGGGCGGCCTTCCAGGACCTTCTTGACGTAGTCGACCTGGACGCCCTGCTCGGCCAGATAGGCCCGGGTGCCCTCGGTCGACAGCACCGTGAAGCCCGCCGCCTGCAAGAGCTTCACCGGCTCGACGATCCAGGGCTTGTCGCTTTCCTTGACCGAGACGAAGGCCGCACCCTTGGTCGGGAGCCTGACCCCACCACCGAGCTGGCTCTTGGCGAAGGCGCGGGCGAAGGCCGGGGCCATGCTCTCTTCGCCGTCGCGCTTCCAGTCCAGGCCCATGACCTCGCCGGTCGAGCGCATTTCCGGGCCCAGCACCGTGTCGACGCCGGCGAAGCGGGCGAACGGGAAGACGGCTTCCTTGACCGCGATGTGGTCATACGGAACGTCCTTCAGGCCGAAGCTGGCCAGGGGCTCGCCGGCCATGACCTTGGCGGCGATGGCGGCGACCGGCTGGCCGATGGTCTTGGCCACGAACGGCACGGTGCGCGAGGCGCGCGGGTTCACTTCCAGGACGTAGATGCGCGGGGCCTCGCCGTGCGGCTCCTCGATCGCGAACTGCACGTTCATCAGGCCACGGACGTTCAGCGCCAGGGCCATCTGCACCGTCTGGCGTTTCAGCTCCTCGATGGTCTCGGCCTTCAGCGAGAAGGGCGGCATTGAACAGGCCGAGTCGCCCGAGTGGACGCCGGCTTCCTCGATGTGCTCCAGCACGCCGGCCACGAACACGTCCTGGCCGTCGCACAGGGCGTCGACGTCCACTTCCGTGGCGCGGCTCAGATAGTGGTCCAGCAGGATCGGGTGCTCGAACGAGATCTCGCCGGCATTGGCGATGTAGCGTTCCAGGTGCTCGTGATCACGGATGATCTCCATGCCCCGGCCGCCCAGCACGTAGGACGGACGCATCACGAACGGGAAGCCGATCTTCTCGCCTTCCGCGCGGGCCTCGTCCCACGTGCGGGCGATGGCGTTTTCCGGCTGGGCGATGTTGAGGCCGTTCAGCAGCTGCTGGAAGCGCTCGCGGTCTTCGGCCAGGTCGATGGCGTCCGGGCTGGTGCCCAGGATCGGCACGCCGGCCTCTTCCAGGGCGTGGGCCAGCTTCAGCGGGGTCTGACCGCCGAACTGGACGATGACGCCGGCCAGCTGGCCCTTGCTCATCTCGACATGCAGCAGCTCCAGCACGTCCTCGGCCGTCAGCGGCTCGAAGTACAGGCGGTCGGAGGTGTCGTAGTCGGTCGAGACGGTCTCGGGGTTGCAGTTGACCATGATCGACTCCACGCCGATCTGGTCCAGAGCAAACGCCGCGTGGCAGCAGCAGTAGTCGAACTCGATGCCCTGGCCGATCCGGTTGGGGCCGCCGCCCAGGATCACGGCCTTCTTGGCCGAGGACGGGTCGCTTTCGCACTCGGGGATCTGGCCCAGGGCGCCCGTCTCGTAGGTCGAGTACATGTAGGGCGTCGAGGCCAGGAACTCGCCGGCGCAGCTGTCGATGCGCTTGAAGACCGGGCGGACGCTGAGGTCCTGGCGGATCTTGCGGACGGCGCCTTCGGCCTGGCCGGTCAGCTTGGCCAGGCGGGCGTCGGAGAAGCCCTGGGCCTTCAACGCGCGGAAGGCCGCGGCGTCGGTCGGCAGGCCGCCGGCCTTCACCCAACCTTCCTGGCGGACGATCTCGGCGATCTGGCGCAGGAACCAGGGTTCATAGGAACAGGCGGCGTTCACTTCTTCCACGGTCAGGCCGTGGCGGAAGGCCTGGGCGATGACGCGCAGGCGGTCGGGCGTGGGCGTGCCCAGGGCGCGCACGACGGCGGCCTTGCCGTTGTCCAGGTCGTCGGCGCCGTGGATCTCGACCTCGTCGAAGCCCGACAGGCCCGTCTCCAGGCCGCGCAGGGCCTTCTGGACGCTTTCCTTGAAGGTGCGGCCGATGGCCATCACTTCGCCGACCGACTTCATGGCCGTGGTCAGCAGCGGTTCCGAGCCCGGATACTTCTCGAACGCGAAGCGCGGGATCTTGGTGACGACGTAGTCGATCGAGGGCTCGAACGAGGCCGGGGTCGCGCCGCCGGTGATGTCGTTCTTCAGTTCGTCCAGGGTGTAGCCGACGGCCAGGCGGGCGGCGACCTTGGCGATCGGGAAGCCGGTGGCCTTGGACGCGAGCGCCGAGGAGCGCGACACGCGCGGGTTCATCTCGATGACGACCATGCGGCCGTCGGCCGGGTTCACCGCGAACTGGACGTTCGAGCCGCCGGTCTCGACGCCGATCTCGCGCAGCACGGCGATCGAGGCCGCGCGCATCCACTGGTATTCCTTGTCCGTCAGGGTCAGGGCCGGGGCGACGGTGATCGAGTCGCCGGTATGGACGCCCATCGGGTCGATGTTCTCGATCGAGCAGATGATGATGCAGTTGTCCGCCGTGTCGCGGACCACTTCCATCTCATATTCCTTCCAGCCCAGGACGCTCTCTTCGACCAGCACTTCGGTGGTCGGCGACAGGTCGAGGCCGCGCTCGACGATCTCCTTGAACTCCTCGACATTGTAGGCGATGCCGCCGCCGGTGCCGGCCAGGGTGAAGGACGGGCGGATGATCGCCGGCAGGCCGACGAACTCCAGGCCTTCCATGGCCTCGTCCAGCGTGTGGCAGGCGCGCGAACGCGGGCTCTCCAGGCCCAGCTTGTCCATGGCGTCGCGGAACTTCTGGCGGTCCTCGGCCTTGTCGATGACCTCGGCCTTGGCGCCGATCATCTCGACGCCGAACTTCTTCAGCGTGCCGTCGGCTTCCAGGGCCAGAGCCGTGTTCAGCGCGGTCTGGCCGCCCATGGTCGGCAGCAGCGCGTCGGGGCGCTCCTTCTCGATGATCTTGGCGACCATCTCGGGCGTGATCGGCTCGATATAGGTCGCATCGGCCACGTCCGGATCGGTCATGATCGTGGCGGGGTTCGAGTTGACCAGAATGATGCGATAGCCCTCGGCGCGCAGCGCCTTGCAGGCCTGGACGCCCGAATAGTCGAACTCACAGGCCTGACCGATGACGATCGGGCCGGCGCCGATGATCAGGATCGAGGAAAGGTCGGTTCTCTTGGGCATGGCTAACTCGCGCAAAGACACGGTCGCGCACATCCGCGCGCCCGCTGTCGACCATCTTGCAGGTTAAGCCGCCCGTTTAGAGACGGAGTCGGTTTGGCGCAACCCCGCATCTTATGAAGGGGTTAACGGCGACTTTCGGCGAGCGGCGTTCGCGGTCAGGCGCGGACTCGTCCCCTTTTATGTCGACAGCCGAAACCCGGATCGTCACGGACCCGCGATTGAGTTTCCCCGACGGAGGGATAGAAGGAAAAACTATCTGATTCTCGACACTCAGGACGCCAATTGATGGCCTATACGGCGAAGCAGCTGACCCTGGCCTGGACGGCCGTTCACGGCGGCGTCGAGCCCGACGCCAACACCCTGGCCGACTTGCAGAACCGCGCCGCCCAGAACGCGGCTGGCGCGCTGAGCGACGCCCAGGCGCTGGGCTTTGTGCTGAACAGCGCCGACAGCGGCGCGGCCCTGGCGGCGCTGAGCTACCAGTTCTTCACGGGCAAGAGCCCGACCAAGGACGGCCTGGCCTATCTGGTCCATTCCGACGCCAACGCCAACGACCTCAGCGACGCCTACTACGACAAGTTCAGCCTGGAGAACCGCTACATCAACTTCGCCGTCAACCTGGGCGTCCAGGGCGAGGGCAAGGACGCGTTCGCCGCCAAATACGGCGCGATGAGCTTCGCCGATTACGTGGCCTCGATCTACGAGAGCATCATCGGCAAGAGCTACGCCACCGCCGCCGGCATCGATCCCGCCAAGGCCATCGCCGACATCACCAGCCGCCAGGCCGCCCTGCTGGCCACGGCCCAGAGCGCCGGCATGATCACGCCGGGCATGAGCCAGGCCCAGATCGACCTGGCCGTGAAGGCCGCCGCCGCCGGCTACCTGCTGGGCGAAGCGATCAAGGCGGACGTGGGCCTCTACGCCGCCGCCGCCAACAACTTCATGCTGGCCGTGGCCACCGGCACGGCGACCTACAACACCGACCTCACCACCACCTACAAGCCCACGGCGGACCAGGGGATCGGCCAGGCCGTCACCGCGCCGCCGCCGGTCGACACCGTGCCCGGCTACGTGCCGCCCCCGCCGCCACCGCCGCCGCCCTCCCCTCCGGCGCCGACGCCGCAGAGCTTCACCTTGACCACGGGCGCCGACACCTTCACCGGCCAGGGCGCGGGCGACACCTTCACAGGCGTCGCCACCTACATTGGCGTCAACCAACAAAACACCTCGACCTTGAACGCCGCGACGGACGCTCTCGACGGCGCGGGCGGCTACGACACCCTGTCGCTGACCATCAGCGGGTCCAGCAATCCCAGTCTCACGATCGACCCGACCAAGGTCCGGAACATCGAGCGCCTGCTCATTACCGGCGCCGTCGCCAGCTCCACGGTGACCTTGTCCCCGACCAATTCCTTCACCGAGCTGGTCATCACCGGGAACACCGGTAGTACGACCTTCACCGGCTACGGAAACAACGTGACCAAGCTCGGGGTCAGCAATCAGCGGCTCGGCACGGTCAAGTTCGCGGTCGATACCACGACCCTCATCGGCGCCAACGATGCGCTGACCGTCACCCTGACCGACCAGGGAACCTCATCCACGCCGGCAAGGGTCGATATCAGCGTCACTGGCACGAACTACTATGAGACCCTGAATATCGTCTCCAACGGGACGGCCAACTACGTCAACCTCCCCACCGGCTCGACCCAGACCAGCCTGACCAGGGTCAATATCAGCGGCGCCGCGCCCCTGACCCTGGCCACCTTCACCGCCGGCCTCGGTGACAAGTTCTATTTGGCCACGACCATCGACGCGAGCGCGGCCACGGGCGGCGTCACGATCGGCGCCGGCACCGGCACCACCGGGCTCGGCCTGGCTGATCAGACCGTGATCCTGGGGACCGGCGCGAACCTCGTCAATTTCGGCGCGAATGGAGGGGTCTCCAACCTGGACGCCAACGACACGGTGGACGGCAGCCGGGGGACGAACGACACGATCGCGATCATCGCGACCAACGGCATAACCTCCGCCGCCCTCGCCCACGTGACCGGCATAGAGAACTTTCGCTTCAATCCCAACGGGTCGGGCATAACCCAAGACACCTCGCAGCTGCCGACCGGCGTCGGCCTGCAGGTCGGTGGCAGCTTCGGGACCGTGACGCTCACGAACCTGGCCAACAACGCCGCTGTGGACGTGTTCAAGGCCAACAGCGCGCTTACCCTGGCCATGCAGCTGGCGAACAACGGCGGCGGGTCCACCGATGCGATGACGCTGCGCTTCAACGCCGCCGGCGGTGTCGGCGCCGCGCTGGGAGTCCTGAGCGACATTACCGGCCTGGAGACCTTGAACATCGTCTCCAACGGCACGGGGACCAACACGATCAACGACGACCGGGTCACGGCCCGTCACGTGGTGACCGGCAGCACGGATCTGTCGCTGACCTTCGGGAGCGTCACAGGCCCCGTCACCGTGGACGGCTCGGCCTTCACCGGGAAACTGGACATCACGGGCCCTAGCGGCCAGTCCCTGACCGTCATCGGCGGGACCGGCAAGGACAGCTTCTCCGGCGCGGGCGGCAGTCAGTTCATTCTCGGCGTGCAGGGCCAGAACTTCCAGTCGGGCGCCGACGTCATCAGCGCCCGGGGCACGGGCGGCACCATCGCCTTCGTCGGCAACGTCGCCGCCGGCACGGGCGCGGCGACCGACCTTCTGGGCGGCGTGTCGATCTCCGATGGTTCGGGCAACGTGACCGGCGTGATCCTGACCTTCAGCGCCGACGACCACGACTTCAGCCTGAAGAACGCGGCCGGAACCGCCTTCACCGGCTTGGCCAAGGGCGCGGTCGCCCAGGGCCTGACGGCCGGCGACACCCCGGTCGTCCAGAACCTGGGGCCTGGCTCGGGCGCGATCGGCGCCACGGCCAATGTCTCGCTGATCACCGCCTCGGCCGCCGCCTTCACGACCGACATCAAGACCCTGTTCCAGACCGCCTTCGACACCGACGAGATCACCGGCCTGGCCGCCGACGGCAACTATCTGGTCTCGGTCTACGACACCACGCATAACCGGACGGTGGTGGCCGTGGTCAACACCGGGGCCAGCGGCGCGGGCGACACGACCCTGAGCGCCGCCGACTTCACCGACAGCGGCGTGGCCCTGATCGGCTATATCTACACGGCCAGCCTGTTGAACAACGTGAGCCAAGGCACAGCGTTCTAAAACCACAGCGTCACTACAACAGGTGACACGCGCCGCGCCCGGCTCGTAGCAAAACCCCCTCGCCCGCAGAGCCGGCGCGAGGGGAACACATGGCTTATACGCTCAAGCAACTGACCATGGCCTGGACGGCCGCCCACGGCGGCGTGGCGCCGGACGCCACGACGCTGGCGGATCTAGGGAACCGCGCCGCCCAGAACGCGGCGGGCGTGATGACCGACGCCCAGGTGCTGGGCTTCGTGCTCAACAGCGCCGACAACAGCACCGCCCTGGCGGCGCTCAGCTACCAGTTCTTCACCGGCAAGAGTCCAACCAAGGAGGGCCTGGCCTACCTGACCAACTCGCCGGACAACCCCAACGACCTGAACGACCCCTACTACGGCAAGTTCAACACCGAGAACCGCTACATCAACTTCGCCGCCAACCTGGGCGTGGCCGGCGAAGGCAAGGACGTGTTCGCCGGCAAGTACGGCGCGATGACCTTCGCCGACTATGTCGCCTCGATCTACGAGACCATCATCGGCGGGACCTTCGCCAAGGCCGCGGGCGTCGATCCCGCGAAAGCGGTCGCCGACATCGTCAGCCGCCAGGCCGCCATCCTGGCGACGGCCCAGGCGTCCGGCATGATCACCCCCGGCATGAGCCAGGCGCAGATCGACCTGGCCCTGAAGGCCGCTACGGCCGGCTACCTGCTGGGCGAGGCGATCAAGGCCGATATTGGCCTCTACGCCGCCGCCGCCAACAACTTCACCCTGGCCCTGGTCAAGGGAGAGGCCGTCTACAACACCGACATCACGGCGACCTACAAGCCCACGCCCGACCAGGGCGTCGGCAGCCCCGTGACGACCGCCCCGGCCGAGGCCGACGTGCCCGGCTACGCGCCGCCGCCCCCGCCGCCTTCGCCGCCCGCACCGCAGCCGTTCAGCTTCACCCTGACCAGCGGCGGCGACGCCTTCACCGGCGCGGGCCTGGACGACACGTTCACCAGCACGCCCGCCGCATTCAACGCCAATGACGTGCTGGACGGCGGGGCCGGCAACGACACCCTGACCATCAGCGGCGCCTTCAACGGCAACTACACCCCCGCCGCGGCGACCTTCCGCAACATCGAGACGGTGAACGTCACCAACACCCTGTCGGGCGTCTATCTGGACTCCAGCGGCTGGACGGGCGTGACCAAGCTGAACATCACCGCCAAGGATTCGATGCTGAACACGGCCGGCGCGACCCAGGACGTCACGGTCACCAACACCAGCCAGACGCGCTCCACCTTCGCCTTCAACGGCGGCCACGACGTCACCATCTCGATCGCCGACAGCGAAGGCACGATCCGGGTCGGCACCACCACGGCGGCGACCGGCGCGGTGGTCTTTTCGAGGACCCGTTCCGTCACCAGCCAGGGTACCGTGACGATCACCGGCGGAACCTCGCTGGACGTCACCCTCGTCGCCGCCAACGCGGTCAACACCACCCAGTCGGGCGCGGCCAGCCTCTACGGCAGCGAGCTGACGACCTCGATCAGGATCAAGGGTTCGGCGGCGCGAACCGCCGACACCAACACGGCCGGCCACTACGGCGACAACTTCTATGTCTACGACTACTATCGGGGCGCCAGCGCCTTTGTCAGCACGATCACTACAGTCGAGGCCAACGGTTTTTCCGGCCTGTACTTCGACGGCAACGCCCTGACGACGTTGAAGGCGTCCAACGGCGGCAACATCACCATCAACAATGACATCGGCTCCGTAAGCGTCTCCACGACGCTGGACGCCATGCTCGACAACACCGACGGCTATCTCCGGGACGCCGGGGCCGTCTCGACCCTGAACCTGACCGTGAAGGCCAATGGCGTGACCGCCGACCTGCAGATGGCCGCGCTGACGGCGCTTACCATCGACGGGACTGGCGACACGAGGCTGAACAACAGCGGCAGCACGGCCCTGACCCTCGTCGACGCCAGCGCCCTCACCGGCGACCTGGCCTGGACGCCGGTCGCCCAATCCGGCGCCATCACGATCAAGACCGGGACCGGCGCCAACAGCATCGACGCCCGGAACATCACCGGGGTAGTCACCTTCGAGGGCGGCGCCGGAAACGACACCCTGTACACACAGAACAACGTCAACAACGTCATTCACCTCGGCGGCGGGAACAACTACTTCTCCGGCTACGGCGGCGCGACCTCGACCATCACGGCGGGCGCCGGCAACGACACGCTGTGGGTCAACAACGGCGGCGTCACCGTCAACGCCGGCGACGGGAACAACCAGGTCCACGCCGGCGCGGGCGACATGACCATCATCACCGGGACCGGCGACGACGAGATCTCGATCAGCGGCGGGACCAACACGGTCGATGTCGGCTCGGGCGACGACACCGTGATCATCGGCAGCGTCGACGCCAACGGCGCGACCCAGTTCGCCTCGATCACCGGCATGGGCGTCGGCGACACGCTGAACCTGTTCAACGTCAGCAACACCTCGACACTGGGCGCGGAAGTGACCGGCCAAACCACCCTGGCCGACTACCTGAACGCCGCCGCCGCCGGCTCGGGATCCCAGGCCAACAGCCTGCTGCGCTGGTTCGTGATGGGCGGCGATCTCTACATCGTCTCGGACGCCAGCAACTTCGTCGGCTTCGACGAGGGCCGCGACGTCGTGGTCAAGCTGGTCGGCTCGGCGGGCCTGGCGACGGGCCTGCGCGCCGGACAGGTCGACGTCGTCGACGCCGCCATCACCTTCCTCTAGCGCCCGCATACGCTCGAGGCTTCGAGGGGAGGCACCCGCCGCGCCTCCCCCTTTTTTTGGCCGCGACACGCCCGTCGCGATTGAGTTCGCCAAGTGCGCCGATACAAACGAGGCCAGCGATGATTCGACACTATGGGTGTCACAATGGCGTATATCGAGAAGCAGCTGGTCATGGCCTGGACGGCCGCCCACGGCGGCGTGGCGCCGGACGCCGCGACGCTGGCGGATCTAGGGAACCGCGCCGCCCAGAACGCGGCGGGCGCGATGACCGACGCCCAGGTGCTGGGCTTCGTGCTCAACAGCGCCGACAACAGCACCGCCCTGGCGGCGCTCAGCTACCAGTTCTTCACCGGCAAGAGCCCGACCCAGCAGGGCCTGGCCTACCTGACCAACTCGCCGGACAACCCCAACGACCTGAACGACCCCTACTACGGCAAGTTCAACACCGAGAACCGCTACATCAACTTCGCCGCCAACCTGGGCGTGGCCGG
>CAIUMD010000069.1 GCA_903900155.1 uncultured Caulobacterales bacterium | reverse complement strand
TTCCCCCGCGCCGACGAGCGCGCCCGCTCGACCGCACCCCGCCGCCACGATGGTCGCTGGCCATTGCGCCCTTTCCTCGCGACGAGGTGGATAGAGAATACGGCAGGTTTTGAGGCCGGGGATAAGCTGGCGTGAACGCTCGTGAGCTCCCCTTCTCCCCCTGCGGGAGAAGGTGGCCGCCAAAGGCGGTCGGATGAGGGGTCGCGTAAGTCTAACCCCTTGCGCCGTAACGCTAATCCGACAGGCCTATCGACCCCTCATCCGGCGCTACGCGCCACCTTCTCCCGCAGGGGGAGGAGGAGAAACACCCGTCCCTGTCGATGCGTTCGCCTCTGCCCGTCAGAATCCGCTATGCGTCCGCTTTCGTATCCCCGGAGTCCCGCCATGCCCTTCCGTCAGTTCGTGGCGCTAGCCCTGTCCATCGTCGCGCTGGCCGTCAGCGGAACGGCCTCCGCCGCCGAGTACGGCTTCAAGGACCTGCTCAAGGACCCCGGCGTTCCCCGCCTCGGCGCCACAGCGCCCGACGTCGTCATCGTCATGTACGGCGACTATAACTGCGGCTACTGCAAGCGCATGGAGCCGGTGCTGGCCGACGCGGTGAAGACCGACGGCAAGCTGGCCGTGCTGCACAAGGACTGGCCGATCTTCGGCGAGGTGTCCGAATACGCCGCACGAGTGGCGTTGGCGGCGACATATCAGGGCAGGTACGAGGCCGTCCACCGGGCTTTCATGCTTTCGCCCACGCGCCTCGCCGACAAGGCGATGATCGACGCCGTCGCCCAGCAGGCCGGCGTGGACTGGCTTCGGCTGACCCGCGACCTCAAGGCCCACGGCGGCGAGATCGACGCCGTCCTGGCGCGCAACGAACGCGAGGCCGCGCTGCTGCAATTCCAGGGCACGCCCGGCCTGGTGATCAACGGCTACCTGATCCGTGGCGCGCTGTCGGGCGAGGAGCTGAAGGACGTGCTGCAGAAGATCCGCGCCATGAAGGCGCCGGGGGCCTAGAAGCCCCCTACTCCTTGGCCAGCTTGGCCAGCACGGCCAGGATCTTCTCGGCCGCGTCCAGGCGCTGGGCCGGCTTGTCCCACTCGCCCTTGACCACGACCTTCTGGTCCGGGCGGACCTTCCAGATCAGGCTGTTCTTGGCGACGTACTGCATCAGCCCCAGCGGGTTGGCGTAGGTGTCGTTGCGGAAGCTGGCGACGGCGCCCTTGGGGCCGACATCGATCTTGGCGACATTGGCCTCGCGGCACAGGCCCTTGATGGCGACGACCTTGAGCAAGGACCCGGTCTCGGGCGGCAGCGGGCCGAAGCGGTCGATCATCTCGGCGGCCAGGGCCTCGCGGTCGGCGGCCTGTTCGGCTTCCGACAGGCGGCGATAGAGCGACAGGCGCACGTTCAGATCCGGCACGTAGTCGTCCGGGATCATCACGGCCGCGCCGGTGTTGATCTGCGGCGACCAGCCCCGGTCTTCCAGCAAGGCCTCCTGGCCCTGGCGCTGGCGCAGTTCGGCGACCGCGTCCTCCAGCATCTGCTGGTAGAGCTCGACTCCGATCTCCTTGATGTGGCCGCTCTGCTCGTCGCCCAGCAGGTTGCCGCCGCCGCGCTGGTCCAGGTCGTGGCTGGCCAGCTGGAAGCCGGCGCCCAGGCTGTCCAGCGACTGTAAGACCTGCAGGCGCTTCTCGGCCGACAGGGTCAGCGACTTCTCGACCGGCGTGGTCAGATAGGCGTAGGCGCGGGCCTTGGAGCGGCCGACGCGGCCCCGGATCTGATAGAGCTGGGCCAGGCCGAACATGTCGGCGCGGTGGACGATCAGGGTGTTGGCGGACGGGATGTCGAGGCCGCTTTCCACGATCGTCGTCGCAAGCAGCACGTCGTACTGGCCCTCGTAGAAGGCCGTCATCACGTCTTCCAGCTGGGTGGCCGCCATCTGGCCGTGGCCGACGACGAACTTGACCTCGGGGACCTGGGTGCGGAGGAACTTCTCGATGTCCTCCAGGTCCTTGATGCGCGGCACGACGTAGTAGGACTGGCCGCCGCGGTACTTCTCGCGCAGCAGGGCCTCGCGCAGGGTCACCGGGTCGAACGGGCTGATATAGGTGCGCACCGCCAGGCGATCGACCGGCGGGGTGGCGATGATCGACATCTCCCGGATGCCGCTGAGCGCCATCTGCAGGGTGCGCGGGATCGGCGTGGCGGTCAGGGTCAGCATGTGCACGTCGGCGCGAAGCTCTTTCAGCTTCTCCTTGTGCTTGACCCCGAAGTGCTGCTCCTCGTCGACAATGACCATGCCCAGGTCCTTGAACGAGACCTGCTTGGAGAGCACCGCGTGGGTGCCGACGACGATCTCGATCGTGCCGTCGGCCAGGCCCTCGCGGGTGTCGGCGGCTTCCTTGCCGGTGACCAGGCGCGACAGGCGGGTGACCTTCACCGGCCAGCCCTGGAAGCGCTCCTTGAAGGTCTTGTAGTGCTGGCGGGCCAACAGGGTGGTCGGGCAGACGATGGCCACCTGCTTGCCGCTCATCGCCACCACGAAGGCCGCGCGCAGGGCGACCTCCGTCTTGCCGAAGCCGACGTCGCCGCAGATCAGGCGGTCCATCGGCTTGCCGGACGACAGGTCCTCCAGCACGTCGTGGATGGCGCTGAGCTGGTCGTCCGTCTCCTCGTAGGGGAAGCGGGCGCAGAACTCGTCGAACACGCCCGACGGCGGATCGGTCTCCTCGACGGACTTCAGCTGGCGGGCGGCGGCGATCTGGATCAGGCCCTCGGCCATGACCCGCAGACGTTCTTTCGCCTTGGCCTTGCGGCCTTGCCAGGCCGCGCCGCCCAGCTTGTCCAGCTGGACATTGTCGGGATCGGACGCGCCGTAGCGGGTCAGCAGATCGATGTTCTCGACAGGCAGATAGAGCTTGGCCTCGCCGCCGTACATCAGGTCCAGGCAGTCGTGCGGCGCGCCCTGGACGTCCAGGGTCTTGAGGCCCTCGTAACGACCGATGCCATGGTCGATGTGCACGACCAGGTCGCCCGGCGTCAGCGCGCTGGCCTCGGCCAGGAAGTTGGCGGCGCGGCGCTTCTTGCGCGGGCGGGCCAGGCGATCCCCGAGGATGTCGGTCTCGGAGATGACCGCCAGGCTGTCGGTCTCGAAACCGTGGTCCAGCGGCAGCACGACGCGCTGCGGGACCTTCGGGTCATTCGCTTTCGCCGCCTGCCAGTAGCCGGCATAGGGGATCTTCTTCAGGCCGTGGTCGGCCAGCATGGTCCCCAGGCGCTCGGACGAGCCTTCGGACCACGAGGCGAACAGGACGCGTTTTCCATTGCCCGCGAGATCGCGGGCGTGGGCTGCAGTGGCCTCGAACAGGTTGACGCTGTCCTGGGCGCGCTCGGCGGCGAAGACGCGGCCCAGCTTCGCGCCCATGTCGAGGACGTCCAGGCCCTGGGGCTGGAACGGCGTGAACAGGCGGTGGGTGCGGTCCTTAAGCTCGCGGTCCCACTCGGCGGCGGTCAGGTACAGGGCCTGCGGCGCCAGCGGGCGGTAGGCGGACTTGCGGTCGGCGCTGGCCCGGGCCTCGTAGGCGTCGAGGATCATCGACAGGCGCTCGTCGCGGGCCTCGGCGGCCTGGTGGTCGACGCCGATCAGGGACCCGGCCGGCAGGTAGTCGAACAGCGTCGCCATCCGCTCGTAGAACAGCGGCAGCCAGTGCTCCAGGCCGGCCCGGCGGCCGCCTTCGCTGACGGCGGCGTACAGCGGATCATCGCCCGGCGCGCCGAACTGCGCGACATAGCCCTTGCGGAACCGCGAGACGCCCTCGGCGTCCAGCAGCGCTTCGCTGACCGGCAGCAGGTCGATCGCCTTCAGCTGCCTGGTCGAGCGCTGGGTCTCGGGATCGAAGGCGCGGATGCTCTCCAGCGTGTCGCCGAAGAGGTCCAGGCGCACCGGCTCCTCGGCGGCCGGCGGATAGACGTCGATGACGCCGCCGCGGATCGCGAACTCGCCCCGCTCCGACACCGTCGAGGCGCGGGTGTAGCCGTTGACGGCGAAGTAGCGCTCCAGGTCCTTGATATCGACGACATTGCCGACCTTGGCCGAGTAGGACGCGCGCAGCAGCACGTCCTTGGTGGGCACGCGCTGCAGCAGGGCCGGCGCGGCGATGACCAGGATGGCCGGCTTGCTCTCGCCCAGGCCCCGGGCCAGGCGCGACAGGGTCGCCATCCGCGTGGCCGAGACGCCCGAGGACGGGCCGATGCGGTCGTAAGGCAGGCAGTCCCACGAGGGCAGCAGCACCGCCTCGATCTCGGGCGCGAAGAACTTCAGGGCGTCGATGAAGGCCCCGGCGCGAGCGGTGTCGCGAGCCACGAACGCCGTCAGGCCGCCACGCGCCCGAGCGATGTCGCCCATCACCAGCGCGTCGAAGCCCTCCGGCGCGCCGGCCAGGGTCAGGCCGCCGGCGGCCTTGGCGATCTGTTTGGCGTCGTAGGCCATGAAGTCTCTTCTAGTGTGCTTAGGCGCCGTCGCCGACGGGGCGCGCGGCGTGGGCCTCGAACCGGAACGCACGGATCATGCCCATGACGTCGGTCTCGAAAGCGTCAGGAGTCGGTTCCTGCCCGACGATCCAGGCGTAGATCTCGCGATCCGACTGTTCCAGCAGGGTTTCCAGGGTGTCGAACTGCTCTGGGGTCAGGTTCGGGCCATGGATGTCCGCGAACGGGCCCAGGATCAGGTCCGCTTCCCGGAAGCCGCGATGCCAGGCGCGGAAACGAAGGCGCCGAAGGCGGGAGTCGTGGTCGATGCTCATGTGTCGGCGGATATAGAGCGGCGTTCGCCTGGGCGCCAGCTTAACCCCTTCAGACCCGAATGTGTTCTTCCGGCGGATCTTCCGAATACCCCCTATCGCCTTGTGGCGATTGACTTTGCCGACTTTCCGCCTATTTATCCCCAGCTTCGGAGCAGGTCTGGCGAATCCGCGCCGCCCGCTCGCCCAAGCACGGGCGGCTCCGGATCAGACCAGCGTGTAATGACCGAATTTACCGACCTCGGGCTTTCGCCCACGACCCTGCAGGCGGTCGCCGACACCGGCTATACCACTGCGACCCCGATTCAAGCCCAGGCCATCCCGGTCGCCCTCGCGGGCCAGGACGTGCTCGGCATCGCCCAGACGGGCACCGGCAAGACCGCCGCCTTCACCCTGCCGATGGTCGACCGCCTGGCCTCGGGCCGCGCCAAGGCCCGCATGCCGCGCGCCCTGGTCATCGCCCCGACCCGCGAGCTGGCCGACCAGGTCGCCGCCAGCTTCGAGAAGTACGCCAAGGGCACCAAGCTCTCGTGGGCGCTGCTGATCGGCGGCGTGTCGTTCGGCGACCAGGAAAAGAAGCTGGACCGCGGCGTCGACGTGCTGATCGCCACGCCCGGCCGCCTGCTCGACCACTTCGAGCGCGGCAAGCTCTTGATGACCGGCGTCCAGATGATGGTCGTCGACGAAGCCGACCGCATGCTGGACATGGGCTTCATCCCCGACATCGAGCGCATCTTCAAGCTGACGCCGCCCAAGAAGCAGACCCTGTTCTTCTCGGCGACCATGCCGCCGGAAATCACCCGCCTGACCAAGCAGTTCCTGCGCGATCCCGTGCGGATCGAAGTGGCCAAGCCGGCGACGACCAACGCCAACATCACCCAGCGCCTGCTGCGCGTGCCCTCGTCGGACCCCAAGGCCAAGCGCCTGGCCCTGCGCGCGCTGATCGAGAAGGCCCAGCCGGAAACCGGAATCGTCTTCTGCAACCGCAAGAGCGAAGTCGACATCGTCGCCAAGTCGCTGAAGGTGCACGGCTTCGACGCCGCCCCGATCCACGGCGACCTGGACCAGTCCCAGCGCATGAAGACCCTGGCGGACTTCAGGTCAGGCGCGCTGAAGATCCTGGTGGCCTCGGACGTCGCCGCCCGCGGCCTGGACATCCCGGCCGTCAGCCACGTCTTCAACTACGACGTCCCGCACCACGCCGACGACTACGTCCACCGCATCGGCCGCACCGGCCGCGCCGGTCGCACGGGCGAGGCCTACATGCTGGTGACCCCGGCCGACGACAAGGGCTTCGACAAGGTCATCAAGCTGATCGGCCAGACGCCGGAAGAAGAGAAGATCGAACTCGACTACTCCAACGCCGTGACCGTGAAGCGCGAAGGCGACCGCGATCGCAAGCGTGGTGGTCGTGATCGTGACCGTGGCGAGCGTGGCGAACGTCCCGCTCGTGGCCGTGGTCGCAGCCGTTCGGAAGAGACCGCCGCCGAAGCGCCGGCCGAAACCGTCGCCGCCGAGGCCCCGGAAGCCGCGCCCGCCGAGGAGCGCCCCGCCCGCGAACGCAAGCCGCGCCGCGAGCGTGAGCCTCGCGCCGCCGCGCCGGCGACGGAGGCCGAACGCCCGGCTCGCGCTGAACGCCCCGAGCGCGCGGAACGTCCGGAACGCAGCGAACGCCCCGAGCGTCCGGTGCGCGGCGTCCAGCCGGTTCGCGACCGCGACGAGGACGACCGTCGCGTCGTCGGCTTCGGCAACGACATCCCCGCCTTCCTGGCCCGCCCGCCGCGCGGCAAGTAAGGCTCTCGATAGATTGAATTTTGAAGGCGCTGGACGAAAGTTCAGCGCCTTCTTTCTTGGCCCGCCCTCGTCCTTCGACAGGCTCAGGATGAGGACTACTGTTAGGACGGCTCAGTAAGAAACCTCATCCTGAGCTTGTTGGAGCCTGCCCTCGGGCCGGCGAAGCCGGACCCGTGGGGACGAGGTTTCGGCCCCTCAGTGGAACAGCCGTCCCTGCAGCCACAGGATGGCCGGATAGACCGCCAACCAGGTCCAGAAGAACCGATTGAGGCCAAACAGGCAGGCATTGGCCAGGTGGAAGGTCCCGGCGACCACAAGGCCGGCGATCAGGGCGGGTTTCCACACCAGGGTCAGCGGGAAGATCAACTCGAACCCCATCACCGCCCACGACATGGCCAGCAGCACGCGCGGCCGGTCGGCCCAGGCGCGCAAGGTCTCGCTGACCGGATAGGCCGAGAACCGGAAGACGTCGGCCAGGGCTCGGCCCGAGCGCCAGTCGGGGTTCACGATCTTGACCCCGCCCGAGATGAAATAGGACAGGATCAACTGCGCGCCCAGATAGCCGAAGGCCAGCTCCTGCAAGGCCGGTGTCGGCAGAAGGCGCGCGGCGGTCAGGCACCACAGGGCCAAAAGACCCATCCGGTCGCTGCCGCCGTTATAGGGTCCCTCGAAGCGATAGAGGATCAGCACCGACAGCCCCGCCAGCCCGAACAGCGGCCACGGCGCGGCGATGCCGGCCAGCACCAGTCCGCACAGAACGATCCGGACGCCGAACAGCACCTGTTCGCTGCGGAACCGGACCAGATGCTCCAGGCTCTGCTGGATCAGGGCCAGGGCCAGCAGAATCTCGGTCAGGCGGGCGGCGGCCTGCAGCGTCATGCGACCGCGATGCCCGACAGAAGACGCGGCGCTGGTTGATACTGCACCTCGTCGACCAGCGCCTCGCCCACGCGGCTGACGAAGATCACGCGGAAACACAGCCAGGGCCGCTCGGCGTCCTGCGGCTCGCGGACGACATCGGCGGCGATGCGCTTGAAGATCTCGGCCTCGCTGTGGGCGGTTTCGTCGTCGCCCAGGCGCTCGGCGCAGCTGACCAGGAACAGGCTTTCGTTCCAGCGCGGGTTCCAGACCAGGCGGGTCAGCATCTCCAGCGGCGACAGGCGTTGGGGCTTGGGCCGGAACGCCTTCCAGTCGCCCGCCGTATCGCCGATCGAGCGCAGCCGCGCATATTCGACACGCGGCGACGGGGCGATCACGTCGAAGAAGTTCCAGGACGGGATCAGCGCGGGCAGCAGCAGCGTCAGGGGACTGCGCACGGGTCCCTCCAGAATCGCGAGCGAGATCCGAGCCTAGCCGGACGGGCCGCTACAGCCCAATGGCCAGGCTCGCGGAACACTGTTATCGTATCGTCGTTTTTCGGCTTTGATCGCGCCGGAGCTCGGCGGATCCAGCCCAACAAAAATGGGAGGACTGCAACGTGGCCGCCATCGAACCCGAACTCGACAAGGAAGCCGTGCTGATCGCGCACGAGAAGACCTATCACGCCTTCTCGGTGCTGCTGCGCTGGTCGATGCTGGCCCTCGCGGCCTCCATCAGCGGCCTCACGGTGTGGTTCGCCACGCCCGGCGGCTTCTGGGGCGGCCTGTTCACCTTCGCCATCGTCTGGGTCGCCGGCTACTACGGCATGGTCAAGCGCGAGGAGCAGCAGCCGCTGGACCCGTGGGTCCCGGGCCGCAAGGGCATCCTTTAGTATTTGCTTGGCGCATTTTCTGACGACGAACCGGTATCCTCTTCGTCTGAAAATGCTTAGAGCGCCTGATCCACGAACGCCAACAGGTCGTCCAAGGGCGGCCTGAAGGCGAACTTGAAGCCTCGACGGAACCTGGCCAGCAGCGGCGCCGCGCGCGCCGGGCACGGTGACGCGCAGACATAGCCGCGCCAGTCGACACCGACCTGCCGGCAGGCCGCCCTCACCCACTGGCTGGTGAAGTTCAGGGGCTGGATTTCCACGACCCGCGCGCCGCGCGGCAGGAACACGGCATTGGCCAGGGCCGCGCCGCTGGCGCCGACCAGCACCTGCGCGTCGCGGATCAGGGCGACCTGCTCGCCGGCGCTCAGGGCCTCAGGCCGCACGACGGTGAAGCCGCGCGCGGCCAGGGCCTTTTCGAACGCGGCCTCGCCGACCATGACCCGCATCGACTGGCCCCGGCGCGAGAGATAGACGCGCCCTGCGCCCTTCCCCGCCGGCGCCCGCGCCAGGACCCGCGCGGCGACGTCGGCCAGCACGCCGTTCGGATGGTGCAGGAAATGGTCCATGCTGGTGGCGAAGACCGCGCGCTTGACCCGAACGACCGGCGCCTCGACCTCGCGGACTTCAAGCCCCGGGAACGCCAGGGCGATCAGGTCGCGCTGCCAGGGCGTCAGCTTAGGGGCCAGCACCGGCAGCCCGCCCAGCAGGCCGGCCTGCTCCAGCAGTTGCAGCGAGGTCAGGGCGTCGATGACGAAGTGACCATAGTTGAACCCTGCCCCCCAGGGCAGGAACACGGCCCCCGCCTCGATCTCGGGCGCAGCAGCGGGCGGAACGAACCGGGTCGTGTTCTCCCCGACACCCGGCAGGATGGACAGGTCCTGCGAGCCGTGCCGAACCTCGCCGATCGTAGCGTTGTACAGCGCGCCGTCGGTCCCGATCAGACCGCCATAACGTGGGAACCACCAGGCCTGGCCGATCGCGCAGGTCGCCGGCACGTCCACCGGCGGCGGGTTGGCGAAGTCGTATGGCCAGGCGCCGGCTTCCGGGCCGCCCAGCGCACCGGTCGGCGCGCCGACCGAGGCGTCATGCTCCGGCGACCAGGCGATCCCGGCCTCGCCCCGCGCGAACCGCTCGCGCAGTTCGGGGACCTGCATGCGCGGCAGGTCCTGGGCTTCGACGATCGGACGCAGAGGCAACGACATGCGCCGCTTGGAGCATGACAATCAAAACTTGTCATCCCGGCCGCAGCGCAGCGGAGAGCCGGGACCGCAACAAACTCAGCGCTTCCGGCGGTCCCGGCTCGGCGCGCTTCGCGCTTGGCCGGGATGACAGCTCTTATCGTTTTATCTGTCCCGCCAGGTACTTGCGGATCCCCTCCCCGTATGGCGGGCGCAGGCCCAGCATCGGGGCGATGTCCTTCTTCAGCTGCTGGAACACCGCCTTGCGGTGGCTGAACTCGCGGAAGCCGTCGTGGCCGTGATACGCGCCCATGCCGGCCGGGCCGACGCCGCCGAACGGCAGGTCCTCCTGGGCGACGTGGAAGATCACGTCATTGACCGTGACGCCGCCGCTGGTGGTGCGCTCCAGAACCCGGTCCTTCTCGGCCTCGTCGGTCCCGAACCAGTAGAGGGCCAGCGGCCGGTCGTGGGCGTTCACATAGTCCACGGCCTCGTCGACGTTTCTGTAGGTCTTCACCGGCAGCACCGGGCCGAAGATCTCTTCCTGCATCACCTTCATGTCGTCGGTGGGATCCAGGATCAGGGTCGGGGCGATCTTGCGGTGTTCCTGCTGCGACAGGTCTTCGCCGGCCGGATTGATCTCGACCACCCGCGCGCCCTTGGCCCGGGCGTCGTCGACATAACCCTTCACCCGGTCATAGTGGCGCTGGGCGACGACGGCCGTGTAGTCGGGATTGTCCTTCAGGGTCGGGAAGTAACGACCGACGGCGGCCTTGGCCTCCTCCACGAAGGTCTCGACCTGGTCCTGCGGGGCGAAGACATAGTCGGGGGCCAGGCAGATCTGGCCGGCGTTCAGGGTCTTGCCGTTCATGATCCGCGCCGCGGCCGTGGCCATGTCGGCGCCGCGCGACAGGATCACCGGGCTCTTGCCGCCCAGCTCCAGGGTCACCGGCACCAGGTTCTCGGCCGCCGCCCGCATGACGTGCTTGGCCACCGAGGTCGCGCCCGTGAAGACCAGATGGTCGAAGGCCAGTCCGGCGAAGGCCTGGCCCACCTCGGGCCCGCCGATGAACACCGCGACCTCCTCTTCGGTGAAGGCCTTGGCGAACATCGCCTTCAGGAGTTCGGAGGTCGCCGGCGTATATTCTGAAGGCTTGATCATCGCCCGGTTGCCGGCCGCGAAGATCCCCGCCAGCGGGGCGAAGGTCAGGTTGACCGGGAAGTTCCAGGGGCTGATCACCCCCACCACGCCCTTGGGCTGCCACTGCACCGTGGCCTTGGCGCCGAACAGGCCCAGGATCGCCGGGGTGGTCTTGCGCTTCTCGGGGCGCATCCACTTGGCGACATTTTCGCGGGCGAACTTCAGCGGACCGATCGAGCCGGCGACGTCGGTCAGGGCCGTCGCCTCGGGCGAGCGCGAGCCGAAATCTTCGTTAACGGCGCGAGCGATTTGCGCCTGATGACCGATCAAAAGATCAATGGCGCGGTTCAGCCAATCGATGCGCTTTTCGACGCTCGGCGGCCCATTTTTTACGTGCGCGGCCTTTTGGCGCTGCAACACCTCGTTCATCGCCGCCTTGTGAGCGTCGAACGACAGATTCACCGGTGCATTCATGGCCTTGTCGCTCCTCCCCGAGTTCCGCGTTCCGGCGCGGAGCCAATCTTATCATCGATCACCATGAGCGAGCCGGCGACCCGGCGCAAGCGAACGTTGTTCGTTCTTAACGCCTCGTAAGAACTCTCCAGTTTAAGGTCAGGCTCCAAGCGATCGGAGCTTCCGCAAGGGAAAGCGCCGATGGGGGAAGAAAAGATGTCGGACGTCGAAACCACGCTGCGCGGTCCCGAGGCCTACAAGATCGCCTCGCGGGCGCTGGAGCTCATGGAACGCCACCAGGTGTGGCCGACCGCGCTGAACTTCGAGCTGTGGACGCACTACGTCGCCGACCCGGACGGCGCGCTGGCGCGTGAGCTGACCCGTCTGATCTCCCTGGGCGAGCCGATGACCGAGCTGGTCAGCGAAGAGCTGGCCGCCACCTACCTGCCCAAGGCCCGCCTGAACGAACAGATCCGCGACGCCGGCGACATCCTGTCCAAGGAGCTGGAAGCCGTCTCCAAGGCCATCCAGAACGCCCAGAAATCGAACGCCGCCTTCGGCAAGGAACTGGCCGGCGCGACCAAGAGCCTGGACAAGTCGACCGACGTCGAAGCCATCAAGGCCGTGGTCGGCAGCCTGGCCGACGCCACCCGCCGCGTGCACAAGGAAAACCAGTCGCTGGAAACGCGCCTGGCCGACTCCACCGCCGAGGTCGAACGCCTGCGCGAGCACCTGGAACAGGTCCGCCGCGACGCCACCACCGACGGCCTGACCAACCTGGCCAACCGCAAGGCCTTCGACGAGGAGCTGGAGCGCGCCTGCGCCGAGGCTGACGAGGAGAGCGCCACCATCTGCCTGGCGGTGCTCGACATCGACCACTTCAAGGGTTTCAACGACACCTGGGGCCACCAGACCGGCGACCAGGTCATCCGCTACGTCGCCTCGGTGATCGGCCGCGTCGCCGCCCCGCCGCGCTTCGCCGCCCGCTACGGCGGCGAGGAATTCGCGATGATCTTCCCGCGCGAAGCCGGATCGGCCGTCGCCACCGTGCTGGAAGAGATCCGCGTCGAGGTCTCCTCGCGCATGCTCAAGCGTCGCTCGACCAACGAGGACCTGGGCGCCATCACCATCTCGTCGGGCTTCGCCGAGCGCCAGCCCAACGAGAGCGGCCACTCAATCATGGAACGCGCGGACGCGGCGCTCTACGCCTCCAAGCGCGGCGGCCGCAACCGCGTCACGGCGGCGGAGTCCATGCCGGCCTCGGCCAACGCCGCTTAAACCAATTCAGCAGAAGACCTACTGTCGCGCCGCCGGTCTCACGATCGGCGGCGTTTCCTTTTGAAAAATTCCACTAGCCTTCCCAAGGGGCACAGGCGCCTAGACTCCCTCCCAACGAACAAGGGAGCAGCGCCGTGGACTATCAGAAGATCCGTGTCTCGACTGAAGGCGGCGTCGCCACCGTCACGCTCGCTGATCCTTCGACCCTGAACGCGGCCAGCCTGGAGATCGCGCGCGAGCTGATCCACGCCTTCTCGTCGATCGCCGCCGGCAAGATCGAGGCCCGCGCGGTGATCCTGACCGGCGAAGGCCGCGGCTTCTGCTCGGGCGCCAACCTGTCGGGCGGCGGCGCGGCCGGGCGTGAGCTGGATGTCGACGGCAAGCCCGACGCCGGCTCGGCGCTGGAAAATACCTATAACCCGCTGATGACCCTCCTGCGCGACTTCCCGCTGCCGATCGTGGCGGCGGTGAACGGTCCGGCGGCGGGCGTCGGCTGCTCGATCGCGCTGATGGGCGACATCATCGTGGCGGCCGAGAGCGCCTATTTCCTGCAGGCCTTCCGCCGCATCGGCCTGGTGCCCGACGGCGGCTCGACCTACCTGCTGCCGCGGCTGATCGGCAAGGCGCGGGCCATGGAGATGATGCTGCTGGGCGACAAGATCCCGGCCGCCACGGCGCTGCAATGGGGCCTGGTCAATCGCTGCGTGCCGGACGCCGAGCTGATCCCGACCGCCCACGCCCTGGCCGTCGAGCTGGCCCAGGGACCGGCCGCGCTGGGCGCGATCCGCAAGCTGGTCTGGGACAGCCTGGACGAGGACTGGACCGGCCAACTACACGCCGAACGCAAGGCCCAGAAGGTCGCCGGCAAGACCGAGGACTTCATCGAGGGCGTCTCGGCCTTCCTCCAGAAACGCGCGGCGGCGTTCAAGGGGCGCTAGACGTGTGAGAAATCGGCGGCGGAACCGACTACCTCTGTAACCAGGGGACGTCGGACCGCATGACCGAGCAGCTGAAGCAGTATGATCTAGCCGCCAAGACGTTCGGCGCGGGGCTGGCGCGGCTGTCCCGCGCCTATGAGGCCGATCCCGAACTCAGCCGCGATCTCCTGCAGGAGATGCATGTCGCGCTGTGGCGCAGCCTGGCCCGTTTTGACGGCCGCTGCGCCTTGCGGACCTGGGTCTACCGCGTGGCCCACAATGTCGGCGCCTCGCACATCGTCAGGCAGCGCGCCCATCTGTCGGCCCTGGCGACCCTGGACGACATCGATCCGCCCGCGCCGGATCCCTCGCCCGAGGACGCCGTCGGCGAGCGCCAGGCGCTCGAGCGGCTGATGAGCATCGTCCAGCGCCTGAAGCCGCCCGACCGGCAGGTGATGCTGCTTTATCTGGAAGACTTCGAGGCCAGCGCCATCGCTGAGGTCACCGGCCTCTCACCCGGCGCCGTGGCCACACGCATCTATCGCGCCAAGGCGCTGCTGGCCGCCGCCTTCTCGGAAGGAGATCGCCATGACTGCCCCCAAGACCCTCTGGCGCGCGCAACCGTCGGAGAGCCCCGACGTGCGGTTCGACATCCTCCAGGCCGATGTCGACGCCGAGCTTGGCCGCATCCGCCGGGCGCGCGTGCTGCTGGTTCTGAGCACCCTGGCGGGCATGGTCCTGACCGCGCATCAGGCCGTCCTGGCCTCGACGCCTCTCGTACGCCTGGGCGAAGGCCTGATGGCGGCGGGTTTCCTGCTGGTCCTGATCCTGGCCTGGCGCCGACTGGCCCGGACCGCGCCCGACACGGCGGAGACCTGCCTGGCCTTCCTGCGTCAGAGCCTGATCCGACGACGCCAGGCGGCGCTGGGCGGATGGGTCGTGCTGGTCGCGCCGCTGCTGCCCGGCCTGTGGGTGACCTTCATCGGCCTGGCCGAGGCCAGTGGGAGTCACTGGGAACGGCTCTTGCCGATCGTGGCGCTGCTGATCGCGTGGCTGGCGATCGCGCTGCTGCTGCAAGCCCGCGAGGCGGCGAAAGTCGCCGTCGAGATCGCCCGGCTCGACGCCCTAGGCGGCGGCCTGTAGCGCCAGAAGAACGGCCAGCGCCTCGTCGGCGCGCTCGACCGGCACGAAGACATGGTCGTGGTTCAGCGCCGCGACCATGTTGCAGGCGATGCCTGCCTGGGCCAATGCCGTGGCGACCGCGGCGGTCAGACCGACGCCGTCCAGGGCCGAATAGACGTTCAGGGTGATCAGGGCCATCGGCGCTTCGACCGGGAAGCCGGCCGCCAGGGCCGCGTCGTGCTCGAGGATCAGGCTGACGCCCTCGGCCTCGCGGAACATGGCCAGGGGCTGCAGCGCCGCCCAGTCGCGATCGCCGGCGGCGCAGAAGACGTAAGCGCCGGATTTCAGCTCCGGCGTCATGCCGGCGACCATTTCCCGAGCGTCGCGAACGACTTGCGTCATTCCGCTGACGTCTGGAGGTAGGGCTTGTAGCTCTTCTCCTCGACGATGTCCGAGCCGGCGGCCGCGTTGATGGCGCGCTTGATGGCGGCGCGTTTGTCGTTGTCGATATAGACGCGGCGGGCCAGGGCTACGAAGTCGGGGCCGAAGTCCTGGCGGCGCTCGCAGTCGCGCTTGCCGTCCTCGATGTCCCAGAGGGCGGCGTTGACCGTCGTGAGCTCTTCCGTGAGGCGGGCGATCTCGGCGGTGTCGGGCAGGTGCTGGACCGCCGTGGCCTCCAGCAGGGCCAGCTCCTTGCGGACATTGGCCTCCTTCGCCAGATCGCCGATGCGCTGGGCCTTCACCCGCAGGATGGTGATCTTGTCGACCAGTTCGCCCGCCGAGATCGGCGCGAGGATGGACATTCAGGACGCTCCGGAAACCAACTTCTGCAAGGCGCTCCAGGCCGCGTCGACCGGCAGGACGCCCATGCCGCTTCCGTAGTCCTCCGCGACCAGCATCTCAAGCCGCTGGGCGGCGGGGCGGAACTTCACCGACTTGCGGCGGTCCTGCTGCAGGGACAATAGCGGCGCGCCGCCGGCGGCCAGCATGTGGCCGGGGCCGGCGTCGTTGGCGACACCGGCGGCCAGGCGTCCGGCCAGGGCGATCACCAGCAGCGGGCCCTTCACGGCCGTGAAGCCGTCAGTGCGGTGGCGTTCGGGCTGTAGCGCCGTCGGAACCTCGCGGGCGGCGATGGCGGCGTCCTCGGCCTCGTCGGGGCCGAAGAAGAAGACCGGCACCCAGCCCTCGGTGGCGACGCGGCGGGCCAGCTCCAGATAGTTCTCCAGCGGCCAGCGCTTGTCCTGGCCCCCCGCGCCGGGCGCCAGGCCGACATAGGTGGGGCCGGCCGGCAGCAGGGCCTCGGCGGCGTTCAGGGCGTCGGGATGGGTCAGGGCCAGGGGCGTCGGCGCGCCCTGCCCGTCCGTGGCCAGGCTCAGCAGCCGCGCCAGGCGGTCCGTCACCGCCACCGGCCAGTCATTGTCCCGCGCATGGCGAGCGGCCGAGACGAAGCGTCCCGCCGCCCCGCGCTGGGCCACGCCGCTGCGGCCGATGTGCTCCTGGGTGTCGATGACCAGGTCGAACTTGCGACCGCCGAACGGCTTGTTCCAGGGCAGCATGTCCAGCGGCTGGCCGCCGTTAGGCCCCTCCAGGATCAGCTCGTCGATATAGCCGGCGACGACGCCCTTCAGCGGCCCGGCATAGACCGTCTCGACCTTGGCCGCGCACCAGCTGATGCGCGCCTCCGGGAACGCCGCCCGCAGGCCGGCGATGAAGGGCAGCTTGATCAGGCCGTCGCCGATGACCTCGCCCATCGAATAGATCAGAACCGTCTGGACCATGCGCGTTTAGTCGCCGCGTCGCTGCGTCGGGTCAATCACGATCACAAGAATGTAAGTGAACACTCACTTGCAGATTTCACACACCGTGAGATGCTCTGCTCATGAGCGCCAAGCCCCGCATCGAACGCGCCGCCCTCGAGGCCTTCGTCGTCGAAGGCGTCGACGCCGCGACGACCAAGACCATCGCCGCCCGCGCGGGCGTCTCGGAAGGCGCGATCTATCGCCACTGGAAGAGCAAGGACGAACTGGCCGTCGGCCTGTTCATGGACTGCCACCGCCGCCTCTCGACCTTGATCGAGGGCGAAGCCGCTGCCGTCGAGGGCATCAAGGCCAAGGCCGCCGCCCTGGTGCAGGCCTATTGCGCGGTGGCCGACGAGGACTGGCTGCTGTTCGCGTTCCACCTGCTGCAGCTGCACCACTTCCTGCCCTACTACCAGGAGGACAGCCGCGACCCGGTCACCCTGGTCGAGAACGTGATCAAGCGGGCGATAATCAATGCCGAGCTGCCGCCGGGCGACCCGCGCGTGCTGGCCGCCATGGCCATCGGGGTGATCACCCAGACCGCGCAGAACAAGGCCTATGGCCGCCTGGGCGACGACGCCCTCTCGGCGCATGCCCCCCTCATGACCGCGGCCGTCCAGGCCGTTCTCTTCGCCCGCTAAAGGACGACACCGACATGCGCAGCGCGCTGTTCAACGCCTACTACTGGGTCCTGTCGATCTTCTACGGCCTGTCGGCCGCCTTCGCCGCCCTGGCGCCGGGCCGCAAGCCGGTGGCCTTCGCCCTGCGGCTCTACAGCCAGCGGATGCTGTGGGCGCTGAAGACCTTCGCCGACGTGAAGGTGCAGCTGAAGGGCCAGGAGAACCTGCCCGCTGGCCCGTTCATCATCGCCGCCAAGCACCACAGCTGGGGCGACGGCTTTGTGATGTTCGCCCATGTCGAGAACCTCAGCTTCGTCACCGGCGACCACCTGGAGAAATTCCCGCTGGTCGGGGCGATCCTGAAGAAGTTCGGGGCCATCGTCGTCGACAGCTGCGGCGGTCCGGAGGCCCGCGAAGCCCTGTCCAAGAGCGCCGCCCAGGTCGCGGCCGAGGGCCGGCGCATCCTGATCTATCCCGAGGGCCACCTGGCCGCGCCGGGTGAGCGGTTCCGCTACCGCACGGGCGTCTATTACATGAGCAAGGACTTCGGCCTGCCGGTCGTGCCGGTGGCCACGAACCTGGGCTGCTTCTGGCGGCAGACCGACAAGATCAAGACGCCCGGCACAGCGACCGTCGAGTTCCTGCCGCCCCTGCCCCAGGGGCTGGAGAAGGACGACTTCATGCGCCTGATGGAGACGACGATCGAGGGCCGCACGAACGAGTTGATCGCCCTGGCGCGCGGCGAGCCGGTGAAGCCGTCGATGCTGGTGGAGTCGCCGAAGAAGAAGCCCTCCTCACCTAAGGCGGCACCGGCTTCCCTTCTCCCATAGGGAGAAGGTGGTCCAAAGGACCGGATGAGGGGTTTCGCTGTCGGACGGCGTGCCGCCACTCCGTCGGCCGCAACCACTCACCCTCCCACCGCTACGCGGCGGGCCCCTCCCTCTCTCTATGAGAGAGGGGTTTTACACCTCGACCGGGCAGTCCGCCGGAACGCCCGCGAACGTGCCCTCGGCCCGGCGCTTGGCGAAGTGGGTCTGGGCGCAGGTCGAGGAGCACAGCAGACCGGTGTCCGACCAGTAGAGCGGGCTCTCGTCCTCGTGCTTGAAGGTCGGCGCGCCCCAGGCCAGGCCGCATTCGACGCAGGACGGCGTGCGGGCCAGCATCAGTCGAGCGCCTCGGCGGCCGGCTGGATCGTCACGCTCTCGCCGCAGCCGCAGGCGTCGGTCTCGTTCGGGTTATGGAACACGAACTTGGACGACAGCTTGGTGATCTCGTAGTCGATCTCGGCGCCGATCAGGAACAGCACGGCCTTCGGCTCGATCAGGATGGTGACACCCTTTTCCTCGATCACTTCGTCGTTGGGCTCTTTGGTCTCGGCGTACTCGAAGATGTATTCGGAACCGGCGCAGCCGCCGTTCTTCACGCCGACGCGCAGGCCCGCATAAGGCTTTTCGGCCCGATCCATGATCTCCTTCACGCGCGCGGCCGCGGCGTCGGTCAGGGTGACGACCTTGGGGCGCGGGCGGCGGGGACGTGCGGTGATCGCGGTTTCCATGGCTCTCGAACCGATCAGAACATGTTCAGTTGCAACTTGGCCTCGTCGCTCATGCGCGAGGCGTCCCACGGCGGCTCGAACACCAGCTCGACGGCGCAGGACTTCAGGCCGGGGATCTCCATGACCGCGTCACGAACCCAGCCCGGCATCTCGCCGGCCACCGGGCAGCCTGGAGCGGTCAGGGTCATGTCGATGGCGACGTCCTTGGAGTCGCTGACATCGACCTTGTAAATCAGGCCCAGCTCATAGATGTCGACCGGGATTTCCGGGTCGTAGACGGTCTTCAGCTTCTCGATCAGCTGATCGGTCAGCCGGTTCAGCTCGTCCTGCGACAGAGGCGTGGGGGCCTCGGCCGTGACGGTTTCCGGAGTGGCGGCGGCGTCGGTCATCGGTAGGCTCAACTGAAGAAGCTACGCGCCTTGGCCAGCGCGTCCACGAACGCGTCGGCCTCGGCCTCGGTATTATATAGGGCGAACGAAGCCCGTGCGCTCGAGGTGACCCCGAAACGACGCATCAAGGGTTCGGCGCAGTGGGCGCCGGCGCGGACGGCGACGCCGTAGCGGTCCAGCACCTGCGCGATGTCGTGGGCGTGGGCGCCTTCGACCGTGAACGACAGCACCGCGCCCTTGCCGGGCGCCTCGCCCAAGATCCGCACGCCGTTGACGCCGCGTAGCTGCTCGGCGACGCGCTCATAGAGGGCGTGTTCGTGGGCGAAGACGGCGTCGCGATCCAGGCCGTTCAGCCATTCGATCGCCGCGCCCAGGCCGACGGCCTCCAGGATCGCCGGGGTGCCGGCCTCGAAGCGGTGCGGCGGGTCGGCATATCTAATCTCCTCCATGGAGACCGAACCGATCATCTCGCCGCCGCCCTGGTACGGTGGCAGAGCCGCCAGGCGCTCGGCCTTGCCGTACAGCACGCCGATGCCGGTCGGGCCGTACAGCTTGTGGCCGCTGAAGACGTAGAAATCGACGTCCAGAGCCTTGACGTCCACGCGGGTGTGGACCACGCCCTGGCAGCCGTCCAGCAGCACCGGCGCGCCGGCCGCGTGGGCCAGGCGGACGATCTCGGCCACGTCGTTGACCGTGCCCAGCACGTTCGACATGTGGGTGACGGCGACCATCTTGGTGCGCTCGGTCAGCAGGCCCTTGAAGGCCTCCATGTCGAGGCGGCCGTCGTCCAGCACCGGGATGAACTTCAGCACGACGCCCTTGCGTTCGCGCAGGAAGTGCCACGGCACGATGTTGGCGTGGTGTTCCATCTCGGAGATCACGATCTCGTCGCCGGCGTTCAGGCTGAGGCCGAAGGACGACGCGACCAGGTTCACCGCTTCGGTGGCGCTCTTGGTCCAGACGACTTCGGTGGCGTCGGCATTGATGAACTTGGTGACGGTTTCGCGCGCCTTTTCATAGGCTTCCGTCGTTTCGTTCGCCAAGGTGTGCAGGCCGCGATGGACGTTGGCGTACGAAGTGCGGGCCAGGCCCATCATCGTGTCCAGCACCACGTTCGGCTTCTGGGCGCTGGCGGCGCTGTCCAGATAGATCAGCGGCTTGCCGTGCACGGTGCGCTGCAGGATCGGGAACTGCGCGCGGATCGCTTCAGCGTCGAAGGCCACTAGACGGCGCTCCCCAGCTTGCGGGCGACCCAGGCGGCGGCGATCTCGCGCGCGCCTTCGTGCGCGATGCGGTCGACCACTTCGCCGACGAAGGCGACGGTCAGCATCGCCTTGGCTTCAGCCTGAGGAATGCCGCGCTGCTCGGCGTAGAACAGGGCGTCCTCGTCCAGGGCGCCGATCGTGTTGCCGTGAGCGCACGAGACGTCGTCGGCGAAGATCAGCAGTTCCGGCTTGGCGTCGATCTCGGCCTTGTCCGACAGGATCAGGGCGTGGTGGCCCATCCGCGCGTCGGTCTGGTCGGCGCCCGGCGAGACGACGATGCGCCCCTGGAAGACGCCCCGCGCCTGGTCTGTGACCATGCCCTTGGTGAGCTGGCTGGTGACGCCTTCGACGCCGGCGTGGGTGACGACGGTGGTCAGGTCGGCATGGCGCTGAGCATCCAGCAGATAGGCGCCGTCCAGGCGGACCTCCGCATGGGCGCCGGGATGGTTCACGCGGGTCTCGATCCGCTGGCGACGCGCGCCCGAGGTGAGGATGGTCTGGGCGTACTGGGCGCCGGGGGCCAGGTCGACCTCGGCGGTGACGACATTGACGGCCTCGGCGTCGTCCTCGACCAGCACGATCCGCTCCACCGAGGCGCCCTCGCCCACGGCGATGTCCAGGGCGACGTCGGTGACGTAGCCGCCGGCGCGGCCTTCGTGGCTTTCGAGCAGGACCAAGGTCTCGCCCGGCTTCACGACCAGGGCGTGGCTGGCGCCTTGCGAGGCTTGGTCGGCCAAGGCGACGAAGCGCAGGGCGATGACGCCCGAGGCAACTTCGGTCTCGACGACGCGGCGGCCGTTGACGAACACGGTCTCGGCGCTGGCCAGGTCGGCGAATGGACCGGCCGGAACCTCGCCGTCATGCGCCGGCGCGGCCGGCGGCAGCGCCCGCAGCAGGCCCCGCAGGTCGGTCCAGCGCCAGTCCTCGTCGCGCCGCGAGGGCAGCGCGGTCAGGTCGCCGGTCTTGAGGGCGGTCGAAAGGGTCAAGCCGCCGCTCCGACGTAGCGGTCATAGCCCTCGGCTTCCAGTTGCAGGGCCAGTTCCGGACCGCCCGAGGCGACGATGCGGCCGGCGGCCAGCACGTGGACCTTGTCGGGTTTGATGTAGTCCAAGAGGCGCTGGTAGTGGGTGATGACCAGCATGCCGCGCTCGGGGCTGCGCAGGGCGTTGACGCCTTCCGAGACGATCTTCAGGGCGTCGATGTCGAGGCCCGAGTCCGTCTCGTCCAGGATCAGGAACTTCGGCGAAAGCATCGCCATTTGAAGGATTTCCATCCGCTTCTTCTCGCCGCCCGAGAAGCCGACGTTCAGGCCGCGCTTGAGCATCTCGAAGTCGATCTTCAGCGCCGCGGCCTTTTCCTTGGCCAGCTTCAGGAAGGCCGGGGCGGCGATCTCGTCCTCGCCGCGCGCGCGGCGCTGGGCGTTGAGGGCGGTGCGGATGAAGGTCAGGGCCGGAACGCCCGGAATTTCCAGCGGATACTGGAACGACAGGAAGAGGCCCTTGGCGGCCCGCTCGTTCGGCTCCAGGGCCAGCAGGTCGTCGCCGTTCAGGCTGGCCGAGCCCTCGGTGACCTCATAGCCGCCACGGCCGCTCAGCACGTACGACAGGGTCGACTTGCCGGCGCCGTTGGGACCCATGATCGCGTGGACCTCGCCCGCCGGCACGGCAAGCTGGACGCCCTTCAGGATCGGCTTTTCCTCGACGCGGGCGTGAAGGTTCTGGATCTTAAGCATGGGTCTCGTTGAGTTTTCTGTATTCCGCGTCGTGGCCCGCGAAGGTCCCGGCGACGGCGATCTGGCCTTGGATGGCGGCGTTTAACAGCGAAAGATCCTCGGGCGGGATCCAGTATTCCTCGCGCCCCGGCGTGCCGGAGACCTTGTTCTCGTAGCCGTCCAGAAACGCCTTGGAGACCTCGAACCGGACGATATAGCCGCGCCGGTAGGTCGTGTGGGCGGCGTTCCAGTTCTGGGCCAGCTGCGCGGCGAAGGCCTCGCTGGTGACGGGCCGGAAGATCGGCTGTTCGATGTCGTGCGGCGGCAAGGCCTTCCAGTCCGACGCCTTGATATCCTGCAGCTCCTCCAGGCCCACCGGTTGGTAGAGCGTGACGGTAGTCATCCCACACTGCCCTCCAGGCTGATGGCGACCAGCTTCTGGGCCTCGACGGCGAATTCCATCGGCAGCTGCTGCAGCACGTCCTTGACGAAGCCGTTGACCAGCAGGGCCACGGCCTCTTCCTGGGAAAGGCCACGCTGCTGGCAGTAGAACAGCTGGTCGTCCGACAGGCGCGTGGTGGTGGCCTCGTGCTCGAACACCGACTGGCCGTTGCGGGCCTCGATATAGGGCACGGTATGCGCGGCGCAGTCCTTGCCGATCAGCAAGCTGTCGCACTGGGTGAAGTTGCGCGCGCCCTTGGCCTTGGGGTGAGCCGAGACCAGACCGCGATAGGTCGAGGTCGACTTGCCGGCGCTGATGCCCTTGGCGACGATCCGCGACTTCGTATTGGCGCCCAGGTGGATCATCTTGGTGCCGGTGTCGGCCTGCTGGTGGCCGTTGGTCACGGCGATCGAGTAGAACTCGCCCGAGCTGCCCTCGCCGCGCAGCACGCAGGACGGATATTTCCAGGTGATGGCCGAGCCGGTCTCGACCTGGGTCCACGACACCTTGCTGCGATCGCCGCGGCAGTCGGCGCGCTTGGTCACGAAGTTGTAGATGCCGCCCTTGCCCGTCTCGGGATCGCCCGGGTACCAGTTCTGGACGGTCGAATATTTGATCTCGGCGTCGTCCAGCAAAACGAGCTCGACCACGGCCGCGTGCAGCTGGTTCTCGTCGCGCATCGGGGCCGTGCAGCCTTCCAGGTACGAGACGTAGGCGCCCTTGTCGGCGACGATCAGGGTGCGCTCGAACTGGCCGCTGTCCTTGGCGTTGATCCGGAAATAGGTCGACAGCTCCATCGGGCAGCGCACGCCCGGCGGCACATAGACGAACGAGCCGTCCGAGAACACCGCGCTGTTGAGGCAGGCGAAATAGTTGTCCGAGGTCGGCACCACGCTGCCCAGGTACCGGCGCACCAGCTCCGGGTGCTCGCGGATGGCCTCGCTCATCGAGCAGAAGATGACGCCGGCCTGGGCCAGTTCCTTCTTGAAGGTCGTCACGACGCTGACGCTGTCGAACACCGCGTCCACGGCGTAGCGCGGCGCGCCCTCGACGCCGGCCAGCACGGCCTGCTCCTTCAACGGGATGCCCAGCTTTTCGTAGACGGCCAGCAGCTCGGGATCGACCTCGTCCAGGCTCTTGGGGCCTTCCTTGGTCTTGGGCGCGGCGTAGTAGTAGGTGTCCTGGTAGTCGATCTTCGGATAGCTGACCTTGGCCCAGTCAGGCTCTTCCAGCTCAAGCCAGCGACGATAGGCCTCCAGGCGCCAGTCCAGCATCCACTGGGGCTCGTCCTTCTTGGCCGAGATGAAGCGCACGATGTCCTCGGAGAGGCCCTTGGGGGCGAACTCCTGGTCGATCTCAGTGGTGAAGCCGTGCTCGTATTTCTCGAGCGCGGCGACGGTTTCGACAGTCTCTTTGACCGCGGCCATTACGCCACCTCCCGGCGCCGGGCGCCGATACGCTTCCAGGCGGCGAGCCAGGCGTCGCCGCACTTGATCCAATCTTGTTCCGTGCTGGCCCAGCCGCCGCTGACACGCAGGGCGAACGGAGCCAGATCAGGCCGCCCCATGGCTTCCACCACGCGGCTGGCCTTGACCTTGCCCGACGAGCAGGCGCTGCCGGCGCTGACCATGACCCCGCCTAAGTCCATGTTCATGACCTGGACCTCGGAGCCGAAGCCCTCGCCCGCGAAACACAGTGTCTGAGGTAAACGCGCCGCGCCCTCCCCGAGCACCACAGCGCCTTCGGCCTTGAGCCGTTCGGCCAAGGCGTCGCGCCAATGGGACGTTTCGGCGGTCGAGGCAAGGCTTTCCTGCGCCGCGCGGGCGGCCGCGCCGAAGGCAGAGATGCCCGCCACGTTCTCGGTGCCGGCCCGGCGGCCGCGCTCCTGGCCGCCGCCGTGCTGATGGCGGGTGACGTTGGCGCGGGTCCCGGCGACCAGGGCGCCGACGCCCTGCGGCCCGCCCAGCTTGTGGGCCGACAGCGCCATGGTGTCGGCGCCGAGGGCCGAGAAATCGACCGCGATCTTGCCGGCGGCCTGGACGGCGTCGACGTGCAGCAGGCCTTCGACGGCGCGAACCAGCTTGGAAGCCTCCGCCACCGGCTGGATGACGCCCGTCTCGTTATTGGCCAGCATCAGGCAGACCAGGGCCTTGCCCGGCGCCTCCAGCGCCTGAGCCAGCCAGGCCAGGTCGGCGACGCCATCGCCATCGACCGGCAGGATCTCGATCGGCAGGCCCGAGACCTTGGCGGTTTCGGTGACGGCGTCGTGTTCGACGGCGCTGATGATGATCCGATCGACCTTGGCGCTCTGTATGGCCAGGGCGTTGGCTTCCGTGCCGCCGCTGACGAAGGTGACCGAACCGGCCGGCACGCCGACCAGGGCCCCGACCTCGGCGCGGGCGCGTTCGACCACGTCGCGCGCGGCGCGGCCGGCGGCGTGGACCGACGAGGGGTTGGCCGGGCTCTCCAAGGCGCGCAGCAGCGCGTCCCTCGCCTCCGGCCGCAGGGGCGCGGTGGCGTTGTAGTCGAGATAGACCGATGTGCGGGGGATGCTCACTCGGCCGCGATCCCCATCGGGCTGGGACGCAGATCGCCGTTCAGCACGTCGGCCACCGAGACCGAGGCGAGATAGCCGTGGATCTGGCGGCCCATCTCTTCCCACAGGCCGTGGGTCATGCAGCGCTCGCCGCCGGCCATGCAGCCCTTGGCCTGGCCCTTGGTGAAGTTGCAGCGGGTGGCGCGCAGCGGCTCGTCGACCGCCAGCACGATGTCGGAAATGAAGGTTTCGCCGGCCCCCTTGGCCAGGCGATAGCCGCCGCCGGGGCCTCGGGCGCTGATCACCAGGCCCTTGCGGCGCAGGCGCGCGAACAGCTGTTCCAGATAGGACAGCGAGATCTGTTGGCGCGAGGCGATCTCGGCCAGGGCCACCGCACGGCCCTCGCTTTCGTCCTGGCGCTTGGCCAGGTCGGTCATCGCCATGACCGCGTATCGTCCCTTGGTGCTCAGGCGCATCGCCTTACCCCTTGCAGATTCCGCGCGCATCGGCTTTGGCGTGTGCTACAAGCCGCGACTTCGCGCGCGGGCTAGCGGCCCGCTTGCTGGCTGCGATTTAGGAAGACCAAGCGCAGCGGTCAAGTATTCTGGCGACCCAAATCGTCGGAAGACGGACCGCTGCCAGCGCAAGGGAACGATATGCCTGATGTGATTTTGACCGGCGCGTCCGGGCGGATCGAAGGTCGCTACTCGCCGGGCAAGACCGAAACGGCGCCGATCGCGCTGATCCTGCACCCGCACCCCAAGGCCGGCGGTCACATGAACCATCCGGTGGCCGTGCAGCTGTATCACCTGTTCATGAAGCGCGGTTTCGCGACCCTGCGCTTCAATTTCCGCGGCGTGGGCCGCAGCCAGGGCGAGTTCGACGCCGGCATCGGCGAGCTGGCTGACGCCGCCACGGCGCTGGACTGGCTGCAGACCTCGAACCCGGCCGCCAGCCAGACCTGGGTCGCCGGCTTCGACTTCGGCGCCTATATCGGCATGCAACTGCTGATGCGCCGCCCGGAGACGGACGGCTTCATCTCGGTGTCGCCGCCGACCAACATGTACGATTTCAGCTTCCTGGCCCCCTGCCCGGCCTCCGGCCTGTTCCTGACGGGCTCGGCCGACACCATCACCCCGCCGGTCGAGGTGGAGCGCGTGGTCACCAAGCTGCGCACCCAGAAGGGCATCACGATCGACTACGAAGTCATCGACAAGGCCACCCACTTCTGGGCCGAGCACCTGCCCAGCGTCGAGAAGAGCGTCAGCGACTATCTCGACAAGCGTCTGGCGGAAAATCCGATCTAGCGAGTTTCAGAAGGCCTCCCTCCGGGGAGGCCTTTTTCGTTGTGCGGTGCGGCGAGGCGTCACTGGCGTAACATCGATCGGTCGCCTATATTTTCATCGATTGATGAATATTATGGAGATGGTGATGCACTACGACATCGTCATCGTCGGCGGGGGCGCCGGCGGACTGGAGCTGGCGTCGCGGCTGGGCCGCAGGTTCGGCGGCAGACACGGCAAACGCCGCGTGCTGCTGATCGATCGCTCCAGTTTTCACATCTGGAAGCCGACCCTGCACGAGGTGGCGGCCGGCACGCTGGACGTCCACCAGGAAGGCATCTCCTATTCGATCCTGGGTCGCTCGAACGGCTTCAACTTCCTGCTCGGCGAACTGGCCGCCTTCGATCCGGCCGCCAAGCGCCTGACGCTGAAGGCGATCACCGGCGACGACGGCCAGGTCCTGGCGCCCGAACGCGCCATCACCTTCACCTATGGCGTGCTGGCGATCGGCAGCGGCTCGAACCTCTTCGGCACGCCCGGCGCGGAGCAGGCGCACCTCTTGGAGCGCACCGAGGACGCCGAGGCCTTCCACACCCGGCTGCTGGCCGCCTTCACCAAGGCCTCGTTCTCGCCCGACAAGATCATGCGCGTGGCCATCGTAGGCGGCGGGGCCACCGGCGTGGAGCTGTCGGCCGAGCTGATCGAGGCGCATCGCGAACTCTTGGGCAGCCTGGGCGACGAACAGCGCTTCCGCCTGGACATCGCCGTGGTCGAGGCCGCGCCGCGGATCCTGAACGGCCTGCCGCAGAAGATCGCCGACAAGGCCGTGCTCGCCTTGGAGCGCAAGGGCGTCGTCGTGAAGACCAACGCCAAGGTGCTGGCCGTCCATCCCGACCGGCTGGAGACCAGCCAGGGCGATCTGCGCGCCGACCTGATCGTCTGGGCCGCCGGCGTCAAGGCCGCCGAGGCCAATACCGGCTTTGGCCTCACGACCAATCGCGGCAACCAGTTCGTGGTCAATGAGCGCCTGGAGACCTCGGCCCCGGACGTCTGGGCCCTGGGCGACTGCGCCGCCGCGCCGTGGAAGGACGGCAAGACCGTCCCCGCCCGCGCCCAGGCCGCGCACCAGCAGGCCAGCTATCTGGAACGCGTCCTGATCGCCCGGCTGCACCAGGGCCGGGTCACGACGCCGTTCGTCTATCGCGACTTCGGCTCGCTGGTGTCGTTGGGCGACGACAAGGGCGTCGGCGCGCTGATGGGCGGGCTGGGCGGCCCGAACTTCTTCGTCGAAGGCCTGATCGCCAAGTGGGCCTACATGTCGCTGCACCTGGACCATCACCGGGCGATCCTAGGTGTTGGCCGGACGGTGACCCTGGCGCTGGCGCGGCTGCTGCAGCAGCGGGTGTCGGGACGCCTGAAGCTGCACTGAGGCGCCGCGCGGAATCTGCTCCCCCGCTGGGGGAGCTGTCGCGAAGCGACTGAGGGGGC
>CAIUMD010000068.1 GCA_903900155.1 uncultured Caulobacterales bacterium | reverse complement strand
GGCCCTCTGGGCCACCTCCCCCAGAGGGGGAGGAGATTCTTCGGTTGACCCGCCCCTGGCTCGGCACGCCCTACCGCCACCAGGCCTCCGCCCTCCACGCCGGCTGCGACTGCCTGGGCCTCGTCCGCGGCGTCTACCGCGCCCTGCACGGCGCCGAACCCGAAGCCCCGCCGCCCTACCGCCCCGACTGGGCCGAGACCCGCGGGCGCGAGCTCCTCCTCGAAGCCTTCACCCGCTGGCTGATCCCGGTCCAAGACCCGCAACCGGGCGACGTCCTGGTCTTCCGCATGGCCCCAGGCGCGGTCGCCAAGCACTGTGCGATCCAGTCCGGTCCCGACCGCATGATCCACGCCTATTGGGGCCGGGCCTGCGTCGAGAGCGTGCTGGGCCGCTGGTGGCGCGAGCGGCTGGTCGCCGCCTTCCGTCTTCCTCTCCCTTGAAGGAGCCCGCATGGCCCAAGTCATCCTCTCCAGCGTCGGCGCGGCGATCGGCGGGCCCCTGGGAGCCGTGGTCGGCGGGGTCCTGGGCGCGGCGGTCGACCGGGCGGCGATCGGGGCGCTCTCGCCCACGCGCCAGGTGGGCCCGCGCATCCCCGAGCTGCGCCTGACCGGCGCGGCCGAGGGCGCGGCGCTGCCGTGCGTGTTCGGCCGCGCCCGGGTCGGCGGCCAGGTGATCTGGGCCGCGCGCTTTCGCGAGAAACGGGTCGAGGCCCGCGTCGGCGGCTCCAAGGGCCAGAAGACCGCCGCTTACGCCTACAGCCTGTCGTTCGCCGTGGCGGTCGCCGAAGGTCCGATCGACGGGATCGGCCGCGTCTGGGCCGACGGCAAGGTGATGGACATGACCGGCGTCGTCATGCGCGTTCACCGTGGAACCGAGGTCCAGGCCCCCGATCCGCTGATCGCCGCCATCGAGGGCGCGGCCCCGGCCTATCGCGGCGTGGCCTATGTGGTGTTCGAGGACCTAGCCCTGGAGCCCTACGGCAATCGCCCGCCGCAGCTGTCGTTCGAGGTCTTCCGCCGGCCGCGCGCCAGCGGCGCGCCAGCGGGTCTGGAAGAACGCCTGAAAGGCGTGTGCCTGATCCCGGGGGCGGGTGAGTTCGTCTACGCCACCGAAGCCGTCCTGCGCCGCGAGGGCCTGACCCGCACGGCGTCCGAGAGCGTGCACAACGCCGAGGGGCGGCCGGACCTGGTGGTGGCGCTGGACCAGCTGCAGGCCCAGCTGCCCAATGTCGACCACGTCACCCTGGTGGTCAGCTGGTTCGGGACCGACCTGCGCTGCGGCCAGTGCCAGATCCGGCCGGGCGTCGAGGGCGCGGTGAAAGACACTCTGCCCCTGACCTGGAGCGTCGCCGGCGTCAGTCGTTCGGGCGCGCACCTGATCTCGCTGAAGGACGGCAGCCCCGCCTATGGCGGCACGCCGGCCGATGCGGTGGTGCTGCAGGCCATCGCCGAGCTGAAGCGGCGCGGGCTGAAGGTGACCCTCTATCCCTTCATCCTGATGGACACCCCGACCTATCCCTGGCGCGGCCGGATCACCTGCGAGGCGGGGACGGACGGAACCGCCTCGGTCGCGACCCAGGTGAACGCCTTCTTCGACGGGACCTGGGGCCTGCGCCGCATGGTGCTGCACCAGGCCTCGCTGGCCGTTCAGGCGGGCGGCGTGGATGGCTTCGTCATCGGCTCGGAGCTGCGGGGCGTCACCACCATCCGGAGCGCGGGCGGGACCTATCCGGCCGTCGCCAAGCTGAAGAGCCTGGCCGCCGAGGTGCGCGCGGTGGTCGGTCCGGCGACCAGGCTGGGCTATGCCGCCGACTGGAGCGAATATTTTGGACATCAGCCTCCAAGCGAACAAGGGGGCGGCGGCCATGCCGTCTTCCATCTCGACCCGCTGTGGGCCGATCCGAACATCGATTTTGTCGGCGTCGACTGGTACCCGCCGGTCACCGACTGGCGCGAGGGCGAGACCCACCTGGACGCCGTCGCGGGCTTCGCCGGCCCGCACGATCCGGCCTATCTGCGCGCCGGCCTGACCGGCGGCGAGAACTTCGACTGGTTTTACGCCAGCCAGGCGGCCCGCGACGCCCAGGTCCGCACGCCGATCACCGATGGCGCGGGCGAGCCGTGGATCTGGCGGGCCAAGGACCTGGTCTCGTGGTGGAGCCGGCCGCATCACGACCGCCCCGGCGGCGTGCGTTCGGCGACGCCCACGGCCTGGGTCCCCAAGTCCAAGCCGATCCGCCTGACCGAATTCGGCTGCCCGGCCGTCGACAAGGGCGCCAATTCCCCAAACCTCTTCATCGACCCCAAGAGCTCCGAGAGTTTCCTGCCGCCATACTCGACCGGCGAGCGCGACGACTTCGGCCAGCGGCGCTATCTGGAGGCGGTGCTGGCCTGGCTGGACGAGCCGGCGGCCAATCCGGTGTCGCCGGTCTATGGCGGGCCGATGGTCGAGGCCGCCAGCGCCTGGTGCTGGGACGCGCGGCCGTTCCCCGACTTTCCGGCCCGCTCGGACGTCTGGAGCGACGGCGGCAACTGGGTGCTGGGCCACTGGCTGACCGGCCGCGCGGGCGTCGCGCCGCTGCCCGAGCTGATCCAGGCCCTGGGCGCGCGGGCGGGCGTCTCGATCGATCCCGGCGAGGCGGGCGGGGCGGTGGGCGGCTATGTCGTCGATCGGCCGATGCGGCTGCGCGACGCGCTCTCGCCCCTGACCGAGGCCTTCGCCCTGGACCCCGTCGAGCGCGGCGACCACGTGAAGATGCTGGCCCGCGCCGGCCGGGCGGTCGGGACTCTGGCGGCCGACGACCTGGCCCTGCCCGACGACGGCCGGGCGGAAACCGAGAGCCGCGTGTTCGAGCCCGCCGCCGAAGCCTTGCGCCTGCGCTTCATCGACGCCGCCCGCGACTACCAGGTCGGGGCGCTGATGGTCCGCCGCGAGGCCGGGCAGGGGACCCGCGACGCCGACGCGCCGATCGTGCTGGCGGCCGCCGAAGCCGAGGCCGTCACCCGCCGCATGCTGGCCGCCGACGAGGCCGCGCGCCGCGCCCGCATCGTGCGCCTGTCGCCCGCGGCCGCCCTGCGGCTGGAGGCCGGCGATCGGCTGAGCGTCGATGGCCAGGCCTGGCGGGTGCAGCGCTTGGACCTGGACGAGCGGCCACGTGCGACCCTCGTGCCCGTGCTGACCGGCGTCGGCGTGGTCGGCGGTGTCGACTGGAGCCCGGCCCCGCCGCGCGACCCGGCCGCGCCGCCGGTGCTGCACGTGCTGGACCTGCCTTCGGACGGGGCGCTGTCGGATGACGCCCGGCCCCGGGTCGCCGCCGCCTGCGAGCCCTGGCGGCCGCTGGACGTCCATGCGGGCGCCGGGCTTGAGACCCTGAAGGTCCGCGCTCGCGTCTCCGAGCCCGCCACTCTGGGCGAGACGCTTACCGACCTCTCACCCGCCTCGCCGCATCGGCTGGATCGGGGCGCGGTGACCGTCCGCCTGGAGGGCAAGACCCTGGCCTCCGCGCCGCTGGCCGCCGTGCTGGCCGGCGACAACGCCCTGGCGATCCGCGCGCCCTCCGGCGACTGGGAGGTGATCGCCTTCCAGAGCGCCGAGCTGGTCGCGGCCGACACCTGGAAGCTCTCCGGCCTGCTGCGTGGACAGCGCGACGGCGTGGCGACGGAGACGACGATCCCGGCGGGCGCTCCGGTCGTGCTGCTGGACGAGGCCGTGATCTCCATGGACGTCGCGGCCTTCGAGCGCGGGACGCCGTTGATCGTCCGCGCCGCGCCTGCGGGAGCTCCGCCGGCGGGTTCTGCGATGACGGAAATCACCGCCTCCTGGACCGGCCGCGCCCTGCGTCCGCTCGCGCCGGCGCACCTGAAGACCCGCCTGGTCGCCGGCGACCTCCAACTCGCCTGGATCCGCCGCGCCCGCGTCGGCGGCGACGTCTGGGAGGGCGAGGTCCCGCTGGGCGAGGGTTCGGAGCGTTATCGGGTCCGCGTCCTGGACGGCGCGGCGGCGCTGCGCGAGGCCGAGGTTTCGGCGCCGGCCTTTACCTATACGGCCGCCATGCGGACCGCCGATGCGCCCTCGGCCGCCGCCCGGATCGAGGTCGCCCAAGGCGGCGCGCTGTACGGCTGGGGCAGCCCTGTGACATCAGGTCTGTGGTAAATGAGCCACACAGGCTCTTGCGCCCGCCTCTGGACGTTCTAGATGGAGGGCGGTACCCACACCGCCTACTTTTTCCCAGAGGACCTTCCTTGGCCCGCGACCCGTATCAGGAACTCGGCGTTTCCCGCACCGCGAGCGCGGACGAGATCCGCAAGGCGTTCCGCAAGCTGGCCAAGCAGCATCACCCCGACGCCAATCCGGGGGACAAGAAGGCCGAGGACAAGTTCAAGCAGGTCAGCGCCGCCTTCGACATCGTCGGCGACGCCGAGAAGCGCAAGAAGTTCGACCTGGGCCAGATCGACGCCGACGGGCGCGAGACCATGCGCGGCTTCGGCGGCCAGCCCGGCAACGGTCCGTTCAACGCCGGCGGCTTTGGCCAGGGCGGGTTCCACCGCGAACAGGGTCCGGAGATCGATCTCTCCGACCTGTTCGGCGGCATGTTCAACCAGGGCGGCGGGCGCGGCCCGTTCGGCGGCGGCCAGGCCGGCGGCGGCTTTTCGGCCAAGGGCGCGGACATCAAGGCCCGCCTGGACATCGACCTGGAAGAGGCGATCAAGGGCGGCAAGAAGCGCGTGGCCTTCTCGGACGGCCGCGCGATCGACGTCACCATCCCGGCCGGCGCCCAGGAAGGCCAGACCCTGCGCCTGAAGGGCCAGGGCAGCCCCGGCCGCGGCGGTCAGGGCGACGCCCTGATCGAGCTGTCGATCAAGCCGCACCCGATCTATCGCCGCGAGGGCGAGGCGCTGGTCATGGACCTGCCCGTGTCGATCCCCGACGCGGTGCTGGGCGGCAAGGTCGAGGCCCCGACCCCCGAC
The DNA here is from genome assembly GCA_903900155.1 of uncultured Caulobacterales bacterium. GTDB lineage: Bacteria > Pseudomonadota > Alphaproteobacteria > Caulobacterales > Caulobacteraceae > Caulobacter. The sequence continues at coordinate 13,112 of CAIUMD010000068.1, read as the reverse complement.
GGCAATGTCATGCTGAACGTGCCCAAGGGCAGCAACAGCGGCCAGACCCTGCGTCTGAAGGGCCGCGGCATGCCGGACGCCAAGGGCAAGCGCGGCGACCTCCTGGCCAAGCTGGTCGTCACCCTGCCCGAGACCGTCGACGAGGACCTGGAAAAGTTCGCCCAGGCCTGGCGGGATCAGAAGCCGTACACGCCCAAGCGGAAGTAGGAATGAGTTTAGATTTCTAAAATCAGGTGGCCTGTGCGGCCTGCCATCGTTGTCTTGACTGGGAAGGCGACAAAACGGACAAGTTTAGCTTGGGCCGGCATGCCAAGTGCTTATGCGCGGTTCTAGCCTCCACACGTATAGCGGTGTAGCTGTTTTAGCCTGGGCATGTCCGGTTGCGGACGAGTCGGGGGCATATGGGCTCGATCGAGAAAATCTTAGCGCCACTGGCGAGCGCTGGAGCGCCCTGGTGGGCGCTCTGTTGGATGGTGGTTGCCGTCCTATTTTTCATTCGTGGTCCGGCGGTCATCAAAGCGATCAGCGCTGCATTGCTCGAACACAGAAAACACAACCTGAAACGCGACACGGACCTGGCGAAGGTCCGCAACAGCGCAGTGGACCATGCAAAAGCCAAGCAACTGCCCGCTTCAGGTTCGCGTTCCGCCAAGCGCGGCGCCAAATGATGCGCTCAAAGCTTGAGCAATCTCTTGACACTTTTCTGAGAGAGTCGCTGTTAAGGAATACGACTGGAGTCCAGATATGCCGGTAGACGTGATCTCAATCGCGACCGTGCTTACGGTCGCCGTCCTCCTTACCTTCGCGCTGCCCGCTTGGCTGGCATACAGAACTCGCTGCTTGCGCCAATCACAGATCGATATCGATCGAGCCTATCAAGCCTCTCAGCGGTTGCTCAAGGATCGGGATGTCCCTGGAGAGCTCGTGCCGCTGATTGTATATTTTCAGGCGCAGGCGGGTCATTCTCGGTTTGCGCATGCGCTGGCGGCAGGAGTTTTTAAGCCTTCGGATCGGCGACCGCCGCCATCCCAGCAAGCACTGGCGCTCGGCGCCGCGTTCGAACGCATGTCGCCTAGCCGGAAGCAAGACTTTGCCGTTCTTGTGGCTAGTGCGGCTTTAAGTTCTGCCTCGTCAGATCTAATCTTCGCGTCCTACCTGCGCCGTATGGTAATGTTTACATTCGGTTTAACTACTGCTCCGGCTCATCGTGATCATGTCGACAACGTTGCGGCTGTTCGAGCGGTTGCTGTTGATGCGATTCCTCGGACGGTCCGTGAGTGTGGGGATTGGGTGGCCGCATAGCCGCTTGAAAACAGAAAGCTTGTTGTCGGCAGCTCTTACTCGCCATCTGATCTTACTCGTCATCTGAGCTTAGTCTTCGCCTTGCCTCCAGTCAGGACCCACCTTAGGGAACGCTAGGGTTCAGACACGATATCAGGTCGACTTCCATGGTTCTGGTCAGCGTGCTGGCGCTGCTGCAGGTCGCGGCGCCGGCGCAGGAGACACCGGTTTTCCCCTTGCCGCCGGAGAGCGAGCAGACCGGGCTGCTCGACAGTCTGGTGATCAAGGCCACGCGCGGCAAGGCCCATGGCCCGGCCCAGCCCGAACTGACCCTGGACGCATCGGAGATCCAGGCCACCGGGGCCAGCACCGTGCAGGATCTGGTGACCCTGCTGGCCGCCGAGATCAGCACCGGCGATCCCGACAATCCGCCGCCGATCTACCTGGCGAATGGCCGACGTATCTCGGGATTTTCCGAGATCAGCGGGCTGCCGAGCCAGGCGATCGAGCGCATGGACGTGCTGCCGCCGGCCTCGGCCATCGCTTACGGCTACCGCCCCAACCGGAAGGTCGTGAACTTCGTCCTGAAGAGGCGCTTTCGCTCGGCCGCCGTCGAGTTGGAAGCGACGGCCACGACCGCCGGCGGCCGCACCGTCGAGCGCTTCGACGGCGACGTCTTCCGCCTGGCCGGCGACGAGCGCACCACGGTCGGCCTGGACTGGCGCCAGGAGGCGGCGCTGTTCGAGACTGAGCGGGAGATCTATCGCGCGCCCTCGGCGACCTCGCCCTACGGCCTGGTCGGCAATGTGGCGGCCACGACCTTCGGGCGTGAGATCGATCCGGCGCTGTCGGCCCTGGCCGGCGACCTGGTCACCGTGGCCCGGGCGCCGGACACGGCCCGGGACGGACCGGCAGCGCTGTCGGCCTTCTCGGCGGGCGATCCGGAGCTGTCGGGCATCGTCGCCAACCGCAGCCTGCTGCCGTCGCTGGGGCAGGGCAATTTCAAGACCACCGTCACCCGGGATCTGGCCCGCCGGGTCAGCGTCACGGTCAGCGTCGACCTGGAAGACGCCCAGCGCACCAGCTTCCTGGGGTTGCCCACGACGTCCGTGCGGCTGCCGGCCGGCAGTCCGTTCTCGCCGTTCGCCGGCGACGTCACGGTCTATCGTTACCTGGACGCCCCATGGTCTCAGCTGCGGGTGCAGGACAATTTCCGGGGCCAGCTGGGCCTGGCCGCCAACGGCTATGTCGGCGACTGGCGCTGGTCGCTGAACAGCAACTACGATCGCAATGAGAGCGAAACCGCGACGGGGCGGAGCGTCGACAGCACGGACTGGAAGGCGGCGATCGCGGCGCGCGATCCGGCGGTCAATCCTTTCGGCCCGATCGCTCGCGCCCTGCTCAAGGTCAACGCCCGCGACATCGCCAAGGCCAAGTCCCGCACCGCCAAGGCCGAACTGGTCCTGAACGGCGACGTCGCGGAGATCCCGGCCGGCCGCGTGTCCTCGACCCTCAAGCTGGGCGGCGAGCGGGTCGAGCAGACCTCGGACGCCCTGCGCAACGGCGCGCCGATGCGCAGCAACTACGACCGCCGGACGATGTCGGTGCAGGGCGACATCGACGTGCCCCTGGCCAGCCGCTCGCACGCGGTGCTGCCGGTGCTGGGCGAACTGACCGCCAGCGTCAACGCCGGCTACAATGTCGAAACCTTCAAGGACCGCCTTGCGATGGGCGCGGGCCTGAACTGGTCGCCCGGCAAGCTGGTCAGCGTCAATCTCAGCCTCAGCGAGGAGCAGTCGGCCCCCGCCGCCAACCAGATCGTCGATCCGGTGCTGCAGACCCCCAATGTCACGGTGTTCGACTTCAGCACCGGCAGCAGCGTGACGGTCAACCGCACCGAGGGCGGCAATCGCGGCCTGGAGAACGATCGCCGCCGCACCCTGCGGGCCGGGGTCAATCTGCGGCCGGTCGGACGCGACGGCGGCGACACCCGGCTGACGGTCAACGCCAACTATGTGCGCACCCATATCGAGGACCCGATCTCGAACTTCCCGGTGATCACCCCGGCGCTGGAGGCGGCCTTCCCCGAGCGCTTCACCCGCAACGCCGACGGCGTGCTGACGGCCATCGACAGCCGACCGCTGAACTTCGACGCCATCGACCGCGAGGAACTGCGCGGCGGCCTGAACCTGACCCGCTTCTTCGGCCGCCCGAAGAAGGATGCGCCCAAGGGGACCAAGCCCGACCCCAAGAAGGTCGGCCAGGTGCAGGTGTCGCTCAACTACACCTTCCGCCTGCGTGACGAGACCACCCTGCGCCAGGGCCTGCCGCCGCTGGACCTGCTGAACGGCGCCAGCACCAGCCGTGGGGGCCAGCCCAGGGAAGAGCTGAACTTCCGCGTCAACGCCTTCCGTCAGGGCGTGGGGGTCAATCTGAACGGCGCCTGGCGCGGCGCCAGCGTCATCGACGCCGGCCCCGCCACCGGCGCCCTGCGCTTCGACGACCAGACCACGGTCAACCTGTCCGCCTTCTACGAGGCGCCGAGCGACGTGAAGCTGGGGAGGATGTCCAAATGGGTGGCCGGGACCCGCATCACCCTGGCGGCGGACAACCTGTTCTACAGCCGCCCCGTGGTGCGCGACGCCCAGGGCGTGACGCCCCAGGCCTATCAGCGGGATTACCTGGACCCGCTGGGCCGAACGGTGAAGCTGACGTTCAGGAAGAGTTTGATCGCGCTGTAATGTGTCGACATTTGTTGACACGTGCGCAACTCGGACCGATCTTTCAAGCTAGGAGATCGGACATGCATGTTGTCGTGAAGAAGTGGGGTAATAGCGCCTCGGTCCGTATCCCGGCCCGTGTCATGGCCGCTGCGGACATCAGCATCGACCAGGCTGTCGATGTTAGGGAGGAAAACGGCCGGATCATCATCGAGCCGATCAGGGCTCCCGAATACGATCTTAATGCCATGCTTGCCGAGATGGAGCCCGAGACGTTCCACGAAGATGTCGACTTCGGCGCCCCAGTGGGCAAGGAAGTCTGGTGAGCGTCCGCTACATCCCCGATATGGGTGACATCGTCTGGCTTGAGTTCGATCCGCAAGCGGGTCACGAGCAGGCGGGGCATCGTCCAGCGCTCGTGCTGTCGCCAGCCTCATACAATGGCAAGCGGGGCATGATGCTGTGTTGCCCGATGACCAGCCGGATCAAAGGCTATCCCTTCGAGGTTGTTGTACCAGGGGCTTTGCCGAGCGCTGTTTTAGCCGATCAAATCAAGAGCGTAGACTGGGTTGCGAGGCGGGCTCAGCATAAGGGTGTCGCTCCGCCAGGCGTGCTCGCCGAGACCCAGGCTAAGCTCAAAGCGTTGCTAGGCCTCTGATCGCTTTGTGACCGCTCCCGACGGAACCTGGCCGGTCGGTTCGTTTCAAGCGTGTCCAGCCGTGACAGAACGCCATGGCCCGTTCATAACCCCTGCGTTCAGTCTCCATTCAGCCGAGGTCCGTTAGACCGAAGAGCATGAAAACGATCCGTGTCCTTCTTGTCGCCGCCGCGCTGGTCGCCGCCCTTCCGGGCGCGGCTCTTCCCAGCGTGGCATGGGCGCAGCGTCACGACCGTGGTCCCGACTCGCTGGGCGCCGACTGGCGCGCGCAGTCGGACCAGGCGCGTGGTGGCGTGCAGTCGGGTCGTCTGGTGCCCTTGAGCCGCGTGATCCAGATGATCGCCTCGCGCGTTCCCGGCCGCGTGCTGGACGCTGGCCTGGAAGGCCGCAACTATCGTGTCCGCTGGGCCGCCGCTGACGGCCGTCGCATCGACTTCATCGTCGACGCCGAGACCGGACAGATCCTCAGCGGGGGCTAAACACGGTTTGGGAGTTTAAATGCGTATCCTGCTCGTCGAGGACGATCCCGACCTGTCGCGTCAGCTGAAGCTGACCTTGGCCGACGCCGGCTATGCCGTCGACCACGCCCCCGACGGCGAAGAAGCCCAGTATCTGGGCGAGAACGAGCCCTATGACGCGGTGATCCTGGACCTTGGCCTGCCCAAGGTGGACGGGGTGTCGGTGCTGGAGCGCTGGCGGCGGGGCAATGTCGTCACGCCCGTGCTGATCCTGACCGCGCGCGGCGCCTGGAGCGACAAGGTCGCCGGGTTCGACGCCGGGGCCGACGACTACCTGGCCAAGCCGTTCCACACCGAGGAGCTTCTCGCTCGTCTTCGGGCCTTGCTGCGCCGCTCGGCCGGCCACGCCGCGCCGTCGCTGTCGTGCGGCGCCTTGCGTCTGGATCCGCGCGCGGCGCGGGCCAGCGTCAACGGCGAGCCGCTGCGCCTGACCTCGCTGGAATACCGCCTGCTGCACTATATGATGATGCACCAGGGCCGGGTGATCGGCCGCACCGAACTGGTCGAGCACCTGTACGACCAGGACTTCGACCGCGACTCAAACACCATCGAGGTGTTCATCGGCCGCCTGCGCAAGAAGCTGGGCGCCGATCGCATCGAGACCGTGCGCGGCCTGGGCTATCGCCTGACGCCGCTCGCGGGCGAGGCGACGGCGTAGCCTTCATGCTGGATCTGCGCCGCCGATCACTGGTCCGCCGCCTGGTGCTGTTCGCCGGGGGCTGGACGCTGCTGGTCGTGCTGGTGGCGGGGGTGTTCCTGACCGCCCAGTTCCGCGACGCGGCGATCCGCCGGTTCGATCAGTCCCTGGCGGTGCTGACCGACGACCTCTATGCGGGTTCGACCGTGGAGGACGGCCAGCTGCGCGCGCCGGTGCTGACCGACATCCGCGCCACCCGCGCCTATTCAGGCCGCTATTGGGTGATCCTGAAGAAGCAGCCGGACGGGGCCATGCGGCCGATCGTGCGATCACGCTCGCTGTTCGACAGCGACCTCATCCTGTCCTCGACGCAGATCGGTCACCTGAACTCGGAGCCGGGCAAGACGCATTTCTTCGAGATGCACGGGCCGCAGGAGAAGCCGTTGCGCGCCGCCGCCATCCTGGCCCGCCTGCCGGGCTATGCCAATCCGGTGGTGTTCCTGGCCGCCGAGGATCGCTCGCCGATCGACGCCGACGCCGACCGTTTCGCCGGCGCTACGGCCATCGCCCTGCTGATCCTGGGCGTTGGCCTGCTGCTGGCGGTGGTGGTGCAGGTGCGTTTCGGCCTGCAGCCCTTGTTTCGCCTGCGCCGCGAGGTGGCCTCTGTCCGGCGCGGCAAGGCCGAGCGGCTGGCCGACGACTATCCCGAAGAGCTGGAGCCGCTGTCGCGCGAGCTCAACGCGCTGCTGGCCCACAACCAGGAAGTCGTCGAGCGCCAGCGCACCCACGTCGGCAACCTGGCCCACGCCCTGAAGACGCCGCTGTCGGTGATGCTGACCGAGGCTTCCCAGCAGCCGGGCCAGCTGGCCGAGGTGGTCGAGCGCCAGGCCCAGACCATGCGCGAGCAGGTCGACCACCACCTGCGCCGCGCCCGCGCCGCCGCCCGCTCGCAGACGTCCGGCGAGCGCACGCCGGTCGAGCCGATCCTGGACGAACTGGCCGTGACCCTGGAACGAATCTTCCAGGGCAGGTCGGAGGGCAGGGGGGTCGAGATCGACTGGCGCTGCCCCGAGGACCTGGCTTTTCAGGGCGAGAAGCAGGACCTTCTCGAGGTGGTCGGCAACGTGATGGAAAACGCCGGCAAGTGGTGCAAGGGCAAGATCCGCGTCGAGGCCGTTCCGACCGGCGAGGCCCGCATGACCGTCACGGTCGACGATGACGGTCCCGGCCTGCCGCCCGAGGAACGCGCCCTGGCGCTCAAGCGCGGCCAGCGCCTGGACGAGAACGCGCCGGGCACGGGCCTGGGCCTGTCGATCGTCGACGAACTGGCCCGCGCCTATGGCGGATCGGTCAAGCTTGGTGAATCACCCCTGGGCGGTTTGCGCGTCACGCTGGACCTGCCGCGCGCCGAGACATAACCGGGGGTTGCAGCGAACGGTCGCGACCAGGGCTGCGCGCCGCCAATGCCACCGGTGACCTAAACCTCCAGTAGCCAAAGGCTTTTTCCCCCGCGACATCTCGTTCCAAGGCCTTGGATTTTTGACGAGTTTCGGAAATCCTTAACCTCGTTTCGAACATGGTTGACGTCTGTCGGCCGTGCGAGTCCGACACGGGGGACCATGGCCGCTATCGCCGCGCATAAATTGCAGATCATCCGGACGCTGGTGGAAACCGCTCCGGACGCGGCGCTGCGCAGCCTGGAGCTGGCGCTGTCGGGCGCCGGCGCGACCGGATCCCTGGCCGCCGTGCGCGGCCTGGTCGAGGACGAGACCGCCAACCGCTTCGTCCGCAACAACATCCTGGCCCCCATCGTGCCGCTGTGCGCGTCGCGGGGCGAGGGCTGCGTCTCGTTCCCGGCGCCCGTGCTGGGGCGCCTGTGGAAGGCGCTTAAGGTCATCGTGCCGGCGCGGGTCGAGGAAGCCTCGGCCAAGTGCAATCCGTGGGACCTGGAGCAGGGCACGCCGGAAGTCTTCGACGAACTGTGCAAGACGGCCGCCGCCGGCCTGCGCGATCCCGAGAACGCCGCCTTCGACAGCGTGCGCTCGCTGTGCGACCCCGAGCATCTGGCGCTGTGCCTGCAGCTGTCAGCCATCGCCCGCTCGTGCCTGCCCAAGCTGGCCGAATGGGTCAGCCGCATGTCGGACGAGCGCGCCTTCGCCGCCAAGCTGGCCTATCGCGACGCCTGCCGGATCAGCGAGGACGCCGGCCCGCTGCTGCTGGACATGCTGTCGGCCCACCTGCCGGACGACTGGCGGATCCTGCGCGTGATCTCGGCGGTCATGGACCGGCCGACCGATCGTTATCTGGCCTCGTCCGAAGCCAAGGCGTTCGGCGAGCGCGTGCTGGCCGATATCGACGCCTCGATCCTGCGCATCGAAAACTTCAACTTCTCCGAGGGCGAGAAGGCTGGTCGCGAGGCCGCCCAGGGCGCCCACCGCGCCCAGCTGCAGATCACTGAGTTCCAGCAGTCGATCGAGGTCGCCAAGGACGGCCCGTGGGGCAAGCGCCTGGCGCGTCACAAGCAGCAGATGGCCAAGGTCTGCGAGCAGCGCATGGACCAGGCCGACAAGCAGCTGGAGGCGGCCCTGCCGACCCGTCCGCTGACCATGATGGCCAAGAAGGGCAGCAAGGGCGCGGCTAAGCTGACCGAGGAGCCGGACGAGGCGATGATCCGCCGGGCGCAGTCGGCGCTGGCCTTCGTCGCCGAACTGCGCTCGTGCGCCGACAAGGCCGGCTATGGCAACTCGCGCAACAAGATCCTGGAAAAGCTGAACAGCCGCCTGGACCCCTATATCGAGGACGTCCTGCACGTGGCCCGCACGGGCGACGGCGGCGACTCGGGCCTGGCCGTGAAGTACCTGGACGTGGCCGCGGGCTTCATCGCCTACACGCGGGATGACAAGACGGCCGAGATCGTGCGCCGGCGGGCGGCGGCGGCGATCGCGGCCTGATCTTCGTTCCCTTTTTGTTTGCATTTGAAGTCGGTGCGCGCCTAAGGTGTAGCTTGCGATAGGGCGGCTTCGAGAGCACACCTGTGGACATGACGCGGGAAGAACTGGACGCGAAGTTGGAGGCGCTCGAAGCGCGCTCGGACGCCAAGTTCGAGCGCATGTTCGCGCACCTGCAGACTTCGCACGCTGATCTTCGGTCCGAGCTGCGCGCCGAGCTTCAGACGTCCTTTTCCGAGCTGTCCGCCAAGATCGACGCGCTGGCGGCCCGGTCGGTCGACAAGGTCACGGCGGTAGGGATGCTGATCGGCGCGATCGCCCTGATCTTCTCGATGATCGCCTTTGGTGGCGACCAATTCGGCGCAGGCCGCGAGGTTGGGGTGGCGATCGCGGCGCTGGATGCGAAGATCGATCGCTTGCAAGCCAATCCGTCTTCGTCCGCAGTGACGCCGGCGCCAACAACGGCGCCAAAGGCCGTGGACGCCCGAAAATAGCCCTTTGGTCCCCTGAAGTCGTCCAAGCTCTCAGAGGCTGAACGTCCGAGGGCTGTCTGACCCCACTTAAGCGCTTTTTCCGCTAACGGCGAAGGCCGGAACACGCTACCACGCGGCCATGATCGCTTTCTGGATCGCCGCGACGGGGCTGTCGGCCGTGACGGCCGGGCTGGTGCTGCGTGGAGCCGCGCGCGCCCGGCCCGTCGACGACGCCCAGACGCGGCTGGAGCCGCATCGCCGCCGCCTGGCCGAGGTCGAGCGCCTGGCCATGGACGGCCTCCTGGCGCAGGACGAACTGAAGGCCGCCCGCGCCGAGGCGGCGCGGGGCCTGCTGGCCGCCGCCGACCAGACCCAGGTGTGGGAGCGCGACGGCGTCGGCCCGCGCAAGGTTGTGGTCGTCACGGTGGGCGCGGCCTGCGCCGCCGCCGTCGGTCTCTATGTCGCCATCGGCCGTCCCGAGTTCGCCGACCAGCCCTTCGCCAAGCGCGTCGCCGCCTGGAAGGCCGCCGATCCGGCCGCGCTCGCCCCCGAGCAGATCGCCGCCGTGCTGGAAGGCGTCGTCGCCGAGCGTCCCAAGGATCCCGAGCCGCTGGTGTTCCTGGCCAAGGCCCGCGCCGCCGCCGGCGACCTGACCGGCGCCGAGGCCGCCCTGCGTAAGGCCGTCCACGTCGCTCCCAAGCGGGCCGACATCTGGAGCCTCCTGGGCGAGACCTTCGTCATGGAAGCCGCCCAAAGAGGAAATGGGGGACAGGTGGGCGCAGACGCCAAACTGGCCTTCGGCGAGGCCCTGAAGGTCGACCCGAACGACCTACGCGCTCGCTACTATCTGGGGCGTGGCAAGATCGCCGACGGCGACGTCCAGGGCGGCCTGGCCGACTGGCGCGCCCTGGTGGCCGGTCTGCCTGCCGCCGATCCGGGCCGTGCCGCTCTGGCCCAGGAGATCGCCCAGGTCGAGGCCCAGGGCCGCTTGCCCAGCGCCGAGCCCGCCGCCGAGGCCAATCCCCAGGTGCGGGGGATGATCGCCGGCATGGTCGAGGGCCTGGCCGCGCGCCTGGCTCAATCGCCTGACGATCCCGACGGCTGGGTGCGCCTGGTCCGCGCCTATGCCGTGCTGGGCGAGACCGCCAAGCGCGACGCGGCCTTGGCCGATGCGAGCGCCCGCTTCAAGAACCAGCCCAAGGTGCTGTCGGCCCTGCGCCAGGCCGCCGACACGCCCGCACAAGCTAAGACCCAATGAGTTTCTGGCCCAAATCCCGTAAGGCGCGCCGTCGCCTGACCATCCTGCTGGCCATCGCGCCGGTGCTGGCCCTGGCCGTGGGCCTGGCCATGTACGGTCTGCGTGACAGCATCTCGCTGTTCTACACGCCCGCCCAGGCCAAGGCCGCCAATGTCGCGCCGGGCCGCAAGGTGCAGTTGGGCGGCCTGGTGCAGCACGGCAGCGTGGTCAAGCACCCCGGCGGCGACGTCGACTTCGTGGTCGCCGACCAGCAGGCCACGGCCAAGGTCAGCTATCACGGCGACCTGCCGGACCTGTTCCGCGAAGGGCAAGGGATCGTGGCCGAGGGCAGCTTTGACCAAAGCGGGACCTTCGTCGCCAAGCAGGTGCTGGCCAAGCACGACGAGCGCTACATGCCGCGCGAAGTGGCCAAGGCGCTGAAGCAGCAGGGCGAGTGGCGTGGCGACGGGGCGGGTGCGCCTAGCTACGACAGACCCTCCCCCCAGGGGGGAGGTGGTCGCGAAGCGACCGGTGGGGGAAGTCCTGCTGACCCACCCTCCTCCGACCTTCGGTCGCCTCCCCCACGGGGGGAGGATCGTCGATGATCACCGAACTGGGCGCCTTCGCCCTGATCCTGTCGCTGGCGCTGTCCTTGGCCCAGACCGGCCTGTCGGCCGTCGGCGGCGCGCGGCGATCGCCGGTGCTGGCCGGGGCCGGACGCGGCGCGGCGGTGGCGACGTTCCTGGCCGTGGTCGTGGCCTTCGCGGCGCTGATCCACGCCTTCGTCACCTCGGACTTCTCGGTCGCCAACGTGGCGGCCAACTCGCACACGGCCAAGCCGCTGTTCTACAAGGTGGCCGGCGCCTGGGGCAGCCACGAGGGCTCGATGCTGCTGTGGTGCCTGGTGCTGACCGGCTACGGCGCGGCCATGGCCTTCTTCGGCGACAGCCTGCCGCCGCGCCTGCGGGCCTACGCCATCGCCGTGCAAGGCAGCCTGGGCGTGCTGTTCCTGGCCTACACGGTCTTTGCCTCCAACCCCTTGGCGCGTCTGCTGGACGTCCCGGTCGAGGGCCGCTCGCTCAATCCGCTGCTGCAGGACTGGGCGCTGGCGGTGCACCCGCCGTTCCTCTACGCCGGCTATGTCGGCTTCTCGGTGGTCTATTCCCTGTCCTTGGCGGCGCTGATCGAGGGCCGGATCGACGCGGCCTGGGCGCGCTGGGTGCGGCCCTGGACCCTGGCGGCCTGGAGCCTCTTGACCATCGGCATCACCCTGGGCGCCTTCTGGGCCTATTACGAGCTGGGCTGGGGCGGCTGGTGGGCCTGGGATCCGGTCGAGAACGCCAGCTTCATGCCTTGGCTGATCGGCGCGGCCCTGCTGCACTCGGCCATCGTCACCGAGAAGCGCGGGGCGCTGCCGGGCTGGACGGCGTTCCTGGCCTTGGCGGCCTTCACCTTCTCGATGTTGGGCGCCTTCCTGGTGCGGTCGGGCGTGCTGACATCCGTCCACGCCTTCGCCGTCGATCCGACGCGGGGCGTGCTGCTGTTGATGATGATGGGCCTGGCCGCCGGCGCGGGCTTCCTGCTGTTTGGCCTGCGCGCCGGCAGCCTCAATCCGGGCGGCCAGTTCCGGCCGATCAGCCGCGAGAGCGCCATCGTGCTCAACAACATCCTGCTGTCGACGGCGACGGCGGTGGTGCTGTTGGGCACCCTGTATCCCCTGATCCGCGAGGCCATGGACGGCGAGGCCGTCTCGGTCGGCGCGCCGTTCTTCAGCCTTACCTTCGTGCCGCTGATGCTGCTGGCCTTCGCCGTGCTGCCGGCCGGTCCGCTGCTGGCCTGGAAGCGTGGCGACGCCAAGGGCGTGGCCCGCAAGCTGTGGATCGTGCTGGCCGCCGCCGCCGTGCTGGGCCTGGTGGCCTATGGCGTGGTGCAGCCGCGCAAGGCCCTGGCCAGCGGCGGTCTGGTCATCGGCTTCTGGTTGCTGGGCGGCGCGCTGCTGGAGATGGCCGACCGCCTGAAGCTGCTGCGCGCCCCCGCCGGCGAGAGCCTGCGCCGCGCTCGCGGCCTGCCGCGCGGCGCCTGGGGCACGACCCTGGCCCATGCCGGCCTTGGCCTGTTCGTGCTGGGCGCGGCCTTCGAGACCGCCTGGAAGGTCGAGGCCGCGCAAGCGCTCAGCCTCAACGACAACCAGACGCTCGGCGCCTACACCCTGACCCTGACCGATGTCGGCACGGTCGAGGGGCCCAACTACCTGGCCGAGCGCGGGATCGTCTCGGTCAAGACCAAGGCCGGGACCGAGGTCTGCCACGCCGAGCCCGAGCGCCGGTTCTATCCGACCGGCGGCCAGACGACCTCGGAAGTGGCCATCTGTCCCAGCCTGCTGGACGACATCTACATCGTGCTGGGCGAGCGCCGGGCGGGCGAGGGCGGCAAGCCGGCCTGGCTGGTTCGCGCCTATGTGAACCCGTGGGTGCGGCTGATCTTCCTGGGCCCGCTGATCATGGCCCTGGGCGGCCTGATCTCGCTGTCGGACCGCCGCGTGCGCCTGGGCGTGGGCCGCCGGGCGCAGGAGGTCGTGTCGTGAGCGTCGCGCTGATTTCTCCTCCCCCTCTGGGGGAGGTGGCCCGGAGGGCCGGAGGG